>JADJSY010000025.1 GCA_016711435.1 Lewinellaceae bacterium
AAAACAAATGACCAAACCGTTCGAATTCTAAAACAATAGAACTCTATTCAATCTCGTAAAGAATTATAATTCCTTTGCAAAGATAAATTGCTCTCCATGATTAAACTCATCTCAACACTTATCTTCTGTATCCTTATCAGCCACTTGAGTACGGCTCAGATCGCTAACGGCTCTTTAGCGCCAAACTTCAGCGGTTAGAGTGAACATATTTTCTCTATAAATGAACATGAACCTGAATGCAGTCGGCCAGTATCTGGCGGAATGTAAGATCGATAACGAGCGACTTTTTTCCATTGGACAGCTTGGCTTGGCCAAAACGGCGTATATATGGTCACGTTTTCCACTGCTCAAAGTAGGCGGCCAATGGTGCGCGGTCTGGTAGTGTAAGTGAAGGCTACATCGAATTTATAACGAGAAACACCTGCTGAGGCGGAATCTGTGTCAACTCTAAAGCGGGAAAAAATCCGCGCAAATCCGCGTCATCCGCCTTTAATCCGCGTCCCCATTATTCCTACGCCGAGCGAAGCGCGAAAACCGTGTCTCATCCCTCCAATTGTGTTCCTTTTTACGCTACGCACGCATACCCTGAGCTGTTTCTCCATTTCCAAAAATAACCCCACCTGCTCATTTTCAGCCCAGTTTTCCTCAATACCTTCCAACTGAAGGATTTCGCTAAACAGTTGATTTTGAGCGTCTTCCTCATCCAGGGCGATGTGGTAAGGCGTGTTGCTGAAGGTCACCATCGAATAGACAGGCAGAAAATCGGGATGTTGCGCGTGCAGGTGGGCGGCAATTTTTTTGCGCAATAAAAATTTGGGATCGCCGACCAGGTCGCGCATTTCGATAAAATTGCGCTGGGCGAGTTCCGCAATGGCGTCGCCGTCGGCAGCGCGGTTGCGGGCAAAAACGGGGATGATTTGCGACCAGTCGCCGTTGAATTGTTCGTGCAGGCCATCCAGGATGGTACAATCTTCAAAGCCGGCGTTCATGCCCTGTCCGTAAAACGGCACAATCGCGTGGGCGGCATCGCCCAGCAGCAGGATACGGTTTTGCCATTGCCAGGGCCTGCATTTCACCGTCACCAGCGAAGGAGTTGGGTTTTCCCGAAAATCCTTGGTCAGTGTGGGCATAAGTGCCAGGCTATCCGGGAAATAACGCCCGAAAAATGCCAGTACCGCTTCGTCTGACTGCAAATTTTCAAACGAAACATCCCCTTCAAAAGGCAGGAACAACGTGCAGGTAAAACTGAAATCGGCATTCGGCAGGGCAATCATCATAAAATTGCCGCGCGGCCAGATGTGCAGCGCTTTCGGATCCAGCCGGTAACCACCGTCGGCAGCCGGTGGGATGGAAAGTTCCTTGTAGCCGTGTTCGAGGTAAAACTGCGTGTACTGGAAGCGATCCGTTTTTTGCAGGCTGTATCGCACAGCGGAAAAAGCGCCGTCGGTGGCAAAGATCAGCGGCGCATCCATCAATTTCGTTTCGCCGCTGCGCATATCTTCAAAAGTGATGAAAGGCAGTTCCAGATCGACCTCCACGCAGCGGTGCTCAAAGAAAAATTCCACGTTGGGGAAACTGTCGGCTATTTCAAGCAGTTCGAAGTTCAGGCCTCCGCGCGACACCGAATAGATGGCTTCGGCTTCTTTTCCGTATGGCTGAAAAGTCAGTTCGCCGCTGACGGCGTGCATCATGCGGCCGGGCATGGGCAGCGCCGTTTTTTCAATTTTATCGCGGATACCGGCCATTTCGATGGCTTTCCAGCCGCGTTCGCTCATGGCGAGGTTGATGGAGCGGCCGCCCCGGTAACCGGCAGCGCGCATGTCGGGACGGCGTTCGTATACTTTTACGTTGTAGCCGCGGCGGGCCATAAATACTGCCCACAGAGATCCGACGAGGCCGGCGCCGACGATGATTACTTTGGAAGGGTGGTTCATGTTTAGTTATTCGTTATCAGTGTTGATAATCAAGCATTTACAAGGAATTAATGTAAAATATTTTGCTTGATATATTTGGTTAAGTGCATTTAAAATTGTCGTCTGGCAGTATCTCGCGCTGCCTATTGACGGGGTGACTTCGAGTCACCCCGTCAATATAGTGCCGTCCCCGGAAAGGTACAACACTCAGATTAGTTATCTGAGCAAGCGATTACTACTCTGCGTAGAACCCTTACTTTTGTTCAAAAAATGACATGAAGAAAATCGCCCAAGCGCTCTTTTTGTGCTTTTGCAGTGCAACATTTCTGGCCCAAACGCCTGAAATTGTACTTTCCAAAGACCTGAAAATCACAACGTCCTGCCGTATCAAACCGGGCGCTTACCTGCTGCCTGCCGATAGCCTGACAGCAGCGCCGGTTTGTGCGATCACGGGCGAAAACATCACGGTCGATTTCCAAAACGCTGAATTGCGCGGCGCGGATGACGCCACAATGCCCGACCGGTTTTACGGTTATGCCATTCGCATCAGCGGAAAAAATATCACCTTGAAAAACGCCCGCATCCGGGGCTACAAAATTGCCGTTTATGCGGAGGATGTAGAAAACCTGCTGCTGGAAAACTGCGATTTGTCCTACAACTACCGGCCCCGGCTGCTGTCCACCCGCGAACGGGAAGACGAGTCGGACTGGCTGAGTTACCACCACAACGACGCGGACGAGTGGCTGCGTTACGGCGCGGGTATTTACCTGAAAAACTGCCCGGGCGCGACCGTACGCGGCTGCCGTATCACGGGCAACCAGAATGCGCTGCTTATGACCGGCTGCAACGACGGCTTAGTGTACAATAATTTTTTCCATTTCAACTCCGGCCTCGGTATCGGGCTGTACAGAAGTAGTCGCAACAAACTGATGCACAACCGTTTGGACTGGAATGTGCGCGGCTATTCGCACGGCTTTTACCAGCGCGGACAGGATTCGGCGGGCATCCTGGTGTATGAACAAAGCAACGAAAATACCATTGCCTACAATTCCGCTACCCACTCCGGCGACGGGCTTTTTCTCTGGGCCGGCCAAACAACGATGGATTCCGGCCAGGGCGGCTGCAACGACAATATCATTTTTGGAAACGATTTCAGCCATGCCCCCACCAATGGCGTGGAAGTCACTTTTTCGCGCAACCGCATTCAGGGCAATATCATCCGCGAATGCACCTACGGCATCTGGGGCGGCTACAGTTTTGGGTCGCTCATTCTGGGCAATTACCTCGCCGACTGCAAAACAGGCATCGCCATCGAACACGGACAAAACGATACGATCCGCCAGAATTTATTCCAGGACGACAGCGTCGGCATCCAGCCTGGGCGCGTGACCGGCAACCCACCGATTGGGGTTACGTTCAGCACCGCGATACCCGCAGCCGCGACCACAGCATCGACCGGAATGTGTTTTTAAATGTGCGTAAACCTTTGAAAATCAGCGCTTCCAAAAATGTGTCCGTCAACGGCGAAAACCTGTTTTACGATTTTGATGTGTTGCTGGAAACGGCTAAGGCAAATGACAGCCTGCGCTTTTTGAGAAATGACCTGTACGGAACACCTGAAAAAATGAACTCCGTCTGGCGGCACCCCGAACTGGCCGCTTCCCAAAACCTGAATTTTGAACATCCCGGCAAACCCGAAAACCCCTACGCGCCGCTCGATATTCCTTTCGGCGAACTGCATGAACCCGACAGCCTTCCCGGCGGGATGCTGGCCGTTTTACCCGACGGATTTCCACGTGGTCGGCGCTTTATCCTGGTGGACGAATGGGGCCCGTTCGATTTCCGCCGCCCCATTGCCGTGCTCGATACCGTGGCAGGCCAACAATACTCCCTCGTGCTCATCGGGCCTTCCGGCGACTGGAAAATTACCGACATGAAAGGGGTAAAAACCATCAGCGCCCACAAAGGAAAAGTCCCGGCTCAGTTGAGTTTTCAGCGCGACCCGGCTGTGAAGGCGTGCAGTATCCGGTTTGAATACAGTAGTCCGCAGATGATTGTGACGCAGTTTGGGAAAAGGATGGCGCCGGGGGAGGTGTATGGGTTTGGGTTTGAGGAGTAGGGGGCGGGTTTGCAACTCATTTGCGTCGTTTGGCAGCGGCAGACCTGCCTTTGTAATGCGTTACCTGCTTTAGCAACCAGTTTCTAAGGTACAAATTAGCGTTCTCTGTGATCCGCGTTAGCAGGCTCTCTTTATCGGTTTTTTCCTGCAGGATCATTTTGCAAACCCGGACAAATTCCAGCGTCGCTTCCACGGCGCCTGTTTTGGGTTTTCGGTAACGAATCAACTGGGCCTCAAAAGCGATGCAGTAGTCCAGGTTTTTTTCCACGTCTTCCTGTAGTTCGAAATAACTCCTTAAAATAAGCAGTCTGGAACGAATGATGTAGTGAATGTCCTGATAATCTTTTGCCTCCAGGCATTTCAGTACCTCCCGGTAATTCGCCTGTTCAAAATAGATGGTGGCTAAAGATAATGACCGGGTTTTGTCGCGTAGTTTATCCGACACCAGCTGCAACTGATCTTCCACAAACAACTTTGCCCAATCAAAATCTTTGACCGTGCAGGCTGCATTGACGATATTGGTAAACTGGGTGGGCGACATTTCGCCTTGGATGGTAAAAAAACTGTGCTTCAGGCCAAACTGGTTCAAACGATGCAGTTTTGGGGCATAAATATGTTCTTTGCCCGCCCTGATTTGTGCCGCCGCAAAGTTGTGGAGATAACTCAAAATTCCATGTAATTCGCCCGGTTCGAGATTTTCGGCCTGCTCAAAAAGCGAAGTGTTCTACCTCGTTAAAATGCTCCTCCCGTCCTGTCAGGATAAGCGCATCAATACCCTTGTATATCCGGAGCAACAGCCTGCTCTTTGCCATCTTTTTTTCTCCGGCTGCAAGAAAAACGGACATTACTTCGGGATCTAATTTCAATGGCCTGACCTTTTTTGCAGTGTTTATTTCGCAGGTCATTTTTAGTTTAATTATTTCGGCATTGAGGTTCAGAACATCCAGGCATTCCTGCAAAGCGCCGATGGGCGGCGAAGGCCTGACGGAAAAAAGGTGTTGAAACTGAAAATAACCGGCAACCAGATCTCTCATATACATCTTGGTGCCCTTCTCAGGCGGTGTACCAACTTGTGTATAAAAGCCTGCTGCCTGGCGTGCAAACTCCTCTTTTAATCCGCGTTTATGCAGGATTTGCAACCACAACGCCTGGCTTTCCAGGGAGTTGCTGCATACTTTTTCCGTCAGCAGAAAATCTTTTAACCACAGATAGAGGTCGGACAGGGAATTCAGCATTTTTTTCCGGTTGCGCTCCTCTGCGGTCAGTGCTGTACGGAATATTTTCCTGTACGCGTATTCCATGTCAAGTTTTTGCTTGTCCCAGGGCTTTGGAAACAACTTTCTGGCATACTCGAAAATCTTTAAGGCAGACTCCTCGCCTTTGTACATGCGCTTGAGGTATTTGTGGAAAGCAGACACTTCCTGCTCATTCAAAGTGTCGAGCAGCAAAAAAAATTTTAATTTTTTCATAAAAAATCGATCATTTTTCTCTTCAAAAAGAGGGAAAAATAACTACTTTTTATGAATGCAGCAAATACGGTGGAAAATAAAATAAATGACAAAACAGAAAATATGTTATCGATTAAAATAAAATAGAAATAGAACTATAAATTATTGATTATCAATGACAAATTTAAAAAATAATACCTGGGAACTATGTGTGTTTTAGGCGGACTCTTGAACATTTGAGCCCCGTTTTTAAAATTCGCGCATACTAACTGAAACTATGCAAGAATCTCGAAAAAATTTTGATAAGTTTAACGACTGGGCAAAAATGGCATTTGTAATCGACATGCTATAGAGCAGTCGGCCATTCTGCTTTTATCGCCACGATTGCTCTACACCTGCAGCGGTTTGATACCCGGAATTGAGGTCAAAAAGTAGACATTAAACACTTGAGTGGACACCCTGGCAAACCGTCCATATTTCCGAAGAACAGTCTGGAGTTTTTGGGTACGCCACCCTAAGAAAGACAGGCTCATACAAGTTTGAAAGACGGCTGACGAATCCCAACGCCCGCAAAAGGGCCATTGTATTTGGCGGATCGAAGGAGCATGTGAAAGAGATTGTGCGACGGTACTTCGTGAAACTGGCCCTGAAAACCAATGTTTAAAAATATAATAAAATAATTATGTGTGTTAATTTTGATGATTAATTTTATGACCTTAAATTAATGGACGTGAAAGTACTCATTCTTACACCACTGCCCCTGGAATACGATGCTGTTGTCAAACACTTGACAGGAGCGCGAAACTCCACGATCCGGGATGCGGCGGTGTATGAAATGGGTACTTTCATCGGTAAACATCACAGGTATTCCGTATTGGTGCGCAAGCCGGGCGGGTAAGAAGCCGGTAGAGATGGCGCTTGCTACAGAGAAAATGCAGCGCCCCTTACGGCAACCCAAACCGCCCCCGATACCCCTCATACCCCGCCTCCGTCATCTGCACCAGCACCGGCTTCCGCCCCGGATCCAGCCACCGCATCAGTGCCAGCAGGTTCTCCTCCGACATAGCCGTGCAGCCGAGCGTGCCCGAGCCTTGCTTGCGCCACAAGTGAAAAAAAATGCAGGAACCACCTTCCACTTCCGGCGCCATATTGTGTTTGACAAAAATGCCCCATTTGTACTGCTCATCCTTCCGCAGCATGGATTCCCGGGCGTCCCAATCTTTGACAACCCGGGTTTCGTCTACGATCTGGTTGTAGTACTGCGACTGGCTGTCCTCCACACATATCTGGGTTTCGGTGATGGGGGCGTAGGGTAATTTGAAAGATACTTCGCTGGCCGGAGCGTAGCCGAAAGCCGCGCCGAAGCGAAACAAACCCGCAGGCGACTTCTGGTCGCCTTCTTTTTTTTGAAGGCCGGGTTTCGCGCTGTGAAGACCTTTGCCCCAGGCCAATCCTTTGTTGCCGAGGTTGACGGGATGTGCAGCGCCCACTTGTTTCCAGGCCTTTCCGTTTCGCTCGAAACGCGTCAGCGTCGCGGCCACGCTGTTGTCGTCCGGACTGAGCACGAGGACTAACTGACGGCAATCGTCGAACACGCTGGGCGGCGGGGATGAAAATGGCAGACAGAGGGTGATTAGGTAAGCCGGCAGTAGGGTAAGTGACTTTAGCATGTGATAAAAATAGGATTATCCAGGTTAACTGACAAGTGCACTTGTCAATTAACCTGGATAATCTTGTTTTAAAGCCATGAAAAATGATAAATGTTGCTGAATCAGGTCTTTTAGAACCATCGAAAAACAAAAAACGGCTTACAAGACCTTCGTCTTATAAGCCGTTGATATTCAATGTGATCTCGATGGGACTCGAACCCATGACTCCTTGATTAAAAGTCAAGTGCTCTACCAACTGAGCTACGAGATCAACGCGATTCCGACCAAGGAGGTTAGAAAAGCGGGGCAAAGATAAGTCCATGCGCTCCGAAAATCCAAACCCTGCCGAAAAAAAATCCAATTATTATTTGGAAAAGACTGCTTTGAACAAGTCCTGGGAAAAAATAGTTCTGAATAGGTATACCTTTGTGGCACTTTTCCCGCCTCAGGGTTGTTTGCATCGTGGTTTTATTATTTGAAAGGACACAATAGCCAGGGAGAAGTTCATCAACCAGCCGTTCTACCACCCTCAACATCTCAACCCCTCAACAATCTCAACATTATCAACCCTCCCCAAACCAGACTACACATACCATGGAATCCATACGACAGAAACAGATAGGTGAACTGATTCGACGCTATTTCAGCATGATTCTTTCCGAGGAAGGCATCAATATTTATGGTCGCGACAAATTGGTGACGCTGACGGGCGTTAAAATGACCCCCGATCTGCTGGTAGCCAAATTGTACATCAGCGTGTACGGCACCGAACACAAGCAGGAAGTGATCCTCGAACTGGAGGACAACCACGCCCGCCTGCGCCAGGCATTGGCATCGAAAGTGGGCAAACAAATGCGCCGCGTGCCGGAAATCGAGCTGTACCTCGACGATACGGTCGATGAAATGTACCGTGTAGACAACCTGCTCAACCGCGTAGGCGACGAAGACAAAAACATCGGCAAGTGAAAATCGGTTTGTTTTTCGGGTCTTTCAATCCCATTCACATCGGGCATCTGATTATTGCCAACCACATGGCAACCCAGACCGATTTGCAAAAAGTGTGGTTGGTTGTGAGTCCGCACAACCCCTTGAAACCCAAAAAAACGCTTGCCCGCGATCATGATCGCCTGCACCTGGTGCGCCTCGGCATTGGCGACAATCCCCGACTGGAGGCCTCCAATATCGAGTTTGGCCTGCCCAAACCTTCTTATACGGTGGACACGCTGGCTGTTTTGAAGGAAAAATACCCGCAACACGAATTTGCGCTCATCATGGGCGGAGACAGCGTCGCCTCGCTGCATTTGTGGAAAAATTACGAACAGATTCTGAGCGATTACGACATCTACGTGTACAAGCGCCCGTCTTACGACCTGGGCGCGCTGGCTACCCACCCGCGCTTGCGGATATGTGAAGCGCCCTCGCTCGATATTTCTGCTACCTACATCCGTACCTGTTTACAGGAGGGTAAATCGGTGCGCTACTTAGTGCCGGATGCTGTGTTGGAGTATCTGGAAAATGGGAGCCTGTATAAAGGTTGATAAAGGTTGATAAGGGTTTATAAAGGTTGATATACAGCCGCTCGAGGAGCGTAAAATCGCTTCATTTTCGAGCGGCTGTATATCAACCTTTATAAACCCTTATCAACTTTCATCAACCCTTATCAACCTCATAAACCTTCATCAACCCTTTCTCACCGCAGCCGATCCACCGAGCGCACCAGCGCCTCGTCTTTTTTGATCGATTTTCCGGCTAACCATTGCAGCAGCAGCGACAAGGTGGGCAGTGCAAGTCCCGCCTGGTATTGTACGGAACCGCCGGGCGGCATACTACTCAGAATTTGATAGGTGCTGAAACTCAGCAACACTGCCAGCAATACGGAACACAATAGAGCGCCGCCGGTCATACGGCCCTGCAAGGCGCGGTTTTTAAAAATAAAAATGGCGACGAAGGAAATAAGGCCGCTCAACACGCTCAGGCCCAGCAGTCCCGGATTGTCGAAAGGGTTAAAAACCTGATCGTTCAGCGCCGGCAAGGCAGATGCCGGATTGTCGGATGTGGTGCGCAGGTAAGGCAGTCCAAACTGTCCGAATCCGGCCAGTGAAGCGAGCAGGAGGTAAACGGATTGAATACGTTGAATCATGTCGAAATTGTCTTTGAAATAAATCGGCGCAAAAGTAGGATTTTTTACGTGAGTGGTGTGTTAGTGTGGGTGTTTAGTCGGGGCTTCGCGTTGGCATTTGAGAAAATTGACCAAACACTACTCCAAACGGAAGCACCCGAAACACTAAACACCACACACTAACCACTTCACGATTACAGGCCTGAAATACGGAATCCAAGCCATAAGAGCCGCCAAGCGGGATGCCTCTCACCCTCCTCTCACCTCTAAAAAAGGCTGGTACATCATCAACGCATGGTTTTCGGCAACCGGCTCTTCGCGCAGCAGCTGACCCGATATTTGATCGAACACGCGCCGCCTGATCCGGTTGTGGCGCGAATAGCCGCCCCAGGGTTCGTGTTGTATAAAGTGTTCGTTTTCAAACACTTCGTATCTGTTTGTTGCCGGGACATTGCTCCGTATAGAACCATGTAAATCCGTTTCGGTCAGCCAGACACAGATTTGGAAATCGTTGGGTGTGTCGTTGCGCATTTGCAGAGCGATATAATTATAAGCCAGGGTAGCGCCCGATCCGAAAGGCAGGGTACGGCCTTCGTCGGGGAAAACATCGTAACTGTGCCGCCAGCGTTCGGTCACTGTGAGCGGCGTGTGCAGCGCCATCCAGTAAAGCAGGTTGCCCAATTGGCAGAGTCCGCCGCCGACACCTTTTTGCAGGCGGCCGTTTTCGAGCACAAGTCCTTCGAGGTACCCTTTCCGGGCAGTCGGGTTCCCGACTAAGTACCAAAAAGAAAAGGTCTCGCCGGGCCGGAGAAGCACGCCGTTAATCCGGGTTGCTGCCAATTGCAGGTTGGTCACTTTATTGACCTGGAGGTACATATCGAGCGCTTTCAAACGCCTGAAGAGCGGCGTCCGGTGCTGAAAGACGTTTATTTCAAGTGGGTTTTGTTGTTGGAGGGCCCATTTTGTATTACCTGAAAACCATTCCCAGCAGCGTTTCCAGGTATAATAATAACGTCCGAGGCGGCGGCGGAAACGCGACCTTTGATGGGGCCGTGTGATAGTTTTGAAATTCTGGTGCATCGTTATAAATAGATTAAGCGTGGTTTGATTAGGCGTTAAATTTGACCATTAACGGCATTATGCCCAGGGTGTTATAACTGGGGTTAAAACCCCTAATTGGCATTCATTGAATAACCACCGGCTGAAGCCGATGGTTATTGATATAAGCCGCTCGATTTTGATTGACCCAAAACGCTATTTCAATAACTCCCGGCTTCAGCCGGGAGTAAGTACAGATACCTTAATACGGGGTTTTAACCCCTCTTTTGTCATAGAAATATAAAAAAGTCATCTTCAAGCCGTTTATTTGCAAATAAAGGCCAAATGTACCGGCTCCACTACCGTTCCTTGTTAAAGTCTGGCACGAACTTTTCTATACAGTACTATCAGGGCTAAAAATGCCGGAAAACAAGTGAAATAATCAAGGAAAGTAGTTTAGATTCTTTGCAAATGCCTGATTATCAACACTGATAACCAATAACTAATAACGGATAACTATTCATTGGTGAATACGTATCAATTAATCCTCTATAAAAAAATCGGGCAGCGATGGCACTACGTACGCCTGTCCAATGCACCGGATAATCAGGTCATTACGGAAACGGGCTGCTGCGGACTGCCCCCCGACAGTACTGTACTCCGGCGTCCCGACACTGCTTTAACCGATTCGGTTGCCATACTTCGGCAGGAGGCTGAAAAATGGGCGGCAGAGGGCTACCACAAACCGCATCAAAACAATTTGCAGGTAATGACCCTGCATTTCCAGATGCCGCGTTGGCGGGGCTATCCTGCCGGGGCGCCCTGGTACGACGACTGGGTGACCGGCTACCTCGACCCCATTGAAGCGATGCTTGCGGCCACCAAAAACGGTATTGCGCGGGGCAACGAACGTTTTTCAGGCAATTACCTGCACCATTACGCTATTTTTAATTCAGACCTGGCGCTCGAAGCCGTGGAAAAAATAGCGGCTGCCGCGCCCGTAAAATTCCTTTTGGACATCCATATCGGTCGCCGCGAAAAACAGGTTCAGATACCTATTGACCCCAATGTGCCGGAATACCTGCGCTCGCTGTTCCGCATTGTGGAAAAATCGGCGCGCACCATTGCGAGTGAATTACCGGTATTGTTTCCGGGCGATCCCATGCAGCCCGAACTGGCGCCGGGCAATACCCAACGCCGCGTTTTAGGCGCGGAAGCCCTTCGTTTACGGCAATTATTGAAAGAAAAATGGAACTTCGATTCCAGTTTCTGGGATCCGCTTACGCAGGCTTCCCCTTCCGAAGTCGTATTTTTAAACGGTATGGCGGAAGATAAAAAACAGGAAGTGGTCGCATTGGTCAGCCGCCGCATGAGCCGGCCGCTCTACTTAGTCGATTGCGAAACAGGGCTTTTTGAAATTGGACCGGAACAAATTTTTTCCAGCGCCCATGAAGGAATGGTGTTCGATGCCACGCTGGAATGGGTTATTTATTTCTCCCACCACTACACCCTTACTTTTGGCGGCGACTGGCTGGTGGCAGCAGTGAAGGATATGTACCGCGAGCAACCCGAATTGCTGAACAACTGGTAAGTAGCGCCGAACCCTGTTCGGCGTACCGGCTGCTTTAGCTGCCGGACACCAAAACTGGAAAGATTCGGTCGTTTTCTATACAATAATGGCCTGCAGTTCCGGCGGTACTCCCAACAGGGTCGGGGTACCACAGTAAAAAAACCATTCTCAGTTTATCCTTTCCTCATTCGTTAGATATACGCAGGAGAATGCGATATTTGCAGCCGTTTTTGACACTGATTCGTGTGGTTTTGTGCATAGACATGTTTGAATTCGCCCTGTTTCAATCAATATTATGCATACAATGCGCGAACCGGTCGGTTTGAATAATAAAAAATAATTCGAATGGCTGCCAAACACAAACAGCAGGTAAAACAGGTTCCGAATAAAATGCCTGCCTCCAAACCGAAGCCGAAAGCGGCGTCGGCTCCGATACTTACCCAAACCTTTTCGCCGGGATTCTGGCGCAATAACTGGATACCCGCCCTGTTGCTCCTGGCAATGGCTTTCGGTCTGTATGGCGCATCTATCCCATACGGTTACATGCTGGACGACCAAATGGTGATCTGGGGGAATGCGTACGTCCAGAGAGGTTTTGCCGGACTGAACGATATTTTTGCGTACGACAGTTTTATGGGGTATTTCCAAAAGCAGCAGTTCCTGCTCGAAGGCGGGCGCTACCGTCCCCTGAGTCTGGCCACTTTTGCGGTCGAAGTCGGTATTTTTGGAAAGGGAAGCCCGAACCTGATCTATGTCAGCCACATCGTTAATATCCTGTTATATGGTGCAACCGGTGTGCTGTTGTACCGTATTTTATTGGGCTTGTTTCCCTTGAAAGAAGGTGGCCGCTGGTATTTTGGCGTGCCGTTCATCGCCTCGGCTTTTTTTGTGCTGCATCCGCTGCACAGCGAATGTGTGGCCAATATCAAGGGCCGCGACGAGATTCTGGCCCTCCTGGGCGCGCTTGCAGCCTTGTATGCCACATTAAAATATTTTGATACCAACCGTATCCTCTGGTTGATTTTGTCGGGCGTTTTCCTCTTGCTGGGCGTGCTGTCCAAAGAAAATGCGCTGACCTTTCTTGCCGTTATTCCGCTCACGGTTTATTTCTTCACCAATGTTTCCGGTGGCCGCAACTTTGGGGCGAGCATACCTTTGCTGCTGGCAGGATTGATATTTATCCTGGTGCGGTATAATGCGCTGGGCTATATGCTCAACCACGGCAACGACACGACCGACCTGATGAACAATCCTTTCCTGGGCATGACCGGAGGGGAACGGCTGGCTACTATTTTCCTGACGCTGGGCTGGTATGTAAAACTGCTGTTTGTGCCGCACCCGCTTACACACGATTATTACCCTTACCATGTGCCCAAAGTGGGTTGGTCTGACTGGCGCGCTTTGTTGTCGCTGGCGCTTTACCTCGGCATGGGTATCTGGGCATTGATGAACCTGAAAAAACGCCGGATACCTGCTTATACGATTCTGTTCTATTTGTGTACGCTGAGTATTGTGTCCAATTTGTTTGTTTCGGTAGGCACGTTTATGAACGAACGTTTTCTGTACATGCCTTCTGTCGCCTTCTGCATCCTGGCAGGCTGGTTCTTTGCCCGCAAACTGCCCGCGCTGATCAAGGAAAGTGAAGACAAACCGAGTGTGCTGGGCGCTATGGTGTTATTGGCCATCGCTGGGCTGTTCGCTTTTCGCACTGTTACCCGCGTGCCCGACTGGAAAGATGCCATGTCGCTGAATAAGTCTGCGGTCAGGGTATCCGAAAACAGCGCCCGCTCGCACTGCTTTTATGTCACGGCCCTGTACAAAGAACAGTACATAAGCGCAACCGACCGTGCTGTCAAAGCGGCTTTGGTGGATACGATGGAGTACCATATCAAACGCTCCCTGGAAATCAACCCGAATTATGGGGCAGCGCTGATAATGAAAGCCGCCGTGGCAGCGGCCCGTTTCGATGTCGACAATCAATTGGACAAGTTTTTCCATCAGATAGAATATGTCATGGAAAAAATACCTTACAACACCAATTTCAGGGACTTTTTGGATAAATACATGGATTACCTGAATGGCGCAAATGCCGATAAATACATGGCTTTTTGCCACCGCGTGGGGTACGATTTTTTCTTTAAAAAGAAAAACGATCTGAAAACGGCGGAAAAATTCCTGATTTACGGCCTCAATCGCCAATATGAAGACATCCGTATCCTCGACGACCTGACGGAAGTGTACACTGCCATGGGCAATCCGGCGAAAGCCGCCGAGATGAAAGCCCGCGCCGATGCGCAACGTTAGTAAAAAAAGTAAAACATACCCGATGTAACTTGGTTTTGAATGAAAGATCCGTTCAATAGCCCGAAAGTGAATATCCCTCGAACCATCAAACATTTACCCGCCGAAGCCTTTTTAACCGCCATAGCCCATAGGCGTAGGGAGGTAAGGCGAAGGAAGGTCAAACCATTCAAACCTGTATATACCTGTTCCATGAAAGTCACCGAACACTTCAAAAAAGCCAAAGGAAAAACACTCGTTTCATTTGAAGTACTGCCCCCGCTCAAAGGGGGCGGCATGCAGGCCATTTTCGGCACGCTGGATGCGCTGATGGAATTCAAACCGCCGTTTATCGACGTCACCTACCACCGCGAGGAGTTTATTTATAAAAAACGGCCTTCGGGTTATTACGAAAAAACCGCTATTCGCAAACGCCCCGGCACAGTGGGTATTTGTGCAGCCATCATGCACCGCTACGGAGTGGATGCGGTGCCGCACCTGATTTGTGGAGGCTTCACGGTGGAAGAGACAGAAAATGCGCTGATCGACCTTAATTTTCTGGGAATCAATAATGTATTGGCGCTTCGCGGCGATGCCCGGCAATTTGAAGACAAATTTATTGCGGAAGATAACGGCCACAAATACGCACTCGATCTCGTGCATCAGATCGTGGGTATGAACGACGGCCGCTATCTCGATGTGAATATACAAAACGGCGAACGCACAGATTTTTGCATCGGTATCGCCGGCTACCCGGAGAAACATTTCGAAGCGGCAAATGACAATGTCGATCTGCAATACACCAAACTAAAAGTAGACGCCGGCGCCGGGTACATTGTGACCCAAATGTTTTTTGACAATTCAAAATACTTTGAATACGCAGAAAAATGTAAAGCAAACGGGATTGACGTACCCATCGTGGCGGGCCTGAAACCGCTGACAAGGCGCTACCAGTTGAGTTCGATTCCGCGCAAATTCTTTATCAATTTGCCGCAAGACCTGGTACGGGAGGTGCAGAAAGCCAAAGACGATGTTGCGGTTCAACAAATCGGTATCGAATGGTGCATTCAGCAGTCGAAAGAACTAAAAGCAGCCGGCGTACCGTGTCTGCATTATTACACGATGGGAGACACGGAAACTTCCAAAATGATCGCCAGCGCTCTGGCTTTTTAAATTTCAGGTTCATGTTCCGTTTTTGGGTTATCATTTGTATCGCATCTGCGTGCTTTGCAGCTTGTACGGGCGGTGGAAAGCGCGATATAAAGGCGTACTATTTCCCAACAGACGATCTGCGTAAAGGCCTCGTGTACGAGTACGAAGTAACTCAAAACGGCATAAGTACCCCGGAATATTGGTATTACCGCTCTTTCCAGCGCGATAGCGGGGCTTTTTTGACCAGCACCTATTACGACCAGTTTTTTCAAATCGGCCAGATCAGCCGCGAAAAAATCGTGGAAAGCGGCGCCCTGGCCCAGGAATATTTTTTGTACGAAACCGATTCCGTTACCGGCGGACAAAATCAGACCCGGACTATGATAACGGCGCCTGATATTTTCCCATTCCGGGTAAAAGATTCTACCGGCGTTTTTCTGTTCAGCGTCAACTTTCATCCAAGCGATGATTCACTGGCTACCGTTTATGTAATCCGCAACCGGCGTTTTCTGGGCGATGCGCCCGAGTATGAAGTATTAGGCAAAAAACTGCCCTGTGTGCGCTTCCGTTTGCACGAAGCTATTGGCAACAAAAAAGAAGGCGCCGCAGAAGTGGAGGGCGTCGGAGAAGAGCGGTATGCAAAAGGCATCGGATTGGTATGGTACCGCAAAACCTACGGCAGCGGCGCTTTGCAAATAGAGGGACGCCTGCTTAATATTTTTCCAATGGCGGAACTGGAAGTGAAAGCAGCCGAGTATTTTGGTGAAGAATAGTCATTGTCTTCTCAAAAAACCCATCAGCGCAGCCTCATACGCCGCGCCTCCGGCCTTCCAAATCCCGTTGTGTCCGGCTTTCGGAATGAGGTACCATTGCTTGTCCGGCGAAGCGAGTTGCATATAGTTTTGTTGGCCCAACTGCCAGGGGATTCGTTCGTCGCTGTCGCCATGCGAAACAAAAACAGGCTGGGTGATGTGCCGCGCCGATTCGGCAGGCGCCACCGAATATGGATCGAAGTGAGCAATAATGCCGGATTTATCCAGCGTGTGCCGGGCCAGCCAGGGACTTCGGATGCCGAAATAATTTTCGCCGTATTGCTCCACCACCGATTCAAGACTGTTAAAAGTGCTTTCGATAATGCCGAATTGCAGGCGGTGGTCGAATGCCAGGGCCTGCAAAGCAATAGCGCCGCCCAGCGAGTGGCCCATGATGCCTATTTTCTGGGTTGAATCACGTGCCAGCAGCATATCGACAACTTCACGCAGGTCATGTTTTTCATAATATCCGAAGGTGCAATATTCGCCGCCGCTCTGACCATGCGCCCGCAAATCAAGCAGCACAACATTGATGCCTTCGCCAACGAGTTTTTCGGCTACCGGTAAAAAGAACTCCTTACAACTGCTGATGCCGTGCAGTATAATAAGTGTTTTAGTCCCGCTTTTGCGCATCCCCGTAGACTGAAGTGTGCTGTAGGCCACTGGTACGGCTGCGTGAGGCGCCGGAATATAGAAACCCTGCAACAGAATGCTGTCGGGCGTCCGTACTTCAAAGGCTTCCGCCTGTAATCCGTAATTGGCAGGATCGGCGCCGCGCGGAATACGCCAGGAAGCCTGCTCCGGGTTCTGGCGATATGGTTTGATCGGCCAGTATGGCAAGACCTGCTCGACTGCCCACCACGTGAGGAGCAGTAAAAATGGCATTATCCATAGCGAGACCCGAAACAAACGACGCATTATTTTTTTCATCGCACAAACAACGTTATTGTTGCAGGTGTTCATATCCGTTTTTAGATAAATTACGTAAATATGTAGATGTCCAGTAGTAGGTGCAGAATTATACTTCACGCCACTATGTTTTGTGCATTCGATTTGGCGACGTTTACTAAACTTTAAAAGTTTAGTAAACGTATCCTCGGCTAACCATGCACAAAACCTAACGGCGCGAAGTATAGTTTAGACCAAATTCTTTGCAAATGCTTGATTATCGAAACTGATAACTAATACTCAGTCACTTAAATTATTCAAGTATTGGAATGGGGTTGAAACCCCTGACATCGACCTTTTCATTCCTCCGGCTGAAGCCGGAGGTTATTGAACAAAGAAGTACAATAAGCAATGTTTTGGATAAATCGACCTTGAAATGCCGTGTTTAATAACCGGCGGCTTCAGCCGGCGGCAATTGGCGCTAACCATACGGGGTTTTAACCCCATAACTTTATTGTAAAAGTGAATTTCAAAAACTTAAGTGACTGAGTACTAATAACTAAGTATCCGGTGCTTAATTTGCGCCAAATTGTAACAACAGATGAAACACTTCCCCTTCTTGCTTTGGATGCCCCTGCTTTTACTGACCAATTGTTCCGTCCATCCGAAAAAACCATTCGATGCAACCCGCATTCCGGCGACGCCTAATTACAGCGAACTCGAAAACTGGGCTTCCCACCCGGATAAAACAGACCTGGCTGATCGCACTCCTGCGGGCTTGAGCGACGAGCAGGCAACGACGGCAGTGGACGTATTTTTCCTCTATCCGACCACCTATACCGGCAGTAAACGCAGTGAAAAAAACTGGAATGCTGCAGTAGACGACGAGAAAGTCAACAAAAAAACAGACGAAAGCAGCATCCTGTTCCAGGCTTCTATTTTCAACGGCGCAGGCAGGGTTTTTGCGCCGCGATACCGGCAGGCACACCTGCATGTGTTTTTTTGCCAAAAAGACACCACTTCTCCCCGTGAAGCGCTCGATCTGGCTTATTCCGATGTAAAAGCGGCTTTTAAATATTACCTGGAACACTGGAATCAGGGCCGGCCTTTCATCATCGCAGGACATAGCCAGGGCGCGCGCCATGCCATGCTTTTGATCCGGGAAATGATTGAAAATCAACCCTTGGCAGATCAATTGGTGGCGGGATACATCGTTGGCTGGCCGGTGAAGGATAATTTTTTCAGCCAATGTAAACCCTGTGCGACGCCGGAAGAGACCGGTTGTTTCTGTTCGTGGCGTACCTGGGAACGCAAATACGGACTGCGCAAAGCCTACGAAAGTAACGTTGTTTGTACCAACCCGCTGATATGGAGCCTTGAAGAAGGCCAGTATGCTGAAAAGGCCTTCAATTCGGGCGCTGTTATCCGGCCATTCAATACCCTGCGTCCTCAGATGACGGATGCAGAAGTGTACAAAGGTGTTTTACTGGCCCGCAAACCCAAATTTCCCGGCAGTGTCCTGCTGGTAAGAAAGAATTACCATATCGGCGATTTCAATTTGTACTACCTGAATGTGCGGGAAAATGCCCAGACGCGGGCGAAGATGTTTATGCAAGCAAAGAAGTGAGGGTTTTTTACCCAGCCTTCGGCAGGCTGAGTTTCACCTGGGAAATGCGGCGATTATCGGCAGCCGTAATCGTTAATAAAAACCCGTTCCAGGGAATTTCTACCCCCACTTTCGGGATGTCTCCCCGGATTTCAAGGGCAAGCCCCGCCAGCGTATCCGAATTGCCACGCACGGGATCAAAAACAGCGGCATCCAGCCCTGCTATCCGGCAGACATCGTTGAGTAGCGTCTGCCCTTCAAACAGGTAGTTGTGTTCGTCTATTTTCCGGTAGCGGATATCGCTTTCCTCATCAAACTCATCGCGGATATCGCCGGTCACTTCTTCCAGAATATCTTCCATAGTGACGATGCCGGCACTTCCGCCGTATTCATCGACGACAATCGCCATGTGGATTTTTTGCAGTTTAAATTCTTCCAGTAATTCGCTGCAGCGTTTGCTTTCCGGCACCAGCATCACGTTGGTGCGGATGAGGGGTTGCCATTCGAAATTGGCGACGGCGTCGAGGTGCAGCAAGAGGTCTTTGACGTACAAGATCCCGGTCACATAATCCAGGTCGTCATCATACACCGGCAGCCGGGAAAATTCGGATTCCCGCACAAGGACGAGCAAGTCGTGAAAAGTCGTTTTGAAATCTACTCCCACAACTTTCGAGCGCGGCTGCATGACCTGTTTAACCGTTACATCGCTGAATTTGACGATACTTTTCAGAAGTTCCATTTCCCATTTTTCACTGGAAATAGTTGGGTTGGCCAACTCCTGAACGGGGTTGTTATCCGTTGTTTCCGCCGCTTTTTCCTGTAGCAAAAACGGGCTGAACAAGGTTTTCCAGAACTGAATAAAATGCCCGAGACGCTGGAGTATAAAAGTAGCGCGTGTGCTGCTATTCCCCTGAATATCAATCTTTTGAATACTCCAGAACAACAAAGCAAACAAGGCAGACAGCAATGTGCCTGCGATGCCCCAGATCAGCCATCCGGGCCAATCTATCCAGGAAGCAGCGTTGTGCAGTGCCGTGTGAACCGGCCCGGAACGGATGAGCGCAGCCACACTTGCCACCACCAGCAATACCATGAGCAGTAAACGGGCTAATAACAAAGCGGCTAAGGCCGGACGAACGCCTTCCTGCCCGAGGCGATAAGCGCGTTGGGCGGCAGCGCTGTCGTCGAGGCCCAATTGATCCAGTTCGTGCGGCGAGACGCCCACTAAAGCGCGTTCGGCCAAAGTGACAAAAAAGTACAACAATAAGCCAAACAGGAACCAGAACATCGCTCGGGCGAAGTACAAAATGAAAAGAAAAAGAAACTTCGAGGGGGAGGCTTGTTTTGAAAGTCAATAATCCGGGAAATTCACTCCCCCTCGAAAACTACGTGTTAAAACGGCAAATCGTCGCCTTCGGCAGGCACAGGTGGTGCGTCAGCCGGCATAGTAGTGCCGCCTGAACTGCGCATCTGTGCATCATTGCTGGTTGGGAAACGGCTGTCGCTGCTACCTTCCAGTTTTTCGAGTATGCGGAGCGTATTGGCTACGATATCCGTTACATTACGCTCAACACTGTCCTGGCCGGTGTACTTGCGATAGGAGATTTTTCCTTCCACATAGACCATCATGCCTTTTTTGAGTTGTTTTTCAGCGCGGTCGGCCAATTCGCGCCAAACGACCACATTGTGCCATTCGGTTTGTTTTTGCCAGTTGCCTTCTTTGTCTTTGTAGCTTTCATTCGTAGCGAGGGAAAAACGGCCTACTGCGGTGCCGTTTTCCAGGTGGCGAATCTCAGGGTCTCCGCCCAGATTGCCGATGAGGGTTACTTTATTAATCATAATTGTGAATTGTGTTTTAAAAGTAAAAGTTCAGAGTTTTATTAGAATTATTGCGCCGTAGTGAGCGGCCACTTTCAAAACAGACTTAAAGTTCCAGCTTTCTCCCGCAAATACCAATCAATCAGCCGCGGTACTGCAATATTTTTTTTCAAATCGGTTCTGGGGAGCCGCAAAGTGCCTGAAAACGGCGGCGCGATACTGATATTTTCCGGTAATTCTTCCGTCAGATTAATTTCAATAAACACGGCGGTCACCTGCCGGTGGGTGAGGGTTTGCCGGTAGGGTTTGGATATATGGATGACGCTGAAATCGGGCGCGTTGCCGTTGGAAAAAAACTGCTCCAGCAGCCATTGGCGGAGGGCCGCATGGCCTTCCGGAAGTTCCGGGCGGCTGTTCCATTCTATGGCCGGAAACTCGAACAAGCCGCGCCAGATGTCTTTTCCCATCCGTTTCCGCACAAAGGTGTCGGCGCCCGCATTGAACACCGCATAACAGAAAAAACGTTCTTTTTTTGCGGGCGCCTTCGATTTTAGCGGTATTTCGCGCACTTTCCCTGTCTGAAAAGCCACACATTGCGTCTGCACGGGGCAGGTGGGGCAGGCTGGTTGCTGCGGCGTACAATGCGTAGCGCCAAAATCCATCATGGCCTGGTTGAACACACCGGGTTGCGTTGTGTCCAGCACCGCATTGGCTAATCGCGTAAATTCTTTTTTTGCCGCAGGCGTATCCGTCGGCGTTTCGATGCCGAAAAAACGCGCCAGCACCCGGTACACGTTGCCGTCCAGTACGGCATGCGGCAGATTGTAAGCAAATGACGCAATGGCCGCAGCCGTATAGTCGCCCACACCTTTAAGCGCCCGGATGGTTTCGTAAGTATCCGGGAAATGGCCACCCAGTTCGCCCGCAATATATTTTGCCGTAAAATGGAGGTTTCGTGCGCGGGAGTAGTAGCCCAGGCCCTCCCAAAGTTTGAACAATTCGTCTTCGGGCGCATGGGCCAGATCGGTCACGGTCGGATAAGCGGTTACAAATTTCTCGTAATAAGGCAGCCCCTGTTCCACGCGGGTTTGTTGCAGGATAATCTCGGACAACCAGATTTTATACGGATCGCGCTCACCTTTCCACGGCATGGGCCGCAGGTGGTTGGCAGCCCATGCGAGCAGGGCGTTGCGAAAGAAAAGGTGGGAATCCATTTTTGTGTGTTTGGTGTTTGGTGTATGGTGTTTAGGGCGCGCTGCCTAAGGCCGTGTGTCGTGTTTGGTGTTTAGGGGTTGTAACTTTTGGCCAATCCCCGACCCGTGAAGGGCAATGTCATTGGCTTAGCGAAGAGGTGTCATTTGCGACGCAGGAGCACCTTCGGAGATGACACCTCTTCACTACCCTTAATTCAATGACTTTGCCCTTCACGGGTCGGGGGCTGGCCAAAAGTACCACCCCCAAACACGACACACCAAACACGAAACACGGCCTCAGGGTTTTGCCACCTCCCCCTCCTTCTTCCCTTTCAGTTTTTCGTTCAAAAACTTCGTCATCAGCGTGTACAGGTGAATCTTGGCGCTGGGGTCGCTGATGCCGTGGTTGCGGTTGGGGTACACCATGGTGTCGAATTGTTTGTTATTGGAAATCAACTGATTGGCCATTTCCGCCGTGTGCTGAAAATGGACGTTATCATCGGCCATGCCGTGTATCAGCAGGTATTTTCCTTCCAGTTGATCGGCGAAATTGACGGGCGAATTCTCCTCGTATCCTTCCGGGTTTTCCGCGTGCGTTTGCATATAACGCTCCGTGTACACGGTGTCGTACCATTTCCAGTTGGTGACCGGGGCGACGGCTACGGCTGCTTTAAACACGTCTTTGCCTTTCAGAATGGCATTGGTCGACATGTAGCCGCCGTAACTCCAGCCGAAAATACCGATACGCTCTTTGTCGACAAAAGGTAGCGTGCCGAGGTGTTTGGCCGCTTCGATCTGGTCGATCACTTCGTAATGCCCCAGCTGTTTGTAGGTCATTTTTTTAAATTCCTCACCGCGCCCGCCGGTACCGCGGTTGTCGACGCAGGCCACTACGTAACCCTGCTGGGCCAGCATCTGAAACCACCAGTAATTGGCGCCGCGCCATTGGTCAGTCACCTGCTGGCTGCCCGGGCCGCCGTACACAAACATCAGTACCGGCAATTTCTGGTTCTGGTATTCGGGCGCGGTGGGTTTAATCATCCAGCCGTTCAGGTCAACCTTTTCGGAGGTTTTAAAACTGAAAAAATCGACCGGCAATACCTTGTGTTCCAGTTGTTTGCCCTGAACCGCATCGTTGCTTTCCAACAGTCGTACTAATTCACCCGTGCGGCTGCGCACGGCGTATTGCGGCGGCGTATTGGCCGTGGAGTAAGTATTGACAAAATAATCGAAGGTGCTACTCCATTGTGCGCTGTGCCAGCCCGACGTGCCGCTCACTTTTTTGCGTTTTTTGCCGTCTAATTTGACCCCATACAATTCGCGTTGCATGGGATTTTCCACTGCCGCCTGGAAATAGGCCGTTTTGTTTTTTTCATCGATGCCGTAAAAACTGGTCACTTCCCAGTTGCCTTTGGTGATAGCAGCCACTTCCCGGCCCTGCATATCATATTTATAAAGGTGGTTAAATCCACTTTTTTCGCTCTGCATCACAAAACCGGAACCGTCTGACAGGAATGTAATGTCGTGTAAATCAAGGTAATACTTGTTGTTTTCTTCCAGCATGACCGAGCAGTTGCCGGTAGCGGGATCGGCCAGCAGGAGGCGCTGCTGATTTTGGTGCCGGTTCATCCACGACAGGCATAATTGGTTGCCGGGCGTCCAGGCAATCCGGGGCAG
Source organism: Lewinellaceae bacterium (assembly GCA_016711435.1). GTDB lineage: Bacteria > Bacteroidota > Bacteroidia > Chitinophagales > Saprospiraceae > M3007. Next base: position 23,283 of record JADJSY010000025.1, read on the forward strand.
GTAGTCATCTTTTCCCGCCTCGCGGCCGGGGATATTGATCTCTATCGTTTTGGCAGCAGCAAGATCGTACAAGTGTGCCGTTACGATGGCGTTTTTCTCCCCTACTTTCGGGTATTTAAAAGTCACCTCTTCGGGATATTCGCCGCCGCGGTACATTTCCATGGTCATTTCCGGCACCTGGCTTTCGTCGAAACGCAGATACGCGATCCGTTTTCCGTCGGGACTCCATTCAAAAGCGCGCAAAAGTTCAAATTCCTCCTCGTACACCCAGTCGGAAGCGCCGTTGATAATGGCGTTTATCTGCCCGTCGGTAGTAATGCGGGTGGTTTGATTGCTGTTTAAATCCTTGACATACAAGTTATTCTCAACAACGAAGGCTATTTTGGAAGCGTCGGGTGAAAAAGCGGCATAACGTTGTTTGGCGCCTTCATACAAGCGGGTCATTTTTTTATTAGCCGGGTCGTACACGAAATAGTCGGCCTTTTTGCTCCAGCGATAAATCTGCTCCGTACCTATTGTCAGCAGAATCTTTTTTTCATCGCCGCTAAAGGAATAGCCGTCGAACCTGCCGTTCCAGCCCGGCGCATCGGATTGGACAGCGACGGCATCGAAAATCAGCCCCGATTTTTCACCGTTTCGGAGGTCGTATTGCACGATGGCCGAGCCTTCCAGTCGGGTGTAGTGTACACCGTCCTGCTGGAAATTGAAACCGGGTACCCCCTTGCTTGCAAACGTTCCTTTCTGGAAGATGTCTTCCGGTGTGATGGGTTTTTGGGCGCACAGTGAAAGACCTGCGAAAACGTAAATCAGCAATAAAAAGTAGCGCATAATCTGGTTGTTGAGGGTGTATTTCAAATTGTCGCTTGGCAAAGCGCCAAGCGACAATTTGAAATGCACCCGATTGTTGAGTAGTGGACGGGGTAAAAATAAGGCGCGCCGGTAGCCGGTGCGCCGTTGGATGTATTTTTTCGGATAAAAGGATGCGTTTGGGTGATTTTCAACCGGGTTAGGTTTTTTTACCACATAGGTCATTCATATGGGTCACATAGTTTTATATAAAAAAACTCACAACTTTCTACGTGATCTAAATGGCAAAAATCTACCTCCTTTCCTCCAGGAATGCCCGCACCGAACTGAAACTCACCGTCTGGGCCTGAAAAATATGCTGTGCCGCTGCCGCTTCTTCTTCCGAAGCGCCGAGGTGGTTCAGGATATTGGTCAGGTGCATTTTCATGTGACCCTGTTGTATGCCGGTAGTTACCAAAGATCGGACGGCCCCGAAATTTTGCGCCAAACCTACTACCGCAGTGATACACATCAGTTCGCGGGCCGAGGGATTCCCCAGTATTTCCAGCGAACGTTTGGCTAAGGGGTGAAGCGCCGTAAGCCCGCCCACCGTACCCATAGCCAGCGGCACCTCCAGTTCAAAACGAAACATACCGTCCCGCACGACACAAGTGCTCAGGCTGCGATATTGTCCGTCCCGGCCGGCATAGGTGTGCCCACAGGCCTCGATCGCCCTGAAGTCGTTGCCGGTGGCTAAAACGACTGCGTCAATGCCATTGTAAATGCCTTTATTATGGGTTGTTGCCCGGTAGGGATCAATCTGTGCAATTCGGACAGCCAGCGCAAAACGCTCTGCCAGGGTGACGGCATCCATACCCTGGCTCCGGGCCAGATCCGAAAAGGAGGAAATCGGACATTCCACCCAGGCCCGCACTAAGCAGTCGGGTGTATAATTCGACAGAATAGACATGATGACCTCCACGTCGCGTTCAGCATCGCTGAGTTTGCTATAATCGGTAAAAAAGTCTTCCAGCGTAGCCGCGAAACGCTCCAGCACCGAATTGACAAAATTGGCGCCCATACTATCGCAGGTCTCGAAAGATACGCGTAACTGGTAGTAATCCGGCTCCACATGTTCAAAATCAAGGAGTGTAATATCGAGAATGCCGCCGCCGCGTTTTTCCATATTGACCACCAGGTCGGCACAGGAATCGAGCAGCCGGGAACGAATATCCGGGAAAATCTGATGCAGGCGGGCCGGGGCGCCAAACCAGCGAAAATGCACCTGCCCCAGTTTGACCGTACCCAGCACTTCGGCGTGGAAACCGCCGCGTTCCTGCCAGAATTTGGCGGCGCTGCTGGCGGCTGCCACCACACTGCTTTCCTCGATCACCATGGGTATGGCATAGGTTTTTCCATTGATCAGGAAATTGGGTGCAATGCTGTAGGGCAACACAAAGTTGGCAATGGCATTTTCTGTAAATCCGTCCAAAACGCGCTGTACCTGCGCATCCGGGTGTTGCCAGGCAGATATTTCATTGGAAAAGGCATGCGGTTCGGCAGTAAAATGCTCGCCTAACCAGTTTATTTTTTCCTGCTTGCTGAGTTTGGAAAAGCCGTTGATGGTCTTCGTCATTTTAGAAGTGAGAAGTGAGAGGTGAGAAGTGAGAAGCGAGCGAGCGTGGCAGACCGTTCATTGCTCACTTCTAAAGTCATTCCGGACGCGCAGAAAAGCATGTGCTAACTCCAGTCCGCGGACTTGTGCCTGTACAAAAGAACGCAATTCGTCGTAATCGCCCTGCGCGTGTTTCAAAAAGCCCGATGCCTGCCCGTACACTGCCGGGTAAGTTGATTTTTGCAGTAAATAATAACCGTCGAGGAAATCGCGTACGCCGCCCGACAGGATCAGGTGCTCCGTACGGCAAGCCGTTCCCAGCTCCGCTTTATATTGGTTGGCCCAGGCCAGCATATCGACGGCGCTATGCCCTACCGTTGCTATTTTTTCAAAAATCATTTGTTTGACCGGATCGCTCCGCAAGAGTTCGAGTCTGGCAAAATTGGTGCCGCCCGCCGCCGCAAATTCGATGCCGGCCAGCGGCAATTGCAACAATGCCTTCAAACTTTCAGGGCCGAACCCTTGTCCCACTTCTTTTACAATAACCTTGCAGTCAAACAGTTGCAACACTTCTTCAATCACTTCCAGCGGCGGACGTTCAAACATGTCTCCTTCGGGTTGCATGGCTTCCTGTAGCGGATTGACATGGATAAAAAGTCCGTCGGCGCGGAGTTTTTGCAGGAGTGCCGGAATCCGGTCGCCTTCCTTTTGTTTCAACAGTTTTTCCACCTGCGCAATACCGAGGTTGGCATACAAAGGCAAATCGGCGCCCATTTCATCGCGCACATCGAAGTCAGGCAAAAATTCGTCGCTATACAATAGTTGGCGGCAGGAGCCAAGACCCATGCCCATGCCGAATTCGCCACAGGCGCGGGCTAACAGTCGGTTGATTTTGCGGGCCAGTGCCGTGCCTCCGGTCATAGACGACACCCAAACGGGTGTGCGCAGCGTTTTACCCAAAAAAGGTAAAGGCCGCAGCGATCCGGGCTTCGGGTGGGCCGTCAGCATCGGTTCGTAGTAAAAACGCGCATCTAATTCGCCCGCTTCCACCCGGCTTTTGAAAGCCATTTCTATATGGTCTTTCTTGCGGTCGACGGCGGTCGGATCGTTGTCCGGCACACCCTTTGGCGGTAAGTCTGGCTGTTCGGTTGTCATTTTTTTACAGATGAAAGTGCACAAAAGTAGCAGATTTGTTCCGGCGAATAACAAAGCGATGGACAGAAGGTTGATGGAAGTTGGTTTTTGGGCGAACAAGCGGTTGGGAAATATGTTTGTCTCGAATTCTTTGTCATTTTAATTTGCTGTATCAATTGAAACAACTCTATCTAAAATATCAACTTGACGATGCCTCCATTGACCGCATTATCGAGATGGCCTGGGAAGACCGCACCCCTTTCGACGCCATCACGGCGCAGTTCGGGCTTTCTGAAGCGGAAGTTATTCAACTGATGAAGAGTGAAATGACCTTGCGTAACTGGCAAAAATGGCGGGCACGCGTACAGGGCCGCCGCACCAAACACAGCGCGCTGCGGGGAGAAGATGTGACACGCTTTCGTTGCAGCCGACAAAAACAGATTACGCGCAACCGTATTTCAAAACGGTAGGCAGATCAGTTAATAAACTTTTACTTTCGTTCCGGATATTTAGGTTTCCCTGTAATAAAATGGAATTTGGGTGTAGTTCGTCGATTGAATATCCAACCCTTCCCTGTTTTTGATGTTTATTCGCACATTAACAGAGGTGAGAGGGTGAGAGGTGAGAGGGTGAGAGGTGAGAAACAGTTTGGCTTCCTTTGGAGGCGTATAAGATAGAAATATGAAAATTGGTATCGTTTGTTATCCAACCTATGGCGGTTCCGGCGTAATTGCCACCGAACTTGGTCTTGGATTGGCCCGAAAAGGCCATGAAATCCATTTTATCACGTACCGCCGCCCGGTGCGGCTGGCCCATTTCGACGCCAATGTCTTTTACCATGAAGTCGATAATGAGGACTATCCCTTGTTCGAATACCCGCCGTACGATACCGCGCTGGCTTCCAAAATAGTGGATGTGGTGCAGTACCAAAACCTCGACCTGCTACATGTACATTATGCCATTCCGCATGCCGCAGTGGCCTATATGGCCAAAAAAATACTGCTCGCGCAAGGGCGGTATTTACCGGTTATCACCACCTTGCATGGAACGGATATAACACTGGTTGGCAACAACCGCGCATTTGCGCCCGTCGTGGAATTCAGCATCAATAAAAGCGACGGCGTGACAGCTGTTTCTCAAAGCCTGAAAGACGATACGCTGAAACTCTTTAATATTCAACGGGACATCAAGGTTGTTTATAACTTCATTGATTTTGATCGTTTTAGAAAAACGGACAAGGAACATTTTAAAAAAATCATCGCTCCAAACGGTGAGCGCATCCTGGCGCACACCTCCAATTTCCGCAAAGTAAAACGCGTGGAAGATGTGATCCTGATTTTCAAAAAAGTGTACGACAAGGTGCCTTCCAAACTGCTGATGATCGGCGACGGCCCCGAACGCCAGAATGCCGAACGTATGTGCCGCGAAATCGGCCTTTGCGACGAAGTGCGCTTCCTGGGAAAACAGGACGCCATCGAGGAATTGCTGGCTATCTGCGACCTGTTCATCATACCTTCCGAAAGCGAAAGTTTCGGCCTTGCCGCCCTGGAAGCCATGGCCTGCGAAGTACCGGTCATTTCATCCAACAGCGGCGGATTGCCCGAGGTGAATATCCACGGTGAAACGGGCTTCATGAGCGATGCAGGTAATGTCAATGAAATGGCCCGTTATGCTATCGAATTGCTGCAAAATGAAGAAATGCTGGCCCGTTTTCGCAAAAACGCCCTGGCACAGGCGCGCCGCTTCGATATCGATAATATACTACCCGATTATGAAGCCTATTACGAAGAGGTGTTGGAACGAAGCGTGGTGAAAGTGGAATAGTGCGAAGTCGACAGTGCGAAGTGCGAAGTCCGTAGAGTGCGCCGTTTCATGCTTGGGTTTCCAAAACTTGAGGGTTGGAGGGGAAAGGAGGGCGAAGTGCGGTCCGTAGAGTGCGCCGTTTCAAGTTTGAACCCAAGCATGAAACGGCGCGCTCTACGGACTTGCACACTGTCGACTTCGCACTACTCATGATTCACGCAATTGCTAATTATAGCATCACATTAGTCGCGCATTGACATTTGAAACGGCGCTTCTGTAAAGTACAGCGGTTACTTTTGGGTGAAACAAATTCCAACTTTCACTTCTAAGAACTTCCGCCATGCGAAAATCTTTCCTTTTATGCTGTTGCCTGCTCGCAACTGCCTTTCCCGTTTTCAGTCAGTACTATTTTACCAATTTTAACAGCGTTACGCAGCAGACCTGCCCTTTCGATACAAGTAAAACGGTCACTTTCCCAACCGGCTGGATTATTTATCAAACATTGGACGGCACGTGGGATAGCGCCGTAGATACCGACAGGTGTATCTCCGTAGAAACCTTGCCCGTTGGAAATTTGCGGATTGACCTGGAACAAGTCAATCCGGCGGAACCGCTTTTTGTACGCGCCTTACCCGAGGAAATGGCGGGAATCGGAGAATTGCCTGTCAATCAATTAATGGCTATTGACTTTTTCTGGAGCCCTTCCAGTTTTAATAACCTGGTATTAACCGGTCCCACTTGCGTAGAAGATATGTGCTCGGGAATTTTTACCGGCATAGATGTCGGCGTCCCTGGCGCTATGCGTATACACACCGCATTGATTTCAGCAGATTTCTATGAAATTCACGCCTGTTTCCCGACAGAATATTTTTCCGGTCAAAACCTTCGGGAAATCATTTTGAAATTTACCTTTTCGCCTGATGCCGATCTTTCAGGTGAATACCTGAATTTATACGGTATGACGGTGACGCCATCTTGGCAATCCCTGATTTCTTCTGTCGACGCATACGAATCGCAATATAGTAGCGCAACCGGCGAATACAATGTGAATGCCTACTATGCCTCAAATCAGGGTGGCCCAAGTGATAGATTCCTGGTGATTTACACGGAACCTACCTTTCCAAGCGTACTCACACCCGCTTATGTAACGGGTACGGTTATACCGCCTTCAAACCAGCAGCAAGTAATTAATCTTGTAGTAGATGACTTTCAAGCACTTGAAATACAGCCTTTTACACATCTGCGCGGCGCGCTGGTAGAAGGCAGCGATTCAACCAGGCATATTGTCAATTTAGTAAATAACGGCGGTAATCTTTGTATCAATTTTGTAGATCTGATTTTCACCGGCGGCAATCAATACAGGCATGGCAAAGGCGGCACGATCAACATGCACAATTCCTTTTCCTGTTTCCAGTTTCGCAACGGCAGTGCCCTGCGTGTGCTGGAAGACGCCACCCTGCATTATGGCAACGATGGCGCCGGGATGCTGGCGCTTTGTGCCAACAGCACAATTGTACTCGAACGGAATGCCACCCTGCTGGTCGATGCCGTACTCAATATAGCGGAATGCGACGATGCCACCGCCCCCACCCATATCTATATTGATTTGCCCAAAAGCGCCAGCCTTGTTTTTACGGAAAATGCGCGGCTGACCAACCGTTTCAGCCAGGGACAACAAATGGAACTCCACGTTCGCATGCTCGGCGGCACACTCGACGACAGCCGGCTGTCAGCGGAAGACAAAGCGCTGATCCGGCGTATCTATCCTGCGCCGTCGCCCGTCTTTGCCGATAATTTTTCGCTGTCGCCCAATCCTTTTCAGCAGTCGCCGGTCTTGTCATACCTGAGTGCCGAGGCGGAACAACTGACCCTTCAATGGCTGTCTGTGGATGGAAAAATATTGGGCAAACAACAACTGACAACGCAAATCGGCATGAATGAATGGCTGCTGGAAAACACGCCGCCCGAAGCAGGCTGGTACTGGCTCCATATCAGCAATGCCCGGCACAGCGCCGTGCTTAAAGTGGTGCAAATGGAATAATAAGTACAAGTAAGATATTAATTGATATTAAGATATTGGGGTATTACAACTCAATTTATTGATTGTCAATAGAATATCACTAAATCTCAATAATTTTGCCCTATACTTATATACCAATTATTTTGAGATAAAGGATTGGGGTTTATATTTGCAAGGTATCCGACACATGCAAATGGCTGGATAACAAACACTGCTTCATATAATCAATATTTTTTTGAATGAATCACCGGTACACCCCCTACCTGCGTTTCATCGTGCCCTTTTTATTGGGTCTGGCTGTCGGCGGCCAGATAGATGAACCTGTTCCCAATTTGGGACCAATCCTGCTGTTCGGCGCTTTCCTGGCTCTTGTTTTGGCTATCCGAAAAATCCCATACCGGTATCGCTGGGTTTTTGGCGCATACCTGCATGTACTGCTCTTTTTTGCGGGCTATTTTCACTGTGTGGCGCACAACGAACTGCGCCGTCCGGGTCATTTTTCGGAAAAAATAACAGCCGGAGCGCAGTATGTCATAGGCACGGTGTACCAGGCGCCGTCGCATGGAACAAAGTTGAAAGTCCCTTTGCGGGTGGAAGCCATCGGAGCATCGCCAGATTCCATGGAAACGGGTGTGGGCAATATCTTGCTCTTTCTCGATATTTCACCCGATACGGATAGCATTCGCTACGGCGACCGGCTGGGAATTTATGCATCGGTACGTCCTTGTGAGCCGCCCAAAAACCCTTACGCATTTGATTACCGGCGGTATTTGCATTTTCAAAATATTCATTACCAGGCATTTGTAAAGCCAGAATCCCTGGCTTTACTTTCCCGCAACCACGGAAATGCACTCTGGCGGGCCGCGTATAACAGTCGCGACCGCCTACTGGTATTGCTGCGCAAACATTTTCCCACGCAGGATGAATACGCGGTCGCATCGGCATTGCTCGTAGGTTATACCGATGACTTGTCGGAAGATTTGCTGCTGGCCTATAAAGAAACCGGTTCCATGCACGCGCTGGCGGTATCGGGCACACATATCGGCATGTTGTATGTCGGGTTAATGTTTCTGCTTGCGCGTTTTCGCTTCAAGGGGCGATGGCGCTTGCTGGAAACGATCCTGATATTGCTGGCGATCTGGGGTTTTACTTTTCTGACCGGGGCCACCGCTTCTGTGCTGCGAGCCTCCGTCATGTTCAGTACCTACCTGTTGGGGAAAGCCTTCCGACGCGACGCCTCAGCCTGGAATGTATTACCGGCTTCGGCGTTCGGACTGCTGTTGTACAATCCCTATTTTCTGTTTGATGTCGGTTTCCAGTTATCGTATGCTGCTGTGGCGGGCATGGTGTTTTTTTATGCGCGGTTTTACAAAATGTTTCCGCCCCTGCAGCGCTGGGCCGATGAATGCCTGAAAGTATTGCTGGTCGGCACGGCCGCGCAATTAGGCACGTTGCCCCTTTGTTTGTATTATTTTAACCAGTTTCCGGTGTATTTCTGGCTTTCCGGCTGGATCGTGGTACTCGGCGGCGCTATTTTTCTTTGGGGTGGCGCCATGCTGGTTATCCTCGATTCCGTTATCCCGATATTGGCCGACTGGCTTGGAACAGCGTTGTTTTACATGCTTTGGGGTATGAATAAAATCATCTTTTTTATCCAGTTGCTGCCAGGCAGCGTTATTGCCAATATTTGGATTGCCGGCTGGGTAGCGGCGGTGCTGTATGTCTGTATCGCCCTGCTGGGAAGCCTGATCGTATACCGGAAAGCGCGGTTTCTGATGGGATTAATAGGGATACTGGCATTGTTGGGCATTTACCGTATCACGACCCTTTCTGCAAAAAGCCGCCGGCAAAAAATAGTGGTGTACCACCTGAATAAACAAAGTCTGATTGACTTCTGGGATGGTGGAAAAGTGTTCAGTTTGTCCGACACCCTTTTGCCCCGAAAGGAAATGTTTGCCGCTCAGGCGAACAGGGTTACAGGAGCAATGATCCAAAAAACCACTTTGTATTTTTCTGCCGACACCCTGTTTTCAATAGATAACTTATTGATTGACTGGCCTTTCATCCAGTTTTTTGATAAAAAAATGATTCTGCTGGATCACGCCTTGCCCGATCTCTCCCCTGGCAATACGCATCTCAAAGCCGACGTCCTGCTTTTATGTAAAAACCCGAAAGTGACCATTGCCGAATGCCGGAAACACTTCTCATTCCAATGGGTGGTGTTTGATGCTTCCAACAGCCAATGGCAAACGGAGCGCTGGCGACAGGAATGTGAAAACGCAGGCTGGACCTACCACGATGTGCGCAGCCAGGGCGCCTGGGTGTGGACGCTAAGTGAGAAGTGAGAGTGAGAGGTGAGAGGTGAGAATACAATCACTCACAGTAACCGCAACTACTCACAATTCACTACTTACATTCACAACCACCAACATTCACCACTCGCTTCTCACCTCTCATCCTTCTCACTATGCGCCATCATTTTTTCCACTACCTCCACTTCACCCGCAAAGAACGAAACGGGACATTAGCGCTGCTTTTGATCTGTATACTCGTGTTTGCCGCGCCCGACATATTGCGGCGACTACGCCCGAAGGGTGCTACTGATTTTTCCAGGTTCCGGCAGGAAATCCGGGCTTTTCGGGACAGTATCAGCAGCCGAACAGCAGCAAGCGAGCCGCAACTTTTTTACTTTAATCCCAATACCGCAAGCCTCGAAGATTTTATGCGGCTGGGCCTTTCGCAGAAAATATCTGCTATGATCTGCAAATACCGCGATAAAGGTGGCCAGTTCCGTCGACCGGAAGATTTCAAAAAAATATGGGGTTTGCCTGCGGAAGATTTTGAACGCCTGCTGCCGTATATCCGTATGGAAACACTGGAGCGAGAAATGCCTGAAAAACGGTGGTCGAGCCGGCAAGCCGAAGTATTTTCCTTTGACCCGAACACCGCTACGGAAAATGATTTACAGCGCCTGGGGTTACCCCAATGGACGGTACAAAGTATCCTTCGCTATCGCTCGAAAGGGGGAAAGTTCAGGCGCGTACAGGATTTTCAAAAAATTTTCAACCTTTCTGAAGAAGATTTTGCCCGACTGGAGCCGTACATCAATATCGGAGCGACGGCGGCGGCGGCCCAGCCGGGCGCTCCAGCAGCCTCCAAATGGCCTGCCAAAAAACCCGTAGATATTAACCTGGCTGATGTAGAAGCCTGGAATACGTTACCGGGTATCGGCGAAAAACGCGCCCAACAATTGGTCAACTATCGCGAAAAATTAGGCGGTTTCTTGTCGATCGATCAGGTTGGGCAGATGTACAACCTCCCTGATAGCGTGTTTCAAGCCATTCGACCGCTTTTATTACTGGAAAACCGGGATATCCGAAAAATAAACCTGAACACTGTCTCGGTAACCGACCTGGACGCGCATCCGTATTTTTCCCGGAAGCAGGCCGAATTGATTGTGAATTTCCGGACGCAGCACGGCCCTTATCATTCGGTGGAAGATATTGACAAGATCATTCCTTTTACGGATAAAGTTTGGCTGGCGAAAGTGAAAGTGTATCTAAGGGTAGACTGATTGGGAACTTGCTTTTTGAAAAGTTCTGTAAATAGTTCACCTTTGCATTTCCAATTTACCAAATTCCGTTTTGATTTTTTAAATAAAAGTAATTCTCACTTACATTTTCACCTCATTCAGTTACCATGAATCTTTTTGTTGCAAAATTAAATTTCGACACACAGGAAGACGATCTGCGCTCCGCATTCGAGCAGTTCGGCGAAGTGTCATCCTGTTCTGTCATCACCGATAAATTTACAAATCGTTCCAAAGGTTTTGCTTTTGTCGAAATGCCGAATGACGACGAGGCGCAATCTGCTATCGACGCGCTCAACGAAACCGACTTTGACGGACGTACTATTGTTGTAAAGAAAGCGGAACCTCGTGAAAGCCGTCCTCCACGCGACAATCGCGGCGGTGGCGGTGGTTATGGCGGCGGCGGCGGCGGCAATCGCGGCGGCGGCTATGGCGGCGGCGGTAATCGCGGCGGCGGTGGCGGTTATGGCGGCGGCGGCGGCAATCGTTACTAAGGAGCGGCTTATTGCTAGTAAAAGACAGGTGGGTGTCTCAAAAGTTTGAGCTTGGGAAACATAGCCCAAAGCGACAAATAAAGTTTTGGTCGAGTGCTAAAATTGACAACTTTTAAAAAGTTGTCAATTTTTTGCGTTGCTTTTGGCAACCATAATTTGGCACGAAAAACCAGTTTCTTTAAAGAGACTTATGAGACACCCTCCTCCTGATGTTGCCTATAACCGACCAATTAAACTCCCATGAATACCCGTTACACAACACTTACAATCGTCAACCTGCTCTCCTTTGCAGCAGTGCTCATTGTCAACTTCCTCTCCAACAGTTTGCCGCTCAACGGTAAAACGCCCGGGGAACTTTCCGACGAGTATCCTAATCTGTTTGTTCCGGCAGGTCTCACTTTTGCCATTTGGGGCGCGATATATTCCGTCCTGCTCATTTGGGTACTCATACAAACCATAGGCCTTTTTAACCGAAAACTGCGGGAGATAGCCATGCCAGGCGTCGAAAATGTGGGTTGGGTGTTTGCCTTCACCTGCATCGTAAACATCATGTGGCTTTTTGCCTGGCATTGGGGAGAAGTCGGTCTTTCTGTGATTATTATGGTATCCCTGCTGGTTAGACTGGCGTCTCTCAACGAAAAAATTCTGAATGGCCGCGCCAAAGTCAACGCATTTGAAAAGCGGATCGCCCACACGGCCTTCGGACTCTACCAGGGCTGGATTACCGTGGCGCTGATCGCCAATGTCACGGCTTTTTTAGTGGCTTTTGGCTGGCAGGGATTCGGTATTCCGGATGCTACCTGGGCAGTGCTGATGATCGCCATTGGAGCGGGGCTGGCCATTTTTATCACCTTGAGTCGCAACATGATTTTCCACGGCCTCGCTGTGGCCTGGGCTTTGCTGGGCATTTACCTCAAAAGAAATGCGGCAGGTGATGCGGATACGGTTGAGTACGCCGCACTCACAGGCCTCGCCCTCGTATTACTGGCAATGGCCCTGCGAATGCGGCGTTGGTGGGCGTATTGATGCCCTTTCTGTTCAGTTGACGATAATCTGTTCGGAATATACTTTATCGCCTTGCTGCACCCGCACGACGATGGTTCCTTTGGCGTATTCAGTCAAATCGAATTGCTGGAAATAATCACCGCTAAAGGCATTCATTTCCTCGCGAAAGAGTTGACGGCCGGAGGCATCGAACAATGCGACGGTGGTAGCCACCGGTTCTCCTTTGAATGCGATCGTGACCTGAGCGCCGGTAGGGTTTGGAAATACGCGGAAGGATTCCAGTTTCAGTTTTCTATCCGCAGCGGTAGTGGATTCGCCGGGTGGCGCCTGGTTTGTTATTTCAGGCGCATCTCCTTCACCCCGGTGAATCGTGATGACGTGGCGTTCCTGCATGCGCTTTTGTTCGTCATTTCCCCAGTTCCAGGTTAGAAATTCGCGGCTTTTTTTGTCGCCGTCTTCATCCGTTTCCCGGATTTCGACACGGCTGGAGTTGTCCTGGCAGGCTTTCAGAGCGGCTTCTACTTGTAGCGTTTTGCCTTCTCGCAGGTATTCTACCTTGACTTTATCATTGGGTTTGTACTTGGCGATTTCTGCCCAGAGGTCTTCGTGCCCTTGCACACGCTGACCATTAACCGACAGGATAAGATCTCCTTCTGCCATTTGTACTTCGCGGGCGGCGCTTTCGTCGGTGAAGCTGCTGATTTGCGCGCCGCTTTTCTCATCCCGGGTAGCGGCGTCGGTATAAACACCGAGGCAAGCCTCTTTTTCGCGGACATTTACATCGTAATTATCCCAGTTCCAGACCTTATTATTATTCAGTGTATTATTCCCGTTTTGGCCCCATGCTTCCCAATCCCACGATTTATGTTCCCCGAGCGTTGCTTCCGCAGTATTGCGTTTTCCTTCTCTTTCATAACCCACCTGCACTTTGTCGCCCGGCTGGGTGGCATCCATAAAATCACCAATGTCTTCAAAATCCATGATGGGCGTATCGTTCAGGGCAACGATGACGTCGCCATCTTCGAGGCCCGCTTTTTGGGCCGCTGAACGGGGCGTGATACTCACTGCTACGCCAAGTTCCTCATCGTTATCATCTTCGCCCGTAACGCCCAGAAAACCACGCGCAGGTTGCTTTTCGCTTTTTACTTCGCTGCGCGATGTAAGAATAGCCTCGGTTGAGGCGCTTTTGCCATTCCTTTCATAAACGATGGCAAGTTTATCGCCTGGTTTTTTACTATTGATAACGCGGCTCAGGTCGCTCCAGCGAATCATTTTTTGTCCGTCGAGGCTGGTAATCAGGTCGTTCGTAAGCAGTCCTGCTTTTTCAGCAGCCGAGCCACGCACGATCTGAACCACAATGCCGGGTTGATCTTCGTCTTCATCCGAATCTTCATCGACCCCGAGGAAAGCGCCGTTATCTTCACAGGAAGAAGACCATTTGCTTGTTTTATTCATGCCGCCTGGGTGTACCAGAATATTGTTTTCAGTATCCCCTTCTTCCACCCTTACATCCAACTGTACCTTATCAGATCGGTTATTGCGGATGTACTCTTCCACATTGAAATTTTCTGTTGCTTTCCCTTTTTTGATAATGGTTTCCACCACTTCTGAACCATCGGCATCCACCGAGCGTTTGGTAATGACAATACGTTTGTCGGCATTATTTTGTTGGGAAAAAAGGGGTGTGATGCACCATGGCATCAAAACAAAAGCAGTAGCGAGCAAAGTACCGACTGTTTTCATACTTAATACGGTTGTTTTTGTGAAACAGAAAGCGAAGGATGGTTCGTGCGGGAGCGTTAATTCCCCATTTGACCCAACGACAATTTTAGATGCCCGAAGTTGCACTATACTTTGAGGGATGGATAAAAAAGATCGACGAATGCTTGAAACAGGTGTAAATAAGGACAGTATATAACTTTCTTTGTTCTGCTACTTATTACCCGTGAAAACCCCATCTTTGCGGCTTTATTTCAGGTTACTGACCTGGACAGCACACTACCTGACATTTATCATCCCTATATTTTTGAAAAAATGAGTTTAGTTGCCGTCGGCACTGTTGCCTTTGACAATATTGAAACACCTTCGGGTCGGGCGAGCCGGGTAGTAGGCGGGGCCTGCACTTATATCTCGCTGACTGCATCCTACTTTGTTAAACCTGTCCGGATTGTATCCGTGGTAGGGGATGACTTCCCGGAGGAAATGCTGGAGTATCTGGAAAAGCGGGGTGTCGATCTTGAAGGACTGCAAATACGCAAAGGAGAGAAGTCGTTTTTTTGGTCGGGTAAATACCACCGCGACATGAATACCCGCGATACGCTGGACACCCAGTTGAATGTATTGGCTACCTTCGATCCGGTGCTGCCTGCGTCTTATCGCGATGCCAAATACGTCATGCTGGGCAATCTCACGCCACAGGCACAAATGCGCGTTTTGCAGCAACTCAGGCGCCGCCCCAAACTCGTGGTGATGGATACCATGAACTTCTGGATGGATACTGCGCTGGCCGACTTGCTGAAGGTGCTCAAAAAAGTGGATGTGCTGACCATCAATGATGAAGAGGCGCGACAGCTTTCCGGAGAGCACTCACTTGTAAAAGCGGCTAAAGTCATACATAAAATGGGCCCGAAGTTCCTGATTATCAAAAAAGGGGAACACGGCGCTTTGCTGTTCCATCGCGGAGAAGTATTTTTCGCGCCTGCCCTGCCATTAGCGGAGGTGATAGACCCAACCGGAGCCGGCGACACCTTTGCAGGCGGTTTTATCGGCTGGTTGGCAAAAACAGACGATATTTCCTTTCAAAATATGAAACGCGCCATCATTTATGGTTCGGCAATGGCCTCCTTTTGTGTGGAAAAATTCAGTATCGAACGCTTGCGCGGACTTACCCCGGCTATGATTGAAAAGCGGGTGGCACAATTTTCGGCACTGGTTCATTTTTAAGGAAGGTTGGATGGTTTGAAAGGTTTGATGGTTTGAAGTGGCAACTCCTGACTTTAAGTTACCACCTCAAACCATCAAACCTTTCAAACTATCAAACCGCCTCAAACCATCAAACCACACTGATAACCAATAACTAACAACCGATAACTATTATGTTTGAAGATCTTTTAGGTAACCTGCAGAAACAGCAAGAAGAACTGCAGCAAAAATTAGCCGAAATTTTTGTGGAAGCGGAAGCCGGCGACGGCGCTGTAACCGTCAAAGCCGGCGCCGATTTGCACATCGAAAACATCAAATTCGATGCCTCCAAAATGGATTTCAGCGACCAGGAGCAAGTTGAAGACCTGCTGGTAGTGGCGCTCAACAGGGCGCTTGACCTGGCCCGCCAAAAAGCCGCTGCTGAAAGCAGTAAACTGCTGGGCAATATGTTGCCCGGAGGTATGGATCAGTTTCTAAAACCTTAAATAACCGGCAAAAGCAATTTGGCTATTTTTATACAACGCATTGGTTTTCATCGCCTTTTGCGCACTTGTTTTTTGGCTTTTTTCTTACAGTCCCGGATTTTTCAAATCGCAAACCAAGTCCCGATTATACTTTGACCGGGGCGGGCGCGTTTATTGTTCCAAAATTCGATAGATCAGCATGCGTATATCTTTCCTTATTACTTTTTTACTTGCCCTGGGCAGCCTGTCGGCCCAAACGGTTTCAGACAAACTGGAAGCCTATTTTTCATTTGACGACTGCAAGGCTATCGACGATAGCGGCAACGGCTCCAGCGGCGCACTCATCGGAGATATTGCCTGCTCCTGCGGTTTGCGCGATTCCAGCTTGCGTTTTATCGATACCAGCGACGCTGTTTTTTTGGTAGGTCCTTTTGCCGACATTTTTTCCACCAGCGATTTTTCAGTGAGTTTCTATATGCGTCCACCGGACGGACAGCTCACGGGCAACTCGCAGGTTATTATGGCCAAGCAGGAAAGTTGCAACACTGACCGCGCTTTCTGGGTGCGTTATCGCCCAAAAACAAGGATTATTTCTTCCGGTATCAGTGAAAACGACTCGTTGGTTACGATTGTTCAGGCCAAATTAGACGACGCTCCCTGCTGGCAGTATATTACACTCACCCGGAGCAATACGGTCTACTCCCTTTATGTAAACGGTACGCGACGCGACCAGAAAACGGCTAACGCGCGGATTGACCTGGAGTCAAACGCCGTGTTCAAAGTTGGAAAACCGGTTTGCCTGCTCGACGAGGTATACAAAGGCGATTTTGACGAACTCCGCTTTCATAGCAAAGCACTTTCTTTAGAAGAAATTAATCGCTATAATCTGAAAGCCGATCAGATTCTGAATCGGGATACCCTGATCTATTTGGGTAATTCTTTCCAGCTCAATACCATGTATAATTGTGCCATCGGATTCGACTGGGACCCGGCAACCGGCATTTCCGACCCGTCTCTGTCCAACCCGGTCGTTACGCCCGTTGCCCCTACCGTTTATACCGTTTCTATTGTGCATGACAACAATTGTATCGCTTTCGACAGCATTTTTGTAGATGTAATTGATCCGGACACGCTGGATTGTAATAAAATTTTTATCCCCAATGCCTTTACGCCGGGTGCCTCCTCCGGTAGAAATGACGCATTCGGGGTGAGTAACAAATTCGCCATCGATGAATTTATCTCTTTTGATATTTTTGACCGCTGGGGCGGGCGCGTTTTTTCGGCCACAGATGTTTCCGAGGACTGGGATGGCCGGTTCCAGGGGCAACCCGTCAATCCGGGCGTGTTTCTCTACAGGCTCAGGTATAAATGTAAGGGAGAGGAAAAGGTGAAAGCGGGCAACCTGACATTGCTCCGATAGGAAATCAAGCGGCTTTTGTCAAACAAAGAAGCCCGGGGCGCGTTTGCTCCGGGCTTTTTTTACTAAACCGTTTCTAATTGTATGAAGTACGGTTCAAAATGCTAAACACGTGCCAAAAAATCGTGTTTCACAGGCATATCATTTTTTTGTCCGGTGTTTGTCAAATAAAAAATAAAAGCCCTGCTAAATATTTGCTACTTAAACAGGGACAAAACAAAAAACAAACACTATGAACAAATATTAGTCTGATTACCGGGTTTTCAGGTAAAAGAAAACAGGTGATTTATTCGTCAAGCCGAACAATCGTTTTCAATATTGGAGTTACAAAAAATGCAGGTAGGGATAACAACAGCGCAAAATTACGCTGCTTTTTATATAGGTCATATAGCTTTATGAACAAAAAAGATAAAAAACTTTGCCGCCGACATTTTTTATTCAAATTTAAAAAAATTAAATTTGAAATATTATTTTACAATTTAACGCAAATGTAGGTTTTTTATTCCGAATATTTTTAAATTTTAAACAAAAGTTCTAAATTTCAAAACAGACATCCTGTGTTTAAAAAAATTAATACCGCGCTTTTCGCGCTTTTTTTAGGTATCGGAGCTTGTGAATCCGCAGCAGAAAAAACAAGTCAACAGGAAACGGCGGCAAATAATATATCTTCTTCCACCGAGAAACCGGATGGAATGGCCATTTTCAGACAACATTGCGTGATCTGTCACGGCAGCGACGGGAACCTCGGACTGAATGGCGCCAAACACCTTCCCGAAAGCGTATTGCCTTTGGAAGAGCGGATAAATATTATCACCAACGGGAAAAATCTGATGACGCCTTTCCGTTCGCAGCTCAACCCGGAAGAAATTCAGGCGGTGGCAGCATACACTTTAACACTCAAAAAGTAAAACAATGCAAGAAGGTTCACGCCTGTTGGTGACCGGTGGTACCGGTTTTCTGGGGTCTTATCTCATCCGGCTATTGATTCAAAAAGGTTATCGGGTTCGTGCCTTACGTCGACAAAACAGCCCGATGGACTTAGTGGCAGACGTAGCGGCCCAGGTAGAATGGATGGAAGCGGACATCACAGATATTATTGCGTTGGAAGACGCGATGAAAGATGTGACCGCTGTGCTGCACTGTGCCGCTATGGTATCGTTTCACCCGCGCGATGTAAACCGAATGATGCAGATCAATGTGGAAGGCACGGCCAACCTGATCAACCTTTCGCTCGAAATGGGCGTAAAACGATTTATACATGTGAGCAGTATTGCTGCCATCGGACGAACAAAAGAGCGCCCGCAATTAGACGAAAAAGCAAAATGGCTACAAAGCAGCGGGAATAGTCAATATGCTATCAGCAAATATATGGGCGAACAGGAAGCCTGGCGCGGACATGCCGAAGGGCTTTCCCTTGCCATTGTGAATCCTGCTATTGTGCTTGGAAGCGGCTTCTGGGACCAGGGATCCGCCAAATTTTTCAAACAAATCAGTGATGGCCTCAAATTTTCGCCCGTCGGGCGCTCGGGGTTCGTCGATGTGCGCGATGTAGCGCAATTTATGGTGCGCCTCCTGGAAAGCGAGGTATCGGGCGAACGATTTATTTTAAATGCGGAAAACACTTTATACCGCGATTTTTTCAAAATGATTGCCGCTTCCCTGGGCGCCAAGGTCCCGCCCATCCCGGTTACGCCTTTTCTGGCGGAAGTCGCCTGGCGTGTGGAATGGCTGAAAGAAAAACTGCTGGGCATCGACCCGCTTGTTACCAAAGAAACGGCGCGCAGCAGCGTTTCTTCGTTTTATTATAGCAACGACAAATCACGCGCGGCATTCGATTTTAAATACCGCCCGCTGGAACAAACGATCCGGGAAACCGGCGCCCAGTTTCTGGAAGCCCGGCAAACTGGGCTGACGCCACGGGTCCTGCCTTTGCCTTAAAAGCCTGTTTGGACAGGGCAATTTTCAAGAACCCTTATCATCAGAAATGGTGATAAGGGTTCTGTCATTTAAATGCCTGAATCCAGGTATTTACCTCACTTTTATGCCCGGTATGAAACGCAAACCATGCACGGGGTTCTGTCAAAAGTCGGATTCTACTTGAGCCATGACTCTAGTGTAAAGTTCAATTTTACCACCAATATGAGTCATCCCGGATTTTGTAGCGACTCTTAGTACGCGCCGGCACAATTTTTTATTGATGATTGCTTATTGACAATTGATGATTTTGATGCAAGGTGGCATCTTCGCACATCAAAAATCATCAATTGTCAATAAGCAATCATCAATAAATACGAGTTTGACCTTCTTGTGGTCGTTTTAGGCAAAATCCGGGATGACTCATGTTTTGCACCGAAAATCAGGTATGATTTGGCGCCTTATTCCACTTCGATCCTTTTGACCCGATGGTGGCCGCACAGGGCTTCGGCGGCGCCATAAATAACAGGAAGCAGATGATTTCACTTTCAAATAACTCAAGTATTGTTGAAAAAACCTGCTTTCCTTTTTCAATTTATAAAACTAACTTACTTTAACCGCCCGAAACAGCAATTTCACCAAACCAAGTTCTTATTCCTATGTCTGCCTACGACACCAGCAAAATCCGGAATATTGTCCTTTGCGGGCATTCCGGCTCCGGCAAAACCACCCTTGCCGAGACGATGCTCTTTGAAGCGAAAGCCCTTACGCGGCGCGGAAGCGTCAGCGAGGGCAATACCCAAAGCGATTATTCTGCTTTGGAACAACAACGCGGACACTCCCTCTTTGCATCCGTGCTCCACTGTTCCTGGAAAGATACCAAAATCAATATTCTCGATACGCCGGGTCTGGACGACTTTGCAGGAGAAGTGGTGACCGCACTGAAAGTAGCGGATACTGCCGTGATGCTGCTCAATGCACGCAGCGGGGTGGAAGTAGGCACCGAACTGTTGTGGGAATACATCGAAACGTTTGAAACGCCGGCGATGTTTGTGGTGAACCAACTCGACCACGAAAAGGCCGATTTTGAAATGACGCTGGATCAGGCCAAAAAACGTTTTGGCACACGCGTGCTGCCTTTCCAGTTTCCGGTCAACCAGGGCGCCGGATTCAATGCCATCGTGGATGCCTTGCGCATGGTGATGTACGTGTTCCCTGCCACGGGCGGAAAACCGGAGAAAAAAAGTATCCCGGCAGAACACCAGGCCCGTGCAGACGAAATGCACAACGCCCTCGTGGAAGCAGCGGCAGAGAACGACGACCAACTGATGGAAAAATACTTTTCCGAAGGTAATCTCGACGAAGCAGAACTGGCAAAAGGGTTGAGCATCGGCCTGGCGCACCGTCAGTATTTTCCGTTGTTCTGCGCTTCCGGGCAAAAAGATATGGGCAGCGGTCGCATCATGGGTTTCATCCATGATATATGCCCCAGCCCTGCCGACCGCCCTGCCGCCGCACTCGAAAACGGCGGCACCAAACCCTGCGAAGCCTCCGCACGTCCATGTGTTTTTATTTTTAAAACGGTCAACGAACCCAAAGTAGGCAGCGTGTCCTATTTTAAGGTGTATTCCGGAGTGCTGAAATCCGGCGATGAATTGGTCAATGCCGACAACAGTACTGTCGAACGTTTTTCACAACTCTTTGAAAGCGAAGGTAAAAACCGCGATGCTGTAAACGAACTCCGCGCGGGCGACATTGGATGCACCGTCAAACTTAAAAGTTCGCATACCAACCAGACGCTCAACCCCAAAGGCGCCGACACAAAAATCGAACGCATCCACTTCCCGCCGCCCCGCATCCGTATGGCTGTGGTGCCGCCGAGCAAAGCCGATGTGGAAAAAATGGCCCACGCACTCCATTCCATCCAGGAAGAAGACCCCACGCTGCTGGTGGATCAAAGTATGGAACTCCGGCAAACGATCATTCAGGGCCAGGGCGAAATGCACCTCGACATCGTGCGCTACAAAGCCGAACAAAACTTCGGCGTTCACATCGATTTCATCGAACCGCGTATACCTTACCGGGAGACAATCACCAAGGAAGTCAACCAGGATTACCGCCACAAAAAACAGACGGGCGGCGCCGGTCAGTTCGCCGAGGTGCACCTGCGCGTCGAACCTTACTACGAGGGCATTCCTGCGCCGCACGGACTAAACGCCAAAAACATAGAGGTAGAAGACCTGAAATGGGGCGGCAAGTTTTGCTTTGTCTGGGCCATTGTCGGCGGGGTCATCGACAGCCGCTTTACCAATGCCATCAAAAAAGGCATTATGTCCAAAATGGAAGAAGGGCCCGGCACGGGTTCTTATTGCCGCGACATCCGCGTAAGTGTCTACGACGGCAAAATGCACGACGTGGACTCCAATGATATGGCCTTCCAGTTGGCCTCCACCATGTGTTTCAAAGAGGCTTTTATGAAAGCGGGGCCGCAAATTCTGGAACCGATTTACGACCTGGAAGTGATGTGCGACGCAGAAGTAATGGGCAATGTCATGGGCGACCTGCAAACGCGCCGCGCCATCATCATGGGCATGGACGCCGACGGGCATTACCAGGTCATCAAGGCGCGTGTGCCGCTCAAGGAATTACATAAATACTCGTCCACGCTGCGTTCGCTCACGCAAGGCAAGGCCAAATTCAGCATCGCTTTTGCGGAATACGGGCCTGTACCGAGCGATATTCAGGCCAAAATCACGGCGGAATACGCGAAGGAACAGGCGGCGCACGGGGAACATTAGGGTTGATTGTTGAGGGTTGAGATTGTTGAGGGCCGCTCTGTGAACGAACGTTTTGTTCAGTGGATGATAACCCTCATCAACCTTCATCAACCTCAACATCCCTTCAACCTAAAAGCCCCAACACATCCTCCTTCGTCAGTTTTTTGATAAAGCCCTGTTCTGTGCTGATCAGTTCTTTGGCGATACCTTTTTTCTTTTCTTGCAGGATCAGGATTTTCTCCTCGATGGTGTCTTTGCAAATCATTTTGTAGGCAAACACCTTCTTCGTCTGGCCGATGCGGTGTGCGCGGTCGATGGCCTGTTGCTCTACGGCAGGGTTCCACCAGGGATCGACGAGGTAAACATAATCGGCTTCCGTGAGATTGATACCGACCCCGCCGGCTTTGAGGCTCATCAGGAATACGCGGCAATGCTCCGAGTCCTGGAAGCGGCCTACCCTTTGGGCGCGGTCAGTTGTGGCGCCGTCCAGGTATTCGTACGGAATGCCTGCTTTTTCGAGGTGTTGTTTGATTAAATCCAGCATTTTCAGGAACTGGGAGAACACCAGAATTTGATGGTGTCCGGCATTTTCTTCAATTTCACGAACGATCTCTTCTAATTTTGCCGACTCGTCGCCATAGTCCGCATCGTCGGAAAGCAGGGCCGGGGAATCGCATATCTGGCGCAGTTTGAGCAGCCCTTCGAGGATCAGAAATGCGGCTTTGTCCTTGCCGTCCGTTGTCATTTTGTCGGCAATTTTCTGGCGGTACATCTCCCGGAACGTATCGTACACTTTGCGCTGTTTTTTGCCCATTTCGCAAAAGAGCGTCATCTCCGTTTTGTCAGGCAGGTCTTTGGCCACCTCGTCTTTGGTGCGTTTGAGGATAAAGGGGTAAATGAGTTTTCGCAACGACCGCGCGGCGTTTTCATCGCGGTATTTGTCGATGGGCGTTGCAAATTCGGTTCTGAAAAAATCCTGACTGCCGAGCAGTCCGGGGTTTAAAAAATCCATTTGCGAATACAAGTCGAAGGTATTGTTCTCCACCGGCGTACCCGTCATTACTAAGCGGTTTTGAGCGCTCAGCAGTTTAACGGCTTTGGACACCTGCGCCTGCGGATTTTTGATGGCCTGCGACTCATCAAGCACCACGTAGTTGAATACAAAATCTTTCAGGTGTTCGATATCGCTGCGCAGGGTGCCGTAGGTTGTCAGGATAATGTCGTGGTTGCGAAAATCGCCGGTATCCTTGCTGCGACCGATGCCACGGTGCACGAACACGCTCAATTCCGGCGCAAATTTCTGCACCTCGGCCTGCCAGTTAAAGATCAGCGTAGTGGGCACCACCACGAGGTTAACGGCGTCTGGTTTTTCTTCTTTTTGAGCCTGCAGGAAAGTGAGCACCTGGAGCGTTTTACCGAGACCCATGTCGTCGGCCAGGCAGCCGCCCCAGTTGAATTCTTCGAGAAAGCGCAGCCACTTGAAACCTTCCATCTGGTAATTGCGCAGATCGGCGCGCGCGTTTTTCGGCAGGTTTACCGCTTTTATTTCCTTGAAATTCAGGAGTTTATTCTTTTTCTCCATAATTTCCTGCAACAGTTTTTCATTGTCGATCTGATCATACAAATCGTCGATGATGGAAAAGTGCAGCTTGGAAACCTGGACCGAGTCGTTTTTGACCTGGCCGAATTTGAACAGCGTGGCGTATTTGGTCAGCCATTCTTCGGGCAACATGCCGATGGTGCCGTCGGCGAGTTGGATGTAGTTTTGTTTGTTGACCACCGCTTTTTTGAGGTCGCTCAGGGAGACGGATTGATCGCCGAAAGATATTTCCATCTTCATATCGAACCAGTCGATGCCCGAGGAGGCCCTGATTTTGAACGTAGGGCGGTGCTGGTTGTATTTGAATTTTTTCAGTTGTGCAAATCCGAACACGGCCATGCCGCGGGCGCTTGTTTCTTCAAAAAACCGGTACAACCAGTTGTTTTTCAGCACTTCGGCGAAAGGCAGGTAAAAAAAGGACTGGCCTGCCTGGTGTTGAAAATCGGGGTGCAGGTTTTCAAAAAAATCAAGCAGCGCCCTTTCCGGCGCAGGGTCGCGTTCCCAGACTGTAATATTGCCCTCTGCATAGGATACCCTGTTTTTTTTGCCATCCACAGAAAATTCCCATTCTTCCGCAGCATCCTTCATGTGTTCATTTTGATAAGCAAACGCAGGGACAAAGAGCAGGTTTTCTTCGTCTTCTTTCAGGTAAATTCGCTCTTCCTTGAATTGAAGTGTTTGATAATCAATGGGTTTGTCAATATCCAGATCGACCGAAAAATGCTGGGTGAGCGGCAGCACAAAATCGGCTAGAAATCCTTCCATCTGCGTGGCGCGTACGCTTATTTTGCCCGTGGGGCCGAATTGCTGCGACAGCGCAGCGTCTTTCCAGCCGGCAAAGCGCATCATTTTATTTTCGTGGCTTAACAACCAGAAACCGTGTCGTTTGATCTGTTGGAGCGATACCGCTTCGTCCTCCGTTGCGATACGGCACTCCAACACCGCCTGATCGCCTTCTTCCCGGAAGGACAGGCTGAGTCTTGCCGGGTGGGTATCCACCTGTACCCGCTGCATCGAATTGACATGATGGTTTGCATTGGGGCTGATTACCGTAACGTGATCTTTCAACAGCGGAAAAACCTGTTCCCACAGCGTACCGATATACGTCTGGGCAGCGCGCAATGTATCTTCGTTTAAATCACTGGAAGAAAAATTATATATCCAGCGCGGCACGTTTGCACCCGCAGTGCGGATCGCTTCCATAATGTTGTGGGTCTGGAAACGTTTTCTGGCCACCCCGAGCAACCTGCTGTCTTCCGGGGTAATGACGGGGATTTCGGTATTGTAGCCGCGATAGAGATCGTCTATTTTGGAGATGTGTGAAAGTTTGTCTTTGGCGGGATTGTAACGGGCAGTGAGCGGGGTCAGTACCACATCCGGCAGGCTATGTCCGTGCTCTATCGTAAAGGAAAAAATCAAAATAGTATTGCCTTCCCGTTCTTCTTCCGTCATTTTCGGCGCCTTATAAGCCTGATTATCGGGGCTTATTTTTGTTTCTACAGTTCCCCACCAGCTTTTTAATGCCTCGGTCGAACGGATAGATGGATCCAGGATTTTCATTTCCATCTGCCCGCTGTTATTGATTTTAAATTCAAACTTCCCGCTGAGATTATCCTCCGTACTGAATCCGTACGCCGCCAGCATCTGGTTTTTTTCAGGCGTCCAATCGCGCATTACCTCAAAAGCCAATATGCCGAATTGGTCGCGCAGGGCCTGCAATCCGACTAACTTGTGCGGGCACAAGGGGTAGGGCAATTCCTGCGCACAGGAGCAGGAACTACGTATAACGCCCGGGACTACACGGGTGAAACGCATGGTAAAAGACTCTTTGCCGTACCTGGCCGAGCATTCAGCGATGCCATTTTCCGCTGAAAGAATGGTAGCCGCCGTCAGGTTGTTGCGCATTTTCCAATGCGCCGGGGAGACCAAATGTTGCAAATAGGGATCGCTCAAATTGGGTAGCAGCAACTCGCTATCGAGCATGGAGTACTGTTTTTCCACTTCTTCTTCAATGCCCAGTTCATCGAGTTCCAGGAGTGCAGCCACAATGTGTTTGCAGGCGCCGCCCCAGTCGTAGGGGCAGCTGCACGAGGCATTTATGGATCGGTTGCCGTTAAAACCTGAAATGCTGACCATATAATGCTGAAACCCGCTATCACTTTTTACTTTGAATATGGCGATGCCCGTTTTCGATCGATCTATTGATTTCAAAGTAGCATACCCATTCTTGTACATGGGAAGCCCTTTATCCATGGACTGTCTATTGACATGCGTAGCCAGGTACTCTTCTATTTTTGAATTGATCTCTCTTTGCACGGGTCAAAAATTTACAGGTATGGCAAAGGTCAAAAATCCGGATAAAATTTCCGCATATTTGCCGCTTCGTTCAGGTCGCATTTCAAATGTCGCTGCGGGTGTCATTGACGGGGTGACTTGAAGTCACCCCGTCAATAGGTGTCGCGGAATACTGCCAGGCGACAATTTGAAATGCACCCTTCGCTCATGTCATAATCGTCTGTATGTCATTATTAAAATGGTTTATTCCTTTAGAGGATCAAAAACAACACGAGGGCAGGTTTACCGACCTGCGTTCGGAAATGATTCTGGCCACCATACAGCGCCTGGAAAATCGCATCCGCGAGCGTTTCCCGGAGTCCGGGTTGTTGAAGGTTTGTGTTGAATTCCGCATCCTGGCGGAAGAATTACAGGGGCTTGCGCAGGGCTTGGTTCCGCCTATCTGGCCGGTTCGGATTGTTGCTTTTGCCGCCGCTTTCTTATTGCTGGGATTAGTGATGTGGGCACTCAGTCAGTTAATTGAGCATTTTACCTTTAATGCTGAGGGAATACATGATTTGCTGCAATCCACGGAATCGGCAATTAACGAACTGATCTTTCTCGGGCTGGCGCTTTACTTCCTGATCGGTCTGGAAACCCGCCTGAAACGCAGCTCTGCCTTGCGCGCGCTGCACCGCCTGCGCAGTATTGCACACGTCGTGGATATGCACCAACTGACCAAAGACCCCGCCCATGTATTGGGCAAACTGTCGGAAACAACCACCTCACCCGAACGGACGCTGACCCGGCATGAACTGACCCGTTACCTCGATTATTCTTCTGAAATGCTGGCGCTGAATGCCAAAATAGCAGCCCTTTTTGCCCAGAATATTGATGATCCGGTGGTGTTGAACGCTGTTAATGACCTCGAACAACTGGCACAGGGACTATCCGGAAAAATATGGCAAAAAATCATGATCCTCGACCTGGCTGACGAGGATTAGCCGCTGTTTGTTTATGTTAAAAATAGACAAATTCAACATTTTGTCAATCCCGTTACGTTACTTCGCCTTCGCTCTTCAAACATTGCAGGATTTTGAAGAGAACAGTTAATTGCAAATTTTTATACGTTTTTGTATTTCAATTGATGATAAAATTGCGGCAAATGACACTTTTTTTGTTCAATTAACCTTGAAAAGTTGATTTTTGAGCAAAAAGTTTTGTTTACCAAAGATGCTTTGCTACTTTTGTGCGCCTCTCTTCTCTAATTCAGAGCCAAATAAGACTCTAACAAACTGAGGGAATCACTTGGCGCACACAAACGGGTTACTTTTCTGACGAAAACAATCTATTTTAATCTTCAGAAATAGCCCGCCGGCAAGATGTTGCAATTTTGAGGTATTGCAAATACATGATTCGCTTGGTAAAGACTAAAAGTATGGGCAGGAAAGAAAAGTTTGTTTACAACATTCATACACTCACCTACGAGAAAGTTGTCATTCCCTTTAAAACCCGCATTTGGCAAGCCTTCGGTTTCTTCTCCGTTGTTCTTGTTACTTCATTTGCCTTATTAGCATTGTTGTATTCCTGGTTCCCTTCTCCCCGTGAGAAAGAATTGGTGCGGGAGATCGAACAAATGGAATATAAATACAGCCAGCTCAACGGCCAGGTGGAAATGATGGGCAAAGTCCTCACGAATATCCAGCAACGAGACGCCAACGTACACCGCGCTGTTTTCGGAATGGATCCAATCGACAAAGACATCTGGATGGCAGGCGTCGGCGGCCACGAATCACACCCTGAACTGGCAGCGTTCAAATACGGCGCAGATGCCGTCGGCTCCACCCTCGAAAAAGTTGACTTACTCAGCCGCCAGTTGGCCCTGCAAAGCAAATCGCTCGATACCTTACAGCAATTAGCCAACAATCAGCAAAATATGCTGGCATCCCTGCCGAGCATCAAACCTGTACGGGAAGACAAACTGCAAAAAAGTATCGGTACCCTTTCAGGTTTCGGCAATCGTATCCACCCGGTATATAAGGTAAGAAAATTCCACGCCGGTCTCGACTTCCCGGCACGTGTCGGTACCGCTATTCAGGCAACCGGCGACGGTGTCGTGGTAGAAGCAGGATGGCATTCCGGCTATGGCAACTGTATCAAAATCAGTCATGGCTACGGATACGAATCCTTGTATGCCCACATGAACAGGATGACTGTTCGCCCTGGGGAAAAAGTCAAAAAAGGACATAAGATCGGCGAAGTAGGCGATACTGGTCTGTCCACTGCGCCACACCTGCACTACGAAGTGCATTACAAAGGCAACCCGATCAATCCCATCAATTTCTGTATGGACAATCTTACGCCGCAGGAATACCAGCAAATGGTCAACAGCGCCAATATGGCCAACCAATCACTCGATTAAAATTTTACTTACTTTTCTATATTCATACTACACACAGAATCGGGCAACAATAACAGCCTTTCGAATCCTCACGGAAACGATAAACCGCAGAAAGAGGGGGTGCCACATCGGTGCCCTCTTTTTTTATTTGAATGGCATACCTGTCCGCGTCTGAATTAGCAGTACCTTGCGCCGAATTTTACAAAAAAAAATTTACAATGGTTATTGAACCCAACAAAGTGGTCTCTGTACACTATACCCTGACAGAAGGAACTGCCGATGGGCAGTTGGTTGAATCCACCACCGGTGGCGAACCGCTGGCATTTATTTATGGCGTAGGCATGATGATCCCGGACTTTGAAAAGAACCTGAGCGGTATGAAATCGGGCGACACCTTTGCTTTTGGTATCGCAGCGGCCAGCGCCTACGGTGTATACGATGAGACAGCACTGGTAGAAGTGCCCAAAAATATGTTTGAAGTAGATGGCAAAATACCGGACGGGCTGCTCGAAATCGGCAATATGCTGCCACTCACCGACCAGGAGGGCAACCACTTTCAAGGCATGGTCGCCTGGGTTGGATTAGACAAGGTCAAGATTGATTTCAACCATCCGATGGCAGGGGTCGATCTTTTCTTTACCGGACATGTTGAAAACGTGCGCGATGCCGAACCTGCCGAACTGGAGCATGGGCATGTGCATGGAGCGGGCGGGCACCACCACTGATAAAGGGCAAAAAACAAAGGGCAAGGCAACAAAAAGGCAAAGGGCAAATTATATGATGTGGTTATTTCATTTGCCCTTTGCTCCTTGCTTTTGCCCTTTGTTTTTTAATACCCCGAATTCTGTTGCATCCTGCCGCTCGTCAGGTCAATTTCGGTCTGCGGCACAGGCAATAACTCGTTTTTCCCCGCCACAAAATTGGTTTTTCCAACAGCCTGCATCACCGATGCAGCCCTTCCCCAGCGCAGCAGATCGAACCAGCGGTGTTGTTCCATCGCCAATTCCACCCGGCGTTCGCGGTAGATGCGTTCGCGGAGCAGCGCCTGATCCGTGATCGTCAGGTTGGGAAGCAACCCCGGTAACGGAACAGGGCTGGAGTCGCGCGCGCGTTTGCGCACCTGATTGAGGTAAACAAGCGCTTCCGCCTGTTTATTATTTTCATTCAGTACTTCCGCTGCCAGCAGCAAAATATCGGCGTAACGCAAAATACGGATGTTGCCCGGACCATTATCCTGCAAACCGGAATGAGAGGGCACCCAGGCTTTTTTGTTGTAACGGGCATAAAGAATACTCGGATTGTCCTGTACCACTGTGCCGTCGGGCAATTGGTCGCCTTCATTGATGATGGTTGCTTTGCGGCGCGGATCTAGTGTGTTTTCATAGGAGGCCACTAAATTATCGGATGGACGGTTGAAACCCCAACCCAGGTTGGGAACGCCGCGCACACCCTGTACCATATTATAAGGTGAAGCGCCCGGACCCGCTACTGCTGCCGGATAAGCTGCGGCCTGTATTTCAAACAACGACTCGGAACCATTTTCAAAAGCCTGCGTAAAAATATCGGCGTACTTCGGAACCAGGCTGTATTGATTGGACTGAATGATTTCCAGGCAATATCGCTCGGCAGCGGCAAAGTCTTTTTTCAGCATGTACAACTTGACCAGCAAACCTTTCGCGGCGCCTTTGGTGGCACGACCCAGGTCTTTGGCAGCATACTGGTTTTTCTCCGGCAAGGCTGCAATGGCAGCCTGTAAATCTGCTTCAATCTGCGCATATACCGCTTCTACCGGCTGGCGCTCCTGCGCATAGTATTCGTTTTCTTCCAGCGGTTCGGTAATCACCGGCAAAGCGCCATACCATTGGGTCAGCAGCAAATAACTGTGTGCGCGCAGGAAGCGGCATTCGCCCACCAGGCGGTCGCGCAAGGCAGCATCCATGTCGACATTTGGTATGTTCTGAATGGCCAGGTTGGCACGGGCAATAGCGCGGTAATGGCCGCGCCAGTTCGCACTAAAATGGGCATTTGTCGGTCCCGCCACAAAATCATCGATCTCCTGCAAAGCAGGCTGGTCATTCGGGACAGAACCTTTGTCGGCATCGTCGCTGATAATATCCGTAGTGCCGATGAGGGCCAGGGCCGCACAATCGAAAGAGCGGTATTGGTTGTAGACCGCATTGGTGGCCTGTACTGCCTGTTCGGCATCCTTAAAAAAAGTGTCGAACGTGAGCTGACCAAGCGGCTTGCGGTCGAGGAATTCCTTTTGGCAACTATGCGCAAACAAGCCGATGAACAGCACCGGCAGGAATATTTTTTTATGTATCAAAAAATTCGTTTTCATGTGAAAATGAATGTTTTTTAGAATGAATTAATCTTGTTGAAAACCAGTGATGATCTTATAATGTTGATGAGGGTTGATAAAAAGGTTGATAAATGTTGATAATAGTCACACAAAAGTGCAGAATTTGCTTTTCAGAGCGGCTATTATCAACCCTTATAAACCCTCATAAACCTTCATCAACCTTTTCAAAAACTTACGTCCAAACCGAACAAGATGGTTTTTGCAATCGGATACGATCCGTTATCAATACCGACCGTGTAAACATTACCACCGGGAAACTCCGGAGAATAACCGCTGTATTTCTGACGCGTCCAGAGGTTGGTGCCGCTCACATAGAAACGGGCGCGGCTTACTCCAATATTGGAAGTCAGATTCGTTGGCAGGCTGTAACCCAGCACCAGCGTACGCAGGCGCAGGAACGATCCGTCTTTGATCCAGTAATCAGACATCCGGTAGTTGTGTCCACCGTCCGTAATGCGGGGATTTGTGTTGCTGGTGCCTTCGCCAGTCCAGCGGCCATCAAAAAAGAATTTTTCCCAGTTGTAAGTACCGAAACGGGCCAAAGCCTTGGCATTCAGCACTTTATTGCCTTGTACGCCAAAAACGTCGGCAGCAAAATCGAACCCGAAAGCTTCCAGTCCAAGAGACAATCCGTAATTCAGTTTTGGAATAGAACTTCCCAGGAATGTGCGGTCGTCGGCATTGACCTGGCCGTCGGGCAGGCCCGTCAGATTTCCCGAGGCATCGCGGCCATTGAGGTCGGCATACTGGAAATCGCCCACTTGTTCGCCGCCCAGTTTGGGCAGGCTCGACAATTCTTCCGCATTCTGAAATACGCCGGCCACCTGGTAACCGTAAAAACTGCCAATTTCCTGTCCGACCACCGTACGGGTAGCAAAATCGCCCTGTGCCGTGCCGCCGTCAAATATTTCCTCACGCCCCTGGCTGAGATTTTGTACCCGGTTGGCGACCGTGGAAAGTATACCGTTCACATTGTACTTGAATTTACCTACCGATTCGCGCCAGCCCAGTGAAAAGTCCCAGCCGCGATTGCGCACTTCGGCGGAGTTGACCACCGGGTTGCCATCGGAACCGACATAATCAGGAATGGGCAATTCAGCCAGAATATCGGAAGTATTGCGGTTGTACCAGTCAATTTCAGCGGTCAGGCGGCCATTCAATGCGCCGATTTCTATGCCGACATCTGTTTGACTGGCGCTTTCCCAGCGAACGTTGGGGTTGGACAAACGGATGAGGGTTGCGCCCTGGTTCAGTGCTTCGTCGGGGCCGAAAATACCGTATAACCCCCCTTGTACAGCGCCCAAAGAGGCGTACAACTGCGTTTTATCATTGCCTACCACACCCCAGGATGCCCGCAGTTTAAGCCTGTCGAACAATTTCTGGTCGTTCATAAATGGCTCTTGCGCGATGTTCCAGCCCAATGCAAAAGAGGGGAAATAACCCCAGCGGTTTTCAGGTGAAAAACGGGAAGAGCCGTCCACGCGCAGCGACGCCGTCAGCAGGTAACGGTCGAACAACGTGTAGTTCGTTCGGAAAAGATAACTCACCATCGCCCATTGGCTGGCGCCGCCGAAGTTCATTTGTGTGGTGTCGTTGCCATAACTCAGGTACAACAATTCGTCCTGACCGGAGCCAAATTCGGCGCGGCTGCCGCCAAAGGATTCATCGCCAAACTCCTGCGACGTGTAGCCGGCGAGCACATTGACGCGGTGATTGTCCCAGACCTGGTTGTAGGTGAGCGTGTTTTCCCATAGCCAGGTGCGGCTTTCAAACGAACCGATACTCAGGCGATCATCGGCGTTGCGCTGCGACACCGAGACTTCAAATTCCGGCTCATAGCTTTTATTGCGCACATAAGCCTGATCGAGACCGAAATTGCTGCGGAAGCTGAAGTGTTTAAATATGGTAAAATCGGCATAAACCGTTCCCACAAGCCTGTTTCCTTTCGTGTAGTTGTTGCTTTTGTAAAATAAATCAGCCGCCGGATTGCCAATAGCGGTACCAAAAAAAGTCGGGTCGGAAAAATTGCCCAACGAATCGCGTTCTCCAAAGATCGGCGGCATCCGAAGTGCCGAAGCGATAACGCCGGGCGGATTCTGCGACTTGGTATTGCTAAAAGCCAGGTTATTGCCTAATTTGACATAAGGGTTCAACTGATATTCATTGTTGACGCGCAGGGTGATGCGTTCAAAACGCGACGACTCCAGGATACCGGACTGATCGAAGTAATTGGCAGAGACATTGTACAACATCTTGTCCGTGCCTCCGCTGGCGCCAATTTGAATATTGGCAATGGGCGCATCGCGGAAAATCACATCCTGCCAGTCAGTGCCCGCGCCCAGACTTGCCGGATTGGCAAACACGTCGGGCAGCGGCAATTCATTATACAGTTGCGCGTATTTAGCAGCATTGGCCATCGGGATTTTTTTGGTTAATGCCTGTGACCCGTAATAACTGCTGACCTGGATAACGGCTTTTTCGCCCGCTTTACCGCGCTTGGTGGTAATGATGATGACGCCGTTGGCGCCCCGGTTGCCGTAAATGGCCGTAGCGGAAGCGTCTTTCAGCACTTCGATGGATTCCACATCCTGCGGGTTGACAAAAGAAGCATCGTCGAGCAACATCCCGTCTACGACATACAGCGGGTTGGCATTGTTGAGCGTACCCGTTCCCCGGATGCGGATGACCGCGCCTGCACCGGGTTGGCCGCTGGCGGGAGTGACATACACACCGGCGATTTTACCCTGCAACGCCTGCTCGATGGAAGCCGTCGGCACCTTCTCGATTTCTTTGGCTTTGATGGTTCCAACCGATCCGGTCAGATCACTTTTACGCTGGGTGCCGTAGCCGACCACCACTACCTGTTCGAGCATGGTAGCATCCTGGCCGAGGGTAACATCTACCTGAGATCGGCCCGTGACGGGGATTTCCACGGTCGTGTAACCGGTGTAAACAAAAGTCAGCGTGGCCTCCGCAGTGCTGGTCGTGACGACATAGTTTCCGTCATAATCCGTAACAGCACCTGCGGTACCTCCTTTTTCACGTACGGTAACACCAATCAGCGGAGAGCCGTCAGTGCTATCTGTCACCCGCCCGGTAATGCGGACTTGTGCGGTGGCCAACTGGGCCAGCAGCAACGCCGGAAAAAGCAGCCATAGTCGTTTGTGTAGAAACATTTTTTTCATAATACCTTGATTTTGAATGGTTTTGTATTGTCAGGATTAGTTTATCGCCAAAATTATTGAGATATTAAGATATTGGGATATTTCATTGACAGTCAATAAATTGAGTGATAATATCCCAATATCAATTAATAGCGTACTTAACCTTATTTTTCCAAACGCACCCGCACCGTTTTCACGTCCTGCGAATTCCCGCCGATCATAATATCGTACTCGCCCGGCTCCGTACCAAACGTCATATTGCGGCGATAAAAACGAAAGGCCTCTTCATTCAGGGTAAAAGTGAGGTTTTTTGTTTCCCCCGGCTGGAGCATCACTTTCTGAAAACCTTTCAATTCTTTCACAGGGCGCGTAACGGAACCTACGAGGTCGCGGACATATAGTTGCACCACTTCTTCTCCGGCAACTTTACCGGTGTTCGTCACGTCTACGCTCACTTTTACAGGATATTTGGGATTCGCAAGTGTGCCCGATTTTTCATCTCCAGGCAAATAGGATGGCTTCGCAACAGGCGTGCCGTACGAAAACGTGGTGTAACTCAGTCCGAAACCGAAGGGATACAGCGGCGCATTCGCTTCGTCGATGTACTTGCTCGTCCATTTGGAATTTGGATCAAATGGACGGCCCGTACTTTTTTCATTGTAATAAATGGGCACCTGGCCGACACTGCGCGGGAATGTCATGGGCAATTTGCCTGCCGGGTTGTAATCGCCCAGCAATACATCGGCAATAGCGTTGCCCGCTTCGGTGCCGAGCCACCAGGTTTCGAGTATCGCGGTGGCATTGGCTGCAATATTCGGAATAGCCAGCGGGCGGCCGTTCATCAGCACGACTACAACTGGTTTGCCGGTTTTGCAGAGTTCGAGTATCAGTTCTTCCTGAACGCCGGGTAATGTGATGTCGGTGCGGGAGGCCGCTTCCCCACTCATCATGGCCTTTTCGCCTACGGCAACGACGACGACATCGGCGCTGCGGGCAGCCGCAATGGCCGCTTCGAAGCCGGATTTATCGGAACCTTCAAACTCACAACCTTTTGCCTGAATGATGTTTAATCCTTTCAGACCTGCTGCAAGACTCACACAGTCATTGGCGTTGCCGGCGCCGTTCCAGTTGCCGATCAGTTCGCTCTGATTGTCAACCAAAGGGCCGATGAGCGCAATGCGCTGGTTGCGTTGCAGCGGCAAAACGTTTTTGTCATTTTTTAATAAAACGATCGACTTGCGGGATACTTCGCGGGCGGCCTGGCGGTTGGCAGGACTGAGGAGCGTGGCTTTTTCGCGGTTTTCATCACAGAATTTATACGGATCGTCAAAAAGCCCCAGTTCAAATTTCAGGCGCAGGATGCGGCGCACCGCTTCGTCGATTTGTTGCCGCATTACCTTTCCTTCTTTGACTGATTGTTTCGTAAAACGCTGAAAAACAGCGCCTTGCATATCCATGTCCACGCCGGCATTCAAAGCCAGTTCGCCTGCTTCTTTTTCGTTGGCGACTACGCCGTGCAGCACCATTTCATTGATGGTGGTGTAATCGGTCACAACAAAACCTTTAAAACCCCATTCGTTGCGGAGAATATTGGTGAGCAGGTATTTATTGCCAGAGACTGGTACGCCGTCATAATCATTGAAGGATGTCATCACGGTGGCCGCTCCCGCCTCAATGGCTGCTTTGTAGGGAGGCAGGTAGTATTCGCGGAAAAAGCGTTCGCTCATATCCACGGTGTTGTAGTCACGGCCGGCAGTAGCGGCGCCATAAGCGGCGTAGTGTTTCACGCAGGCCAGCATGGCATCGGTACTGCCGATTTTTTTGCCCTGAATACCGCGCACCCGCGCTTCGGCAATGCGGCATCCGAGCCAGGTATCTTCCCCGGCGCCTTCCATCACGCGGCCCCAGCGCGGGTCGCGGCCGATGTCTACCATGGGTGCAAAAGTCCAATTCAGGCCGGCAGCAGAAGCTTCCAAAGCGGCGACGCGCGCTGACAATTCGATGGCTTCGAGGTCCCAACTGGCGGCTTCGCCCAGCGGAATCGGGAAAATGGTTTTGTACCCGTGGATCACGTCGTAACCGAACAGCAGCGGGATTTTTAGCCGTGTCTCCTCTACTGCGACTTTTTGTAGATCGCGCACAAATCCGACGGTGTGGCTGTTGAACAGGTTGCCGCAGGCGCCGCTGCGAATGTCGTTTTTGTAACCCTCCCGGATGGTCGGTCCCGTACTGCCCCAATCGGTGGTGTAGAGCGTCAACTGCCCGATTTTCTCGTCAAGGGTCATTTTGGCCAGCAGGGCATTTACTTTGGTTTCTATACCGGGCGACGGCTTGTACAATTGTGCGCTCACCGTTCCGGCAAAAATCGCCTGGGCAATCAAGAATAGGTATTTTAATTTTTTCATGGTCGAAAGATGAGTAGGTGGATTGGTGGTTTTTGGGGGCGGTTGAAAGTTTATGGTTTATGAGTTTATGGTTTATGGTTTATGAGTTTATAACAGCCACTCTAAAACGGAATGTCTCCTCAATCGAGTCGTTATTATAAACCCATAAACCATAAACCTATCAACCCCTCTCATTTCCGCTGCGCAAACAGCCATTCCAACACAGCCGGGTTGTAATACGTGACGTCCCAAATATTGTGGCTCAGGGTAGAGTATTCGGTGTATTTCACTTCTCCGCCTGCTTTTTGCAGGGCTTCTACTATTTGCCAGTCATATTTGGGGTAAACCGCTTCATCGAGCCTGCCGTGGAAAGCCCAGATGGGTATATTTTTGATGCGCCCGGCAAAAGCGGGGTCGGCGCCGCCGCAAATCGGCAGACCTGCGGCGAACAGATCGGGACGGCGCATCATCAGATCAAATGTTCCGAAACCGCCCATACTCAGGCCGGTGATGTATATCCGTGTGGGATCGATGTCGGGGTTTTCACGCAGCATTTTTTCGATGAGTTCGATCACTAATTTGCCGGAGCGGCTGTAGGTCGAGTCGTTAAAAACCACCTGCTGCCAATCGCGGGTCACGCCTCCCCATACTTCGCCGGGCGGGCACTGTGGTACCAGCAGGTAGCAGGGATGTTTGGCGCGCATGTCTTTTTCACAAAAAGCATGGACGCCGTTTTTCATTTGTTCATTGTTGCGGGCGCCGCGCTCACCGGAGCCGTGCAGAAAAATGACCAAGGGATATTTTGCTGTCTTTGCAGCAGAGGCGGTTGGAACAGGCTCCATCAACTGATAGTGCAATTTTTCACCTTTCGCATCCTGGTAGGTCAGTCTTTTAAAAAAACTGTTGGCGTCTACGGGCACATCCGGGTTTGCCTTTGCCCGCTCTGCGCTTGCGAATGAGATACCTTTCGTTACGTTTTGCACTGCTGCGTTTGCTAACCAGCCGCCCTCAAATCCGGCCCGTTTTAAACCCTGCACGATGTAAGGGTTTTTTTTCATCAGATTCCAGAGAAAGCCGGAGCGGTAATTTTCAATCATCAGTACGATCGGCCCCTGGTCGATGCCGAGGTAGTCGCGATCCACCCAGAACGGATAGGCTTTCTGTGCATTCGGCGAGCGGGCCACATCCGTAAACGTTTCATTGTAGCCATCGAAGAACCCATATTTGCCAATCGGCCAGCGGTTCCAAAAAGTTTCCGCCAGCGGCAGCACGTATTCGGGCGCGAAGGGCATGGACGCCAGGGCCGCCGTCGGGGCGATCGTGCCGTCGTCTTCCAGGTAATCGATGGCAGCGCCGCGTGCGCCGTAACCCGGCGCAAAAATGCGTTTGCCGTTGTGTTCCATTTCGGCATCCGGGCCGTCGCCGGCAGTAAGACCCCACACATTTTCACTGTAGCCTTTGAATTTCAAGGGGTTATCAATGCAGTGCTGTCGATTGGCGAGGGTAGCGCGGCGGCTGTTTTCAAAATAATCGATCCCCATTTTTTTCATGTAAGGATCCTGGATACCTTTAAAATCGATCCAGCAATGGCTGTACTGATGGCCGAACAGCGGGCCGAAATTGACCATGTCCTGGCCTTTAAATTCAGCGCGGAAATAGGGTTTGCACCAGGCTTCCCAGCTGTCGGCGGGGAGCGGGTGTGTGGGCGAACCGAGGCCCATAATCACGAGGATCATGGCCTCGTTGTAGCCGCGCCAGTCGGAAGCCAGAAAACCTTTTTCAGGAAACCAGCCCATGCTCATGCGGTGGTGTTCGTTGAGGTACCAGTCGAATTCAACGCGGCGGAATAAAAAATCGGCCGTTTCGCGGATGTCTTTTTCGGTAGGGTCGTTGCGGTCGAAATAACTCATGCAGGACAAGACGCCGGCCATGAGCAGTCCTGTGTCGATACTCGATAGTTCGACTTGTTTATACCGCAGCGCATTTTGTGTATTCAGGAAATGGTAAAACCAGCCGCGGTAACCGGCGGTACCGGCAGGCTCGGGGCCCTGTGGCAGGTTTTTTAAAAAACGGAGGGTTTGAAGCACGCGTTCAGCGGCCTGCAAACGTGTCACCCAGCCGCGTTCTGCGCCGATTAAATAAGCGGACAAACCGAAACCGGTGGCTGCAATACTCGAAAAATCGTCTTTGGGATAACGGTCAGGTACCTGGAAAGTGGTTGGGTGCGCCAGTTCCCAGAAAAATAAAAAATTACGGCGTTGCAATTCATCGAGGGAGAAAGGCCCGTGCAACTGGTCATTCGGCAAAATCGTCGGCGTCTTTTGCTGGGATTGCGCTCCGAAAGAAAGGAGCATTAATAACCATATCAAAGATAGATAGCGCAACATCTGGGAAGGATAAGGGATGATAAAATCAAGTAAAAGGGCAAAGAGCAAAAGACAATATGGAATGTCGGCTCATGTTGACCACTTACCTGTTTGTTTTCAGTAGCGCGGCGCGTTTGGAGTAAACGGTTGTTGAGGAGTGAAGGATAAGCATTCCATTGAATGCTCAGGCGCCCGATTCAGTCAGGCGGTGACTGACAGTCACCGCCTGACTTGAACGAGGCAAACTTTGTACTACTAAGTCTTCATCAATATTAGTTTTGATTAAATTCCTTGTAAATGCTTGCGTATCAACACGGATAACCAATAACTAATAACGGATAACTACTTAACCAACTTACTGCTTAATAAACTTCGCGTTACCGATCAGCACACCCTTTGGATTGTAGCCGGTCAGCAGGTAAACACCCGGAGGCAAAGCCGCCACGTCTACATCGACACGAGCGTCAAGATTGGTATTCCGTATCAGTACGCGCTGTCCGTATGCATTGAATACTTCGAGGCGGTTGATGTCCCTGAAGTTTTCTACCCGGAGGATCGTACTTACCGGATTTGGAGAAATGACCATCGGTTCTACGGGTATTGGATGCCAGGTACCGACGATACCGCACTCGCTGTCTCCAATAGAGATATTGTCAAAATACGAGATCACGTTGGAAACGCCGTTACCCGGGCCTTTCCAGTCGAAGAAGATCGTAAAGCGTTGATACTTGGCATTATCCGGCGCAGAAGCGAAGTTATGGAAGGTATTTTCCCACTGGTTGGTCGTCGTGTTGATATATTCGATTTCCGTATTAGGAAGATTCAAACCCGATTTGTCCTGTTCCAATTTCAAAACAAAAGTGTCGAGGTGGTCCATCCAGATTTGTGCACGCATTTCCTTGATACCCTTAAAATCAACCGGCGATTCCAGATCCGTATAGAAACCTGTGAAGTTGCCGCCATCGCTGGGTTTTACGAATTTACCTACTTTGGAAGAGTTGTTCACTACATCCGCATCCGGATTGTCTACTACTTCAAAAGGCTGGTTGTAAGAACCCTGGTCGAAATAGCTGAAATTCGTGATCGTCGTAGCAGGTGTTTCAAAATCGAGGATACAACCGTTGTAGCCCTGGCGTTTCCATTCGATACCATCAATATAGTACGTGCCGCCGCCGGCATCAAACGCTTCATTGAAGAAGATAACCAATTGGGTACCATTGCTGTAACCGGCAGGAGAATCGCTGAAGTCGAGATTGAAAGTAAACCATTTATTAGGCTCAGTCAGAGTATCTCTTACCTCGAATTGTCCCTGGCCTCCTTGTAATTTGAACAGGAAAGGCACATTGTCAGTAGTCGACCATATTTTCACCTGTAACTGATTGTACACACTCAGATCGGGAGAAGCCGGAAACTGGAAACCAATACCTTCATAACCACCAGGAGGGTCATTGTATTCGCCAACTTTGAGCGACTGGTTGTCATTGTTGATGAAAGGATTGTTGACTACTTCCACATCATCGGCGCCGTAAAAAATATTGGTGTAGTTGCGCTGGCACTCAAAGTCGTCTACGATGTAGATGTTAGGCACTACGTCGATGCAAGGGTCGGTGGTGGTGAGGCCCTGGCGCAGGTTGTCCACACACCAGCTTTGGCCGTTGGCAACGGTGCCCGGACCAAACACGATGCGGATTTCCTGGAAATCAGTCGTAGATGTAAACGCGGAAAAATCGAAAGACAGGGTCTCCCATTCTCCGGGCGTCTGTATTTTAGCAGTGGCACTCTGGCTGCCGGTCAGGGCTGAAAGCAATTGGAATGTTACTTCCGTTTCATCTGCTATGGCGGCGGTTGGGCTGAGGATATCGATATTGAACTGCGGATAACCACTCAAGTCAAAAGGTTCTGCCGACAGAACTTGCAGGGTAGAAAAGGAGGAAGCGCCTTTGGAATAGCAGCCGACCTTGTCAGACTCGTTGACTCCACCCGGATTCGGGTTATCGGTCGGACCGGAAAAGTTGCCATGCAGGGTTGTTTCCAGGTCGAGTGGCAACCAGCCGAGATTCAAACCCACGTCTTCGAAGGTTTCTAAGGGAGGAAGCTCCGTTGGAGCCGACATTTTGATGTTATCGATGTAATAGACATCGCCCGGTGCTCCATTCTCTGTGACGCCGAAGAAAATGACTAATTTGTTATCATTAAATCCAATCCGGCTACTGAAATCAGCGGTGTAAGTCACCCAGGCATTGGCTTCCGTAATCGGAAGGAATACCTCTTTTTGGCCATTCGGACCCTGAATTTTGAGCAAAATCTGGCCTGTTTTAGGCGACCATATCTGCGCGCTGAACTGGTTGCGCACGTTCAAATCGATCGGGTTTTCGTAGTCGATCACTAAGGAAGCGTATTCGGTGCCGTTGCCGGCCGGGCGATTCCACTGACCTACATTTTTGGAATTGTTATCGCCGTCCACATCAGGGTTGCTGATCACATGCAGGCTGTCCCAGCCGATACTGTACACAGCGTTGCGGTTGCAATCAAAATCGTCGATCACTTCAGGATCGGGATCGGTATCCGGGCACTGATCGGGCACTGCGTAAATATTATCGATATAATATGTGTCCGTACTACCGAGCACCCCCGGCGAATAGGCGACCAACACTTTAGTAATAGTAGTAAGGTCGGCAGCTGCTGAAAAATCGAATGTGTACTCCTGCCATTCGTTGGCAACGGCTACATTGACTACTTTTTCGATTTTCTGACTACTGGGGGTTCCTTCAAATTTGAGCAACACCTGTGTTGCCTGCGGCGCCCGCAGCTGCATACGATACTGATTGAAGTTCGTCAGATCCAGCGGTGTCGTGAATGTGCCGAAAGCGAAGCTATAGTCGGCGGTCGGGTTATTACTGAAAGAACCGACGGTAGCGGAACTGTTCACCTGATTCGGATCGGGATTGGCAATCGCGCCGTTGTAGGTTCCGTTCAGGCTGGTCCAGTTTATGCCGGAAGGCGTTTCAAAATCTTCGAATACGCGCAGCGCTTTCACGGCGCGGATATCGTCGAAGTAGAAGGTGTTGTCGTCGTTTTCTTCAAAATTAAACACGATGGTAATACGGTTCAGCGTGGTAGCGTTGGCCGCTGGAGACAGATCAAATGTATATTCGACCCATTCATTGGCAACTGTTACGTTCTGAAAAGTTTCTGCGAAGGCGCCGCCGCCGATGGTTTCGACTTTGAAAAGTATCCTTCCCGTGTCAATCGGCGACCATACTTTAATTTTAAACTGATTGAATTCGGACAGGTCCATCGGCGATGTAAGGTCGCCAACGTTGTAACAGGAACTGGACGCAGCATTGTTCGTAGTTGAACCGACTGTTGCG
Organism: Lewinellaceae bacterium; assembly: GCA_016711435.1. Lineage (GTDB taxonomy): Bacteria > Bacteroidota > Bacteroidia > Chitinophagales > Saprospiraceae > M3007. The sequence goes on from JADJSY010000025.1 coordinate 65,145, forward strand.
GAGTTGTTGACAGCATCCGGATCAGGGTTGGCAATAGCGCCGTTGAAGGCGCCATTGAAACTTTGCCAGGTAAGATCGGGCCCACCCTCGAAGTCTTCATAGAGGACTTGAGCGTTCAGACCGAAACAGCTGATGAAGGCTAATAAAATAGCGAGGAGATTCTTTTTCATACTTACTCCATTAAAATGGTTAGTGAAAAAATTGGTTGGTAATTGTTTGAGAATTATGGTTGATGAGGTTGATGAAGGGTTGATAAGGTTGATGAGGGATAATTCATCTCGGAAATGGAGCAATCCTTCATTTTCGAGCGAATGTATTATCAACCTCATCAACCTTTATAAACCCTCATCAACCCTTATTGCAAAATTATTTTTTGAGAAATCATCTGGTTCTGATCGTTTTTGACAGACAAAAAATAGACGCCGGGCGGAAGTCCGCTCGGGTCGAATGATTCCTGGTATGTCCCTGTTGTAAATACTTTTTTATCAATTAAGTTGCGTTGGAGGCTGCATCGACTGACCAGAGTGCGGCGCTCAATACCTGCGATCTACCTAATATGAGTTCCAGCGAAAGCGGCTGAACGCCCATAGCCGGATTGGGCCACAAACGCCCGGTAAAACCTTTTTCTGTCAGGTCAAAATCGCGGGTGCCGGAAGCGTCGGGCACAAAACCGATGGCGTCGAGCGCCGGTTGTATTTCCGGGTTTTGCATAAACAGGTTCCACAACAGGCCGCTGCGATAGTTTTCAATCATTGCCACGATCGGCCCCTGGTCGATGGCTAAGTAAGAAGTAGCAAACCAATTCTGATCCAAATTAAAGGCGTCGTAAAATCCGTACAAACCCCAGAGTTTTTCGCCTTGTTCGCGGTAGAACCAGCGCAGCGCATCGAGACTTTCCGACGGTGTGTACGGCATGGAAGCAAGCGCAGCAGTGGGCGCCACGGTACCATTGTCGCCGGAAGCCGAAATACTGTGGGCCGCATAGCCACCGGGACTGTCGCAGGAAGTGAATCCCCAGCAATTGGCCGAGTAACCTTCGTGGTTTTCCGGGTTAGCGACGGCGTAATCGCGCTGTATGAGCGCGTGGTTGCGGTTGCGAACAAAATAATTGCAATAGGCGTCTTTCAACCCGCGCGGATCAAAACCGAGGTAAGAATAGTGGGCAAAAAACATAGGGCCGCCACCGAAAGGCCCGCAACAAACCGGATGCCCGAAGTGAATGGCGCCATTGGCGTAATTGCTGCTTGTCCAGCCGGTTTGATACAAACTACCCGGCACGGGGTGTGTAGGCGAAGCAGCGGCGAGGATATAAACAATCTGGGCTTCAAAAAAACCGCGCAGTTGAAAATTCATTTGCCAGCCGTAATTGGGCGACCAGTGCCAGTACAGCACCGGACTGTTGTTCTTGCGAAACCAGTCCCATTCCACATCTTCCCAAAGGCCGGTAATGACGTTGCGCACGGCGTTTTCCAAAGGTGTATCCTGGTTGAAATACTGGCGGGCAGCCAGCAGGCCCTGCATCAGAAAAGCGGTCTCCACCAGATCGGCGCCATCGTCGAACTGACTAAAAGGCGCCGTATTGCCATTTGTGCCATTGATCCAGTGCGGAAAAACGCCGTGGTAACGATCGGCAAATTGCAGAAAAGAAACAATCTGAACCATGCGGTTCACCGCTTCCTCGCGGGTCACCCAGCCGCGTTCGGCCCCAACGACCAGGGCCATAATGCCAAACCCCGAACCGCCGGTGGTGACAATGTTATCGTCGCCGTTGTTGCGTTCTCTGGCGAGTCCGCTCACCGGATGCGCAAAATCCCAGAAGTAGCGGAACGTCGAACGTTGCACCATATCGAGCAGCGCTTCATCCGACATAGTTTGTGTAGTGGCGGTTGCAATATCCGAAAAGTCGCTTTCCATGCCATTGGTGGCGACTGCCTTTATCTTATAATGAAAGTTGTTGCCGATTTGTGCCGCTCCGGTCCAGTCCAATGTAGCGGGTATGTTATCCACTTGTTTCCACAACTGAAATTCACCGCTGTCGCCTGCACGCCGAAAAATTCTATACCCTAAAATGTTGGCGGCTGTATTGCGCTGCCAGCGCAACTCAATATGGCGCTCAAACCCGGTGGCGGTTAATCCAGCGGGCGTTACAGGAGATTGGCCTGAAGATGCGGCAATGGAAGAAAGCGCAAACAGGCAGAAAAGTATTAATCTGTTCATGGAATGTTTTTACTGTTACCCATTTCCAGTTGCTTTTTCATTTTTAAATGAAAATTCGGCGCCTGAAATATTTGGCAGGATGAAATTACGGGAAAACAATAAGAAACATTCAAAAGCGCACCTCACCATGACTACGCCATGTCCAAAATAGGCAGAAATGGTCAAAAACGCATCATAAACTCGGTCAAATTGGCATCTTCCGGCAGCCCGGTTTTTTTCCGCAAACGATACCGTTTGTTTTCTACCCCGCGAATAGAGATATTCAACAGGGGCGCAATCTCTTTGGAAGAGAGATTCATCTTCAAATAAGCCGCCAGCCGCAGGTCGCCGGGGGTCAGATCGGGGTAGTCGTGCATGAGGCGTTTGAAAAAATCATCGTGTACACGATTGAACGACGCTTCAAAAATTTCCCAGTCGTGGTCGGCTTCCAGGTGTTCGTCGATGCGGCGAATTATTTTCTGGATAGACCTGGTTTCGTTTTGCGAATCGATCAGGTCGTCCTTCAAACTTTGCAAGGCTTCATTTTTGCGGATGAGGTTCAGGGCGGCGTTGGAGAGTTCGCGGCTTTTATTTTCTACTTCCAGCACCAGAATTTCATGTTCTTTTTCTGACTCCAGGCGGAGCCGCTGGCGCTGGAGGCGGCGGCGGTTGAAAATCTCCATCGTCCAGAATAGTGCGGCTGCCAGCAGGCAATACACGAAGGCTGCCCAATTGGAAAGGTACCAAGGCGGGGCAATCCGGAAAGTCACGGCGTCTTCACCGGCGCCGGTGTCTGCACGAACCCGGAAGGTATAGGTTCCTGCGGGCAGGTTGGTGAACTCTTTTTCGGGAGTGGATTGCCATTGCGACCATTGGTCGGAAAAGCCATCCAGTTTCCAGGAAAACTTGGGGTCGCGTTCAAAAAAAGGGGATGCAAACCTGAAAAGCAGGCTGTTTTGATGCCAGGCGAATCGAATATGGGAATTGCTATCGGGAAACATCGAGATGCCGTCTGCCGATTCAATTAAACGGATAAATGGTTGAGCCGGCGATGTCGGCCGACCCAATCCGATCTGTTGCTGATCGAGCAAGGCAAATCCATTTTCCAGACAAAAAAGATAAGTATTGGGGCGAAGTGCGATGATATTTTCAAAACCGGGGACCAGCGAGAGCAACAAATCAAATGTTTTTTCCCGGGATACCAGCCGGATGGTATTGCTGTCTATAATAAAATAATCGGCTCCGGCGCCCGGCAGCCATTTCTGCCGGCGGTTGGGCGGTGTGATCGGGGTAAATTCAATTTGTTCGCCTGACATGACAATCCGTCGCGGAACCGGGTCGGTATTGATCACCACCGCTTCGCCAATCATCGTCAAACCTAATTTAAAGTCGGAAGGCAGTTTATCTTGTCGGGTAAAAACCCTGAAGTCCGTCACCTGTGCCAGATCACGGCTCAGTTGCAGGCGGAACAGCCCCCGGTTGGGATGTACGCCCCAAAGATTGCCCGCCGTATCGAATACCGCTTTTTTTAGCGGTTCGCTGAATCCGGCAATACGCTGTGCAAACTCCCAACTACCTGCTGCATTTTTTTTGAAATAGATCAAGCCTGTGTAAGTGCTCTGCACCAGAATATCGGCCCGCCCCGGGGCCTGCAGGGTACACCAGCCGCCGGTTATATCGCATATTTTTTGGGCAATATTGTTTTTTTTAATGACAAAAGTACCCGTGTTGTGCCCGCAAATCAGTTGGTTGTCAAATACTTGTAAATTCCAAACCTGTCCCTGGGTGCCTTCTACCAATTGAAAACCGACATCTGAGTTTTGCACGTCGTTTCTGACAAAAACACCCTGATTGGTACCGATGTAGAGCCGGTCAGACCATTGTGCGGCGGTATAAACGGTGCCGATTTTACCTGTTTGATCGTTAAAAAAGGTAAGCGGCGAACGCAGCGCCACAAAATCAACACCCCGGTCGAGTCCCAGCCAGAGGTTGCCGTCCATGTCTTCGAGCATGGAAAGCACCGTGTTGTTTTGCAGGCCGTTGGCACGGTTGATCTGGTATTGCAGGTTTTCAGCATGATCTAATATATACGTCCCGTTGAGGATGGTACCAATGGCCCACCCGCCGTTTTTCAGCGCAATAGCCTTATTCACCTGGTATTTTCGCAATTCCAAATTCAGGGGATTCGCCCATTCCCGGCATTGCCCGTCCCGCCATTCATAAATACCGTGGTTGCTGGTGCCGATCCAAATGCCCCCGGCCGGCCCGGGCGTCAGGAACTGCACAATTTTATCCTGCAGGACAGCCGTGCCTTCCAGGAAACGAAAGCTGTTGTCGGACATTAATTCATACAGGCCCTGCCCGATGACAGGCAGTAAAACACGCCCCTCGACTGTGCCGGCAAACATAATGGCTTCCGGTGGTTTAATGGGTGTAACTTTTTGATAATCATACTTATAAATAACAGAAAAAGATTGAAACAAAACACAATCGGGCAGTACCAGGATATGCCATATTTCTTCTTTGTGCAATTGATCGGAAAGCGTCTGATTGCTCAGCGAAGTATAGGTAGTACGCCCGGAAGCATTGATCGTCCAATAGCCGAATTCCGCAAATCCCCCACAAAATATTTCGCCGTTTCGCCCGGTAGCAACGGCTCTCACGGTTTGTTTTTCGGGCAAAAAGAAGGATTGCCAGCGCGCGCCGTCATATTCGAGCAGGCTGCCGTTGTTGCCGGCGTAGATCCAGCCCTGCGGCGATTGGGCCAGTGACCAGTTTTGGTTTTGCGCGTAATAATCGCCGGGTGAAAAATTGCGGACATGCGGTACTTCCCGTCCCCGGACCAGCAAGGCCTGAAACAGAAATAATAAAAGGAGCAATATCTTTCCGGCATGCTGCATTTGGCAAAGAAACACTGCTTTTTTACAATTTCCTATGAAAACTGATGTAAGAAATCTGTATTTTCAAATGTTTTGGAAAAAATCAACACCGTACCATTATACATTTGCCCGTCATAACGCAACACTATAACAAATGAGTAACCAGGCACATCACCGGCTGTCCACAGCGGGGCTTCTTATTACACTCGGAATCATTTTTGGCGACATTGGAACTTCTCCGCTGTATGTAATGAAAGCCATTGTCGGAGAGGGAAAAATTGTGGATAGATTGGTCGTACTCGGCGGCGTATCACTCGTTTTCTGGACACTGACGATACAAACCACCCTGAAATACGTCCTGCTGGTACTCCAGGCGGATAATAAGGGAGAGGGCGGTATTTTTTCGCTGTATTCATTAATCAAACGGCGACAACGCTGGCTGATGTTCCCGGCGCTTTTGGGCGGCGCCGCTATGCTCGCAGAAGGCATGATTACGCCACCTATCACAGTCTCATCGGCGATAGAAGGGTTAGCCATCAAATATCCCGGAATTCCAACCATCGGCATCACCATCGCCATTATTTCCGCGCTGTTTTTTATCCAGCGATTCGGCACAGTGGCTGTGGGCAAGGGTTTCGGGCCTATTATGTTTATCTGGTTTACCATGCTCGGGGTGCTGGGTCTCAGCCAGGCTATTTATATGCCGGAAGTATTCCAGGCCATCAACCCCATGATGGGAATTCAACTGTTGCAGAGCAGTCCGAGTATGCTCATTGTCATGGGTGCGGTTTTTTTGTGTACAACCGGGGCGGAGGCCTTGTATGCCGATTTGGGGCACTGCGGCAGGCAAAATATCAGGATCAGCTGGATTTATGTGAAAATCAGCCTGTTGCTCAATTATTTCGGCCAGGCTGCCTGGCTGCTGCACCATACCGGAAAACCGCTGGAAGAAAACCCGTTTTATGGTATAATGCCGCATTGGTTTCTTTGGCCGGGTATCATTATTGCCACTTTTGCAGCCATTATTGCCAGCCAGTCCATGATTTCAGGTTCTTTTACCCTGGCGTCTGAAGCCATTCGGCTCGGCTTTTTGCCAAAAATGACCGTCAAATTTCCCACCAATATGAAGGGCCAGATTTACATACCGGCCGTAAATACATTCCTTTGGCTGGGTTGTGTGAGTGTCGTTTTATATTTCCAGCAAAGCTCGCGCATGGAGGCGGCATACGGGCTTTCCGTTGTTTGTACCATGTTGTGTACCACTATTCTGCTTTCCAACTGGATGGTATTGCAAAGGGTCAAATCCGGATTCATCTGGCTTTTTTTAGTGTTTTATCTGGCATGGGAAGGCGGTTTCTTTATCGCCAATACCCTTAAGTTCTTTGAAGGGGGTTATGTCACGGTCATCATGGGCGCTTTGCTTTTCGGCATGATGCTGCTTTGGGTCACTGCCCGCAGAATCCGGTCGCGTTACAATGATGAGGTAAAGATCAAAGACTATCTCGATCAACTCATTTCATTGAGCAATGACTCGGATATACCCAAGTACGCGACCAACCTCGTTTTTATGAGCGGCGCTAAAAATCATAAAAAAGTGGAGGACAAGGTTTTGTACTCCATCCTGCAAACCCAGCCCAAACGCGCCGATGTGTACTGGTTTGTCCATATTGAAACGACCGACGAACCCTTCACGATGGAATACGAAGTAAATACCATCGCGCCCGATGACGTATACAAAGTAAATTTCCGTTTAGGCTTTCGGGTGCAACAGCGTATGAATGTGTTTATGAACCGGGTTGTACAGGAACTTGTTGAAAATGAAGAACTTACGATTTACTCACGCTATCACTCCAGCGACAGCAAATACCCTACGGGCGATTTTAGGTTCGTCATTATCCAGGAATTCCTGAGCAATGAAAACGAGCTGCCCTGGAAGGATCAGCTCATTTTGAGCGTATATCTTACCGTGAAAGGCTGGGTGTCGTCTCCAAAAAACTGGTTCGGCCTGGATTCCGATTCCGTGGAAGAAGAACAAGCGCCTTTGGTACTACAACCTGTGAAGGAAATGAACCTGCGGCGAATCATACGGAAGGAGATCAAGGGTTGAAAGCAACATGGATCACCGCTTCACCCCGCTGTTGCTGTATTTGAGGTCGTTTTCCAATTCCTTTAATACGGATTCTGTTGCTTTCCAGGTACTTTCCATTTGTGCGCCCTGGGTTTGACCTGCATAAACGGACTGTTCGCAGGTTTGCCAGACAGACAGTATTGCCTGAATACGGATGGCAGACACCCCGTATTCAGCCAGGCGAATGCGTACATTTTCCTGATTCATCTCGGCCGGCGGAAGGTGAATTTTTTCACTCAGATAGGCCTGTAGCGACTTCAGCAATGTATCGTAAAAAGCGCGGGATTGCCCTGCCTGAAGCAACTGTGGGACGGAAGCGAAACGATCGCGAAGAGACCTGGGCGAAGCCACTGCAGGATGGGTGGCCTGGCTGGAATCCGGTGTTTTCTTTTGTTGTTTTCTCCAAAAGAACATCCACGCAAAAATGCAAAGCAACAAGCCGCCGGCACCCCATAAAACTGCCGGGCGAAGCCAGCGCCTCCAGACTTCCGGCGCAGGTTCTGTTGCGGGTAGCAAGAGTGCAATGGAATCCTGATAGGCAGACTTGGGTTGATAGTTTTTCCCGGCAGTTACCTGAAAGTCAACTTTTTGCGATGGTCTTACGAGGTAACGGTTACTATCCGGGTCGAAAAAAGAAAACATGGGTTGAAGCGAATACGAGCCTGGTTCTTTTGGCAGGACGATGTATTCCAGCACTTTGGAATGCACCAGTTGCTCCATATCTTCATACGTCTCTTCCGAGATTACTTTCGGGTCAAAAATTTCAAGGCTGTCAGAATTTGGAAAAACAGGTGGCGCTATCCGATTTCCGTCGCCATTCCCCTGCAAATGTACCGTGAGCACCAGGGCATCATCCGTGCTGAGCGCATTTTTATCTGCCGATACCGACCACTCATATTGCCCGACCGCCCCGGTAAAAGATGGCGGAGCAGTTGCGGGGAGGGGCAATATTTTCAGGCGAACGGGTTGCGTTTGCAACAATACCGGCCTTGCGCCCAGCAACATGCCCAAACCGCCGTCCGATTCGACTGCCGCCCGCACTTTTGCTGCCCCTATAGTCAGCTCCTTTGGTTCCTGCGGAAACAGCGCTTCTTCATGGAGGGTTTTTACGGCATATTTTTTCCCGCCCACGGTCTGGTATTGTACGCGGGTATCAAAGCGGCGTTTTTCTTTGGAGTAAAATCCGTTAAAATCGGGCAGCTCAATCAGGTCGGCCCCCTCGACAGACAATTGTGTGTAGAGCCTGATACGCCAGGTAACTTGCTGACCGGGATAAGCTGTTTCGCGATCCAATTCTCCTGTAATAAATATCTGATCATCATTGCCCGGCGGTACCGAAGTGGCGCCCTTGCCTGTGCGGGGAGCAATCACCTGAATAGTTAAAGTCTTTGTATTCAATGTTTTACCATTCACTGTAACACTGGCGGGGCCAATACCGAACGATCCTGTACGGATCGCTTCCAGTTGATATACCCAACTCTGGTGCGCGCTTGTCTGACCATTAACAATGCTCATACCGCGCATTTCAGATGGGCCGCCCACTATTTTAAAGCCTTTAAAATCAGGCGCGATAAAACGGCTTCCCTGTGCATTTTTTAATGAAAACGTCACTTCAAACGTACTGCCTTCCACAACCTCCCGGAATTCTGTCGCCGCTTCAAAGCTGACGGGAGCTTGTGCGTGGAGCCGGGCGACCTGTCCCAAAAACAGTCCTGCCATCACCGGAATGCAGATCCGGACGGATCGAAGAAAAATGGATATGGGCAGCCTCTTCATGAAAGCAAAGGTATTTGAATGAAATGGTTGAGGGTTGATAAAGTTGATAAAGGTTGATGAGGGTTGATATACAGCCGCTCGAAAATGAAACGATTTTACCCTTTTCGAGCGGCTGTATATCAACCCTCATCAACCTTTATCAACTTTATCAACCTTCCCTAACTCCTTTTAGGTTTGTATTTGGCCTGTTCTAAAAACTTCTGCGGGTCGCTAAAGTTCATCAATTGTTCCATCGTTGTGTCCGGGTTGCGTTTCATGTAGGCTTTTACAATCTGCCAGCCGACCCAGTTGCCAATTTCGCCCGGGGCCTCCTTGAATACAATTTCCGAAGCCGGACTGGGCATGACAATTTTCTGATTTTTATTGTTTACGGGCGTATACAACACATTGATCTGGAGCAAACGCGCCCAAACCTCCGCTTCATTGGCATAACAACCTTCCATTTGTTCGCGGGTGTAGCCCATTTTTATGCTATCGGGCACAGCGGGGAGCAAACAGTCGACGAGGTACAGAATTTTCCCGTTATTCAGCATAAAATCAATGATTTTATCCCCTTTAGGCGGCCCTGCCATGCCGCTGGCGAGTGCGGTGGCCAATTTTGTCGTCATATACTCCTGCCTGAATTGCCGCCGGAGGTAATCTGGAAAGTAATCCGGGTTGTAGGCCGGAAAATGTTCGCCCATAAAATAATCCAGGCTCAGCATCAGCAGGGTGTCATTCACCAGGTAGGCGTCGCCCACGAGTTCCGTAATAGTCGTGACCACGGTAGGCGGATTTTTTTGCGGGAAATAGTACTTAAAATAACGGAACATTTGGGTCAGGTCGCGTTCCAGCCAGGCGAGGTCGGCATATTTGGTGCGGCAGGAGTCGTACAACTTTTGCACCTGTGGCGCTTGCAGAAAACCGGAAAGCGCCTGTTCGGGGGTTTCGCTCGGGTTGCCCGGATCACGCAATACCTCTGATAAAAAAAATGGCAGGAATACCGGGTACTTTTGTTCGAGCCGGGCCATTTCGGTCGTAATATTACTGGTGTCTAAAGCAAACAAATCCGTTTCGAAGCGCTGCATTCGCACAGAAACCTGGATATCTGACACGTCTGGCGCAGCATCTTTTTCGCCGCCGATACAACCCCAGCACGTGATTGCAAACACACCTGACAACACAACCGCATAAATGCTGTTTTTAAATTTTGATTTTCTATTCATAAAACTCCGATTTTTACCGCTGAATCAGTTGCGTTATTATTGTGACGCTTCCAACCACAACAAGTCTATTGAAATGCATGTACTTAAAACTGCAAAAAAACTGCTGATTATGAAAAAAATTGCTGTAATTTCTGTCTTTTATCTGTTGATGGGCAATGTATTTGCCCAGGAGGCACAAAGTGTACGTTTTGGCTTCCAGGCCAGCCCGACATGGTCGTGGATGCGTACGAATGACAAAAAAATTGAAGGGATCGGTTCTAACTGGGGATTAAAATTTGGCGCGTTGGGCGAATACTATTTTGCTCCTAATTATGCCATTACAACGGGGCTTGGTTTTGGTTTGAATCAAGGGGGTACTATTCAAAACGGTTATGAGAAAGGTGTTTTTTGGCCCAAATCAGATTTAAGCGAGCCAAAATTCGATACCTTATCCATGAATGCCAAACTGCATTACCGCATCAACTATGTCGAAATTCCAATCGGACTGCGTATGCGGGGAGGTTCCAACGAAGATTCGCGTATTAAATTTTATGCCGAACTGCCTGTGTTCACCCTCGGTTTCGTCACCAAAAGTCTGGGCGATATTCGCGGAACCAACTCCCAGAATACAGAAGACGAAGATATCAGGGAAGATGTCAACGGGCTTTCGTTATCCTGGGGACTCGGCGGCGGCATCGAATACGAGATTGCCACCAGCGCAACGTTGGTAGCCGGTATTTCCTATCAGCACCTGTTTACCGATACTACATCGGATAGCGCCTCTGTGCTGAAAAACAATGTTTATGAAAAAGAAAACTCGAAAGGCACCCAGCGCATGCTTTCAATTCGAATAGGTATCTTTTTCTAGTCCGAAGTCGTCAGTGCGAAGTCCGTTGCAAGTGCGAAGTCTTCAGTGCGAAGTCCGAAGTCCGTAGAGTACACCGCTGCATATTTGGGTTTTCCAACATGAAACGGTGTACTCTACGGACTTCGGACTTCGCACTGAAGACTTCGCACTTGCAACGGACTTCGCACTTCGCACTGAAGACTTCGCACTTATACAATGCGTGCCGCCCTTGCGGCGAGTTCAATTCTGTCGTAATGAAGGGCGTAATAAATGAATTTGCCTTGTCTTTTTGTATAAACCAGTTCTGCTTGTCGCAAGACGCGAAGGTGTTGAGATGCGACGGCCTGTTTGATCTCGAGGGCTTCAAAGATGTTGTTGACACAAGCGGTTTCCTGTTCGTCCAGGTAGTGGATCATTTGTATCCGCAAGGGGTGCGCCAAAGCGCGCATAATACCGTTAGAGGCCTTCAACCTTTGCCGGTTGATAGAAGAAAAAGGGGGTGGTGTGTTCATGTCTTTCGTTTCGTTGACCCGACTATGTACACAGTAGGGTGGGCAAATATGCACATTTCCTGTTTTACCAGCCCCTTTTCGGACAAAAAAAGAGCCATCTTGCCCCGTTTCTGCGGAGCAATCATGGCTCTTTTACTAAACGGGCAGTATCAGGCTGCCCAAATTGGTCATGCTACCAGGTCTTCCACCATGTTAGAAATCTGACCGATGCGGTTTTTGTCGAGCGAGTAGTAGATAAATTTACCATCCCGTTCTGTTTGGACCACGCCCGCTTTCCGTAAAATCGCAAGGTGTTGACTGGCAACACTCTGTTCGAGGCGCAATTTTACGTAAAGGTCTGTCACGGTCATACGTTGATTTTCCTCTAACAGGTCGATCATGCGCTGGCGGAGTTTGTGGTTTACTGCGCGAAGCACCAGTACGGCTTTCCGCAATTCGCTGTAGTCGAGCAGAATGTCCTGTTGTCCCTTCTTCAAGACTATTGCTTCCCCTTTTACTTTTCTCATATTATTTGTTTTGAAAAATGAATAAACCCATTTTATGCATTTTTACATATTCCAAAACTGTGCCATTTCTTGTACGATCGTTTTTTAAATAAAAAAAATAGATAATGCGAAAAAAGGTGATTTACAATATAAAACAATCGCTTAAATTAACAAATGGATCAAAAACGCTATTTTTCATGCCATGCAGATTTATTGGATACCGTGATGTTCGGAGGCTTCATATACAGGGGTTCGAAGTATGCAATATCCTGAAAATCACTGTTTTGGAACATTTTTAATGCTATATCAGATAAATATTGGGCAGAACATTTTTTTACGGCGCTCATAACCGTATTCTCAAAAAATGTCACATTTAAAACCTTATGCATGCCGTTTCCTGACACGACCAGCAGGTCTTGATCGGCTAAAGGTACAAAGTCAGTGATGAAATTAACAAACGAATTGTTTTCTAATATCAGTGGCTGCGGTGGCGTGATCTGCCGGAAATGGTGATCGTAGATACTCGTCCAGACTTCATTGCGACGGGCATCGATCATAGGCAGGAAAAACAGGTGTCCATCTTTGCCTTTGCTATCTGTTTTCACAGGCGGTTTGCCGGCCATCGCCAGTGCCAGCAAGGTATCCACCGCGATCAGCGGCTTGTTCAAGGCATAACAAAGCCCTTTGGCAACTGAAACCCCAACACGAAGCGAAGTATATGAGCCTGGCCCGGCACTGACTGCAACCGCGTCGAGTTCGGAAAGTGCCAGGCCGGATTGTTGGGCGCAACGACTGATTTGTAGTGTAAGCAAGGCGGCATGGTTGAGCGAATCCGGCGCTTCTTCAAGGGCCACGACGGCGCCATTGACAGCGATTGCGACAGAACAGACCTCCGTAGCTGTTTCGATGAGCAGTATTTTGGCCATAATATGGTGTTAAAAACTGCCGCAAAGATGCAGTACGAAGGGCAAGAATTTTGTCTTAAAATTCTCCAAAAGTAGTGAGGCAGCGAATCTGGGCCGTGTGCTGCGGCGCACTTCGATACTGCTGAAGTAACTGGCGCAGGTTTTCCGGCGCTGTGTCCAACTGGCGGACAAATACCTGTATCGAACCGGCCGGTGCAAAACCAGGATGCAGCGCCACCAATCCGGCGCCACTGAGGGTGAAATATCCGTAAAAGCCAGGCAACAGATTATTTTCCGTTGTGATATTTTTCAGGTCTGCCAGAAAAGCCGTGGCAAGCGTGAGTGCGGCATCATCAGGCGTGTCAATGTATCCCCACACCAAACCATCCGGTATCTTTTTCAATACCCGATTTTGAAAATCTACCGCTTGCGGGTATTCCACAGACAGTTCATATCGATCCGGGTACACGGTTAAAGTTCCTGTATTCTCGATCGCATTACCCAGGGAAAGTGATATATTATAGGTGCCTTCGGGCAACTGACCGATTGCCATAAAAGAGCGGGCCGGGCCCGCAGCGCCTACACAGGTATCCGGCTGCCGGACATCATCGAGGCGGATATTGATATTCGGGCCACTCATTTGCACGGTACCTTCTATACGATAATTGGAACAGGGAAATGTTTCCACGCTGCTGATCCAGAGTCCGAACAAAGGGGTTCCGTTCCCGGGGTCACGCTGTTCAAACAAATCAACTTTAAATTCCGGCGCTGTTGTAACGATTATCGTTTCATCTTCCTTTGTTTTTTGGCAGGAATACTGAAAAACACAGCAGAATAGCAGCAATGCCAGGCGGTAAAAATGAGTCATGGTTGTATCATGGAATGAACGGTACAAAAACGAAGCAAACCTGTAATTGGCTGCTTTGCACGTATCAGAAATAAAATAAATAATATTCGAACAAAAATTTTGAGCGTGTTCAGAAAAGTGTGGCACACCTAAATTCCGGTACTGATAATCAATGTGGTAGCAGAGGTGTGCCACACTTTCTTGAACACGCTCAAAAAAATCGCGGTTGCGAAGCCCCTTCAAAACTGTATTTTTGCCACCCGATTGATCAGAACCGATTTATTATTGCCAAATCAACCCTCTATGTTGCGTTTTTCGAGTCTGTTTTTATTTTTTGTAATCGCCGGCATCACAGCCTGTAAAAATGACCCTCCCGTACAAATTGCCAGTGGCGATGCTTCCAGTACGGATGCGATGGAGGATAAACCGGCTGGGGAGCAAGGCGACTTCACTTATGTAGTAACCGGAGGCGCCGTTTTGTGGTCTGCAAAAAAAACGATGGGAACTACGCATGAGGGGGCCATAGACATCGCCTCCGGAGAGTTATCAGTCCATGATGGCAGCCTTGTAAGCGGCAAAATCATCCTGAATATGCACTCACTCAGCGTCACCAGTATCAAAGACGGCGGAGAAAAACGCGACCTGGAATCACACCTGAAAGATGTCGATTTTTTTGAAGTGGATCAGTTTCCGACTGCCGAATTCCGCTTTGATGAAGTATTACCGAACGGTAAAACACCGGATTTCAACCAGCTTGTACCAGGGGCATTAACAATAAAAAGAAAAACCTATCCTGTGAATATTGCGGTTGATGTCAACATCTCGAATGGGGAGCTTACGGCGCGGTCGCCAGCTTTCCCCATCAATCGAACGAACTGGGGCATTACGTTCAGGTCGGGAATGCTCGGTACTGTAAAAGATAAATTAATTGAAGATACGGTACTGCTTACCTTCAAATTAACAGCAAAACGACAATAAGCCTGCCTGCAATTTACCCGGAAAAGGGTAATTTAGCCGACAGAGACATAATTTATTATAAATATTAACACCTAAACCCCTGTACAACGACTAAGAATTGCTATTTTTGTCACGCATAAGCCAGACATCTCGCCAGTTTTCTCTTTTTTTACTCCCACTTACACACACATACATGATTGGTTACCTTTCCATGGTAACCCCGTCTTTTATTTTTTTTAGTCCCCCCTTCACCGTTTTCGTTTTTCATTTTTAATTAAAAAATCCTTCCCATGGGACAAAATTCAACACTTTCCAGATTTCGAATCAACGGTGTGCTGCCTTTGGCCGCATTGTTGATTTTCTTTTCTTTTTTTAGCAGTGTAATACAAGCGCAAGTTACCGTAACTGTAAGCAGCACGAATATTACCTGCTTTGGCTTAAACAACGGTACGGCTACTGCCGTTGCCGGCGGCGGCTGGGCTCCTTACACTTATCTGTGGAGCACAGGAGCAACCACCGCCACCATTACGGGCCTGGCTCCCGGCACTTATTCCGTAACAGCTACTGATATAGATCTCGGATATGCTGTCGGTACCGTCGTGATTACCCAACCCCCTCAACTGGGTGTGCAGGTGTACGGAGAAAGCCAGATTTGCGGCATTGTGCCCGATGGTAAAGTAACGGCAGTCCCATTTGGCGGGACCCCACCGTATACCTACCTGTGGAGCACAGGCGCGACTACTGCACAGATAACCGGACTCCCGCAAGGCACCTATACGGTAACTGTTACGGATGTCAAGGGCTGCACAGCGGTCGGCAGCGGCACGGTTTATTTCTGGGATGAGGGTATCTGGCTGATGGAGACGCATACAAATGTGACCTGCTTCGGCCTTAATAATGGTACGGCTCACATCAGCGCTATGTCAGGCACCCCGCCCTATACCTATCTGTGGAGTACCGGAAGTACCTTACAGGATGTTACGGGTCTTGCTCCGGGTAACTACACCGTAACGGTGAGGGATGCCAACGGTTGCACCAATTTCATGAATATTCCTATTACTCAACCACCTGCATTAGGCTGTACTTCTACAACTGTCAATGCAGCCTGTGGTTTGGCAGGCAGCGCTACTGTGGTTCCGAGCGGCGGCACTCCACCTTACACGATTCTCTGGAATACCGGTTCCACCAATTTTACCATTTCCGGTATGCCTGGCACCTATACTGCCACATTGAAGGATGCGAACAATTGTACAAAAGCCGTCAGCGTTACGATCGGTGGTACCAATACAAGCCTGACTGTCAGTGCAACGGTCGTCAGCAATGCGGGCTGTACCATTGGCGGCAGCGCCACTGCGACTGCCAGTGCCGGTTCGGGCAACTATGCTTTTAGCTGGGACAATGGCAACACGACTGCTACTGCTACCAATTTGAGCGCAGGCAACCACTCTTTCACCGTAACGGATATTACAACAGGCTGTACCGGGGTTGGAACAGTAAATATTCCAACCGCGCCTCCGCTTACCGTTAGCACCACAGTCGTAACGAACGCAACTTGTTTGGTCGGCGGCAGCGCTACGGCAACAGGCGCCGGTGGAACGCCACCTTACACATACAAATGGGACAATAACCAGACAACTGCCACTGCCACCAATCTCGGTGCAGGGCCGCATTCTGTTATGGTAACAGATTCAAAAGGTTGTGTTGCCACTGCCATTGTTATTATCGGACAAACGCAAGGACCTACTGTAACGGTAGTAGTGAACTCCAATGCTTCCTGCATAGGCGGCGGCAGCGCTACTGCCAGTGCAACCGGCGGAGCGGGCGGTTATGTTTTTCTGTGGGATAATGGGCAAACTACTGCTACTGCTACCAACCTGAGTGTTGGTGCACACAAAGTTACCGTTACGGATGCAGCCGGTTGTTCAGCTGTAGGAATGGCTACCATCACACAACCGGGAGCACCTTCCGTGATTGTTTCACCAGGATCTCCAGCCAACTGTGTTGCCGGCGGCGGTTCTGCAACGGCAGGCGCTTCGGGTGGTACTGGACCGTATACATTTCTCTGGAGCAACGGTTCTACGAGCGCTACAGTCTCCAACTTGAGCGCCGGCACCTACACGGTAACCGTCAGAGACGCGCTCGGTTGTACTGCAACCGGACAGGTTAGCGTGGCTGCTTCCATTCCGCCGAATGTGGTGATCGTGGCTTCTTCCAATGCCAAATGCGACCAGCCCGGCAGCGCTACTGCCAGCGCATCAGGCGGCTCCGGCGCTTACTCTTATAAATGGGACAATGGCGAATTGACCGCTACCGCCCTCAATCTCGCTGCCGGTCCCCACACCGTAACGGTTATAGACGCAGCCGGATGTACTGCTACCGCATCTGTCAATATCGGTTCTACGGATAATGGAATTACGATTGGCGATTTTGTATGGTATGACGGCACACAGGATGGTTTCCAGAACAATCCCGAACTGGGTTCAGGTGTGGTAAACGTAACGGTTATGCTCATCAAACCAGGCGTCGATGCCGCTTTTGGTACTGCTGATGATGTGACGGTGGGCACAACTACTACAAATGCTGCCGGTAAGTACGAATTTACCTGCGTGACACCCGGTACCTACATCCTGATGTTCAGCGGCATTCCTGCCGGCTATGTCTTTTCTCCAAAAGACAATGCTATGAATGACTGCAAAGACAGCGACGTTAATCAAAATGGCAAAACGGCGCCTTTCACAATTATTGCCGGTCAGCCCGATGATCTGTGTTTCGATGCAGGTATACACCTTCCTTGTGTGAATGTAACCAATGCCGGTTTCATCTGCTGCGACCAAATTATTTGCGAAGGAGAGACACCTGATGCGATATTAGGTCAGGTTGCGCCTTCCGGCGGAACCGGCGCGGTTGAATACCTGTGGGTTCAACTCATGCAAATAGGCGGTTTGCCTGTTTGGCAGGGTATCCCCGGCGCTACCGGCGCCAATTATCAGCCTGGTCCTTTGTTTGAAACGACGCGTTACATGCGTTGTGCCCGCCGTGTAAATTGTGGCAATTATTTAGAGACCAATATTATTACCATTCAGGTACTGCCTTCCGGTGGCGCATGCCCTGGCTTTACATCAAACCTGAATGCATACGTGCAAGCGAACAATACGGTAAAAATAGACTGGACTACTGCTCCTGAAGGTGATGCCTACATTTACTCCGTACAACGTTCGGCTAACAGAACTACCTGGGATGTGGTAACAACCGTCATGGGACATCAAGATGCCACGGCGCCCAACCAGTATAGCGCAGTCGACCAGACTCCTTTAGCCGGCGTGAGTTACTACCGTATCAAACGTTCCAATAGCAATGACATCCATGTGTTCTCTGAAAGTACGGAAGTCACTCTTGACCTTTCCGCCGTTACAGCAGTATCGGTATACCCGAACCCTGTGGCGGACATTCTGACGATCAGAAATGCCATAGAATACGACACAGATGTTGTTGTAACGGTTTCGACCACCAAAGGAGATGTACTGCACACGCTGACGATCCCGCAAGGTACCCTGATGCAGGAAGAATTGCCGATGCGCAATCTGCCGTCAGGCATCTATATGATCCGTATCCAACTGGGTAACGGAGAGATTAAAACCGTAAAAATTGCGAAGTTTTAATTAGACGGATTCTTTCAGGATCATTTTATAACATGAGTCATCCCGAATTTTTCTTCAATGAAAAATTCGGGATTTTTTGTTTTAGAATAAGCGCTTGGGGGGGGGGGGGGGGGGGGTTTTAGACTTGCGGGGTACCGGCTCAGGAATAAGTGGTAACCAATGTCTTCCATTTATTTATAAGCCAAGTGTTACCGCCGTGCGCGGGTCTTACGACCCCGCACATGTCGAATCGGGATGTCTCATGTTTTTTTCACTGCTGATTTCATCAATTTCCTGTTAATAAAGAGAAAACATTTCCCTTGATCGGGCGTTTTCATCACCCTTTTCTAATTTTGCGCACCATTTTTTGTATTTTTTATAGTAAGAAACTGTTTTTAAACCAGAAATGGTACTCACTAGGCTCTTTTCCGCATCAGATTGCGCTCCTTCAACGAGCAAATCAGAAATGGAATCGGGCTGCAATCATACCTCCAATTATTATGTTCAAACATCTGCTGGCCTCGGCTTGCCTTATTATGTGGTTTGCAGCCACCCTGACTGCCCAATCCGAAGACCCCATACTTTTTACCGTCAACGGCAAGCCTGTTACCGTATCTGAATTCAGGTACATCTATACGAAGACAAATCAGGACAAAGCCGATTTCTCGGAAGCTTCTCTGCGGGACTATCTGGATCTGTATACAAAGTTCAAACTTAAGGTTCAAAAAGCCCGGGATATGCGTTTGGACACTGTTTCATCCCTGAACAGCGAACTGGATGGCTATCGCCGCCAATTGGCCAACTCGTATTTAGTGGACAAGGAAGTGAATGAAAAACTCATTCAGGAGACCTATGAGCGTATGCTGCAGGATGTCAATGTCAGTCATATTTTCATTGCCTGCGATCGCAATGCCAAAGCCGCCGACTCGCTTCAAGCCTATAACCGGGCACTGAAACTCCTGGCCCTGATTAATAGCGGTACTCCCTTTGAAACCGTTGCAGCGGATAGCTCGGAAGATAAATCGGCGAAAGAAAACAAAGGCAACCTCGGGTTTATAACGGCTATGTTACCCGACGGCTACTACGCCATGGAAAAAGCCATCTACGCCGCATCAAAAGGCGCCGTTCTCGGCCCAATCCGTTCTAATACCGGTTATCAACTGGTGCGGGTAAATGATTTTCGCCCCGCGCGCGGCGAAGTAGAGGTTGCCCAGATTCTCATTCGCAGGGATAAATCGCCTGAAAAAAACACCCTTCAGCGTATGCGTATCGATAGCGCATATACCCTTTTAAAAGGCGGCGCTAAATGGGATGATGTTTGCGCCCGCTATTCCGAAGACAAAACGACGGCGCCCAAAGGCGGTTATCTCGGTTTTTTGGAATCAACCGCTATCAGCGTTCATTTGAAGACGCCGCATTTGCCCTGGAAAAGACGGTGATTTTTCCGCCCCGGTAGAAACCAGCCTCGGCTGGCATATGGTCAAACGGGTGAGCCGCCGCCCGATTGGTACTTTTGAAGGTACCAAACGCGCCCTTTCGGAACGGATCAAACGCGACAGCCGCAGTGAAATTTCCAAACAAAGCATGATTGCACGGATCAAAAAGAAGGCCGGTATCAGGAATATCCGGATGTATTGGCTAAATGGTCGGCCCGTCAGTTGGATACCGTTTTTATGACCTTCAAATGGAAAGCGGATCCTGCCAAACCACAGGATGTTCTCCTGCGGTATAATGACAACACCACGTTTACCCTTGCTGATTTTGAAGAATACTGCGTAAAAGCAGGGCGCGACCGGATGCGCGGGGCCGGAATGCCCATGCAGGAAACCATTCAGCGCCTGTTTAAAAACTGGTCGGATGAAGTGGCCATGCAATTTGAAGAAAGCCAGTTAGACAAAAAATACCCGGATTTTCATTCCCTCATGCGCGAGTATGAGGAAGGCATTTTGCTTTTTGAAGCCCTGAAACTGAACGTTTGGGACAAAGCGAACAATGATTCGATCGGCCTGGAACAGTACTACAAAACGAACCTGAGCCAAAAATATAAATGGGACGAACGCGCCAGGGTCAGCCTTTATACGCTGAAAACGGATGATCCGAAAACAGGTGAAAAAGTACGTCTGCTCGCTTTCCAAAAAGCCTGCGGCGGATGTGCTGAAAAAAATCAATAAGAAGACGGAAGTGGTTACCGTCATGGAAAAACTGTACGAAAAAGGTAAAAACAAAGACCTCGGCGCTTTCTGGTCGGCCGGTTCGGTTACCAGCATCAAAACGGATCCCGCTACCAAAACGGCTTTTTTCCTGAAAATTGAGGAAATCGTACTCCCCACGCCCAAAGCGCTCTCAGAAGCGCGTGGTTATGCGGTGGCCGACTACCAGGATTACCTCGAAAAACAGTGGATCGATGATTTGCGCAAAACGTACACCGTGCAGGTGAATGAAAAGGCGCTGATGAGCATGGTTAAGAAATAAGTTAGTTATTGGTTACTCGTGTTTGGTGTTTGGTATTTCGTGTTTGGGGCGCATTGCTTTAGGCAACAGTGTGTAGTTTAGGCGAAGCACCTCCAAACACGAAATACCTAAAAAAACCAAACGACCCATATTCGCATGAATAACTAAAAAAGGAACTTCTTCCCGTTCCACCATTCCGTTTCAATAATCGCTTCGTTTTTCCGGTAAAAATTCAAGGCCGGATCATTCCAGTCCAGCACCTGCCATTTCACTAAGCGACAGCCCCGGCGGCGACCTTCTTCCAGGAAAGCATCGAACAACATCTGGCCTGCCCCGAATCGGCGACACTCTTCTGTCACCACAAAATCATCGAGGTAAAGCATTTTGCCTTTCCAGGAAGAATACGCCATGTAGAACAGCGTCATGCCCACAACTTTGCCATCCATTTCGGCAACATGGCTTTCAAACAGGCCATTCCTAAAATCTTCGCGGTACTCTTCTACGGTGGCCGCAACGGCTTCCGGGGCTTTTTCATACACCGCCAGTTCGAACATGAGGCCATGAATGGCCGGCAAATCCGCTTCTGTTGCGGGTCGGATTGTAATGGTGGACATCGAGCTTGTTATTTGTTATCGGTTATCAGTTATCAGTTATCGATTTTCAGGCCGGAAACTGGAAAAGTACTATGTCAGGATTTCCACCCATCAAACCTTTCAAACCATCAAACCTTCTCAACGCTATTAACGAATAACCAGATTAAGGTTCGTCGAACATATTGTAATACAGTTTCAGCGTTTCATCCTTTTCTTTTTCCTTGATTTCGCTGAGGAGCGTTCTGAGCGCCGTTACCTTATCCATTTCTCCTTTTTCCTTGTAAAAATTGCGAATATCGGCGATTGCTTTGGTGGCCCCAAAACGGCGCCACTGACTGGTATTAGCGTCTAATGCGATATTTTTGAAACGATCGATACCATTGCCGATAAGCACAGGATCGCCAATGCCGACCAGGAATTTCCGGTAGTTTTCAAAAAATGAAAAGGCGCCCATATAGTCCACCTTGTCAATTTTTTGTTCAAAAAACGGCAGATTGGCCCGATCCGGATTTTCACCGTACAGTTCTGTTAAAACCGGGATAATAGATTCACTTTCATCGTTTTGTAGCGCTTTGGATGCGGCTACCGCTGCCAGTGGATCGAGTTTGGTAAGCCCCGAAAGCGCTGCGCCCACGACACTGTACGCCTGGTCGGGAGCCAGTCCTTTTTGGAACAGGGGAATGTACTGTTTATCGCCGGTTTCTGCGAGGATTTGCAGCGCGGTGGCTTTGGTTCCGGGGTCGGTATCCTTATCAGCAATGCCGGCAACTACCGATAAAACCGTTGCTTTGGACGGATCTACATTTTGAAGCGCTTTTTGGCGAATACCGTAAAATCTATCCTTCAGCGCCGCTTCAAAAACCTGGTCTTTGAGGGCTGTTTTTTCATCTTCCAATGCTTCGAGCGCTTCCCAGCGTGCCAGGAAATGCGGCACGTTGCGGTACATAAATGCCCACTCTTCGGGTGTGTGGTTATCTCGTTTGATGGCAAGCAGCGCCCTGTCGGCATCTGTGTCGATGAGAGCCGGGCGGCTGGGCGCATCGAAACTGAAGGTTTGGCTGCGTTTGGTCAGGCGAATGCCTTCGCTGGTAACTTTACCCGAAGCATCGTAAATATCTACGGTCAGCGGAAGGTCGAAAATGCGGACAACACCTTCTCCTTCCTGGGTTTGTGTGATGGTGACGGTTGCTTTTTTTGCGCTTTCATCCCAGCCGTAGTTGATATCGAGGTTGGGGTGGCCGGCGCTGAAAAACCACTGGTTAAAAAACCAGTTGAGGTCCTGACCGGTCACGTCTTCAAACGTAAGACGCAACTCGTGGGCTTCCACATCGGTAAATTCATGTTTTTTCAGGTAGCGTTGCAATCCTGTGAAAAAAGCATCGTCGCCAATCTGATTGCGCAGCATGTGCAGGATGGCGCCGCCCTTGTTATAGGAATGCGCATCGAACATATCTTCCCGGTTGTCATACCCAAAATGGATGAGCGGGTGCCCCCCGCCGGCTGCTGAAAATACATAACCCTGTCGTTCCTGCATTTCGTGGAAGTCCGCCTCGTCCTTGCCGTGTTTGTGTTCGAGCCACAGGTATTCTGAATAGTTGGCAAATCCTTCATTGAGGGTCAGGTTCGACCAGCTTTCGGTAGTGACCAAATCGCCAAACCAGTGGTGAAACATTTCGTGCGCCACTACTTTTTCATTGGTCATGTGGTCGTCGAGCAGTTCGCGTTTGTTTTTTTGCATAAACTCCCCAAAAATCACAGACGTGGTATTTTCCATGGCGCCGCTCACATAATCGCGCACAACTACCTGCGCAAATTTGGACCAGGGGTATTTGTAACCGAGTTTATCGGAAAAGAAATCCAGCATTTCGGTGGTATACGGATAAATATCGCGGGCATACGGCTCGTATTTTGGCTCCACATAATAATCCACATCGATACCGCGCCACTTGTCTTTAACAACCGCGTATTCACCGATGGCCATCATAAACAGATAAGGCGCATGGGGTTTGTCCATTTTCCAGTAGTCGGTACGGGTGCCGTCGGCGTTCTTTTTGGAAGAAAGCATAACCCCGTTGGAGAGTGTTTTAAATTTCTGCTCGACCGTGATGTACATTTCCTGGGTGCAGCGCTCATTGGGTTTGTCTACGGTCGGGAACCAGAAAGAATTGCTTTCCGTCTCACCCTGCGTCCAGATTTGCATGGGTTTTTCTTTATCTGCGCCGTCGGCATTGATAAAATAAAGGCCTTTGTCCTGGGTGATCGCAGCGCTTCCGCCGATGCTTTCGCGCTCGTCCGGTTTGGCGGTATACTGAATGGCAACCTTGAATTCATTTTCCCGGGTGTATGTTTTGCCCAAATGGATCGTCAGTCGCTCATTGTTGTAGTCGTATTTCAACTGCTCCGGCTTTCCGTCAAACGTCACTGATTTGATGTCGAAGTTTTTGGCATCTAATGTTACCTTGTCGGTCGGATAGAACCAGGGGCGCATGGTGAGGGTGGCTGTACCATTGGCGCGTTTTTTCGGCCAATCGAACGATATTTCAATTTTGGTATGCAGCAGGTCGTGTTCAAATGTATTGGAGGGGTTGTAAGGCGGCAGGGTATCTGGTTCCTGCTGCTTTTCGGGCATTACTTCCGCCTCATTCATCATGGCGTATTCGACGGGTTCTTCGGCCTCTTCTTCTTCGCCCATCAGGGGTTTGCCCATCGTATCCCAGACCACAGGTTCCTGGGCCGGCGTGGGTGTAGAAGCCATTTGAGAGCCTGACTTGGGCGTGCAAGCCATGTAGAGCGTAAATACGGCGAGCAGCGCCGGTAAAAACAATTTTCGCATTAAGATTTGATTTATGGAAATACGGATAGGTTGGTAAAAAGGTTGAACATGGGGTAGATGCAAATAGAGACGCAAAATTCACATTTCAAATCCATCTTTTTAACAAACTTTGCGACGTTTTCGGCTAATAGCCTATTTTTTATTCTCATCAACTGTACCACAACGCTCTTGGAACAAAAAACGTACCTCGACCACCTGATAGATCTGGGCTGGAAATTCGGCCCCAAAGTATTGACCGCGCTGGCGCTCCTCATTATCGGCCTGTGGGTGATTAAACGCCTGATTCGCGGATTTGATATGTTTCTCCGGTCTAAAAAGGTAGATCCCAGCCTGCGGCCCTTTTTCACTTCACTCTGCGATACGGGTATGAAAGTGATTCTGCTGCTGATGTTAGCCAGTACGGTGGGGATCGAAACGACTTCCTTTATTGCCATTTTTTCGGCCATTGCTTTTTCTATCGGACTTGCTTTACAGGGTAGCCTGGGTAATTTTGCCAGCGGCGTACTGATTTTACTTTTCCGGCCATTTCGGGTAGGCGACCTGCTCTCCGTCAGCGATAAAACGGGGAAAGTTGCTGAAATTCAGATATTTAGCACCATTTTGATGGCGCCTTCCGGGAAGAAAATTATTATTCCCAATAGTAAAATGACCGAAGGTCCCATTGAAAACATTGCAGAAGGATCGAACGTGCAAGCGGAAGTAAGTTTGCTGCTCCACAGCAAAACAGCGCTCGACTGGCTCCGCGCAACGGTGGAGGAAGTGGCTGCCCGCTGTCCCCATGCTTCAGACCACGGTCCTGCCCAGGTGCAAATCAGCGGATTGAGCAGGGAAGACATGAAGGTGCAAATTGCGGTATGGACAAAAGGTGAAACGTATGAAGAAACCATGCACTTCCTGTACGAAGAGTTGAAAAAAGCCTTCGATGTTGCGGGTATTGAATTCGCCAAGGAGCGGCGGAAGGAAATGATGTAAGCGGGAATCCATACAACTGGACATTTTTTCCCAGCATCCAGACCAATAAGGTTTTAGAAACCTTATTGGTCTCGTTCCACAAAAATGTCCGGTTGTGTTGCGGGAAACTTCTTATTGAAAAAATGCCATTTCCACAAAAGGAAATTTCACAGTACTATTACCACCAATTAAATTGCTACTTGTGGAAACAACCGAACCCTCTGTACAGCCCGCCGCCAAAAACAATCCCCGGACGATCAATGCATGGGCCTTTTTCGACTGGGCCAACAGCGCATACGCCCTGGTCATAACCGTGGCCATTTTTCCCGGCTATTTTCTCGAACTCACCAACGACACCGTAAATGTACTGGGGTTCCGTATGTCGGACAGCACTTTGTACGCCTGGAGTATTGCCCTCGCCTACCTGATTATTGCCCTGTTGTCGCCCATTCTTTCCGGTATTGCCGATTACGGTGGCAGTAAAAAAGCATTCCTCCGTTTTTTTACCACTTTGGGAGCGCTTGCCTGTATCTCGCTGTTGTTTTTCACAGGCATGAAAACGCTCTGGGTGGGTGTGTTGTGCTTCATTCTGGCAACCATCGGATTCGCCGGCGGCATTGTGTTTTACAATGCTTTTCTGCCGCTGATCGCCACGGAAGAGCGCTACGACGATGTAAGCGCAAGGGGTTTCAGTTTTGGATTTATCGGGAGCGTTATCCTGCTGCTGGTCAACCTGGTTGTGATTATGAAATACGAGTGGTTCGGGTTTTCAGACGGACTTCGTGCGGTGCCAACCGCTTTTGTGATGGTGGGGCTTTGGTGGATCGGTTTTGCACAGATTCCGCTGCGCCGGCTACCCGAAGAACGTCTGGTGCGGGCGCGCACCAACCTGGTTCGCAAAGGATACGATGAATTGCGCAAGGCATGGCGCTCGTTGCGCAAGGATCGCAATACGGTCGCTTTCCTGGTTTCCTTTTTTTGTTACAATGCCGGTGTGCAGGCCGTGCTGTTTCTGGCCTCCACTTTTGCCGAAAAAGAATTGAATTTTTCTTCTACCGGGCTGATCGTTTTGGTCCTGATTCTACAGATTGTAGCCATCGGCGGGGCCTGGGCTTCCGCCAAACTGTCTGGAAAAAAGGGCAACAAGTTTTCCATTATGCTGATGCTCCTGATCTGGACCGGCATCTGTATCGTGGGTTATTTTGTACAAACAGGCGCCGATTTTTATTTCCTGGCGGCAGCGGTAGGCTTAGTCATGGGCGGCATTCAATCGCTGTCGAGGGCTACTTATGCCAAGTTTTTGCCCGAAAACACACCTGATACGGCCTCTTACTTCAGTTTTTACGATGTGATGGACAAAGTTTCCACCGTGATGGGCACTTTCGTGTTCGGTTTTGTAGAACAAATCACCGGCGGTATGCGCAACAGCGTAATGGCCCTGGCTGTTTTCTTCATCATCAGCGTGATCGTACTGGGCACTGTGACGGTGCGGCGGATGAAAACGGCATAGCCGTTTTGGTGTTTGGTGTTTCGTGTTTCGTGTTTGGGGGTGCTTCGCCTTTGGCAACAGTGGGTAGTTCAGGCGAAGCTCCCCCACACACTAAACACCACACACTAAACACCTAATTTGACTTCCATCCTGCCCTTCCATTCCCGATCCGGCTCCAGCGACACCAGGCCCTGGCCGTTGTTAAAAGCATCCACGTTACAGGTCATGGGCTCCAGCGCAATGCTTTCGCGGTGCGGCGGCGTAAATACCTGGAAAAACGGGAATTGCCGGATATTGGCCGATACATGTAACACGCGGTCGCCACCTTCCAGCGTCATGCGGGCTGTGCCCGACACGCGGCTGTTAAAAAAACAATTATCCAGGAAAGTCTCTCCCACCACCGTTTTTTTCTGAAAATCAAGGAAAACGGAGCGATTGCCCGTTGGGATCATGCGGTCATTGATGGCAACCTGCTCGCAGGGCGGCAATTTCATGCGGTGCTTATCGGCTTTGTCGGTCAGCCGGAAATAAGGGTGCCAGCCGAAACCGACCGGAATAGCCTGGTCGTGCAGGTTGTGTACCGCCATATCCAGCGTAAACGTGCCGTTGTCGTGGATCATAAATTCTACTTCCAGCGAAAAAGGAAAGGGGTAATATGGCCGGTCGCCCAGGTAGTTGTAACTACACAGGATACTGGCGTGGTCTTTTGCCAGAAAAACGTATTCCACTTCAAAGGCTTCGTCGCGGACAAACCCGTGGATAGCGTTTTCCGTAGCGGCATTGTTGAGCGGAAATTCATATTGTTTGCCCAACCATTCGTAACGCCCCCTGTCAAGCCGGTTGGGGAAAGGGAACAGCAACACACTTTTGCCCCATTTGGCGGCCTCCAGTTCTTCAGGCGTTTCGTAGCCGTCGAGGATGTTCTGTTTGCCAAAAATAATATTCAGCACATTGGCGCCGCGTTCCGGGACAATACTGAAAGCATTTCCTGTCGATGGGTGGTGCAGCTCGTAGCGGGTAAATTTACCGAAGGCTGTTTTCTTTAGTTCGTACATGATAAGTAGTTATCCGTTATTGGTTATTGGTTATCAGGGTTGATAATCAAGCATTTGTAAAGAATTTAGCCTAAATTCTGAGAGTGTTCAAGAAAGTGTGGCACACCTCTGCTACTACATTGATTATCAGTACCTTAATTTAGGTGTGCCACACTTTTCTGAACACTCTCTAAATTCTGCACACCTGCTTTGTTTAGGGTAGGGCTGTCAGGCGCTACTTGAACATTGAAAATGCAAATGTGGGAAAATTCTCAGCGCTGCAATACCACTTTTCGCATGGCCATTTGCCCGCCTGCTTCGACGCGGATAAAATACATCCCATCTGAACCGGAACGCAAATCAATCAGTTGATCCCATTTGTCCACTTTTCCGGTTGTTGTGTGTTGCAATACCTGTCCCAGGGGGTTCAGGACATCAATTTCCAATTCCGCCGAATCGCTTAATAATAAATTCAACAGTACGATACCTGTACCTGGATTGGGACTGAGATACATCTGGATGATCGTTTCCGGATCCTTCGCAGGCACCGTCACATCTGCTGTAAGTGTAATGCTGTCTGCGCAGCCGCTTGGATCTGAAATCGTTACGGTATACGTTCCCTGGCCCACATAATTCAGGTTTTGAGTAGTTGCGCCTGTGTTCCATAGAAATTGATACAAGGCAGGGTTTCCCACTGCGGAAGGGTAGCCGCCATTTACGGCAAGGATAACGGAGCCGTTGTTTTGCCCCTCTGACGCCGGGTTTGCCGTAGCAAGGCCCTGAATAGGCTCCAGAACAGGAACAAGCGTAAGTACCTGCGATGCCCCAACGACATAACATCCCGCCGAAACATCCAGGTTGTGCACTTTCGGTTCCGCATCGGGGTTGATGAGCGTAGCGCCACCCACCACGACTGGCGTAAAATAGAAAACGATCGGTACGGAACTGGTGCTGTTGTTGAGCAGGTTCACAGGAATCACCCCCGGGCTGAGCGCCGTACTGGTAACGCCCAAAATACTGCCCGGCCAGGTTCCCGCCGGAATGGGCTGTGTCGTCAACACCCAACTCATGCCGGCAAGCGGCTCAGCGGAAGGAATGACAAAGGAAGATGCGTCAAAACTTAATGCGTTCAGCAGGTTCTGGCCTTTACAAAGAAAGCCGTTGTTGGCTATTTCAAACGTGCCCGCTGCGGCCTGTTCGCAGGAAACAGGCGCTATACGGGTGATTTGAATGCAAAAGCGGCCCATTGCTGCCATGCCGCCGGACGAATAGCCATCCACCATCATGTAGTAGGTTTGGCCCGGTTCGGTTTGAAAGTTGAGTCCGGCGCGAAAATCCGTATTGGGATCATTGTCCGGATAAAGGTCTTCGTTACAGGCCACCGGCAGCAGGTTGTTGCAGTCTGTCCCCTGGTAAATACCGATTTGGGTATCCCCGCCGGTAATATATTGTACGCCGGAATTGCAGGGAACCGTCTCTATATGAAACATGCCTCCATTTCCGGTAAACCTGAACCACAAGTTGTTATTGACCACCGGTTCGTTGACTGCTTCTGCAAAACACGCCGGAACCGGATCGCCAGGGGAGGCCGTCGCAGCGGTGTTGTCATAAAGACCCGTCGTTTGTACAACGCCTGTTCCGGCAGCAAAAAAAGTGGTAATATCGACGGCAGATTCGCAGTTATTCGGATCGTTTACCCAACTTTCGTTCCCTTTAGAAATGCCACTCAGGGGCGACAAACAAAGTGCCGCAATGCTCACATGTTCAAATAATTCATAAACGACTCATAACGCTCCGTCATGGCGTTGGAGTGGTCGATATTGCTGAAAGTATGTTTCACTTCATATTCGTGGCGCTCCAGCGAAGCGATCACGCGGCTGATTTCATGGCGGTTCACTTTGATGGTAAGTTCCACCATCTCAGGGTCATCACCGGAGGTTACAAATGTGCTGAGAATCTTGACATCTTCCGATTCCACGATTTGGGCGATGGTGGCAAGCGAGTAATCGCGGCGGTTCATTTCGAGTACCAACACCGCGCCGGGTTCCGTAAAAGAAGCCGTGTTAGCAAAATAGCGCAGCAGGTCATTTTGTGAAATCAGCCCCAGGTATTTACCTTCCCCGTCTGTGACCGGGATCACCGTGAGTCTGTTGTCGCCCATAACCCGCATTACTTCAAAAATATGTTCGTTTTCCAGCACGGCAAAACGCCGCAGCATGGAAAAATCGTAAGACCGGATCGGGTCATACAACTTGTGGTTGAATACGTCTTCTTCCGAAAGAATACCTACCAGGCGACCGTCTTCCAGTACCGGCAAATGTTTGACATGGTAGTCGTTCAGCAAATGAAACGCATCGCGTCCCGTTTGATCGACCGTAAGGGCCGGTATATCATGAGCAATTAAACTTTGAGCAGTCATCTTTCAGTAGTAGTATGTGTCCGGGCATCATTCCGGTCTTGATTAAAAGACGGAACTTTGTCTCAAACAATATTCCGGCCATTTTGCTCATTTGTTTCTATCAAATGAAAAGCCAATGGCACAAATATTGGCGTAAAAACTTCTTTTCCAAAAATAATTAACTGATTGGTAAGAAAATAGGCGAATAAATATCAATAAAACCCAAAAAGATAACACTCATGCAGGTTTTTCAAACGCCTCCAGGCGCCTCCATCTCGCAACGGGCGATGTTTCTTCAACATATTGCCCAAACCTCAGCCGGCCCGCTCGCCCTTGAAATAGAGCGGGCGGAGGGTTGTTATCTGTATGACCGCAGGGGTAAAAAATACCTGGACCTGATCGCGGGCATCGGCCCCAGTGTGCTGGGGCACCGCCATCCGAAAGTGCAGGCTGCCGTCGAGCAGCAACTCCACGCGTACTCCCATACCCTTGTTTACGGGGAATACGTACTGGCGCCGCAAGTGGAATTTGCACAATTGCTGAGTAAAAACCTGCCCGGACTCGATTCCGTTTATTTCGTCAACTCGGGAACGGAAGCCACGGAAGGCGCGATGAAGCTGGCCAAACGATATACCGGTCGCTACCAGTTTATTGCCTGCCGCAATGCCTACCACGGCAGTACCCAGGGCGCTGCCAGCCTGATGTCGCCGCCGGATTTCACCCTGGCTTTTCAGCCCTTATTGCCTGGAATACAGCATATTGACTTCAATAACCACGAAGATATTCAAAAAATAGACGCCCGTACTGCTGCGGTCATTGTGGAAACCGTGCAGGGAGAAGCGGGCTTAATAACGCCAGATCCGGCCTGGCTACTGGCTTTGAGGGCGCGTTGTACGGCTACCGGCACGCTGCTGATCCTCGATGAAATTCAGGCAGGTTTCGGACGAACGGGAAGCCTTTTCGCTTTTGAAAAATACGGCATCGTACCGGATATACTGTTGCTCGCCAAAGGTTTTGGCGGTGGTATGCCACTCGGCGCATTTATTGCCCGCCGCGAAGTGATGCAGGTCTTGACGCACGATCCGGTACTGGGCCATATTACGACTTTCGGCGGTCACCCGGTGTCTTGCGCTGCAGGACTGGCTACGCTGAAAGTCCTGTTGGAAAGTGATTTGCTGGCGCAAATACCTGAAAAAGCGGCGCTGTTCAAAAAAATGCTCGTGCATCCGACCATTCTGGAATTGCGCAGCGCCGGGCTTTGGTTCGCCGTCGATCTGGGCGATTTTGCCAAAGTGCAGTCGGCCATCCGTTATTGTATTGAAAACGGCGTCATCACAGACTGGTTTTTGTTCAATGACCGGAGCCTGCGGATTGCGCCGCCGCTCACGATTACGATGGAGGAAATCCGGTTTGCCTGCGAGGTGATCGTTGAAGCATTAGAAGGGATGAGGAATGAGGGATGAGGGATGCCGAGCGGGAATGAGGATGAAGCCGTGCGTGATGTCCGACATAACGGTCGGCATTCCTCATCCCTCATTCCTCATTCCTGCTGAGTTCCTCATTCCTAAAAAAAAGGGCCGCCCCGAAAAATCGGAGCGGCCCATATTCCTTCAAAAAACACGGTTCTTATCTGTCCAGCGACTCTTTCAGAGCAGCCAGGGCTGCCAGATCGCCCAGTGTTTCTTTTTCTACTTTTTTCTGAACATCACCGATGGCCGTTTGCTGTTCGCCATCTTCTTTGGCGCGCTCAGCGCGTACTGCCGATTCTGCTTTGTATTTCAAATCTTCCAGGTAGCGGGTGTGCGAAACCAGGATACGGCGATCTTCTTTGTTGAATTCGATCACTTTAACCGTCAAAACATCGCCCGGATTGACCGGTTGGCCATCTTCCTTGCGGATGTGCTTGGCCGGAGCGAATGCTTCGAGGCCGTGCGGCATCTGGAAGGTAGCGCCTTTGTCGTCGCGTTTCAGCACGGTCGCTTCATGGTAAGAGCCAACGGGGAAGAGTTCTTCAAAACCATCCCATGGATTTTCCTGTGTCTGTTTGTGACCCAGGCTGATCTGCCGTTTGTCTTTGTCGATGTCGAGTACCACTACTTCGAGCGGGCTGCCCACTTTTGTAAACTCGCTCGGGTGTGCGTAGCGTTTGGTCCAGCTCAGGTCGCTGATATGTACCATGCCGCCGACACCTTCGCTCAATTCTACAAAAATACCGTAGTTGGTGATGTTTTTCACCGTACCGGTATGGAGTCCGCCGATGGGGAAACGATCCGTGATTTCACTCCATGGGTCTGCAGTCAACTGCTTGATAGAGAGTGACATTTTGCGGTCGCTGCGGTCGATGGTCACGACGCGCGCTTCCACTTCCTGGCCCATTTTGAAGTATTCCTTCGCATTGATGCTCTGGTTGCCCCAGGTAATTTCGCTGATGTGAATCAGACCTTCTACGCCCGGGTGAATTTCAACAAATGCGCCGTAGTCTTCGATATTGACAATTTTACCTTTCACGACCGAACCTTCTACCACGTCGGCTGACAGCACCTCCCACGGATGCGGGGTGAGTTGCTTGAGGCCGAGGCTGATCCGTTTTTTGTTTTCGTCAAAGTCGAGCACCACCACATTGATGCGCTGGTTGAGCGCAAGCAATTCGCTTGGGTGACCGATACGGCCCCAGCTGATGTCGGTGATGTACAACAGACCGTCTACGCCGCCGAGGTCGAGGAACGCACCGAAATCGGTGATATTCTTGACGATACCTTCCAGTACCTGACCTTTATCGAGGCTGCCGAGGATTTGTTCGCGTTGTTCCGCCAGATCGCTTTCGATCAGCGCTTTATGGCTCACAACAGCATTTTTGATCTGCTCGTTGACTTTCACCACTTTGAATTCCATCATTTTGCCTACGTACTGATCGTAGTCAATAACAGGTTTGATGTCGATTTGTGAACCGGGAAGGAAGGTTTCCAGACCGTTGCAATCAACGATAAGACCACCTTTGGTTTTGCTGATAACCGTACCGCGAATGATGGTACCGTTTTTGAAAGAATCAACAATGCTTTCCCAGGCGCGGAGGATTTTGGCTTTCCGGCGAGACAGGCCCAATTGACCCTGGCTGTCTTCCTGGCTTTCTACGTAAACCTCTACTTCATCGCCCTGTGCCAGACCCGGTGTATCGCGGAATTCGCTCATCGGGATCAGGCCGTCACTCTTGTAATTGATGTCGAGTACTACGTCGCCGCCGCTGATAGCGCTGACGCGACCGCGGATGATTTCGTTTTCCGTAACACTTTTGAGTGTTGCATCGTACTGTTTCAACAGCGTCGCTTTATCTTCCTTTGTGTAGGCGATTGCACCGCGTTTGTCCATCAACCAGTTGAAGTCGTCATGGGCGCCGCCGGCAACAACCGGTTCAAATTCAGGCAGTTCCACTTCTTCCTCTTCTTCTTCTGCAACAGGTTCTACTTCTTTTTTTGCAGCAGGAGCGGGTTCTTCTTCCTCTTCTTCTGCAACAACTTCTGATTCTTCTTCAGGAGTTACTTCTGCAACTACTTCCGGTTCAGCTTCCGCAACCGGTGTTTCCACTACTGCTTCTGCAACAACCTCAGGTACTTCAACTGCAACTGGTGTTTCCACAGTTGCTTCTGCAACAACTTCCGGCTCCGCTTCCGCAACAGGTGTTTCCACTACTGCTTCCGCAACTGCTTCCGGTTCTTCTGCAACAACAGGGGTCTCTACTGTTTCCTCAGCGGGAACATTGACTTCTTCCTGTTCGTTGTTGACTTCTTTTTCGTCGTCTATTAACATAATATAAATGACTGATTTTGAGGGGGATTAGGTTTGGTAAAAGTTTTTTGATCCCACTTGAAGGACGGAACCGGTGTCCTCGCTTTGTTCAAAAGCGGGCGCAAAGGTACTATAATTTTTTTGTAATTATATTGTACTATAAGTATAGAATAAAAAAGATTGTGAGTTTAAGTAGGTGTACAAAATTAATTGATGATAAATCTTCTGTAACTCATTGACTAACATTGCCTTTTGCCCTTTGCTATTTTGCCTTTTCCCTTAGTTTTGCTTTCAAAAACAAGCCATGAGATTACTTCTTGCAACGTTGTGCGCCATCGGATGCATTTGTCCGGCTTCGTCGCAGCGGCTCGAACACCACGACCTGCTGCTTTTTTCACTGACCCAAAATGCAGACAGCAGCTGGCTGCCAAACGCCCCGCGTTTTCTGACAAAATTCAACCCCAAAGGCTACAACAATCAGCCTGCCTTTTTCTCCGACAATGAGCTGTATCTGACGGTACAGTTCCCTGCCGATACCACACAAACCGACCTCGTGGCGCTCGACCTGGGCTCGCTTACACAAACCAGGGTGACCGCCACCCCACTCACCGCCGAGTACTCGCCCACGCTGATGCCCGGCGGCAGGCGTTTTTCCTGCATACGGGTGGAGGAAGACGGATCGCAACGCCTGTGGTCGTTTCCCATCGACCGTTCGGACAATGGCCGGCCTGAGTTTCCCAACATATATGGAATCGGTTACCATTGCTGGTTGCGCGACACGCTGGCCGCTTTTTTTATCGTTGGGGAAAACGGCGCCCCGCATACGCTCCAGGTGGCAGGAACGCGGGCGCAAAAACCGCAACGCATTGCTTCCAATATCGGGCGCTGCCTGCTCCGGACAGCCAGTGGCCAACTGGCTTTTGTTACAAAAACGACGGAGCAGACCTGGTTTCTCAAAACCTGGAACCCACAGCATAATCAGCAGGAAATTGTGGTGAAAATGCCGACCGGGAGCGAGGATTTTACCATCCTGCCCGACGGTACGTATGTGACAGGCAGCGGGCCGCGCCTGTTTCAATACAAGCCGGGGCGGCAGACGGACTGGAAGGAGATCGCGAATCTGAGCCAGTACGGGGTGAAAAAAATTACGCGGCTGGGAAGTGCTAAGAACAAAAAATTGGTTGTGGTGGTCGAATGAACTTAACCAATCTGCTCGCTCGTCATCCCAAACCGCCGCTCCCTTCTCTGATAGCTCAGAATCGCTTCAAAAAGTTCTTTTTTGCCAAAATCCGGCCAAAAAACAGGGGTAAAGTACAGTTCCGCGTAAGCGATTTGCCAGAGCAGAAAGTTGGAAATACGCGTTTCGCCGCTGGTGCGGATGAGCAGTTCCGGATCGGGGATACCCTGTGTGCTTAGTGCGTTTTCAAACACACTTTCATTGATGTCGGCGGGCAGGAGCGTTCCGGTTCGAGCCTGTTCTGCGAGTTGCCGGGCAGCGCGCAGGATTTCCCATTTGGCGGAATAATTCAGCGCCAGCACCAGGGTGATGCGGGTGTTGTTTTTGGTATCTTCCATGCCTTGCCGAAGGGCTTTCAAACTTGCAGCAGGCAGCGCCTCAATATCGCCGATGGCCATCAGGCGCACCCCGTTTTTATTCAGGTCGCGGATTTCGCCTTTAATCGTTTCCACCAGCAGCGTCATCAGCGCCGTGACTTCGGCAGGCGGGCGGTTCCAGTTTTCCGTGCTGAATGCATAGAGGGTAAGGTATTGAACCCCGATTTCCGCAGCTGCTTCCGTAACGTCCCGCACACTTTTTACGCCGCTGCGGTGTCCCAACACGCGGGGCATACCTTTTTGTTTGGCCCATCGGCCATTGCCGTCCATGATGATGGCGATATGCCGGGGGACTTTATCTGGTATGATCTGAGACTTCAGGTCGGACATGGCTGCGGATTTGTTCGGTAAAATTTGCAGGGCAAAAAACTGGTAGTCAATGACTTCAGCAGGGAATATGTTGATTGCAGGGGGCACAAATGTATTTCAAAAAGTGATTTTCAAGGAGGAATACCGTTTAAAAGGCTATTCCAGATAACGTCCGGGAATTTATTTTGTGAATGAAGCCCACAATTTTCAGAAAATGTAAACCTTCGCCCAGGGAATATACTTTTTATAATCAGGTTCATCCCAACCATCCTTAATTATCATGGTCACAATGCAAAACGAAATCCGCCAGCGTTTCAATGCCGCTTTTACACCGGAAAAATACCAGGCTTTTCTGCATACCGTGGACACAGCCTTTGGAGAAGCCGTCACGTTCAGGGTGTCAGAAACGCCGATTTTTGTGCCAAAATCACTGAAAACACAACTTTTACAAGGCGTGGAAGACATTTGTGCCGTGCTTCAGGAACCGGATTTCAAACAACGCAGCGAAGCGGCTTTGCCGGTGCATTTGCGGGTGCCCGGCGAAGACGAACACACGATTTTTCTGCAACTCGATTTCGGCATTTGTAAAGGCCCCGACGGCAGCCTTGTGCCTCAATTGATCGAAATGCAGGGCTTCCCTTCTTTGTATTTTTTTCAGGAAATGCTGGCGGCATCCTATCGCAAACATTTCGATATTCCGGCGGACTGGAGTCACTTGTTCGGCGGTTTGAATTCGGAAAGTTATATCGAGATGTTGCGGGAAGTAATCGTAGGAAATTCCAAGCCCGAAAACGTGATCCTGCTGGAAATAGAACCGGAAAAACAAAATACCCGCATCGACTTCTGGGGGAGCCAACAGTACCTGGGTATCAAGGTGTTGTGCCTTTCCAAAGTCAAACGCGAGGGCCGCGATCTGTTCTATTTAGATGAAAACGGTCGCCGTGTCGGGATAGATCGCATCTACAACCGCATCATTTTTGACGAACTGGAAAAGCGCAACGACCTGCCCCGCGAATGGGATATGACCACCGAAGTGAACGCCGAATGGGTGGGCCACCCCAACTGGTTTTTCCGCATTTCGAAGCATACCCTGCCTTTTATGAAAAGCCCCTTCGTGCCCGAAACGCTGTTTGTCAACGAATTAAAAAGCATCCCGACCGACCTGGAAAACTGGGTGCTGAAACCGCTGTTTTCCTTCTCCGGCCAGGGCGTCAAAATCAATGTCACCCGCGAAGACGTGGAATCGGTGGATGATCCGGGCAATTTTATCTTGCAGCGAAAAGTGGAGTATGTGGCCGCAGTGGACACGGTTAACCCGGCTGAGCCCTCCAAATGCGAGATTCGCATGATGATTCTGTGGAATAAAAACTGGCCTGCGCCGCGCCTGGTGAACAACCTCGTGCGCATGAGCAAAGGCGAAATGGTGGGCGTGCGCTACAACAAGGGAAAAGACTGGGGCGCCAGCGTCGGCGCCAGCGTCGGCTTTTTTGAACCATGAACCAACTCTTTTTTACACAAAAAATCGAACAGGGGTTTGCCCATTTCGATGAAGAGGAAAGCCGCCACTTAGTGACCGTGCTGCGCCGCAAAGTGGGCGACCTACTGGAACTCACCGATGGGCGCGGCTTCTTTTACGAAGCGGAAATTGCGGAAACCGGCAAACGCCACGTGCTCGCCCGCATCCTGAAAACCACGCCCGCCGCGCAGGAAAACGCTGCTGCGCTGCACCTCGCTATCGCGCCCACCAAACAAATCGAACGCATCGAGTGGCTGCTGGAAAAAGCCACCGAAATCGGCATTGCCGAAATTACCCTGCTGCACTGCAGGCGCTCCGAACGCGATACGGTGCGCCTGGATCGACTGGAAAAAGTGCTCGTTTCAGCCATGAAACAATCGCTGCGGGCGCATCTGCCCAAACTGAATCCAATGGTTCGTTTTCAGGCGTTCGTGACGAAAGTACAGGCCGAACAAAAATACATCGCCTGGTGCGCGGATACGCCGCTTCCGCACCTGAAAACCCTGCTCCAACCCGGCAAAAACGCCCTGGTGCTGATCGGCCCGGAAGGCGATTTTTCACCCGAAGAGGTACAACTGGCGGAGGCGAACGGTTTTACGGGAGTGGGACTGGGCGCCGCGCGGCTGCGGACGGAGACGGCGGGGTTGCTGGTGGTGGCGACAGGCTGTTGGAGTGAGGGGAAGTGATCAATTTACCTGCGTCTCGTTGAATAACTTCATTGCGGTGCAAGTCCGAACCGGCGTTCAGGCGCGCGACTTTCCAATCGATGAAAATCCGTGGGTTTTAAACCCGTAAAATCTTTGTAGTCGCGCACAAGGTGCTGATAATCATAGTAATTGCAATCAAATGCAATGCTTTGCCAATCCTGGTCCGGGTTCAGGTTTTTTTCGCGAAAAGCTTTGTCAAATCGCACCAGCCGGGAAAACACCTTGGGATGCACACCTGTGCGTTCCTGAAACTTTCGCTCAAACTGTTTGGCACTCAAAAATGATTTTTTTGCCAGGGTATCCAGTGAAGCAGTTGGATTGGTCAACATCCACTGGCAAACCCGGTCGATCGGATGGCTTTCCTTTACGGACTTACGCACCAAACTTTCAACGAATCCATTGGCTATCTGCATGATTTCGGTATAGTTCCGGGCAAAGAAAAAGGCTTCGTTGACCGTATGAACTTCTTTTGAAAATACGCAATCCGCTTCGATGTAAGCATCTTTGATTTCGCAGCTCGGCATACCGGTCAGCCGGTACAATCCGCCGGGCTGAAACAGTATTTGTACCACCATAAAATGGCCGTGAACATACCTGTTGGTCACCGACAAAGCTTGTCCTACCAGGGCCACCGGGATATTGGCAACACTTTTTTGTGGCGCCCTAAAATCCACTTTCTCCCGGTCATGCGGATAAAAAGCCAGGCACTGTTCCGGGCGGGGGGTGTACGGTTTGAAGGGAGGCGGGTCGTTGCTATCGAACCGCATGTGTACGATTCGATAGCAACGGACAAAAACCTGAAGCGATGGATTGGGCAAAAAGTCTTTTAAAATCATCGCATATCTTGTATTTGCAGTGTTTATTGCAAGCCATATTTTGCTGCAATGGCCTGGCGTTCTTCAAAAGCGGTAGGCGCGTACACCAGCCCGAATTGTTCATTCAACAGATCATGCGCTCGTTTATGTTGTTCTGAACCCCTTGGAAATCCATTTTCAGGGGTCAATTCATGAAAAATACGCTCTAAAAACTGCTCAAAAGGCTGATTGAAATACATATCAACAAAGCGCAGGGGTTTTTCAGATGCGTTCCAAAAAGTGTGCTTCAGGTTTCGCGGGCGAAAATGCCAGCCGCCTGCTGCAATTTCCACGACCTCGTTTTCAACCATCACGCTGGCCGTGCCTTCCAAAACATACATCAACTCATCCAGTTCCTTGTGGAAATGCGGCGGCGGGCCCATGACCTTGGGTGCGACGGCGCATTCGACGCACGAATATACGCCGCCGGTCATATTCGAGCGCACCCATACCCGGATATCCATGTTTTCTTTGTGCGACAAAGGCGGCAAAGGCGGCAGGTAAAAGGGTTTTAGCGGGTCTGTGGCAAGGGTTGACTGATGGAGCCGGCTGGGCCATCAATCCGGTGTTGGGCAACATACCGAATGAAGCAAACAAGCCGGCGGCTTGAATAAAGTCTCTTCTTTCCATGTAAAAGGGTTTTTAAATTGTTTTTTACAAAACTACCGCATTCAACCTGCTTCCAGTGGTAAAAAATAGACATTTTATATTGGGTTCAGTAAAGAGAAATGCAAAGGGCGAAAAGCAAAAAGACTCACATTGCATTTATGTGCCAAAATTCAGGACCATGTTTACTGAAATTCCGGAAAGCCACGAATTGCTCCCGTTTAATTAGCCTGCTGTTTTTCCAGCGCAATAGCCCGCGGGAACATGATATTGTTCTCCAAATGGATATGCAGGTGCAGGTCTTCCTCAAATTCTTTCAGCATGGCAAACGCCACCCTGTATGTCGTACAGCCGTCCTGCGGCGCAGTGTATTGGCTGCTGAGTTGAGATATTCTCGCCAGACGATCGCCCTCCACCGTGTGCTCATGCATCATCATACGAATAGGATTCTCGACGCTGCCAAATGGCGGCAGGGCAGGATGTTGCTCCGTAGCCAGGGTGCGGACAAAGGGAAACAGGATCATTTCTTCCTTCTGCATGTGCTCGGCCAGTTCGGAAGCGACATGTGCAAATTCGTCCCTGATTTCCAGCAATTCCGGGTGGCGTTCGCCGTGTACCTGGCACAGTTTATTCAGGTACTGCATCAATTCGGGCGATTTCTGAACCACGTAGCGATGGTGCTTTTTTTCCACATAATCCGCCAGCAAATCAAGCGGCCAGGAAGCGTAGTCCGCCGCTAATTTTTCCTGCGAGGCCGCAACGGTTTGAAGTTCTTCTATTGAGACCAGAGGCTGCAATGTTTTTACCCTGACAAACCTCGTCGATGCTGCGGTTGCCTTTGCAGCAAAAGTCAATGCCGTATGATTGGAATACGGCAGCGGCGCG
This sequence comes from Lewinellaceae bacterium, assembly GCA_016711435.1. GTDB lineage: Bacteria > Bacteroidota > Bacteroidia > Chitinophagales > Saprospiraceae > M3007. Next base: position 105,522 of record JADJSY010000025.1, read on the forward strand.
GTAGTCCTGGGCGACGATTTCGCCGATCGTTTGTTTATCTGATATTTCCATGATGTTTTATTTTAAATGAGATAAAATTGTCCTGTTTAAGATCAAAAAAAGGGGCACAGCGGTAAGTCATCGCTTCAAATACGTCAGTCCATCCTTCAGCCCGAGAGCAAGTTCGAGCACGCTGGTTTCCTCCAGCATGGCTTTCAGTTCGTCCCGGACGGCAGCAAACCGTTCGTGAACCGGGCATGGTTTCAGGGCATTGCAGCTGTGAAGCCCCAGCCCGCAACCCGTAAAAATCTGGTCGCCGTCAATGGCGGAAACAATTTGGTCCAGACGGATATGTTCCATTTGTTCGCGCCCGATTTCAAATCCGCCGGTGGCGCCCTGCACCGAGCGAACGATGCCGCCCCTGACCAATTGCTGTAGGATTTTAGCCGTAAATGCTACGGGTGAACCCGTCTCCTGCGCAATATCTTTTACGTTTACCCGCGCGCCTTTCAGGGAGTGTGTGGCAATAAGCAGGGTCGCTCTGATCCCGTATTCGCAGGCTTTTGAAAACATACGTAGTTATTGGTTATTGGTGTTGATAATCAAGCATTTGCAAATTAATTTAATCCAAACTATTTTGCCTGATGCACCTTTTGCTTCTTTAATTTACGGCAAAGATAGGCATGTTTTTTTAAATCGGATAAATTTATCCTGTTTATTTTTTTCTCCTGGCATGCTGCTCTCCTTATCGGCTCTTAGCCGTTGATGGCATCCCCAGCGTACGAACACATCAGATAGATTCTATACGTTTTGGGCGCTTTTTTTTAAAAATATTTGTGTTTTTGGGTAGTAAAAATTCAAATGCTTGTTATTTTAGCCTCTAAAAAATGAAATGTTATACTATAAAAGATTGATAGACAAATATTTAAGTGAATGGATAGATGAACCTGGGCGAAAGCCCCTTATACTTCGCGGAGCAAGACAAGTGGGAAAATCCTCTGCGGTGCGGCAATTAGCTACTCGGTTCGAGCATTTTGTAGAGGTAAATTTTGAGGAAAATCCCAACCTAAAGGGACTCTTCACTGCTGACCTCAACCCACATCGCATCGTCGATAACCTCTCCGTCTTTTTTGGAAAAACCATTGTTCCGGGTAAAACGCTGGTGTTTTTTGATGAGATTCAGGCTTGCCCGCCGGCTGTTTCGTCCCTTCGCTTTTTTATGAAAAAATGCCGGAACCACACGTTGTAGCGGCAGGATCATTGCTGGAATTTGCGCTGCAGTCATTGCCTTCATATGGTGTGGGAAGGGTACGCTCCTTGTTTATGTATCCTTTTTCATTCGATGAATTCCTGGAAGCAATAGGCGAGCAACTTTTGCTAGGCCAAGCGAAATGCCGGGTTCAACATCCTTTACCAGACCTTTTCCACCAAAAATTGCTGGATTATTTGAAAACGTTTATGCTAACGGGAGGAATGCCGGAGGCCGTTGCATCTTACGTAAAAACCCGGCAGATGCTGGACGTCCAACGAATGCTCGACGACCTGTTCATTTCACTGCGGGCCGATTTCACTAAATACAAAATACCGTACCACCTACCCGTTTAATCGAGATTATGGAGTCGGTTGTGCAGCAGGCCGGCGGTAAGTTTAAGTTCAGTAAAAAGCATCTTCCAATGCAAACCACGGCCAGATTAAGAAGCTTGGAACTGCTCATTATGGCAGGTCTGGTATTTCCTGTTACACATACTGCCGCCAACGGAATACCTCCCGGAGCAGAAGCAGACCCTAAAAAACGGAAAATGCTGCTACTTGATACGGGTATTTTCCAACGTATACTGGGTTTAAATCTATCTGATTTTTTATTCGATTCTACTTCGACACTCATCAACAAAGGAACGATTGCAGAGCAATTCTGGGGTCTGGAATATCTCAAGTATGGTTCGCCGTGGGCGCCACCCGCCTTGTACTACTGGCACCGGGAGTTGCCAAGTGCCAACGCCGAAGTGGACTATATCGTGCAGCAAGGGGGTGATCTGTTGCCCGTTGAGGTGAAGGCTTCAACCAAGGGGGCGATGCAAAGCCTTCGTCAGTTTTTGAAGGAAAAGAAAAAAGTTTTTGGCTACCGGTTTTCCCTTGAAAATTTTTCGGAATACGAAGACATTAAGTCAATCCCATTATATGCTGTTTCAAGTTTATCACAGATTATTTACCTATGAAAAAAACACTCGACCACCCCTACCCACTCCCACCCGAAGCCGTCGATTTTTTCCAGAAAAACCGCTACGTCAAACTCAAAAATGTGTTTGATGCCGACACCCTGACCCATTACGGCGAATTGATCAGCCAAAAAGTGGCGGAACTCAACACCAACGACAAGCCGCTCGACGCCCGCGACACCTACGGCAAGGCATTTTTGCAGATTTTCAACCTGTGGCGCGAAGACGAGCGCATCCGCGATTTTGTGTTCAGCAAACGCCTTGGAAAAATCGCTGCCGACCTTATGCAAACCAAAGGCGTGCGCATGTACCACGACCAGGCGCTGTATAAGGAAGGCGGCGGCGGCATCACGCCCTGGCACGCCGATCAGTATTACTGGCCGCTCGCCACCGATAAAACCATCACGGCCTGGATTCCACTACAAGCTGTACCCCTCGAAATGGGGCCGCTGGAATTCAGCGCGGGCAGCCACGTCATTGTGGAGGGCCGCGAATTAGCCATCAGCGACGACAGCGAAGTGATCCTTCAGAAAAGGCTGCGGGTCAATGACTTTCAACACGTCATCGAAGCATTCGACCTGGGCGAAGTGAGTTTTCACTCCGGCTGGGTATTCCACCGGGCCGGCGCCAACCAGACCGACCGGATGCGGCGCGTAATGACGGTGATTTACATGGATAAAGACATGGTTTTGAAAGAACCTGAAAACGACAACCAGATCAATGACTGGAATACCTGGTGCCCGGGCGCGGTGGTGGGCGAGGTGATCGATACGGTGTTGAATCCGGTGATATACGCGATAG
>JADJSY010000026.1 GCA_016711435.1 Lewinellaceae bacterium
CGGTGTTCTGTTTGTTTCGAATCGCCAGTCACTAAAAAAATGGCTTTACCGGAAATAAAATAGGTCAAAACACCGATGCTCGACAACGGCGTAAGCGCTGCGTACAATACCGTGCTATGACTCAGGAATTTGAAAAGTTTCAAAGGCCTGTTGGCCATAGCGATGATGAAAGACAATACAGGCGCAAAGAAGGTCATCAGGGTAATCAGGTAAAAATCCCAGCTATAAATGACCTGAAAGCCCGGATCCAGGGCCACCATCGGCATGCGCAATTCCTGTCCGCCTATCACAAGGGTTACATCTTGCGAAAACCCGAAGAAATAGGGCAGCAGCAGGTTGGCATTGAGCATAAATACAAAGTACAGCAGCGTCAGGGGCAGGTTGAGGGTTGGGAACAGGATGTCTAATTTTTCAGTCCAGGTAATATTTTTAGCGCGGAGCAACCAGCCCATTTTTTTGGACAGGAATTCGGAGGTGCCGCGTGTCCATTTCATGTGGCGGATGCGGAAAGCGCGGACGGAATCCGGAAAATCTTCGTAACAAATCACATTTTCCAGAAAACGACCGCGGTAACCGTTTTCGCGGGCGTGAATGGCGAATCCGAGGTCCTCGCTGACGATGTCCGGAAAACCGCCCATGTCTTCCCAGCATTTGCGGCGCAGGAGCGCTCCGTGACCCAGAAACATCACAAAACCGTAATCATTGCGCAGCGGCTGGCACCATTTCCAGTGAATATCGATACCGACGCCCACCGAATGAGACAATGCCGATTGGGAGCCTGGATTCGCGCGGTGGTTGGCCTGGACAAACCCGCAGGACGGGTCGTTTTCCATGACGGCTACCGTTTTTGTCAGGAAATCGGGCGGCAAAATTTCATCGGCATCGGCAATCGCAAAATAAGGCTCCGAAATGGCGACATTGGCCAAACCGTGGTTCATATTGCCCGCTTTAAAAGCCTTGCGGTCGGGACGGCGTACGACCTGCACCAAACCCGGATATTGGGCGGCAAAGTGATCTACCTGCATTTTACAAACAGCGTCGGAAGAATCGTCTAGGATATACACCTGGTAGTTCGGATAGTCCTGCCGCACACAGGAAAGGACGCTGGCTTCCACGAAGTCATTGCAGGTCGTATACAGTATTGCGATCGGCGGGTGGCTCAAAAGCGGTATAGCGGCCAGCTGTTCCGTGCCTTTTTTTGAAAAAAAGCGATAGTACGCGGCAAATCCGATTACCGTAAGGTTGTACACGCCATACAACCAGGCAAAGTCGATGAAGAAAATAAAGGTGATCAACGCAATACGGCTCGGCCAGTTATAGGCCATATCGAGTAACTGGAAAAGCCGCGGCTGAAACCAGACGATGGCGGCCAGCCAGACCCCGAAAATGAACAGGTACATGGCCGGGCTGGGAGCCTTGGGAGTGAAGCGTTCGTTTTTGACGCCGCTCTGCGCTGTAGCGCCTTTCTCCACCGGCCTGATCGTTTGTATCAGCGCCGTGGAATGCACAAAACTGTTGACGTTGGTATGTTGCGTATTCATAAGTAAAGAATTTGAAAGCATGGCAATCTCCTTCCGGTTTCAGGCCGGTTTGGGTCATTCATGCAAAATTTTTGAAAGTTGTGTGGCGTTTACCATACTAATGGACATTTTGGGGGAACGAGACCTATAAGGTTTTTAAAACCTTATAGGTCTGAGCGCTGTAGAATAAAATGTCCAGTAGTATGGGCGTTTATAGTAGGCAAACGCGGTTTTCTGACTCTTTTTTTATTTTTCCAGCCTCCACTTGATTCCAGCCGACACCACCGTCAGGCTGTTGAAAGGCCCTTTTTCCCGGCGCAGCGAAGCAAGTCCCCATATATACCGGCTGAATGGCAGTACGGCAGAGCAATAGGCGCCATGTACATTGTTGCTGCCGTTTTCCGAGCGAATGGACGATTTTCCGTACAATGCGCCCAGGTTGATTTCATACCCTTTCGGAAGCCGGAATTGGTTGTTGAGCATGATGCGGCTTTCAGGCCTTGGATTGTTTTCAACCCGTGCATAAAAATAGTACGGCTCGACGGCGTAGAATTTTCCTATCGGCGCCCGAACGCCCACATACATCAGCCATTCATTGTCAAGTCGTCTGCCCAGGCCCAGAAATCCGCCTGCTTTAAGCGCCATATTGCCAGGCAGGAACACCACTTGTTCGCCGCTCAGCACTTGCTGTCTTACTCCCTCGGGCAGGAGGCGAACGCCATAATCGAGGCGCGTGGTCAGGCGGTGGTTCCATTTTGCAACGCCGCCGACAGTGAAGGCCTGCGCTTCCCGGTTTTGCCGTACCAATGAAGCCAGGTCGAGGGAAAGCGAATTGTCGTAACGGGCAAAAAGGCGCAACGACTTGTTTACACGACCGCTCATTTGCAGGGTACGCAGTCCGAAACTGCTCATACCATCGGTGACGGAATAACCGGTCAGCACATCCAGGTCGAGGAGCGCCGCCTGCTGGTATGTGTTGTTGAGCAGTTCTCGGGCTACCGGATGCCCTGGCTCGATACCCAGGCCGCTTTGTAATGCGATGCGGGCAAGCCTGATCTGGTCATTTTGCAGGTATGCCTGTGCCAATGCAATGTAGAATTCGATTTGCTGTGGAAATGCCAGGATCAACTCTTCAAAATAGCGGATGGCAACCGGGCTGTTTCCTTGCCAGAGATACACGTATCCCAACCCTTTTTTGGCTTCCCAACTGCCGGGCTGCACTTTTTCAAGCATCTGAAAAGGTGATTTGGCGGCGGCGTATTCACCGGCCCAAGCCAGGTTATATCCTTTGCCAATCAGCGCTTCGGGGTGCTTGGGCGATAAAGCCAGCACCTGGTCGAAGACCTTTTTTGCTTTGTCGTACTGGCCGGCCCAGGAATAGTTATAAGCGGCGCCCAACAGTATTTGCGGGTTATCCGGTTCTTTTTCCAGCAGGAGGGCATACATTTTTTCTGCTTCAAGGTTTCGACCGGCAGTTGCGAGTTGGCGGGCCTGATCGGGGGTTTGTGTGTAGGCAGCCTGAAGCGTACATACCAACAAAAAGGTGAAGGTGATTGCGAATTTCATATCCTGTTTTTTATAAGTTTGACAGATGAAAACAAGCGTCCGATCTATTGACAAATACTTGACCTGGCCGCTTTTCTGACGACAAGATTGGGCTGTGGGCGGAAGCCTTGCAACTCAAATGACCCGAGGCAAACTTTTTTTCACCCCAAACGGGAAAATGGCAGGACTGAACCGGAAAAGAGGAAAAATAAATAACTTTACCCCTTTTCGTAGTTTCTGATATGCAAAACGGACTCTTGCTGACATTTGTCGGACTGTATCTGGCAGCGACGCTGGCTGTCGGGTGGTGGGCATCCCGAAAAGTAAAGACCACTGCCGATTTTGTAATAGCAGGCAAAAACCTGCCGATGTTTATGGTAGCCTGCGCTCTTTTTGCCACCTGGTTTGGTTCGGAAACCGTGATGGGCGCCTCCTCCGAATTTGCCCAACACGGCATACTCGGGGTTATTGAAGACCCCTTTGGGGCAGCCCTGTGTCTTTTTTTGGCCGGCCTGCTGATTGCACGCCCCCTGTACAATCTTAAAATTCTGACGTTCAACGACTTCTTTCGTTTGCGTTTTAACAAGGCTGCCGAAATCACTTCGGCCTGCTTCATGGTGCCCTCTTATTTCAGTTGGATCACCGCGCAGATCATTGCCATGGCTATCATTCTGCAATCGATCAGCGGCCTGGAGAAACACTGGGGCGTGTTGATCTGCACCAGTCTGGTGCTTGTTTACACTTATATTGGCGGTATGTGGTCGGTAGCGGTGACCGATTTTATACAGACCATTATTATTATCATAGGAATGGCCGCGCTGGCGGTTGAAATGGTGCTGCGCGTAGGCGGCTGGGATCAGATGATCGCTTCGGCGCCGCCCAATTTTTTTCAGTTTTTCCCGGATGCGAATCCGCCGGACAGCATCGCCTGGGTGGCGGCCTGGATGACCATCGGTCTGGGTAGCATCCCGCAACAAGATGTTTTTCAAAGAGTGATGTCGGCCAAAAGTGAAAACACTTCGGTCAGGGCTTGCTATACTTCCGGGGTTATGTACCTGAGTATTGCCATGCTGCCGCTAATCATTTGTTTTTGCGGACGTATCCTTTACCCCGAACTGCTGGAAGGCGACACACAGATGATGATCCCGACGATGGTGTTGCAGCACAGCGGCCCTGGTATGCAGATACTTTTTTTCGGCGCTTTGTTATCCGCTATTCTGAGTACTTGCAGCGGTGCAATGCTCGCGCCCGCAACGGTGATCGGCGAAAACCTCGTTCGCCCGCTGTTTAAACAAGTGACGGATGCGCAATTGTTGCAGATCATGCGCCTGTCAGTCGTGTTTGTGGCTGTTATCACGGGCACTATGGCCTTGATGCGGCACAACATCTACGAATTAGTGGGAGAGTCTTCCGCGTTGAGCCTCGTTTCTTTGTTTACCCCGCTGATGGCCGGACTCTACTGGCGGCGGGCTTCTTCCGGGGGCGCGATCATGTCGATGCTGGCAGGCATGGCCGTATGGCTGCTCACTATGTTGCTGTTGCCGGAACAGGAACAGACAGACCCGGCAGCCACGGGTTGGCAGATATGGCTCGGCATACCACCCATGCTATATGGTTTTGCAGCAGGTATTGCCGGCATGCTGATCGGATCTTATATTTTTCCCGATAAACAGAAAGCCGTCCGCTGACACTTTTAAGAAAGTTAGGAACTTCCATGAAACGGCGAACCAAAACTTTCTCTACTTTTGAGCAACTTTTTAAAAAAACACATACTCTGAAAATGAAGCACCTCACTGCGCTATTGCTTTTTGTTGTAAGCATTGCTTTCCAGTCGACTGCACAGGAAGCAAGTCCCGCTACTCCTAACCCTGCCCACGAAGCGGCAGCGCGGAAAGCAACCGACCTCCTGGCGGCCAAATACAGCCTTGATGCCGACCAGATCAAGCAGATGTACACTATACAACTCCGCAAGCAACGCAATTCGGCTGAAATTCTGCCCCTGCAAACGGAGAATCCGGCCCTGTACCGCGCCAAAGTACAAAGCCTGCGCAAAGGTACTTTAGCCAGCATCCGCCGCGTGTTGCACACCAAAGAACAGGTAGATATTTACCAGAAAACACAAATAGACGTCAGAAACCAGCAAGCGGATAAACGCAAAGAACTGATGGAGCAACAGCGTTCCAAAGAAGATATCGAGGCAGCACTGCTGGATATTTACAGCGAATAACATCCTTTAGAGACTAACGACCGTACTCACATGCTCACATTCGCTGTTCGCCTGATACTGGAAGACAACGGTAAAATGCTTTTTCTGCGGCAAACCAAGAGAAATGGTGGTCGTTATTCACTCGTCGGTGGCAACGTAGAAGATCATGAATTTGCCCGCGAAGCCCTTGCCCGCGAGGCAGCGGAAGAAGCGGGTATTCATGTGGAGCCAAACGACCTCACGCTCGTTCATGTATTGCACCGGCACAAGCTCAAAAAAGACGAGACCCTGCTGGTACTCTATTTCAAAGCAAGCCGTTTTTATGGGGAGCCCGAACCGCTGGAACCCAAAAAATTCAAAGACGTCGGCTGGTTTCCCATCAATGACTTGCCTGATGAGGTGTCAAAGCCAACGCTACATGTCCTGCATTGTATCCGCCAGGGCATTATTTATTCCGAATTTCCGGCCCGTACAAAAGTGCTGGCCTTTTGGGAGCAATTTGGCGGGAAATGGGCAGGTTTCTCTGATTTCTAGTGTTAAAAATGACCGGCAGATGACATTAGTATATTAATGCTGCTGCCTGTTTGCGATGTGTCGTTCAAAACTTTATCTTTGCCCATTACATATTTTTAATCCGCATGCTTTTCAGCATTGATCATATTTTTCCCATGAACAGATTTGACGCTGCTTACTCCGGCTATATTTTTTCTTTGCCGCTCCTTTGTAAGTAGCCCAGGCAATCCCTGTTCGATTTTTTCTTGTATTGCTGACATCAACTCAGCGCTCTTTTTCTGTAACGGATGCTATCCGTATACAGATTCGTTGTTTTTGTACCCCAAAGCCCCCTCATTTGGTTCAGATGTCTTATGCTTCATAGGCGAGAACCCCGGTCTTGAAACGTCAGGGCCGGGTCTTTTTTTTTGTCTGGGATTTTTTTCCTCGTGTTCCATTTATCAAAAAAACCGTGTGCGATCAAAAGCCCATACCTTTGAACCAAAATATCCACAGAATCATGCTCAGCATCGACCCTTCAAAAATCCCCACCAAAGATCTGCACCAATATATCCTGGGCGCGGTGTCGCCCCGCCCCATTGCGTTTGCCAGCACCATCAGCACCGAAGGCGTTCCCAACCTGGCCCCATATAGTTTTTTCAACGCATTCAGCAGCAATCCGCCTATCCTGATTTTTTCCAGCAACCGGCGGGTTTCCAACAACACGACCAAAGACACCCTGAAAAACGTGGAAGATACCGGAGAGGTCGTCATTAATGTGGTGCCGCACGCTATTGTACGTCAGATGGCCCTCGCGAGCATCGAATACGGCCCGGAGGTCAACGAATTTGTAAAATCGGGTCTTACACCGCTGCCGTCCGAGTGTGTACGCCCTTTTCGTGTAGCGGAAAGTCCGGTGCAAATGGAATGTACCGTGGAAAGAATACTGCCCCTCGGCGAAGGCGGCGGCGCGGGCAACCTGATTATCTGCCGCATCGTGCGCATGCATATTTCAGAATCGGTACTCAATGAAAAAGGACGCATCGATCCGCATAAAATCGACCTGATGGGGCGGATGGGTCGCTTCTATTACGTCCGGGCCAGTGGAGCAGCCGTGGAAGAAATCGTGCAGGAAGTCACTTCTTTGGGTATCGGTTTCGACGGTCTTCCCAAAACGCTCCTGCACAGCAAGGTGCTGACCGGCAACAACCTGGGGCAATTGGCCGCGCTGACTGCCCTGCCCGGACGCGGCCGCAGCCCACCAAACGCTCCGCGACGACCCCCGGGCGCAAATGCTGATTGCCCGACTTTCGCCCATAGATATGCAGCTCTACATCAAGGAATTACTCGATCAGGGTGCGGTGGAAAAAGGGGCCGCTATGGCTGTGCTGACAGGACAGGGCTGGATTTATAAATCCCTGAAAACGTGCGTGTTAGATCGCTAAAAAAAATATTTTTTATTTTTTGCGCCGATTATTTGGTTTTCCATGCCGCCTGGAAATATCTTTGCAGCCGCTTATCGAAAAAAATTCATTTCGAGCAGGGCGCATAGCTCAGTTGGTTCAGAGCGCCTGCCTTACAAGCAGGATGTCGGGAGTTCGAATCTCTCTGTGCCCACTTGATTATAAAGGAGTTACATCGCAGGATGTAACTCCTTTTTTGTTGGTTTTTTAACCGTGACCCTGGTTCTTATCCCTTTTTCAAGCGCTGTTGAAAGCGAATCTCCCATTTTTTTTCGTCGTATGATTTTTCGCTCGTGCGAAGTACCGTTCCGTCGGCTTGCGGAATGAATCCTTGTCGCGAAAGGTAAGTATCGTTGTTGATCGTAAATTCTTTATAAATGTACCAGTTGTCATCCACTTTCCTGGTGTCCCACACCTGATACAAGCCGTTATCGCTCACCCACACGAATCCCCATTTGTTATTGGTCTTGTCCCAGCTACGTATGGCAATGGATTTCATACCGTTGCCCAATTGCCATTCTTCGATAAAACAGGATGGGTGAACGCCCCTTGTTATCCTGAAACAGACATTGCTGTCGAGTGTATTGTCGGGTTTTAATTCATACCACGTTCCTGCCCAGAAATCAAAATATTTGGCATCACCTTCGGGAGTAAAAGGTTTTGTGTCTTGGGCGGATAAACAATTGGAAAAGAGCAGAATAAACAGGATAGCAAAATCTTTCATAAAAGTATTTTTTGGGAGGTAAAGACAGGGCGAAGCACAAAGGTTGCACGGGGATGTTCCGCCTCGGCTGGTGCTCGTGCTTTTCCCATTCACCCTACTCCCCCCTTACGTTTTTTTTATTCCGCCACATCAAATACACCCACCCGCCAAAACTCATCGCAGCCGCCAGTTCAAACACGGCAGGCATGCGGCTGAAATCGTCGGCAAAATACCAGCCGGCTAGCAGGGCCCCGCCGCCGATGGCTATTTCCAGCGCAATGAACATGGTTGCCAATGCGCGTCCCTTGCGTTCCGGGTCGCCCAGATCCACTGTCCAGGCATTGATGGCCGGGGAAAAAATGCCATTGCCCAGGCCGAATAAAATGGACGCGAGGTACAGCATTTTCGGGCTGTTGGCATGGGCAAACACCAGCATAGCTGCCCCGATCAGCAGCGCGGATAATTTCAGCACCGGTTCCCGGCCCAGGCGGTCGGAGATTTTACCGGCAAAAAAGCGCGTGGATACGCTCGACAGGGTAAAAAGTGTAAAAAAAATGCCCCGGTTGCTCAAACCAAGGTGATCGCTGAGATCGGGCACCAAAGTCAGTATAACGCCGTAGGAAAAATAACAAAAGAGCATCATGATCGCTGCCGGAATAGCCAGTGGGTCGAAAATATCGTCCCGCGACACTTTTAACAGACTGAAACGAAACCGTTGTTTTTCTTTCAAGGTTTCCGGCAGGTTCATCAAAATAAGCACCGACAAAGCGGCCAGTACCGACGAAGCGTAAAACATGCTGTTGATGCCGTATGCTTGCGCCAGCCAACTGCCCAAAGGCGGCGAGGCGCTTGCGCCAATGCTCAGGCTGATTCCGAGTATGCCCATCGCTTCTCCCCGCCGCTCCACCGGCACCACATCCGCTACGTAAGCAGCCGTTCCGGTGGGTTTGAATCCGGTAGAAAAACCGTGCATGAAACGCAGCACCAGGAATCCGCTTACAAAGGCAAGTACCGGGTAAAGCAGGCTGCTGATGACACATGCAAAGGCCCCGATATACATAACGGGAAGCCGGCCGATCGTGTCGGCCAGTTTCCCGCTGAAAGGGCGCGATAGCCCCGCTGTGATGGTAAAAAGGGCAATAATCCAGCCCTTGTGCGCCGCCCCGCCCATCGAACTCAGGTAAGACGGCAACTCCGGGATCATCATATTGAAACTGCCTGCGAACAACCCGTGGGACAGGCAAAGCAGGAGAAATGAGCGGGAGTACAACGAGGGGCCTGGTTCCATACAACTATGTTAATAGGGATGAGGAATGGAGTATGAGGAATGAAATGAAGTTTGCATTCTTTCTCCATTCCTGCCTGAAACTCCAATAACTCATAACTCATAACTCATAACTAATTTTAGTCTGGTTCGAAGCCCAGCACAATGTTAAACCTCGCATAGTCCGAAAACTTGCGGCTCGTGACGCCCGGTTTGTCGAAACCTACGCCGTAGTCGAAACCGAGGGTACCAAACATCGGCAGGAACACCCGCAAACCCATACCCGCCGAACGGCGAATATCGAAGGGGTTAAAATCCTGCGCCCGTTGCCAGGCATTACCGCCTTGCGCGAAAGCCGTCACGAAAATGGTGCTCGACGGATTCAGGGAGATCGGGTAGCGCAATTCCACGGTATATTTATTAAACACGCCTGCGCCGAAGGGATAGGCAGCCATAATTTCCTGTTGGTCGTAACCGCGCAAACTGATAATGTCGCGGCCTTGTAAGCCGGTACTCTGGTTATTCAGACCGTCGCCGCCAAGGTCGAAGCGCTCGAATGGCGTGAGCGGCGTTTTATCCGACCAGCGCCCGAGGATACCGATTTTTGCCTGCGTTTTGAGTACTAATTTACCCACCAGAGAAGTATACCATTCCGCATCTATACGCCATTTGACGTATTCGATGTAGCGGAAAACATCGTTGGTGGTGCCGGTTTCGTAAAAACTGGCTTTTTTAAACATAGAATAAGGCGGCGTGGCATTCAGTTTGATCGAAATCAGCGAACCTGATTTTGGAAAGATCGGGTCATTGATACTATTGCGGGCCAGGGTCAAACCGATGTTGTAGTTGTGGAAAATACCGTCGGTCAAACGCCCGCCCCTGCCGTCGCCGAAGTTAAAGCCGGCTGCATTGTTGAGTTTCAGGGTTTGTAAATCCAGGTCTGCGCGGAACACAAAGTTGTCGTCCGGGAATTTCAAACGTGTACCGAAGCCCACGGTTCCCTGCACAATATCGAGGCTTTGAAACGTTTCCGAGCCGGCAAAACCCGACGTGAAGCGGTTGTAAAAACCGGCAACCGTCAGCGAGTTGGGGCGTTTGCCACCCAGCCAGGGTTCCGTAAAGGAGGCGTTGTAGGACTGGTAGCGGTCGCCGGCCGTTTGTCCGCGGATACTGAAACGCTGGCCGTCGCCTTGTGGAAGCGGATTCCAGGCTTCCCTGTTTTTAATATTTCGAATGGAAAAGTTATTGAACGTGACGCCCAGCGTACCGATCACACCGCCCCGGCTGAAAGCGGTGGCGGGTTGGTAACCGGCGGACAATTCCAACTGGTCGGAAGGTTTTTCTTCCACCGTGTATTCAATGTCCACGGTACCGCGATCCGGATTTACCGGCGTATTGATGCCCAGCGCTTCCTGGTTGAAGTAGCCGAGGTTGATGATTTCGCGCTGGGAGCGGATGATGTCGGAACGGCTGAATTTGTCGCCGGGACGGGTAAAGAGTTCGCGGCGGATGACGTGCTCGTGGGTGCGGTCGTTGCCTTTGATGACCACGCGGTCGATGGTCGCCTGCGGGCCTTCAAAGATGCGCAATTCGAGGTCGATGGAGTCGTTGTCGATGGATGTTTCTACCGGATCGACGCGGAAAAACAGGTAGCCGTTGTCGAGGTACAGCGAAGAAATATCGCGGCCGTCCTGGCTGAATGACAGGCGGGTATCGAGCAATTCCTGGTTGAAAACATCTCCTTTATTGATGCCCAGCACCTGGTCGAGGAAACGTGTTTCGTAGAGCGTATGTCCTTTCCAGACGATGTTGCGGAAGTAGTAGCGATTGCCTTCGTCGATGGTCAGGTGCATCATGATCTCGCCTTTTCCGTTGCGCCAGATGCTGTCTTTTGCCACACGGGCATCGCGGAAACCTACCGTATTGTAATAAGATTCAATTTTGAGTTTGTCCTCCTCATATTCCTTACGCACTAATTTCGACTTTTTAAACAGGTGTTTTTTGCGGTGCGTGTTTTTCATTTTTTTGCGCAACACCTTGGTTTTCACCGAGGTATTGCCCGAAAACGAGATTTCGCGGATCTGAATTTTTTTACCCTTGTCAATGACGAATTCCAGCCGGGTGGCATTGGTAGCGCGCTCGTCGGGGTAGCTGTTGATCTTGATATTCGCATCGAGATACCCTTTTTCGATGTAATATTCCTTCATGCCGTAAATCAGCGATGCGCGTACATTGTCGGTCAGAATGGCGCCTTTTTGCAGGAACTTGTTGATAATGCCGTTGAGGTCGTCGTGTTTACTTTTTTTCACGCCAATAAAAGAGTGGCGGGTGTAACGCGGAAGTTCTTTTACGGCGATTTCAAGAAACACAATCGTACCCTGGGTGCGTTCCTGGAGAATCTGGACATCCGTAAAAAGTTTGAGGTTCCAGAGCGATTGTACGGCTTTGGCAAAAATGCTGCCGGGAATCCGAATTTTGTCGCCGACGCGAAAGCCGGAAATGGCAATCAGCGCATTGGCATCGGCATATTGTGTGCCGCTGACGCGGATACCGCCAATTTCGTATTCTTTGGGTTGCTCGTAAGCCACGGTGGGCGGAATCGTGTCGAGGAGTTGGGCATTTGCTGCCGAGATACCTGCGAAAAGAAGCGAGAGGCCGAGAATGTATGGTCTCATTGATTTATTTTTTTATACAAATGTGTGAATGTATTTCACACCTGTTCAAAGAATAGTAGTGAAGCACAGGCCTGATTGCCCGCTGCCGGTCAAAGTGTTTTCTGTAAATATTGGATACTACGGATTGGATTCGGCGAGCATCTCTTTTAAATTGGGACAGAACTGGAACATGTCGCTCACGGACAAATAGGTGCTTCGCAGTTTTTCGAGCACCCATTTTTCGGTGAAATCGGCCTTTTTCTGATCCAAAGCAGCCTGCTGGATTTTGTTGTAATCCAGCTTCAGATCAGCCTTGTGGGGCTTGCTCCGGCTGTTGAGTTGTACCAGACGGAAGTTGGTGCTGCCGTCCGGCGAACGGAATTCAAAGGGTTGCGAATAGCCGCCGACGCCCAGGCCGTCGATGGCAAAAAAGATGTCGGTATCCAGGTCGGCCACCTCGAAAAAGGTATTGCCCGAACGCGGATTGGCCACCCGGCCGTCGTTGTGGAAACTGGACTGGTTTTTATCGCCGTATTTTTTCAGGGCTTCGCCGAAAGTCAGGTTATTGCTGAGCAGCAGGTTGCGGATGGTATCGAGTTTGGTTTTGGCCGCCGCCATGTCTTCGTCCGTGATGGAGGGTTTGATCAGGATATGGCGGCATCGAATCAGGTTGCCGCGGCGTTCGACCAATTGGATGATGTGGAATCCGAATTCCGTTTCCACCACAGGGCTGACCTGATTTTTTTCAAGTTTATAAGCCATCGCTTCAAATTCGGGTACAAAAGTGCCTCGTTTTTGCCAGCCCAGATCGCCGGCATTCGCCGCGCTGCCGGGGTCGTCGCTGTACTTGCCGGCGAGGGAGGCCAGGTCTTCTCCGCCGTCCACGATCCGGGTACGCAGTTCTTCGATAGCCAGGCGGGCTTTTTCGCGTTCCACGGCGTTGACGCGCGGTTTGTAGACAATTTCCCGGATTTCAACTTCTGCATTAAAATAGGGCAGGGAGTCGGCTGGAATATCTTTAAAGAAGCGCCTTACCTCGGAGGGCGTAATCGTGGCGTGGCTGGTAATTTCTCCCTGCATCCGCTCGGCCAGCAATTGGTTGCGCATATCGGAACGGGTCTGTTCCTTGATTTGCTCGATACCCTGACCGTAAAACTCTTCTATGGCTTTCGGGTCCTGGTTGAAATAAAGCATCAAGCGGTCGATACGGGCATTGAGTTGGTTTTCCACCTCTTCGTCCTTCACCTCCACGGAGTCTAATTTGGCCTGGTTGACCAATAACTTCTGCACAATGAGGTTTTGAAGTACGGTGCAGCGGAATTCCTCCGGCAATGTGGGTTGCTCTTTTTGGACGTAGGCAAATTGTTCCTGCACCTCGCTGAGCAGAATGATTTCACCGCCCACAGTGGCTACCACACGATCAATAACAGCCCTATCATTCTGGGCTGCGAGTAGAAAAGGGAACAACAGTAGCGGAATAATCCGAAGTTTATTTTTCATTGAAAATCAGTTTCGTATTTCGTGTTTCGTGTTTCGTGTTTGGGGCGCTTTGCCTAAGCGTTTTCACCCCTAAACACGAAACACCATACACGAAACACTTTTTTTCACTGTATAATTTTTATGTTTTCGCGTCGCAATTCTTTCTGGTACAAGTCTTCTTTCCATTTTTCCAGCAGTTCCTGTTTGCGTTTGTGCAGGATAACTTTGGACGCCTGTTCTTCGACGTATTCAAAAGGCGCTGTCGATTTGCCCTGTGCCACTTCCACGACGCGGTAGTAGTAACGGAAATCGCCATCGCTGAGTGTGCCTTCGCGCCGCGAGCCTACGTTGTCAGCAGTTAACGTGCCTTTAGGCAAAATCGCGGCGATCTCTTCCAATTTATACCATTTTTCATCATCTAATAGCGCCAAAGCAGCCCATTGCTTTGCGAATGCGTTTAGATTGGCTTCGTCGGATGATTTTCGGCTGTACCAGAGTTTGTTAATTTCAGATTGCGGGGCACGGGCGGGAAGTTTCAGCAGTTTGCATTTCAAAATGGTGCTTTCGAGCTGAAACTGGTCTTTATTATTTTCGTAAAACGCCTTGGTTTCTGCTTCTGAAACGCTGCTGTCTAATTTTTCGGCAATCAGTTGTTCTTCAAAGTTGAAGCGAACCAGGCTGGCACGGTAATCGCGCACCAATTCGTCGATATTGAGGTCTTTGGGGATATTGCGTTCGGCTTCGTACATCAGCAATTGTTCCCGGATCCATCGCTGAGCATAGGCGCTCACAATCAGCGCGCTATCCTCCAAAGATACCCCTTCCGGCACCACACCTTCCAGTTCGGAGAGGTACAGTGTTTTATTGTACACTTGCGCCAATGGCCGGTCGCCGGCCTTGGCCTTATCGCCGCCGCCGCAACTCCAGAAAAGTGCGGATGCTGCAACCAGAAACAGGAGAAGTATATTTTTCATGGTTAATATGCTGCCCGAAGCGGCGCAAAGGTAGTAGAAACGACGGTAATTTAAACGCCTTCCTCAACAATCGCGCGAAACAGCGCCAGTTGGTTCCTCGCCCGGATCAGGTTGTGTTCGGGATAATGAATTTTATAGTACACATCGCCGGCTATCCAGTCTGTCAGAAAGCGGAGCGCCTGCTCTCCGGTAATCCAGGCAGCGCCGTACATCAGGTGTTGCCGTTCTGTTGCGTTGAGCCAGTCTGCCGTTTCCGATAAAAAACCTTCCCGGAGCGCTGCGATCATCTCCTGACGCAAAGAGACTGCCATCGGGTTGTCTTCCGGCTTGTCGGGTGCAAAAGTGCGTACCATGTCTCCAAAATCAGACAGTATCGTGCCGGGCATCACCGTATCCAGGTCAATGACTGCCAATGCTTTATGCGTGTTTGTGTCAAAAAGTACATTGCCCGCTTTGGTGTCGTTGTGCGTTACCCGCAGCGGCAATGCTCCCGACTTTTTCATCCGGCTGATGCTTTCAAAAACGGGCAGGGCTTCCTGCATGGCTGCTATTTCCGCGCCGCTGTGCTGCGCCCGTTGCGCCGGATTTTTTTCCAACATATCTGTAAAAACCTCCCAACGCCGGTCGGTATCGTGAAATCCGGGGATAGTTTCGACCAGTTCCACTGCCGGGAAAGTCCGCAAGGCTCGCGCAAAAGCGCCATACGCGCGCGCCGCTTCGAATGCGATTTTCGTGTCAACAAGTGTCTCCGGCGCATAACTGTTTTCTACAAAAGGAAATACGCGCCAGTAGTTGCCTGCCTCGTCGGTGTACAAAAGTTTGCCGTCCAGGGTCGGGATGGGATGAATAACCTGGTAAGCATAATCTTGTAAAGACAGGTAATCCGACACCTTCCGGATATTCTGCATCAACGCTTCGGGCCGGCGGAAGATATGGTGGTTGAGGCGTTGCAACAGGAAGGCTTGTGGCATGCCAGCCACTTCAAAATCAATCCGGTACGTATCATTGATGTGGCCGTTGCCGACCGGTTGGGCGCCCAGCCAGCGGTCTATGGTGAAAAATTGTCGGGCAATGGATTGGTCGGGCATGGTTTGATCGCTAGTTTGTCTTTATTCGACAGGTAAATATAGGTTGTCCATGAAAAAAAACCTATGCAGATGTGCAAAATTAGCTAGCACTGAATCTCCTCTACCTCATTGATTTACATTGCTCTTTGCCCTTTGCAATTTTGCCCTTTTATCTACCCCCACCGCCGTAATATCCCCTGCACCTGCTCCACATACCCGCCTCCGAACAGATTCACATGCACCAGCAAATAGTACAACTGGTACACTTCCATCCGTTTTTCAAAGCCAGATTCCAGTGGCCAGGCTTCTTCATAGGCGCTATAAAAAGCGGGGTCGAATCCGCCGAACAGGCGACTCATGGCCAGGTCGATTTCCCGATGGGTGAAAGCGGCGGCGGGGTCGATTAATACGGCCTGGCCTGAGGCATCACAAAGAAAATTGCCGCTCCAGAGGTCGCCGTGGGCAAGTGCGGGTGGCTCTTTCGGGCATAACCAGGCCAATTTCTGGCACAAATGGTCGAGTTGCGTTTCTGCTGCTTTATCGAAATGACCTTGTTCGCAGGCGAGCAGCATTTGGGGCCAGAGACGCTCTTCGGCGTAAAAAGCCTCCCACGAAGGATGCCGCGTATTCGACTGCGGCAGCGATCCGATAAAATTGTTGTGGGCAAATCCGAACTGTGCGGAAGTGTTGCCGTGCAGGTTGCTCAGTGCGCGCCCGAAATTTTCCCAAAACAGGCGATTTTTATACCCCGGCGCGATGTATTCCATCAGCAGGTAGGCATGACCGTCGTCGGTGCAACCGTGGCCGAATACTTTGGGCGTGCGGATGACCCGGGAAGCGCCAAGCAAGGCCAGACCCTGGGCTTCCGTTTTGAACATGGCGGGGGCCTGTGTTGTATCATTGGTTTTGACAAACCATTCCCGGCCATCTGTAGCGATCAGCCGGAAAGCGCGGTGGATATCGCCGCCGGAAACGGGTCTGATCTCGGCGAAACGGGCGTGGAGTATTGTTTCCAGATGGTTTTGAAGAGAGATGGGTAACATTCCGGTATATCGTTTTTTTAAACACATAGGCACATAGAAAACATAGTTTTTAGAGTACTCTGCGCTATGTTTTCTATGTGCCTATGTGTTTAAAAATTACGCTATGTTTTTTAAGTCTTCTCTAATCCGTTGATTTTCATTGTTTTTTATTTCTGCCGGTAACCATTCACCACATAATACACCACAAAAGAAAAACACAGGAAAGGAATCAGCAGCGCCATTTTCATACTGCCTCCGCCGGACAACAAACCCGCAAGAGGCGGCATCACAGCACCGCCGACAATCGCCATAATCACCAGTGAAGAAGCCATTTTGGCCTCGGCAGGTGGCAGCCCCTTGGTGGCAAGAGCGAAAATGGTCGGGAACATGATGCTCTGGCAGAAATAGGTCAGCATAATACACAGAATGCCCATGCTGCCGCCGAGGGCAAAAGCCAGTGCCACCAATGCAACGGCCGCGACGGAATACCAGAGCAATACTTTGCGCGGCTCCGTTTTGCTCATCAGCCAGGTGCCCAGAAAACGGCCGAGCATAAACAACACCAGCGCAAAAGAAGCGTGAAAACCCGCGATTTTTTCCGGTGTCATCGTATCCGTATCGCCCACGATGCTGTTGATCCAGCCCGCGTAGGCAACGGCCGGTCCTATATGCTCGTTGGCGGCAAAATCTATTTTAAAATCTACAAAGTAGCCCCACAAAGTGGCCTGGGCGCCTACATTGGCGAACTGGGCCAGAATGCCCAGGGCCAGGTGGCGGTATTTGCCCGGCAGACTGAATATACTCACGCGCCCTTCCGAGGCTTCTTCCTCCTTCCCGATTTCAGGCATTTTGGTGAGTGCAAACAACACCGCGACGGCCGCGACGATCACTGCCACGGCCAGATAAGGGCCTTGTACTGACAGGGCTTCTTCCACCCGCGCTGCCTGTATCTGTTCGGGACTCATACTGGCCAGCAATTCGGCGGTATATTCCTTTTTTGAAAAAATAAAAAGGCTGCCGATGATCGGCCCAAGAATGATGCTGATGCCGTTGAACGACTGTGCGAAATTGATGCGCCATTCGGCCCCTTCTTTGTCGCCCAACACCGTGACATACAGGTTGGCTGCCGTTTCCAGAAAAGCCAGACCTGATGCAATGGCAAACAAAGCAAACAGAAAAAAGCCGTACACCCGGATATCCGCTGCCGGATAAAACAACAAAGCGCCGCCGGCATACAACAACAAACCTGCCAGAATGCCGCGTTTATAGCCCCATTTGCGCATGAAAATGCCCGCCGGAATGGCCATGACGAAATAGCCGAAATAAAAGGCCGAGTCGACAATGCCCGCCTGCCAGCGTTTCAGGTCGAGGGCAAACTGGAAATGCCGGATCAGGGAGCCGTTCAGGCTATTGGCGATGCCCCACAAAAAAAAGAGGCTGCACACCAATGCAAAGGGTAACAGGTATGGATTGCGGCCGGGTGTCGAAGTTGTACTCATGGGTGTGTTGGTATGGTATTTTGTTTCGTTTTTACACAGGCAAGGTTAGTGAAGATTTTTGAAAATCTGATGAAGTTGTTTTTTGGGTTTTTTACAGCGCTGATCGAACCTGCTTTTTTCTGAAAAATTTTCACCTTTACGGGGCGTAAGGCTTAGCGGAGAGGTGTCATTTGCGACGAAGGAGCAAGTGACATATCATAGCGGAAGATATACTGGAAAACGGCCGTTACGAGATGTCACTTGCTCCTGCGTCGCAAATGACACCTCTTCACTATGCTTATGGGGGTAAGGCTAGTAAGAGATCGCCCCTACCAACCCCGATAACTGATAACTGATAACGATGCATATGCACCCGACCTATCCGCACCTGTTCCAGCCGCTCGATCTGGGATTTACTACTCTGAAAAATCGCGCCCTCATGGGTTCGATGCATACGGGACTGGAAGAGCACAAAGACAACCTGAAAGCACTGGCCGGCTATTTTGCCGAACGGGCCAAAGGTGGTATCGGACTGATGGTAACCGGCGGCATCGCGCCCAACCGGCAGGGCTGGCTCGCGCCGTTCGGAGCCAAACTGACCGGCAGCAGCGAGGTGGCGAAACACCGCAACGTTACCTCCGCCGTACATGCCGAAGACGGCAAAATCTGTATGCAAATCCTGCATGCCGGGCGTTACGGCGTACACCCGTTTCTGGTGGCGCCATCCCCTCTAAAAGCACATATTTCGCCTTTCAAGCCCTGGGAAATGAGTCCGCGCCTCATAAGGGCGACGGTGAGCGACTTTGCATCCTGTGCCGCGCTGGCCAGAGAAGCCGGTTATGACGGCGTGGAAATAATGGGCAGCGAAGGGTATCTGATCAACCAGTTCATTGCGCCGCGCACCAACAAACGCAGCGACGACTGGGGTGGCTCGTTTGAAAACCGCATACGTTTCCCGACGGAAATTATGCGGCAGGTGCGGGAAAAAGCGGGTAAAGACTTCATCGTGATCTTTCGTATTTCCATGCTCGACCTGGTGGAAGAAGGCAGCACCTGGGAAGAGGTGGAACAACTCGCCTTCGCCGTGGAGGAAGCCGGCGCCAGCATACTCAATACCGGCATCGGCTGGCACGAAGCGCGTATCCCGACCATCGCCACGATGGTGCCGCGCGGCGCGTATGCCTGGGTCACCAAACGGCTCATGGGCAAACTCCACATCCCGCTCATCACCACCAACCGCATCAATACGCCGGAAAAAGCCGAGGAAATGCTGCGCGAAGGTTATGCCGATATGGTTTCCATGGCGCGACCCTTTCTGGCCGATCCTTATTTTATGCGGAAAGCGCAGGAAAATCGTTCCGACGAAATCAATACCTGTATCGCCTGCAACCAGGCCTGCCTCGATCATGTGTTCAAACACAAAGACGCTTCCTGCTTAGTCAATCCCCGCGCCTGCAAGGAGACGCTGCAATGCCGCCTGCGCGCAGACTACACAGCACAAAATCGCCGTCGTCGGTGCAGGGCCTGCCGGACTTTCTGCCGCTACCGAACTGGCGGCCATTGGACACGAAGTGCATTTGTTTGACGCTGCGGCTGAAATCGGCGGACAATTCAACATGGCCAAAAGAATTCCGGGTAAGGAAGAATTTTACGAAACGCTGCGCTATTTTGGTAAAATGATCGAAAAAAACGGAGTGAATCTGCACCTGAACACCCGTGTAGACGCCGGTTTTCTGATTCAACAACAATTCCGGGAAGTGGTGCTGGCAACGGGCATCAGCCCGCGCAAGCCCCAAATCGAAGGCATCAACCACCCGAAGGTGCTGTCGTATATCGACGTGCTGCTGCACCGCCAGCCGGTCGGTAAAAAAGTGGCCGTCATCGGCGCCGGCGGTATCGGTTTCGACGTGTCCATTTTCCTGACAGACGAAGGAACAACAGGCGAATCGGACCAGCAACGCATCAGCGACTACCGGGAAGAATGGGGCATCGATACCAGCTACCAGCACCGCGGCGGACTGACTCAACCCAAAAAAGAACACGCCCCGAGGGAACTGTGGATGCTACAACGCTCGAAAGGAAAAGTCGGCGACCGCCTCGGCAAAACCACCGGCTGGGCGCACCGCCTCACGCTCAAGAACCGCGGCGTTCGGATGTGGTCGGAAGTGAACTACGTCAAAATCGACGATGCAGGTCTGCACATTACCCTGAAAGGACAGCCGCAAGTATTGGAAGTGGACAATATTATCATTTGCGCCGGACAATATCCACTGCGCGAATTGCAGGAACCGCTGACTCAGGCCGGAATCAAAGTACACCTGATCGGTGGGGCCAAAGAAGCAGGTGAATTGGATGCCAAAAGGGCGATTGAAGAGGGCTGGGCTTTAACAGGGATGAGGGATGAGGATTGAGGAATGATTATAGCCGCTCGAAGAAGGGAATCTGGTTCATTCGAGCGGCTGTAATCATCCCTCAATCCTCATCCCTCATTCCTGACCTTTCATCCCTCATCCCTTATCCCTTCAACTGCCGCCATAAACGCCCCTGCTTTGATACGCGTTTCTTTCAACTCGCTTTCCGGCACGGATTCATAGAGCAGCGTCGCCCCTGCGCTGAACGAAAGCAGTCCGTCGCGCACATGCGCCGTTCGGATCGTGATGGCGGTATTGACGTCGCCGTTGAGCAGCAGCCAGCCGATACTGCCGCCGTAGTAGCCGCGGGTGTGCTGCTCGATCTGTTCAATGTATTCCATGGCGGCGATTTTGGGCGCGCCGGTGAGCGTACCTGCGTTGAGGCTGGCAATCAGGGCATCGAAGCCCGTGTAGCGATCTTCCAGCACCCCGCTGACCTGTGCGACGGTGTGCGTCACGTGCGAATATTTTTCAATAATGCGGTAGTTATCGATCTCGATACCGGGTTTGCAGATGCGCGCCAGGTCGTTGCGACCCAGGTCGATCAGCATGTCCAATTCCGAGTTTTCTTTCGGCGAATTCAGCAGTTCCATCATCAGGTGGTGGTCTTCGATAGGGTCGCCGGAGCGACGCACACTGCCCGAAATAGGCCGGAGGGTAGCGCGGCCATTTTCGTAACGGAGCATCAATTCGGGGCTGGCTCCCAGCAGCATTTCGTCGCCGAAATCAAAATAGAACAGGTATGGAGAAGGATTGATGGCTTTGTATCGCTCGTACAGTGGCAGCAGGTTGCCGGATACAGGCGCTGTCAGTTTGCGGCTGAGCACAATTTCCAGCAACTCGCCTTCGTGGCAAAGTTGGATGCCCCGCGCGATCTGTTTTTTGAACGTCTCGTCGTCGGGCGTTTGTACGAATTTCCCGATGTGCAGCGGCTCCGGTTTGGAGGCGGGCGTTTCCTGCACATCGTATATGCTGTGTTTCAAATGATCCAGTTCGGTCTGCGCTTCCACTTCCGTTTCCCGCGTGACGTACAAAGTCAAATCCTGGGTTAAGTGGTTGAATAACAGGATATTGTCGAATAAAAACAAATGAAAATCAGGTTCCGGGCAGGCTTTAGCGTGCTGCAAATCTTCAAACTGATATACAAACTGGTAGGCCAGCGCGCCGTAAAAACCCATGAAGTTTTTGTCGTCCGTTTTAAAATGCGCCAGCGTGCTCCGGAGCGGCTGCACAATATTCTGGCGGTCGAGGCGGTCTTCTTCCGAACCGAAAAAAGGCAGTTTTGGGATGTGCAGCGACATGCGTCCGTCGCGCTCGTTTTCTACAAAACCGGCAAATTCCGTTTTGATAAAATCGTAAAAAACAGCGCCGCGCGGGTGCAGCAGGCGAATGTTCAATTGTTCGTCTTTTCCGACCAACTCCAGCGTCGGCTCAAAAGCAATCACCGACATCCGGCTCGATTTGTCTACTGCCGAAGCAGATTCAAACAGACAGGTAGGGCTTTTCCCCAGCAATCGCCGGTAATGGGGCAAAGCGTCGGAATAAGGCAGGCGTATCGTAGCAGTGTGGATCATGTTGTCAGGTTGAGGGGTTGATAAGGTTTATAGTTGAAAGTGGGGGTTGATGAAGGTTGATGAGGTTGATATAAAGTTGATGGGGGAGAAGTGGAGTGTAAAATTATGTATTAACGTATCAGTACGATGATGCAAAGATAATGTCTTCTTTTTGAATCATGCAAGTCTTCTTTTTTCGTTTGTGTAAAAATTAAGTATATCAGCAAAGAAGTTTAGATTAAACTCGTTGCAAATGCTTGATTATCAACACTAATAACCAATAACTAATAACCGATACTACTTTTCTCAAATCACACCTATGAAAAAACTGTTCCCAACACTCTTTCTTTTTCTTCTTGGCTTTGCCGGCTCCCTTTCCGCTCAAAAAGTACTCGAACTCAACAAATCGCGCCTCGATGTGGGCAAACGCCGTTTTAATATTGTGCAGGTCATCGACACGCGGTACGATACCACTCGATTGGGTACTGCCCGGGTCGGCATGAGCAATCGCAAGGAAGCCATGATACTGTCGGGGACTATACCCCTGGTATTTCAACAATATTTTACCGTAAAACTTCCCCATGAAGCAGCATTACCCAATGTTGTGATTCGGGTCAGCCGTTTGGGGCTTTGGGAAGAAATAAATGTTCTTGGCAGCGAAGGTGCGCGCGTTGCTGCCGATTTCGAGTTTTTCCTGCAACAGGACGACGGTTTTGCCTATCTCGGCGACCGCAAATTCAGGTTTACGGAAGGCCTTGGCACCAATGTGACGAAGTACCACGACGACAACCTGCGCGCCGCGTTGCAAGCCGCAGTAGATTATTTGCAGGACTCCGTCGACTGGAAAACGGCGCAGGCACTGCCTGTCAATACTTCTTCGGAAGAACTGACCCGCCGCAATGTGCCGCGCATACTCACAGATGCGGAACCGGTGACCGGCGTTTATAAAAACTTTACGGATTTCAGAAACAACAATCCGCGCATACCCGCACAGATTGAGGTGAAAGACGGAACAAGCGTACTGCTGATCGAAGGGAAAAAAGGCAAGTTTCGAAGGGTAAAACCCGACGACCGTATCTGGGGTTTTTCTGATGGTAAAAATATGTATATCAACCAGTTCGGCACTTTTTACCAACTCAATAAGGTTGGGGAAAACAGTTTCCAGTTTTACGGCGTGGACTATGATAAAAAAATGAGCAATGCAGCCATCGGCAACGCTGCTTTTGGAATTATCGGCGGACTTATTGCCGGCGAAATGACCAAGTCAAGGCATTATGTGGTGGACTGGGAAACGGGGAGTTTTTTGCAAAAGGAAGAGTAAGGGTTGTGTCAAAAGGGGCGAAGTGGAATAAGACGCCAAATTATACGTGGTTTTTTCGGTTCAAAACTTCCCGAAAGTTTAAAACTTTCGGGAAGTTGGAGGTAATACGAAATTAAATTTTACACTAGAACCATGGCTTTAATAGAATACGACTTTTGACACAACCTCTACTATTCCCTCACTTCGGAATCGTTCGCAGTTGCTCCTCTATTTCACGCAGCCGAATCTGTTTGATCGAATCAACCAACTGCGGCAACACCGTTACCCGCGCCATCTGGCACTGACTGTCCAATTCAACACGCTGCACCCGGATTTCGGCTGTTGCAAGCGAGTCGATTGCCTGACGCGTGTTCGCATCGAGGGGCGTTTCGGCGCTACCGCATGACAACCAGCCGCAAACGGAAATAAATGCAATTATTGCTGGAAAAAAGAAACGCATGCTCAGAGAGGTGAGAGGTGAGAAGTGAGAGGGTGAGAGGCGTCCCGTTTGGCGGCTCTGATGGGCTGGCAATGGGTTTTTCAGGCCTTTATTTTTTATTCAACAAGTGTGCAAAATTAGTTAAGGCTAAATTACCTGCAAATGCTTGATTATCAACACTAATAACCGATAACTAATAACGGATAACTACTTCAGGAGGCGCATGATGCCCAGGGTCAGCAGCGCCTGTCCGAGAATATACGTCACCATAACCGAAATATTTCCGGTAGATATATTTCCAAATTTACCCATGGCCAGCAGGCTATCGGATAATACAAACAGGATTGCTCCCGACATCATAATCTGGAAAACAGTGCTGGGAACATGGCTGCGCAGTTGCATCACACTCAGCGCCATAGCCGTAATCACGATACCATAAGCCCCGACCGGAAAGTGCAAACCTGCCGGGATACCAGGCCACAACCAACCCAGTAAGGCCAGCAAATATAATGCGAAAGGAATGACCCAAAGCGGGTTTTGGCGTAAATAACCACTTTTACCTTGCAACAAAAACCACAGTGCGCCGATATAAAAAACGTGTGCCAGCAAAAAAGCGCCCAGTCCCAGTACAAAAAAGATTTCACCCTTGCCTTCTGCCCTGACCATGAGCAAAATATCGCCCAGCGTAGAGAATGCAAGTCCCGCCAGCCAGGCGCCACGTACAAAACGAACGGGTTTTGTCTCCGAGAACATCCACAAGGCCAAGGCCGGCATAAGCAAGGGCTTGCTGATAAATACCAGATTCGGAAGCTGCAATACCAATGCAGCTATTTGAATAACGCATACCAGGATAAAGATGATTTTCCAGATGTTTTTCATAAAGGGAATTGTGCACAATGATAGTTGAAAATCAGGGTTCCAGGTGTTTTTCGGTCATTTTCACCCAGTTTTTCATTAATTGCAGGCCATATTCAGTCAGAATGGATTCCGGGTGAAATTGCAGGCCCAGCAGTGGCAAGGTGACGTGTTCCAGTGCCATGATTTCATTTTCCGCGCTGGAAGCAATACTCCGCAAAGGAGTGCCATCCAGCGAATCCAGCAACACGGAATGGTAACGCATCACTTCAAAAAACTCCGGTATACTTTCAAAAAGCGGGTGTTTGCGGTGCTGAATAACGCTTGTTTTGCCATGCATCGGCACCCGTGCCTTTACCACCTGTGCGCCGAAAGATTCGCCCAAAGCCTGGTGGCCAAGGCAAATACCCAGTATGGGCATCTGCTCCCTGTATCGCCGGATAAGCGGCATCATCAACCCCGCATCAGCGGGGCGTTTGGGGCCGGGAGAAAGCACAAGGGCCTGAAAATCAAGTTGTTCAAATGCAGCCAGCGATAGTGCGTCATTCCTGTAAACATCACATTCCACCCCTGTTTGAAGGAGATAGTCGTACAAATTGTAAGTAAAGGAGTCGTAATTATCCAGCAGCAGCACTTTCATTCTTCAATCCCGTCGCTGTCTTCCGGGTAAACCGGTCTGGTCGTTGAAGTAGTCGGAATGCTCTCTTCCCCATCGTCTTCGATGGCTTTCCCATCGTCGGGCACCTGGTAAATATTCGGTTTGGTAGATGTTTTCTGGATGCCGTATTGTTCCAGACGATCCATCCAGTTCATCGAATTAGACCAAATATCTTCCGCAAAGGGCTTAGTGCGCAAGGCCACATCTTTGGCTTTGCCGGGCAGGTCTTTCAAAAAAGGATAAGATTTGGATTCTGCCAGCGTTTGGTCGTTCAAAAAACGCACCTGCACTAAAAACCAGATCAGCACACTGTAAATAACAATGCCGAGACCAGCCATGAGCACACCGCCCAGTGTCTGGTTGATGACGCCGAGATAAACAGCCTGGAACGCGGATTCCATGCCTCTGGCTGCCTGGCGCAGGACAAACATGATGAACACCAGGTTGACGATAAATGCCGCAATAAACATGGATGGGTTATCCGAATGGAGCAGCGATTCGAGGATATTGGTCGTAGTGGGCGTTATTTTGAAAGCCAGTACGAAACCAAAAATATAGGCGGCAAAATTGAAAACAGTTCCGATGATTCCACGGGAATAACCAACCCAGAAACCGTAAGCAAAAACCGCTAAAAAAACAATGTCTATGGCCATAGGCGTTACTTAGCACACTGTCTATGAATGATTTATGCGCTAAAAACCGACACAAATATAAGCGCTTTATTGCAAAAAAACACGATTTGTCTCAAAGGGCTTGTTTCTTGACGGTAGCATGGCCTTTAGGCCGTCGGGATAAGGCCATTCATGGCCGCCCGAAACAGACAATCGCCTTAAAAGGCAATTGTCCCGACGGCCTAAAGACCGTGCTACCTCCAGCCGCTTTTTTTAGAAAAAATCTTTCAAATTCGTACCCACGCTAAAATGCACCACGCCGCCCGCCAGGTGATACGATCCATAGCCCATATCAACCCGGAAGCGATTTATTTTAAGACCTACACCGCCGGAAAAACCGGCCAGGCTGCGGTAGTTGTTAACCGAGAGTTCCCGTTTGCGCAAATGGTTGTAACCCAGCCGAATGCGAAAACCTTCGTTGCGACCCAGGAGGAATTCGCCGTTGAAAATAAAGTGTCTGAAAAAATTATCGACGCCTGCGTTGCCCTTTTTTGAACTTTCTTCCCCAAACAAGGATACATCGCCCGTAGTCAGATTGGGATCGTCGTACCGAATATCCCAGTCGTGCAGGTGGTGAGCAATAATGGTCATCCGAAAGGGCAGGTAGCGCAGTCGCTTGCTCACGCCGATTTGAATATCAAAGGGAAGGTCTTCGCGCAAATCATTGTACGTGACGAGTTGCACACCCGCATTGCGCAGGACCACCGCCGCCGAAAACAGCCTTGCGGTGTCCGAGTACAACAAACCTGCATCGGCGCCCAGCATAGAGGCCTGGTATAAATCCAACGTAGATACCCCAAAACGAAGGTTCAGTCCCAGCGACAGGCGATCGCTCAGCGGCCTCGCAGCGCCTAAGGTAAACGTGGTTTCGGAAGCCTTTACCTGGCCCGTGATATTGCCAAATTCATCCGCCTGCTTGATGTCGCCATAGTTCATGTACTGCACGCCGCCTTGCAGCGTAAAACCTATTTTCGGCAAGTGATGGGCATAGGCGACATAGCCGTGCTGAATATCGGACAGAAAAAGTTGTGGTTGAGCGTTAGGCGGCCATCCATGCCCGCGTTCAGCGCCGCCGGATTGGCGGCTGCCAGCGCAACATCGTCGTCCCGCACAGTAATCTGTGTGCCGCCCAATGCCGTCATCCGCGCCGAGGGAGACAATTCCAGCAGTTTAAATATGTGTTGCCCGCCGGTAACCTGGCCGAACGACTCCGGCAGCAGGGCCGTAGCAAAGAGCAAAAGACAAAGGGCAATGCGGGTGTGTAAAAAAGTATTCATGGCCGAAAGTAGTTATCCGTTATCTGTTATTCGTTATCCGTGTTGATAATCAAGCATTTACAAAGAATTTAATCATACTAATTCTGCTGAATTACTTAAAGATGTGGTCTATGTGTCAATTCTATATGCCTATGTGGTAGAAGAACTCAAAAATCAATCTTTTTTCCATTTGGTACGGCAAATACCCATCTGACAATCAGCAATCCTAACCAATTGCCCGGTTTCATCGTATTCCTTCAATTCTCCCTGTTCGAGTGGCAGGTCTTCCCCGGGAACGTACCGGCCTTCGGCTTTGAGTGCTCCGGTTTCATAGTACTCCGTAAATGGACCGTCTTCTTCGTTGTTGCGCAAGGTTACTTTTTCTTTCACCACGCCGTTCGGATAGTAGGCGATGCTCAAACCTTCCAGCGCCCCGTTCACAAATTCCTGCTCAACCTGGATGGAGCCGCTTTCATAAAATTTCTGGTACTTCCCGTGGTAAATGCCCTTTTGGTAATGTTCAATACTTTCCACCGTTCCATTGGGATAAAAATACTTGCGCTCCCCGTCTAATGTGTCGTTGCTATACCGCGCTTCTTCCAGCAGTTGGCCCGATTCTGAAAACCGCTGATACAAACCTTCTTTGGCAAAATCTTTTTTCCGGCGCTCGAATCGCTCGAGATGTCCCCTTTCGTCGCGGTGTTCCACAGTCTCCACAGGATTATCCCCACAATATACCAGACATAAAGAGTGTAAGATTCCGCCTAGAAGCAATGAAATACGGCTGTTTTTCATGGAATAGAAGATGTGTGACCCGATACAACAAACGTTGATGGAGCATTGACGCAAAAAATAAAAAAAGGGATGCCCGAGAGAGTCCGAAGTCTTTAGTGCGAAGTGCGAAGTCCGTAGAGTGCACCGTACAAGTGCGAAGTCATTAGTCCGAAGTCCGTAGAGTGTGCCGTTTCATACTTGGGTTTCCAAAATATGAAACGGTGGGCTCTACGGACTTCGGACTGTCGACTTCGGACTGATGACTTACTTGACAATTAGCTTGCGGGCGCCCGTTGCTTTGCTATTTGAAACAAGGACGGTGTACACGCCCTGCGGCAAATCCGAAACCTGCATGACTAAGGTCACATTGCCGCTGCCGAGTGTTTGGCTGCGCAGCAATTGGCCGGTGGTATTAAAAAGAGTGATCTGGGCATCTGTGCTCAGGGCTTCGCCGAAAGAGATACGAACCGATTCATCTGCCGGATTCGGGGCCAGATCAAAGGCAATATTTTGCTTGAGGTCTTTCGTGCCCGAAACCAGAGTCTGAATCGTAAACGTACCACTTACCAGGCCGCCTTCCCCGTCTGTCACTGCAAAGCGGAATTCGTCGGTGCTGGTATTAAAACCAAAATCGAAAAAGCGGATAGCGCCGTTGTCGAGTTGAGCCTGTGTGAATTGGTCGCCTGGTTTTAAAGCAGCGGATCCGTTGTTTTCCAGAATACCAAATTCCGGAACCGTAATGAGCGTGTAGGTCAACTGTGCCGCCGTGTTATTGGCGTCCTCTGCTTTGAGCAGGGTAGTCGTAATGGCAGCATTGGTACCTGATGTCAATTGCAGGGTATTATTGTTGACAATAAACGGGCCGGTGAGTGAAACGCCGGAGCATAATTCCAGTTGGAAACCAAGCAGTTGTCCGCCGGAGCTGGGCGTATTGTCTTTGACCTGCAAAATCCATTCTCCCGCTGCATTCTGGCCGTTAAAGGCACTCAGGTTTTCGGTAGGTTTGTAGAATGCTCCATTTTGCGGCGGCGGGCAGGTAAATGCGCCATTGGCGCCATCATCGAATGCAATATTGAAACTGCCTGCATAAGAGCTGCACCTGCTTTTGAATAACAATACGTTGCCGCCGGTCGGTCTGACCAGGCGCACTTCGAGGTCGCCGAAAAAGTCGTGACTGCCCTGTACCCTTTTCACATTTACATCGCTGACAGGCCCGCCGGAAGGAATCGTGATTTTAGATTCGACCGTAGGCGTTCCGTTGGAAGAGATGTTTTTTGGTAAATCCGTAGCGCTAAAAGTGAGGCAGGTTTGTATCTGCACCATAAAAACAAACGGTCCCGACCAGTCAACTACGCCGCACTCGTTTTTAGGACGCGCGCGCCAGTAGTAGGCCTGGCCTTCATTCAGGTCGCTTGGAATGTCGAAACTATTGCCAATAACAGCGTAGTCGACGGCCACCAGCGTACCCACTTCAAAAGAAGGACTGGTCGCTACTTCCACTTCGTACACATTGGCGTCCGGCACGCCGTTCCAACTCAATACGGGAGATATAACCACACCGGAAGCGCCATCAGCAGGACTTACCAATGCAAATGCCGAAAAGTCATTGCCCACGGTGGTCAGTTCCAGGTCGTACGTACGGATGGCGCCTGCCTCTGCCTGGATAGTCGCAGTGAATGTAGTCTCTGGCTGGCCCGGTGCAAATTCGATGGTTAACGTACTGTTGTTACCCGGCAATACCGGATTTGGGCTGAAAGTGCCCGTAGCGCCCGCAGGCAGGCCGCTGATCGAAAGTGTGATGGGGGTATTGAAGCCCAGCGCGGAGGAGGTGCTGATCTCCGTCGTGTATCCATTTGGCAGACAGGCAATGTCTTTCAGGCCGCCGCATATCGTAAAGCCTGCTGTCTGTGGTTGCTGAATTTTGAAATTCGCATTGGAAATATCAAAAAAGATGTGGTCATCCGCCTGAACGCGGATGCGGGCTGCATTGCTCACATTGTTCGGCACTTCAACGCAATAACTGCCGGTATTCGGCACACCCGAAGCCAGCAGGATGGGGTAAGTAAGCCCGCCGTCGGTACTCAGGTGGATATTCACGGATTGACAGTTGACTAAGGAGCCGTCGGTGTTGGCTACATTCCAGGTAACAATCTGGTTTTCACCCACATTCCAGGTAATCAATTCATTCGGATAGGTCACCAAAAACGGTCCGGCTGTGGTGGTCGACTGCATTTTTACTTCTGTCCAATCCACCCCGCCGCCGCCGGCATGGTTATCGCGCACCGTCATGCGGAAAGTAAGCAGGCGGTTATAGGTAGGCAACACCTCCGAATTAGATGGGTTGTTGCTAGCCACCGTTTGAATGCGGGGGAAAGTTCTTTCAGGTACCGATACTGGCGGGAAAGAGCGAAAAGACGGGGCGGAGCCAGTCGGCGCGCCCAACTGAGTAACGGGGCCTAAATCATATTGCTCCCAGCAGTAGCTGAGTACATCTCCGTCAGAATCGCTGCCGCTGCCGGATAGGACAAAAGGTGTACTAATCGGCAAATAAAGACCTAAAGCCGGAATATCCGTCGCTGCATCAGGCGTACTATTATTGGTGGAAAGCGTTTCGCCGCAGAGATTGCCATCTCCCGTTGCAACAAAATTGCGCACCTGCACAATGTTCCCAACATGAAAATAGGGATCACTGTCATCCTGAATATTATTGCCTCCTTCGCAGGCACCGGTGTATGACATGATGGTAGTACCACTGCCGGGTTCAAATGCATTATTTACGGCTATTTGTAATTCATTGCCCGGACAATTGTTCCAGCCTATGTGATCCACTCAATTGGTGGCACATTTCATGGGCGGTAGTGAGATAAAACTTTTCAGAATTCGGCGAAATATCGGAAGAGGATGCCCGTCCTTTATTCAAAATATCGCAAACGCCTCCCGCAGATGCAACCCCCACCGTTCCGAATGGGCTTATCACTCTTTTACAGAAAGCGTGACCGACATCGTAATTATTAAGACCAATCACCGGGTTGATGGCGCTGGGATTTTCACCGAGCCAGATGCTTGGGTCATCAACACCTGAAGTAAATGGATCGGTGGCAGGGTCCAAATAAAATAATTGCATCATTGTTGGCTATCAACTGGAAACGAACGGCAAAGTCCCGCTCCTGAATAGCAGTGATATAATTTACGGCCTCGACGATGGCGCTGAGTACCAGCGGTTTGGTGCCGCCGTTAAAAATGGAATATTCCGCTTGTGCAGCAACAGCGAGTCTGTATACTTTCAGTTGTACAGGTTCTGCGGAGCGCTGCTCTGCGCGGAATACATCCTCCTGAGGGTTCCACGAATCATGCGTCCCGCATTTTATCATGCCTTCAGGAGCCGTCTCTATAGGCAAATCGGAAACTTTATACGCCATGTAAATAGTATTATGGCCTTCCGCATAAGGTAGTACCGACTGGCTTCCACTTTCATCTCCGAATATAAAAGCATGGAATCCTTTATACCCTACTCCAAGCCGAACGATTACGCCCGAACCATCCGTCGCCACACCCGAATAGGTATGAATCGCCGGAAATTTGGCCGCCAGTTCGGGCGCCATCACGGGCGACTCCACCACTTTAAAGGTACGCATCGAGCCATTGGCCATGGGCAGATCGAGCAGCAAGGCGCGCTCCCGGGCCGCTGGTGTAAATTCCATCGGCGCAGTTTTGAGCGCCGATTCCATGGCGTTGTAATCTAACTGGAATGCTTCAAAGGCTGATGGTTGTATGGTACGCGGGGCGTTCGCAGGAAGCGCAATGGCGTCCGGCGCCACTGGCGTCCAAAAATTGGGTGTTGAAACCTGGGCTGCAAGGCTTGAAAAAAGCCCCAAAACCAGTGTGATTGAATAGATCAGGCGCATATTATACTTTAAGTTGAGTAGTTGAGAATGTTGATGGTTGAGTTATTGATGTTTTTTAATAAACTGGCATTATACCGGGTGTTATAAATGGGGTTAAAACCCCCTATATATCAATTGTTGACTAGCCACCGGCTGAAGCCGATGGTTATTGATATAAGCCGCTCGATTTTGATTGACCCAAAACGCTGTTTCAATAACTCCCGGCTTCAGCCGGGAGCACGTACAGATACCTTAATACGGGGTTTCAACCCCATTTAATGCCGTTTTATTTAGAAACTTCAATAAGTCGGGTGTTATTTAAAAAGATGTTTACGCTGGTTCGGACGACTTCGCACTGACGACTTCGGACTTGCTACGGCGTACTCTTCGGACTGACGACTTCGCACTGACGACTTCGGACTTGCTACGGCGTACACTTCGGACTGACGACTTCGCACTGATGACTTCGGACTTACTGGACAACGAGTTTCCGCGCACCCGTTGCCTTGCTGTTGGAAACCAATACCGTATACACCCCTTGCGGTAAATCTGAAACCTGCATCACCAGGGTCACGTTTCCGCTACTGAGTGTTTGGCTGCGCAGCAGTTGACCGGCAGTATTAAAAAGATTAATGTGCGTATCTGTGTTCAGGGCTTCGCCAAAAGAGATGCGAACCGTTTCCTCTGCCGGATTGGGCGCCAGATCGAACGCAATCTTTTGTTGCAGGTCTTTTGTGCCCGAAACCAGCGCCTGAATCGTGAAGGAACCACTTGCGAGTCCGCCTTCGCCGTCCGTTACTGCAAAACGAAAATCATCCGTACTGGTATTGAAGCCATAATCGAAGTAGCGAATCGCGCCGTTATCGAGTTCCGTTTGGGTGAACTGGTCGCCGGCTTTCATAGCGCCGCCGCCGTTTTTCTGTAGAATACCAAAAGCGGGAACTGTTATGAGCGTGTATGTGAGTTGATCCGCTGAGTTATTGGCGTCTTCCGTTTTGAGCAGACCGGTTGTAATGGCAGCATTGCTGCCGGACGGCAATTGCAGGGTATTGTTGTTGACAATAAACGGGCCGCTAAGCGAAACGCCGGAGCATAATTCCAATTGGAAACCCGTCAGTTGGCCGCCGGAACTGGGAGCATTGTCTTTTACCCTTAAAATCCATTCACCCGCTGCATCCTGGCCATTGAACGCGGTCAGGCTTTCGGCGGGTTTGGAAACGGCATTGTTTTGTGGCGGCGGACAGGCAAAGGTCGTATTGGCAAGGTTGTCAAATGCAATATTGAAATTACCGGCAAAAGAGCTGCACCTGCTTTTGAACAACAGCACATTGCCGCCGGTCGGTCTGACCAAGCGCACTTCGAGGTCGCCGAAAAAATCATGGTAGCCCTGTACTTTTTTTACGCTGACACTGCTGATCGCTCCGCCGGAAGGAACGGTGATTTTGGATTCGATCGTTGGCGTTCCGTTGGAAGAGATGTTTTTCGGCAAATCCGTAGCATTAAAAGTGAGGCAGGTTTGTGTCTGCACCATAAATACAAACGGCCCCGACCACTCTGCTGCGCCGCATTCATTTTTAGGGCGGGCGCGCCAATAGTAGGCCTGGCCCTGGTTCAAAAAGTTGGGAATATCGAAACTATCTATGGCGACATTGTATGCAGATGCCACTAATACGCCTGCTTCAAAAGAAGGGTTGGTAGCGATCTCCACTTCATACACATTGGCGTCCGGCACAGTATTCC
The DNA here is from genome assembly GCA_016711435.1 of Lewinellaceae bacterium. Taxonomy (GTDB): domain Bacteria; phylum Bacteroidota; class Bacteroidia; order Chitinophagales; family Saprospiraceae; genus M3007. The sequence goes on from JADJSY010000026.1 coordinate 33,409, forward strand.
ACCGCAGGGCGGGAGAAGCATTGACGCCTGAAGCTCCGTCGGCGGGGCTGAGTAATTCAAATGTCGAAAAATCATTGCGCACGATTGTCAGTTCCAGGTCGTAGGATCGGGTAATGCCGGCATCTGCCTGCACCGTAGCGTTGAATGCAGTTTCCGGCTGATCCTGCGCAAACTCAATGGTCATCGTACTGCTGCTGCCGGGTTGTACCGGATTCGGGCTGAATGTGGCCGTCGCGCCGTCGGGCAGGCCGAGTGCGGAAAGCGTGATCGGACTGTCGAAGCCCTGTATGGCAGAAGTCGTGACGAGCGTTGTGTAGTTATTCGGCAGGCAGACTATTTCTTTCAGGTTGCCGCTGCAAAGACTAAAATCGGGCGTCGCAGGCTGCTGTATGCTAAAGTTGGCGTTCGAAATGTCAAAAAAGACATGGTCGGCGGCTTCCACCCGGATGCGCGCGCTGTTTGTAACGTTATTTGGAACCTGAATACAATAGCGGCCTGTGTTGGGCACACCCGATGCCAGCAGCACGGGATATGTCTGCCCGCCGTTGAGGCTCAGGCGAATGTTCACTGTTTTACACTTGACCAAGGGGCCATCCGTATTGGCCACATCCCAGGAAACAATCTGATTTTCGCCTACCTTCCAGGCGACCAGTTCATTCGGGTAAGTAACCAAAAACGGCCCTGCTGTGGTCGTGGCTCGCATCTTTATTTCCACCCAATCCACAGCTCCCGCGACAGGGTGATTGTCGCGCACCGTCATGCGGAACGTGAGCTGGCGGTTGTAAGTTGGCAATACTTCCTTGTTGGAAGGAATATTACTGATGATCGTTTGAATACGCGGAAAGGTTCTGTCCGGTGTCGATACAGGCAAATAGGAGCGAAAAGTAGGAGAATCGCCATCAGGTTCGCCCAATGGGTTGCTGTCTCCCAGATCGTATTGTTCCCAGCAATAAGTCAATATATCGCCATCCGTATCGCTACCGCTGCCGGTCAGGGTAAAAGGTGTACTGATGGGCAAATAAAGTCCAGTGGCCGGAATGTCGGTCGTTGCTGTCGGGGTATTGTTATCTGTATCGATCGATTCGCCACATAGGTTGCCATCCCCTTGTGCCACGAAAGTTTTCACCTGGATAATATTACCAAGGTGGAAGTACGGGTCTTCCTGAAATTGAATGTTCTGGCTACCGCAAGCCTTGGTGTAAGACATAATGGTGGACCCGCTGCCTGGTTCGAAGGCATTAATAGGATGTAAACTCCCCTCATTGCCGGGACAATAACTCCAGCTATGCAGGCCACTCAGCTGATGGCACATTTCATGGGCGGTAGTCAGATAAAAACTTTCATTATTTGGGAAAAAATCAGAAGATGCGGCCTGTCCTTTGGCTTAATATCTGACAAACGCCGCCCGGCCCTGCAATCCCTATCGTACCATTTGGCTGATACACTTTTACAGAAGGCGTGACCGACATCGTAATTATTAATACCAATCACCGGATTAATAGCGCCGGGATTTTCACCCAACCAGGTCCAGGATCATCAGCCCTCATGTAAATGGATCGGTATTGGATCCAAAAATAATTGCATCATTGTTGGCAACCAATTGGAAACGAACCCCGAAATCGCGTAAATAAATGGCGGCAATAAAATTCACAGCTTTCGACGATAGCGCTGAGTACCAGCGGTTTTGTGCCGCCATTAAAAATGGAATACTCTCCCTGGGCCGCAATAGCGAGTCTGTACACCTTTAATTGCACAGGCGCTGCGCCGCGTTCGGCTACTGCTACTTGTTCTGCATGGGATACATCCTCCTGGGGGTTCCATGCGTCATGCGTTCCACATTTTATCATGCCATCAGAAGCAGGGTCTACAGGCAAATCGGAAACTTTGTAAGCCATATAAACACTGTTCTGTCTTCGGCATACGGTCGCATTGACTGGTTGCCGTTCTGCCCATCAAATATAAAAGCATGGAATCCTTTGTAACCTACTCCAAGGCGGACAATGACATTGGAACCATCCGTCGCCACCCCTGAATACGTATGAATAGCCGGAAATTTGGCTGCCAGTTCCGGCGCTATCACCGGCGATTCCACCACGCGGAAGGTACGCATTGAACCATCGGCCATCGGCAGTTCGAGCAGCAAGGCCTGCTCCCGGGCGGCTTGTGTGAATTCCATCGGCGCGGCTTTGAGCGCCGTTTCCAATGACTCATAATCTAACTGGAATGCCGCCAGCGCAGCAGGTTGAATCGTTCGTTGGGCGTTTGCCGGCAGCGCAATCGCTTCCTGTGCAAGGGGCGCCCAGAAACTGGGTGTAGAAATTTGGGCTGCAAGGCTTGAAAAAAAGCCCCAAAACCAGTGTAATCGTGCTAAATAAGCGCATGGTCAATTGTTTATAAAAAAAGTAACAATCCGGTATGGAACCGGAAAGAACACAAAATTCAGAAGTTTGAACGGGCTGACGGATTTTTTTAAGAAGTTTGCTTAAAAATGACGTTAACCGTAGGGTTAGGATTGAGGGTTGATTGAGGGCCGATCTGTGAAAAGGACGCTCATTCACATCAACCTCAACCTCAACTTCTCAACCCTCTTTCAAAACCATCAAACCACCCTTACCATCAGCACCACGCCAAATACCAGCAAAGTGACGCCGATGCCGCGTTGCACCCACAAGGTATGTTGCGGGGTGAGAAAACGGCGAATCTGCCGGGCGCCATACGCTTTCAGGGTATCCGAAACCACGAGGGTTCCGAGCATGCCGCCAAAAAAGTATATGGACTCATGGGTATTCCAGCCATTTGGAATAATCAATGCGCCGGCTATACTCAGCCAGAAAAAAACAGTAAAAGGGTTGATCGTATTTAGCAAAAAACCGCGCAGGCAATAACTTGTTAAACTGCGATTTCGCTGCCCGTTTCCCTCCGGCGTTACATCGAGTTTCCGGCGTCTGCCTGCTGTGAGCAGACTGCCTATTCCAAAAATAATCAGTAAGCAGCCTCCTGCGATACCCGACCATAATTTGAAACCTGGCAAGGCCGTCATGCGAGCCAGGGCGTCTACGCCGCTCATGACCAAAAATACATACAAAACATCACTGAGCCAGATACCCAGCGCGACAGCTATTCCCGCACGAAAACCCTGCGCGATGCCGGCTTCTACGATAGAAAAAAACAATGGCCCGATCATGAAACTGAGCGAAATACCCAGCAGAATCCCCTGAATAATCATAGTTTAAGCAGTTATAGTTATCATTATTGGTTATTAGTGCTGATGACCAATCAGGTATAATCAATAACCTAATATATTGCGAAGTATGTACGAGCAAGGCGGTATTTCTCTGAATATTTTATCAGCCCCTGCATTACCTCATTTTTATGGATGTTGCAAACGGGAGCAAAATCACGTTTGCCGCAAATACATCGGCCAAAATTACGCGCCAGGTGTGTAAAAATTTTAAATCTTAAATCAAATCAGCAATCTTAAATCATGTAATCGGAATTCGCAAATAAAAATGCCTACCATCCCCATCCCACCCGCAGATCAAACACATCCGCACGGTGCCGGTGCGCTTTCAGGCTGCTGCCAAGTAAAAAATGCCTGCCGAAGCGGTAATAGAGGCTGTAACGCTGGTAAACGGGATCGATATCGCCGGAAGGGTTGTACAGGTAAGCGCCGAAGTGGATATTGAATCTGACCCGGCTGATGAGCAGTTCGTGGCCGAGCAGCAGGCTGCCTTTCCAGGCGCTTTTGTTCATGCCCTGCCGGTTCAGAATTTCCCGGGCATAGCCGTCATACACCCATTCCGTACCGAGGCTGAGGCCGCTCATGCGCCCAACGCGCCGACCTGCCATGACCATTGTGCCGACTTGCCCGCACAGTTTGTTTTCGGGAAAAACATCGGTGGCTGTGGCTGTTTTCAAGGTGCCGATGGCTGTCAGGTAGGCGTAGTTTTTTCTTTGTTGTTTCCAGTCCTCGTTTCTAGGAGGCCGACGGATAATAACAGGCTGGAAATGGTAGTGAAAACCTGCATTCCAGGTCGGGAAATTCATGCCTTTGTTGGGCAGTTTCATGCCGCCGTTGGAAATGTGGTTGTAATTGAACCCGGCGGACATTTCCCAGGATGGGCTCCATTTATAATGCAAGTAGGCCTTGAGCATCACGGGAAAACTAAGCGGAAAACTAAAAAACAGGTTTGTCGGGTTGGTTTCCGCGTCGTACACCTTGCTGAGATAGGAAAGTCCGACGCCCATCTGAAAGGAGCCGTATAAACGTCCCCAGGGGCGTATCATCGGCTCGACAAAAGGCACGGCATTGATGCAATACCCGAGTACCTCGGGATTGTCGAAATGGATGTACTGCAACACAAAACCGCGTTTGGCTACCAGGCCCGAATTGCGGGTATATTTTTCGCTGCTCAGCAACCACTGCCCACTGATTTCAAAGCCGCGCGGATGCGATTGCGCCACATTGATGATGTCCCGCGAATGTGGAATGATAAAACCGTAATGCAGCCGCGCACCCAGCACAAACGGGTCGCGCGCGCTGGAGTCAACAGCTTGTGCCGGGAGGGTGTGCAGCTCCGCCAAAAGCAGGGCGGCCAGGGTGATCCATCGAAAGGAAAACAATTAAGTAGTTATCGGTTGAGTTATCATTATCAACACTGATAACTAATAATGTGGGTAAAAGACGCGAAGCGCAAAGTTTCCGCGGGGGGGCGGCCCGGAAAAAACAGGCGGGCGGCCGGGCGGGGTGGTTTATCCCTCAAAGCAAAGTTTGCGCCGCTTTTACCCAATCATTAATAACGGATAACTATTTCTGCACTGCCAAAAGTTGCATCAAACGCTCGCCCCCAGCGGTTACTTGCACCCAATACAGGCCTGGAGCAAGTCCTGTCAGTTCAAGCGATTGTTGCCAGCGCTCTTCCGTTTTTTCAAATGGGCGGTTGAATACTTCCCGGCCCAGCGCATCGAACATACGCACCTGCATACTGCCCCGGTATTCCGAGGTAAGCTGTATCTGCGTCGCATCCAGTGCCGGGTTGGGCGCTAAGGAATATTGACCAGATTTCAGCTGCGTTGCAACCGAAACCACACCGTGCGAGCAGTCCGTTTTGACTACCCAGGCATCCTGCAAGCTAAAACTTCCATTGAGCGATGCAACAAAAATAACATTTCCATCGGAAGTTTTGTCGGCAGTGCCCGCCGTGGGGAAAGTGCCGTCTGTTCCGTACGATTGATTGACCACGAGATTGCCGTCTGCGTCTGCTTTACTGACACTGATACGGCTGCGAAAAATACTGGAAAAAGCATTGAGGTTGGCCGGCGGGGCCGCAAACCCGCCGACAAAACAACAGCCGCCGTCGGAGTCGGGCAGCACGGTGGTAGCCTCCCAGTAGGTTCCGGCGCCTTTGCTGTGCTGTTTAAGCCACAGGATGTTCCCATCGGAGTCTGCTTTTAGCAGTAGCGCCTTCGCTTCAAGGGCAGCGGGGTTGACCGAGATGCCTCCGGCAAACAAGTTGCCGTTAGCCGCTTGTTGCACACTGACAAAACGACTGAAAACGGAGGCCGGGTAGGTTTTATCCCACAAAACATTGCCATTGTTATCCGTGCGGAACATCCAGGCAGTATTGTTTTTTTGGCCTACCACGGCAAAACCGCCATCGCTGAGGACTACAATGTCTATGAGTTCCTCGCCGTCGTAATTTTTTTCCCACACCAGATTGCCGCTGTTGTTCAGCCTGAACAAAGTAGGCGTAGGGGCATCGCCATCATAATCACGCGTGTAACAAACGATAAACCCGCCTCCCGGAATAGCGCGTACCCGAAAATACTCCGGCAGGTAGTTTTCCGCTACCACTAAGGTTCGGTCAAAAATGGAATCGCCCTGCGGACTGAACTGAAGCAGGCGTAAATCGCCTTGGTAATCGCTCGTGGCTGCCAATACAATAATGTTACCTGCCGCATCTACATCCACCGACCCCGGCTCGGCATCATCAAAAGAGCCTAATCCCAGTGAAACAGTTTTTTCCCAAAGTATATCGCCTTGCTCGTCGGCTTTGAGTAGCCAGAGATCGTCGTCGCCGAAAGTATTTTCTTTAGTTCCCAGCATAACAAATCCGCCATCAGGCAACGAAACAATTGATTTTCCGGTTTCTGCATCCGGCAGGCCGGTCTCGCCGAAAGTTTGCTGCCAGCTAATGGCGGGCGTGGCGAGGTTGTCAAAAAACGCTGCGAAATAATCTTCCTGCTGCAAAAAAGTGGCATTGTGTATATAAAAACACTGTGTTTCATTGGGAAACAGGAAGCGCGGCATGGACTGGGGCGAGAACGTCAAACCCAGCCCGGTAGAATCCTGCGGCGTACCCAGCTGTGAATACCTGCGAAAAACCATAGCCGAAGAAGTTGCGACACCTACCCGGATGTTGTCTCCCGGAAAAACCTGCAGGTTTGCGCCATAGGCAAAACCGGCTACCCTTCGGTGCCATTCCAGCATGCCGATCAGATTGATTCTGATCAAAAAAGTGCCGTTATTACCTTGCGCCAGGAAAACCACGCCATTGGCGGTGGTTTGTAAATCATATACGGCATTGGTTACTTCGCCGAATTGCGCCCCCAGTCCTGTGACGGGAACAGACCATTGCGGGTTAAACAGATTACTGTATTTCTTCAGCACCGGAGTTCCTCCAAAAAAGCCTTCGGATAAAAGGGCAATGAAGCCCCCGTCAGTCGTTGGCCTGATTTTGATGTTGTCGACGTCACTGGTTGTTATTTCCGAGGCATAATTCACCAGCACCCCGTTTGGGTCATAAAGCGCCCGGAAAATAACAGATTTGTGGGCAGCATTTGTCGTAAATCCCATCACAACGACATTGCCATTTGCCATTTGGCAAAGCCCGAGCGCTACATCGGAAGCCGGCGTCGAAACAGACTGGCGCCAAAGCGAGTCGCCGTTTTCATTTAATTTCAGCAGCCAGGCGTCAAAACTTCCGTCCTGCGGATTAACACCGTATCCGGTGAAGAAATAACCACCGCCGGCAGCAGGAATGAGTCCGGTCAATACATCCAGGTCGGCGCCGCCGTATGTCTTGAACCACGCATCCGAGCCGTCAGCATTGATCTTGTGGAGGAACATATCGTAGGCGCCAAGGCCATCCGATTCCGTGTTGCCCCCCAGCAGCAGACCGCCGTCTGTTGTTGTAACAGCATCTGATACCTGTTCGTAGTCTTTACTTTCGGTGCCGTATCGACGTTCAAAAATAACCTGGGCGTTGAGCGTGATCTGGGCAAATGTCAGGGTAAAAAGCAACGTAAAGGCGGTCTTTTTCATGGTCTTTGAATGATTTTATACGTCCAATTTATTTGGTGAGCAAGACAAATGTCGACAACACACCCGAAGGCGAAAAGTCTGGCGTCCGTGAACTTTACAAAATCCCGGTTTTAACGGAAACCGGGGAAAGCAGTCCCGGAAAATGGTGGTTGGAGATAGATTCCTTTTTTTTCTATATTTGTTCATTCAATCACCAACACAAACATTCAAACTCCGACCTTATGCAACAAGCCAATCTTTTTACTTTACACAACGCCACCCTTAAAGTCTCCTACTCCGCCAGCAGCCTGGATGGCAAACCCCAACTGAGCTACCAAAAGGGCGCCATTTCACTGAATTTCCGGGGTAGCCAGGTTCGGCACAAACCAACGGAAATCGGTATATTGATATCTGTCACGCTGAAAACGGTACCCGATTCGCGCACCGTAGTTTTCAGCCTGCTGCTGCCCTTGGTCAACGTGCCCGATGATCGCCCAAGCATCCCGGTCAGCATCAAAGCCATCGAGACGACGAACCGTACCAGCATCGCGGGACCAAAATTGGTGAAAGGTCAGGTGCAGACATACAAGGTTTATTCGCTGAAAGGCTCAGCGCAGAGTGTGTTGTTTTGAGCAGGGATGAGGAATGAGGGATGAAAATAGCCACTCTAATGAGCCAAATTATTCACTTTTCGAGTGGCTATTTTCATTCCTCATCCCTCATTCCTCATTCCTTTTTAAAACACCTTCAGCACATCTTTACTCGCGTAATACACCCGTCGCTGAATCTCATCAACCTGGTACACGGGTCGCGCATCGTCAAAAATCAATTTGTCGGCTTCTGCGCCCGTATCTTTATTGACTTTTACGAGTACGTTGGCGCCCTTGTCTTTGGTAAAATACCAGGCGAAGTCGCGCGATTGTTTGAACGCCTCCACCCGTGCGGGGGGCATCAGGGCAGTGGCAAATTCGAGGGCATCGGCAGCGGCCCATTGGCGTTCGGCTTTTTTGAGTTCCGTATTGCCTGCGCCCGGTGGCAACAGTCCTGCGGAAGCGCGCTCCGCTTTCCACGCGCCAGTTCCGGCGTTGCGGCCGGCTTTACAATTGAGCAATGCCTGGCTGGTAGCCAATTCAGCATAAACCATATCCAAAAACATGCCTTGCACATCGAATGGGCGCACGTAATAGCGGTGCGTTAGGGCTTCTGAAGCCCTTTCCAGCACAATAAATTCTTTGGGGCTACTCATGAAGTACGCATTTTCACGAAATTCAATGGTATGAAAAGCCGGCAGGTTTTCAAAATCATCTTTGAAGGAGCGAACCACCTGTTGATTTTTATCGGGATTCACCAAGTGCAACCTGTTGTCGTGCAAGATGATTAGATTTTGTAAAGAATCATCGTAGGCAATCCGGCTGCCGGCATTCAGTGACATACGCCATTTTTTCATGCCCGAACCTTTGGCGGGGCGGAATCGCACCCGTTCGGCATCCACCAGCACCTTGCCTTTGGCGTACTGGTACACATCCATGTTGCCTTCTTCGGGCAGATCATCTGCGTCCTCGTCGTCTGTTTCCACCATCTGAGGTTTTTTCCATATAGCTGTTCCACTTTTGTCGAGTTGCATGGTTTTGTAACCCGATTCGAAGGTAACGAGGTAGCCTTTCTCATTGGGCTGGATTTCCACGACGCGTTTGCCTTTGAAATCGTCCTTCCAGAGCGCTTCCCCGGTAGTGTATTTGTAAATATTGCAGCCGTTTTTCCAGACAACCGTCAAAAAATCGGGATGCGCATCCGCCCACCGGATATTCTGGTCTGCTTTAATGTCGTCTTTCCAAGATTCCTTCCCTGTTTTAAGGTCGAAGGCCTGCATTTTGGCGCTTCTATATTTGGTGACATATCGCACCGAAACGGGTGAGTTGCCAATACCGGTCACGAGGGCCTTGACGGTAATTACTTTTTTCCCATCGGGGCTGAGCATCACTTCGGCAGGATCCGCTTTTTCGATCCACAGCAATTTGCCCTGCGGAGAAATGACTGCCAGATTTTTTCGGTAGCGATATATCAGGTGGTGGTCGGAACTTACCAAAGTGGTGTATAGCGGCACGTCGACGTGTTCTTCTTCCGGCTCCTCGTTCATGCCCGTGACCAACGAGGGTTTCATTACATCGGTTTCCCATGCTACCCGGGCATCTTTCATACCGATCAGATAAAGTCGCAACATGCCACCGGTAGCCGTGACGCGCACAAGTACACTGTTTAGTGCAGGAATAACTTCATAATCGTCAATGTATTTGTAATTGTTTTTGTCCTTGCTGATGACTGCCGTGCCGCTGCGGCTTTCGATCACATTGTTGTTAATCAGGACAAAAGGCGTGCCTGCCATGTTGTAAAAATCATACCCTTCGGCGGCGGAAATGATTTTGGCGGCCTTGCGTTCCACCGTCCAGGCCACTTTTTGGCCAGTGGGATCAATACCGATATAGGCTTTATCCGTTTGTACGATGGGAACGCCGGTGAGTTGCTGGAGGATAATCTGTTGGGCTTTTCCGGTTAAATTAACTGACCAGTCGGCTGAACGTTGCGCGAATGAGGGGGAGGTAATGGCAAATAAGATTGCCAGTGCAAAAAACGGGGTTGGTCGTTTCATTGGAGGAGAGGTGAACTGTGAATAATTGGTTTTTAGATACATGGCCTGATAAAGTCAAAAAGAACATATACAGTATGTCAGAAAACAACGAATCGTGAATCGAAATAGTGTAGTGTTTTTCTTTTGGTAAGTCCCGCTCTGCATATTACCTTAGAGTCCTGTAAAATTTGGGAATTGATAAATGGTTATCGCTCAACTTTCTCCACTTCTCAACGTTGACTATATATGTCAAAAGAAACGAACCAGGAATCATCGTTCGAGCGCCTGCTCGAAAAGACCCTGCAACACCTGGAAACCCGTTGGGAATTTATTTCCCTGACGGCAACTGAAAAATTGTCCGGGGCCGCTTTCATGTTCAGCAAATTACTGATCATAAGTGTTTTTGCCCTTATCATTCTCTTTTTCATCAGCATTGGTTTTGCTATCTGGTTAGGCGATTATATAGGTAGTCGGGCAGGCGGTTTTGCTTTGGCCGGACTCATTTTTGTGCCCTTCGCAGTGGCCGCTTATATCTGGGTTCCCCCATTTGTACGCACCAAAACCATTCAAAATATCCTCCAAGATGACGATACTGAAAACAACAGCTGATGTAGACTCCCTCAGCGAACTGCTGAGGCGGAAAGCGGCTTTAAAAGCAAAAGTGGACGCTGAACAGGAGGAACTCAAGGAGGTCTGGCAAGAGGTTCGGGGCGACCTGCAGCCGAAGAAAATTGTCGGCAGAGCCATTAATTCCATGCTGGGGCTGTCTGACAAACCCGATGATGGCGCTGATGAGGCAGCACTTGGTTTCGCCTCCCGTCTGAAAGGCCCCCTTCGGGTGGCTACTGATCTGTTGATACGCGACCCGCGGGTGGCCATGCTGCTCAAAGTGGTGACGCCCCTCACCATCGCTTACCTGCCGGGCTTAACCCGAAAAGTAAAATCTTTGCCCCCCGTTAAAAGAGGACTGATAGGCGTACTGCGCAGAGGAGTGGCAGGACTGCGGAAAAAACTGAAAAAAAATGATGAATGATTAACGTTGAATAAATTGCTTCACTCGAACATCTGACTATAATTTTTAAACAATTGAAAATCAAGTGATTGAATTTTGAAACACTAATGCCTGAGTGATCTCCCCATTCATCGTTTATCATTCATCATTCATCATTAAAATATACTACTATGAAAAAGCGCGATGTATTAGAATACCTGTTAAGCGGCGCGCTGTTGGGCGGCGGCATCTATTTCCTGTTTTATACCGAACGGGGCCGTCAGTTGCGGGAAAAACTGATTCATACGGCTACGGATAAAATTGACGAGTGGCTGGAAGAACTGGAAGAGGAACTCGCCAAAGCGGAGGCGGATATTCTTGCGAAAGAAAATGCCTGAGTTGGTTATCGGTTATCTGTTATTAGTTATCCATGGTGATAAAACCCTTGGCTTAATCCAAATATTAAAGCCAGGGTTATCACCTTAAACCCTGATCAACCCTAATAACCAGATAAACAACATAAACTTTTTATCAGGTTTCTCTCCGAAATCCTACCTTCGCCCAACGAATTTTCGCTGACGATCTATAACCATTATTTATGCTTAACAAACATATCCGCAAAGTCGCCGTACTCGGCTCGGGGCTTATGGGAACGGGTATTGCTGCACAGCTTGCCGGCTGTGGTCTGGAAGTACTGCTACTCGATATCCTGCCCAATGATTTGGCTGAAAATGAAGCACAGAAACCCGCCGCGCGCAATCGTATAGCCGCTACTTCTTTACAAACTGCCCTGAAAGCCAAACCCGCGCCATTCTACGATACCAAATTTGCAGCGCGTATCACAGTTGGAAATTTTGAAGATGATTTTTCAAAAATCAAGGACTACGACTGGATCGTAGAGGTTGTGGTGGAGCGGCTGGATATAAAAAAACAGGTATTCGAGAAGGTCGAAAAATACCGTTCCAAAGGTTCGCTGGTCACTTCCAATACCTCCGGCATTCCGATTCACATGATGGCTGAAGGCCGCAGCGAAGATTTCAAAAAACATTTTTGCGGTACCCACTTTTTCAATCCCGTGCGCTACATGCGCCTGCTGGAGGTGATCCCCACGCCGGATACCGATCCGGAAGTGACCGCGTTTTTTATGCATTACGGCGATGTTATACTCGGCAAACAAACGGTGCTGTGTAAAGACACACCGGCCTTTATCGCCAACCGCGTAGGCGTGTATGCCATGGCCAAAATTTACCAGCTCACGCAGGAAATCGGCCTTTCCATCGATACCGTGGACGCGCTGACAGGCCCCGCCGTTGGTCGACCCAAAACAGGTACCTTTCGGCTCGGCGACCTCGTGGGCATGGATACTGCCGTGCATGTCATCAACGGGATGCGCGAAAACTGCCCCAATGACGAACAAATCGGCACCTTCGGGATACCCAAATACCTCCAGTTTTTAATTGACAATAAATTCCTCGGCAATAAAACCGGACAGGGTTTTTACAAAAAAACCGCTGAAAAAGACGCAAAAGGACGTCCGGTTATCCTCTCGCTGAACCTCGATACCCTCGAATACGGCGCTCCGCAAAAAGAGAAATTACCGATTATTGATACCCTCAAACAAATAGAAGAACTGCCGCGCCGCATCAAAGCGGTGTTTAAAGGTGATGACAAGGGCGCTCAATTGCTCCAGCGCGCACACCTCGGGTTGTTTGCATACGTCAGCAACCGCGTGCCGGAAATTTCCGATACCGCCTATGCCATCGACGATGCCATCCGGGCCGGATTCGCCTGGGAAGCAGGCCTACCAAGTCTTACCAGGCTTTGCCCGGCGGCGAATCCTTTATCCTGCTCGATACATTCCGTTCCAACAAACCGGTCTACACCAATGCCGAATGCACCCTGCACGACATCGGCGACGGCGTGCTGTGCCTCGAATTCCACTCCAAAATGAATTCCATCGGCGAAGGCATTTTGCGCGGTATCAACGACAGCATCCTGATCGCCGAAGAACAGGGCTGGAAAGGCATCGTGATCGGCAACAATGCACAAAATTTCACCGTCGGCGCCAACCTGATGATGATCGCCATGCTGGCCTACCAGCAGGAATGGGACGAACTGAACATGGCCGTCAACCTGTTCCAGCAAACTTCCATGCGGATTCGGTACTCCGCCATTCCCGTGGTGATCGCCACGCAGGGTTATGTTTTTGGCGGCGGCTGCGAATTTTCCATGCACGCCGATGCGGTTGTGGCAGCGGCGGAGAGTTACATCGGACTGGTGGAAGTCGGCGTGGGTATTATCCCCGGCGGCGGCGGTACCAAAGAGTTTGCCGTGCGGCTTTCGGATGAAATCAGCAAAGAGGGCGATGTGCAAATCCCGCGCCTGATCGATAAATTTAAAACCATCGCGACGGCTCAGGTGGCTACTTCTGCCTATGAAGCGTTCAACTATGGCTACCTGCTGTCCACCAAAGACCAGGTGGTACACAATGCTGCCCGCAACATCAGCGAGGCCAAGAAAAAAGTGATCGAACTCGCTGCAGATTATGTAAAACCTATTGAGCGCAAGGACATTAATGTGTTGGGCCGCACCGGTCTGGGCGCTTTATACATTGCCGCGCACTCTTTGCAATTGGGTAACTACGCCACCGAACACGATATTAAAATTGCCAAAAAAGTGGCTTACGTCCTCTGCGGCGGCGACCTCACCAGCCCGCAACAGGTGTCGGAACAATACCTGCTCGACATCGAACGCGAAATGTTCCTCTCGCTCTGCGGCGAACAAAAAACGCTGGAACGGATTCAGTTTATGCTGGAGAACGGGAAGCCGCTGCGGAATTAAGAAAACATGAGTCATCCCGGATTTTGCCTTGATTTTGCCTAAAACGGCCACAAAAAGGTCAAACTCGTATTTATTGATGATTGCTTATTGACAATTGATGATTTTTGATGTGCGAAGATGCCACCTTGCATCAATAATCATCAATTGTCAATAACAATCATCAAAAAATGCGGCGCGTACAGAGTCCTCAAAATCCGGGATGACTCATTTTTGCCCTTTTTAAAATACACCGCACCGCTTACCCCTACAGCCCATCCAGACAACTCGATGGGCTGTTTTATTTTTACACCATGACAATAGAAAACGTACAACACACGGTAGATCAATGGATTAACACCATCGGAATCCGCTACTACAACGAACTGACCAATACCGCCATTCTGATGGAGGAGGTAGGCGAGGTGGCCCGACTCATGGCCCGGCTCTACGGCGAACAGTCCTTCAAAACGCCGGAATTAGCCGCGACCGCCAAAGAAGATTTAGCCGACGAAATGGCCGATGTGCTGTTTGTGCTGGTGTGCCTCGCCAACCAGACCGGCGTGAACCTGACAGAAGCGCTCCAGAAAAACTTAGATAAAAAAACGCGGCGCGACGCCGCCCGGCATGCGGGTAATGAAAAACTGAAATAAACACCCATAAGTAGTTATCCGTTATTTGTTATTAGTGGTGGTAATGCGCCATCTGTAGAAATGTTGGGCTACTCGATAAAGAATCCCCTGAATTTGTATAAATGGTCCATTACCACCACTAATAACGAATAACAGATAACTAATAACTACTCATATGCTCTCCGTTTTTTCCACTTTCCTGCAAAAAAAAGCGCTGTTCCGCCCCACGTTACTGACGACAGCGCACCGTTTTGATTTTGAGGAACCGTTTACCGAACACTTTTTCGATACGCCGGACGGAGCGCGGCTGAATGCGCTTTTTTTTCCGAGTCCCGCAAATGTAAAATGCGGGGTCGTACTTTATTTTCATGGCAACCGCGACAACCTGCAACGCTGGGGCGCCCTGCACCGCGATTTCACCGGGCGTGGTTATGATTTTTTTGTGCCCGATTACCGCGGTTACGGCAAAAGCAGCGGCGAGCCGGATGAACAGCATTATTTGGCGGATGCCATGTTGGTGTATAACTGGCTTCGGGAACGATATTCGGCGGAAGAAATTATACTCTACGGGCGCTCTTTGGGCACAGGCATGGCCAGTTACTTAGCGGCGCGTGTGCCGGCGCGCATGGTCATCCTCGAAACGCCTTTTGACAACATCGGTGGCCTGCTCGCCAGCCATATCCGCCGGCACCAACCGCCTTTCGAGCCGGCATTTCAGTTTCCCAACGATGAAAACCTGAAAGCAACAAGATTACCCCTGCTCATTTTTCACGGTACCCGCGACCGGGTAGTGCCGTATGCTTCTGCGGAAAATCTAAAACAGGTACTCAAACCCGGAGATGAGTTTGTAACTATTGAAGGCGGGTCGCATAACAACTTGAATACGTTTGAGTTGTATCAGGAAAAATTGGGTAAATGGTTGTATCGGCTGCTTTAGCTGCCGAAATGCCTTGGAAGATTTCCCTTTTCGCATCCGGCAGCTAAAGCAGCCGGTACGTGTGACACTCACCGCAGCAACACTTCCGCCAGCATGACCGCTAGAAAACCCGCAGTGTAACCCCGGTACAAATCTTCCGGTACATGCGCCTTCAAGGCAAGTCGCGCCGTGCCGATGAGTCCGGCGAACAACACGGTAAGCGCCAGTAAAACCGTCAGGCTTATTTGTAACGAGCCGTCAAACATAGGAATCCCCATGCCCGCGCCGCGCCACTCGACGGTAGCCAGCAACACCATCGCCACCAATCCGCCCATACCTGTAGCGTGGGCGCTGATTTTGGTAAAAATATTGACAAAAAAAGCGAAAAACAATCCGACCGTAGCGCCCAGTACGCACACTGCGAACAGAGAAGGTACTTGGGCGCCGGAGAACAGGTTTTTAAAAAGCCAGAGGTAAAAAATGCCGGTGATGATATAGGGCCCGATGCGCTCCTGTTTGCTCTCCATCTCCAGGCTGCGGATAAAACCCAGCGGTTTCATCAGGGCAACCCCGAATCCGGGCAGCAAAAAGGTGGTGGTAAACACCGAAATCAACAACAGCATGGCACGATGATCGGTGATGCTGCGCGCACTGAACGCAAAAGGATTGACGGCCAGCAGCAGCAGCAGAATATAGGTCAGCACGAGCAGCGGATGCCCCAGATACGACAAGATGCGGGCGAGGGTAAGGTTCATTTACCGGACTTTATATGCTTTATTGATGCGGTCGAGGTCGCGTTTGCCTTCCCGTTCCTTGATGGTCTCGCGTTTATCGAACAGTTTTTTACCGCGCGCCAGTTCTATGGTGAGTTTTGCAAATCCGCGGTCGCTGATAAATAGTTTATAGGGCACAATAGTGGTGCCTTTTTCACGCGTACCGCGTTCTAGTTTGCGCAGTTCGGGTTTGCGCAGCAGAAGTTTCCGGTTTCGCCGGGTCAGGTGGTTGGTGTCCGAACCGTACTCATATTCAGCGATATACAGGTTGCGTACCCAAAGTTCGCCGTTTTCAAACAGGCAATATGCATCGCCCAGGTTGGCATTGCCCGCCCGGATACTTTTTATTTCCGAACCGGTCAGCATCATACCTGCATCGTATTCCTGCACGAAGTAATATTCGAAGGAAGCCTTTCGGTTGGTTATTTCAATCTTCTGTTTTTTCTTCTCCTTTGCCATAATACCGGTAAATCAAGGTCTCAACAGTTCATCATTGCCTGACGGCGACATCTAACCATCAGGGAGTGCATAGAAGTTCCAGCCGGCGTTGTCAGAACGAACGCAGACCAATCACGACCATCATTCTTCCGGTAACGCCATGCTCTTTCCGGTGTGAAAAATAATCCGCATTGTGCAGCACGGTGGAAAACGCCGATATTTCCATTTGCGCGGCAGGCACCCCGAAATCGAGGAGTTGCGCGGCATTGGCTTTTTTCAGGTCGACAAAAAACTTCTGTCTTTCAGCATCCCAGCGTTTATGCGCAGGGTCAAATGCCTCGGCGACTTCATTTCCCACTTCAAACGAACATTCGTCGATACAAGTACCGATATAGGCATAACAATCTGTGCCGGAAGTACCGAAGTGTTTTTTCATGTCCAGCAGGGTTTTTCCGACTATAGCGCCGCAGGTTCCGCGCCAACCGGCATGAATGGCGGCCACGGCTTTGTGTTTCGAGTCATATATAAGAATCGGCGTACAATCGGCTACCGACACCGCCAGCACGACACCGCGTTCGGCGCTCAGCAGCGCATCGAAACCCTCGGCGCCGCCGGGCCGGGTGACCAAACGGATTTCCGTGCCGTGTACCTGTTTCGACCAGGCTAAGTGTCCGGTTTCAAACCCGAGTGCCGCACAAAAACGCCGTCGGTTCTCTAACACGCAATCAGGATCGTCGCCCGTGCTTTTGCCTAAATTCAGCGACTGGTAAGGCGGCGCACTGACACCACCATGCCGGGTGCTTTCCGCAGCGATCAGCTGTGGAAAAGACTGAAAAATACCAGGTTGCCGAAAAAGAATACCCATACGAATGTTATTTACATCTGCAAAAGAAGGCTTTTTATCGAATTTTGAAAATGCTGGCTCTATTTAAAGGCCGATGGTAGCGCAGGGTGGTTACCTTTGAGAACTTTATACATAAATTCCTCGCTCATGCCTTTTTCCGAAATACTTAGCATGGCTTTCCAGAGCATCCGCACCAATATGCTCCGGGCTGTCCTCACCTTGCTTATCATCGCATTTGGCATTATGGCCCTGGTAGGAATTCTGACTGCCATTGACGCCATCGCTTTTTCCCTGAACGATAACTTTTCCGGACTCGGCGCCAATTCTTTCAGCATCGAACGCAAATGGGGCGAAGTGAAAAGCAACCAGCGCGGCCGGAGGCAAAAAGTGGCCGAAGCAGTGAACTACCGCCAGGCGATGGAATTCAAAGAGCGTTTCAACTTCTCTGCGAAAGTAGCCGTAGGTTGTTATGGCACCGGGCAGGCAGTGGTGAAATACGGCGACCAGGAAACCAACCCCAATGTGGTTTTTAACGGCGCAGATGAAAATTTCCTGGATATTAAAGGCGTTGACATTGTTTTAGGGCGCAATTTTTCCAAAGCAGAAGTAGAATCGGGTGCGCCCAATGTGATCATCGGCGCTGATATTGTCAAAAAACTGTTCAAGGGCAAAAATGAAAAAGCCATCGATCAGATCATTTCAGTCAATAACCGGCGCTACCGGGTCATCGGAATCATGGCCTCCAAAGGCTCCACGATGAACGAGTCCAGCGACCGCCGCGTATATGCACCCCTTATGACCGCCAAAGCGCTGTTCGGCAGCGGCGTGGATCGCGACTATTTCCTGATGGTAGCCGTGAACAATTCGACCGACATGGAAGCGGCACAATCGGAAGCCATCGGGCTTTTTCGCCAGATCCGCGGACTTCGCCCCGGCCAGGACGACGATTTTAAGGTGTTTGCCAGCGATGGACTGGTCGCTATTTTGAAAGAAAATACCACCAATTTGCGGCTTGCCACCATTGCCATCGGTTTGATGACGCTGCTGGGGGCCGCCATCGGCCTGATGAATATTATGCTGGTCAGCGTCACCGAACGCACCCGTGAAATCGGAATTTACAAAGCCCTGGGCGCCACACGCCGCAGTATTCTGCTCCAGTTTCTGACCGAAGCCATCGTTATTTGTCAAATCGGCGGATTGGTCGGCATTTTCCTCGGCATCCTGATTGGCAACATCGTTACACCCTTGCTGGGCGGCAGTTTCCTCATTCCCTGGGGCTGGATGTTTCTCGGTTTCGCCCTGTGTATGGTGGTTGGCGTAGTTTCCGGGTTTTATCCCGCTATGAAAGCCGCCCGGCTTGATCCTATTGAGTCATTGCGTTATGAGTGATTTAAGCGGGTGATTTTTTGCAAAACGGAGTGGATTAATGGGTAGGACGGTCTTCTGGCCGTCGGTACAAGGGTACTTTTGCCAGTTCCAAGCGCCTTGATCGAAGTTTTTTAAAAACCGTATTAAATGGGGTTGAAACCCCGTAGTAAGGTATCTGTACGTGCTCCCGGCTGAAGCCGGGAGTTATTGAAACAGTGCTTTTTACTGACAAATATCGAGTGGCTGATATCAATAACCGCCGGCTTCAGCCGGTGGAAAGTCGATCAATGCACTGAAGGGGTTTTTAACCCCATTGTAAAACCCAAGGTTATAATGTGGTTTTATTTTAAAACCTCAATCTGGCCGTACTACCCATTAAATTCTCTCCGGTTTGCAAAAATTCGGGATGGCTTCTCTTTTGCCGCTATGTTTTAACAAATTTCCACTTCGGAATCACGACCTTTACACGCT
Organism: Lewinellaceae bacterium; assembly: GCA_016711435.1. Classification (GTDB taxonomy): domain Bacteria; phylum Bacteroidota; class Bacteroidia; order Chitinophagales; family Saprospiraceae; genus M3007. The sequence continues at coordinate 52,588 of JADJSY010000026.1, forward strand.
CAAGGCAGATTGTTTTTGATCATCCTGACACAAAAACTGATTCTATTTTTACTCAAACTTATCATATTGCTTATGAAATCATTACTCCCGCTGGTTATTCTGCTGGCGCTTGCCTCCGCAGCGTTTGCACAAAATGCAAAAAAAAATCCACCTGTTAAAGGCGGTTCATACGAACCCTGGCAAACACAAATAAAACGGCCAAATGGTGTTTCGGTACCTGCTGCCAAACCCGCCTTCGGGCAATTGGGCGGCATACAGCGCCAGGCGCTGCCACCTTTGCAACCCGCTTCGGGCAATCCTTTCGGGGTGAAAATAACCCGTGGTGAAAATGGGCTACCGATCGCTTTTCGCGGTAAAACAGTGGCCTCCGGCAGCAGTTCCGATATCCGGGACATGGGTGAACGGGCGCTGCAATATGTTGCCAGCCTGCAACCGGCTGCTATCAGCGAGCCATTGACCGAATTTATTGTTACCAATATAAAAACCGATGTACAGGGCAACACACACGTACGCCTGCAACAGGTTTTCCTCGGCGTACCGGTGTATGGCGCTGAAATCATTGCCCATACCAAGAACGGCGCTTTTGAGATGCTCAATGGGCGTTATTATCCAACGCCCGAATTAAGCGTTGTAACACCTTCGCTGGATGCCGCGCGCGCTATCGAACGGGTAAAAACCTCGATTGGCATCGATCAGGTTAAAAACACCTGGACTTCGGAGGAACTGAAGTTTATCGACGGGCAGCCGTTCACAAGCGAGTTGGTCGTTTACCACCCCGGCCGCAAACTAAATGCGGAGCGGCTGGCCTGGCATATTGTTGCGCACCCGAACCTGCTTGCGCGGGAGGTATATTTCGTGGATGCCTTGACAGGGGAAATCCTGCATCATTTCAACAATACCTGCAACCTCATCGGCCACCGGCACGACCACGCGCAGACAACAGACAGCGAAAACACTGCGCCCAACACCTTTTCTCCGACGGAGGAAGACAATCCTGTCACAGCCTCTGGCCTCGACCTGCTGAATGTCAACCGCAGTTTCGGCGTATGGCAGGTGGGCAGTCAGTATGTGCTCGAAGATGCGAGCAAGCCCATGTACAACAGCGGGGCATCCAATATGCCCAATGATCCGGTAGGTGTTATCGTAACGCTAACCGCCATGAACACTTCTCCTGAAAACCAATCGAGTTTCGACTACAATCTTGTGGTATCCAACTCCACTTCTTTCAACAACCCCACTGCAGTAAGCGGCCATTGGAACAGCATCAAAAGCTACGACTATTTCAAAAATACCTTTGACCGGAATTCCATCGACGGCGTGGGCGGCAATATCCTTGCCTTTGTTAACGTATCTGAAGGCAACGGCGCTTCCATGCAGAACGCCTTCTGGAACGGCGCAGCGATGTGGTATGGCAACGGCGGCGATATTTTCAAACCATTGGCCCGCGGCTTGGACGTTGGCGGCCATGAAATGACCCACGGCGTAGTCGAAAAAACAGCCAACCTGGAATATCAGGACGAAAGCGGCGCACTAAACGAATCCTTCGCCGATGTTTTCGGCGCTATGATCGACCGCGACGATTGGAAAATGGGCGAAGATGTGATGCAACCCGGCGTGAATCCCAACAATGCGTTGCGCGACCTGCAAGACCCGCACAACGGCGTTTCTTCCAACAGCTCCTGGTGGCAGCCCAAACACACCGATGAACAATACACCCAAAGCGACGACAATGGCGGCGTACACATCAACAGCGGTATTCCCAACCATGCTTTTTATCTTTTTGCTGTCAGTTCCGGGGTTGGCAAAGACAAAGCTGAACAGGTGTACTATAAAGCCCTCGATGACTACTTGGTGAAATCAAGCCAGTTTGTCGACCTGCGGATTGCTGTGGAACAGGCCGCAACCGACTTGTACGGAGCAGCTGTCTCGAATGCGGCGTCTTCCGCGTTTGCAGCAGTGGGTATCGGCGATAACGGTGGCGAACCCAGCGGTAATTATCTCGGACAGTTGGCCCCAAATCCGGGAGACGACCTGGTTCTCTGCGTATCCAATGACTATCAAAATCTTGATATTGCACAAAACGGTATGGTCCTGGGTTCTATCTATACAGATGGTCTGAGAAACCGCCCAAGTGTGTCAGACGATGGCTCACAAATTGCTTTTGTCAACGAAGAAGGGCATATTATCCTGGTCGATATGGTGTACACACAAACCCAGATTATTCCGACGGTCAATCCACCTTATTCTATTCAGCCGATCTGGCGCAATGTGGCTATTTCCAAAGATGGCAGTTATCTGGCGGCCATAACTGAAGAAGGTAATGATTCGATTTTTATCGCAGACCTGGGCAGCCCTTTCGGCGATACGTACGTGTACGAACTGTACAACCCCACGTATTCCCAGAATACCATTACAGGAGAAGTGCAGTATGCCGATGTACTGGAATTCGATTATTCCGGTGAATACCTGATGTACGATGCCTTTAATGAATTGAGCAACGGCACGACCGACCTGAGTTACTGGGATATCGGTTTCCTGCAATTCCGCAAAGACGGCGCTTTTGTCGAAGATAATGAAGTGCCGTTTATTACCAAATTATTCAGCGGGATTCCGGAAAATACCAGCATCGCCGATCCGACTATTGCTAAAAATTCTCCGTTCATCATTGCGTTCGACTTCTTTGAAAACGATGGATCCGGTTATGACATTTACGGCTCCAATACCGAAACCGGCGATTATGACCTGATCGTAAGCGATAACGGCGACCTCGGATGGCCCAGCTATAACCGCCTGGACAACGCTTTGCTATATCACAGCCCCGACTTCTTCGACGACAATGACCTGTATCTCCAGGGATTGGCTGCCAGCAAAATTGCACCGCAAGGCAACTCCAGTCTGCATGTCACCAGCCGCCAGTTGGGCGTGTGGTATGCCACGGGCGACCGGAATCTGCAAGTCGGGGCCGGCGAACCCAATGTGTCGCCACTGGCGATCACGGTCGCGCCCAACCCGACCACCGACCGGCTGCGTGTAAAACTCGACAGCCCGGCGTCGTCTTCTGCACAGGTATTAGTCAGCAATATGATGGGTGAACTGGTACAGACACAAACCGTACAATTGGCTACCGGCGCCAACCAGTTCGAACTCAGCCTTCAGGCATTGCCGGCGGGTACGTATTTGCTGCGCATTGCTACGGATAAAACCGGCGCTGCGGTGAAGGTGGTGAAACAGTAGGTGGAGTCATAATTATTTACGATTGCCGATTACATGATTTACGATTGCCGAATTCGGCAATCGTAAATCATGTAATCGGCAATCGTAAATAATTTAAATTTGGCACAAGACCATCCAGTATCAAAAAAGCAACTTATGAAAACAGCTCGTTGCCTGCTATTCCTGCTTTTTATTTCGCTTCATTTATCGTCGCAAAACCCGCTTTCGTACGTAAACCCTTTTATCGGTACAGGCGGGCACGGGCATACCTACCCGGGCGCTACGGCGCCCTTCGGCATGGTGCAACTCAGCCCGGATACCCGGATCGACATGATGGACTGGGACGGGTGCTCGGGGTACCATTATTCCGATTCGACGATTTACGGGTTTTCGCACACACACCTGAGCGGCACCGGCGTATCCGATTACGGCGATATTCTTTTTATGCCCGCCACCGGCGGCGCGCGGCTCGAACCGGAAGAATACGCTTCCCCGTTTAAAAAAAGTAAGGAAAAAAGCGAAGCAGGTTATTACAGCGTTTTCCTCGAACGCGACCGTATCCTGTGCGAAATGACGGCCACCGAACGCGTCGGAGTACACAAATACTTGTTTCCCCTCAACCAGGAAAAAGGCGCACTGCTCATCGACCTGCGCCACCGCGACGAAGTGCTTGAATCGCAACTTACCATTGTGAACGACCAGGAAATCGCCGGATACCGCATCTCCAAATCCTGGGCGCAGGAGCAGCATATTTATTTTGTGGCCCGCTTCAACAAACCTTTTTTCAGCAGTATCGCGCTGGATATGGCTAAAAACCCGCGCGAAGCCGCACCCACCGTCAACAGCAAAGCCATTGTGGGATTGCTGGGTTTTTACAATGAACAAACGCCGCTGGTGGTTACAGTGGGTATTTCCGGGACAAGCATCGAAGGCGCCCGGCGCAACCTGGAAGCGGAATGCCCGGATTTTGATTTTGAAAAAGTTAAAGCCGCCACACAGGAAAAATGGCGCAGACAACTCGCCAAAATAGAAGTGGAAGGCGGCTCCACGAATCAAAAAACGATTTTTTACACGGCCTTGTACCACACCATGATCGCTCCCAACCTCTGGAATGATGTGGACGGACGTTACCGGGGGCGCGACAACCGGATACACGACAATCCCGGTCACGAGGTGTACACTGTTTTTTCGCTCTGGGATACGCACCGGGCGCTGCATCCGCTGCACACCATCCTGGAGCCGAAACGAACCGGCAGTTTTATCCAAACCTTTCTGCGGCAATACGAACAAAGCGGCCTGCTACCGGTGTGGGAACTGGCGGCCAATGAAACCAACTGCATGATCGGCTACCACTCTATTCCGGTCATTGCCGACGCCTATGCCAAAGGTATCCGGGATTTCAACCTTCCGCTGGCCCTGGAAGCCATGGAAAAAGCCATGTATCAAAACCGGCCCGACTTGGAAGCCTACCGCCGTTTCGGTTATATCCAGTCTTTCCAGTCGCCCGAATCAGTGTCCAAAACGCTGGAATACGCGTACGACGACTGGTGCATGGCACAATTGGCAAAGGCCGCAGGTAAAACCGATCTTTACCAAACCAGTATCCGCCGGGCACAACAGTATCAAAACCTGTTCGATCCTTCCACCAAGTTTTTCCGTGCTAAAAAAAACGCAGGCTGGTACACGCCGTTCGACCCTTATGAAGTCAATTTCAACTACACCGAAGCCAACGCATGGCAGTACCGCTTTTCTGCCCAACAGGACATCAGCGGACTGATCCGATTGATGGGCGGCCCGGAACAGTTTGAAAATCAATTGGATAGCCTGTTTGCTACTACTTCCAAAACCACCGGTCGCAACCAGGCGGATATTACCGGACTCATCGGCCAGTACGTACATGGCAACGAACCCAGCCACCACATTGGCTACCTGTACAACTACGTGGGCAAGCCCTGGAAAACGCAGCAGCGTATCCGGCAAATCCTGGATGAACAATACGCCAACCGACCGGACGGACTCAGCGGCAACGAGGATTGCGGACAGATGTCGGCCTGGTACGTGCTGTCGGCGATGGGATTTTACCCGGTGCTGCCCGGCAGCGATGGGTATATCATCGGCACACCGCTTTTTGAAAAAGTAACCCTGCACTTGGACAATGGCCGTTCTTTTGTCGTGCAGGCGCCGGGCGTTTCCGCGCAAAAACGGTATATCAAAAGCGCAGTACTCAACGGGAATGACTACCCTAAATCCTGCTTTACGCATTCCGATCTGACGAAGGGCGGCTCGCTTACTTTTAATATGAGCGATCAAGCCTCCGATTGGGGCGCTGCTTTGAATGATCAGCCTGTCTCTTTTATTGCGGAAAACCGGATAACACCTGCACCCTTTGTGGCGCAGGGCGAGCGCACTTTCCGGGATCGGCAAGTCATCGCACTGAGCAGCATCGATCCGGAAGCAACGATTTATTACGCTATTGAAGATCAAACGCTGTCTTTGGTAGACAACCCGTACAAGAAGTCGTTTGAATTAAAAGAATCCGCAACCATTGTATTTCAGTCCGCTAAAGACGGTGCTGCCAGTCCTGTTCAAGAAGCCGTTTTTCATAAAATACCGGACAAACGGCGCGTATTTCGCTACAACACCCGCTACAACCCGCAGTACACCGGCGGCGGCGATGAATGCCTGATCGACGGCATCCGGGGCGGCAACGATTTTCGCACAGGCGAATGGCAGGGTTTTGAAGGCGTGCCGCTGGATGTTGTGATCGATCTGGGTAAAAAGCAGAAAATCAAGCGTTTAACTGCACATTTTCTGCAAGACGAAAACGCCTGGATATTTTTCCCAACCAAAGTGCAGTTTGAAATTTCCGATGATGGCGAACATTTTAGCCCTGCCGGAGAAGTCGTGTGTAATATTCCACAGACTGAAAAAGGGGTGTTGCAAAACGACTTTCAGGTGTCGCTTCCCGGCACAAAAGCCAGGTTTGTGCGGGTCGTCGGCGTCTCGCCCGGCCAGTGCCCGGCCTGGCACAAAGGCGCGGGTTATCCCTGCTGGATTTTTGCGGACGAGATTGTGGTGGAATAAAATTAATGAAGGGCAAAACACGGTATTTTGTTTTGCCCTTGTTAATACCTATACGATGAAAAATTACCTGATACTTTTTTTGCTTTTAGCGATCGCTGCCACAGCCCGCGCCCAACACAATGTACTGCTCATCATCGCCGACGATCTGGGCACGGATTACCTCGGTTTTTATGAAGACCACCAGGATACCGCTGCCGTGCCGAACATCCGCAAACTACTGAGCAAAGGCGTGTGTTTCACCAACGGCATGTCCAACCCCGTTTGTTCTGCCACCCGGGCGGGTATCCTGACTGGGCGGTATAGTTTTCGCACGGGCGTTGGCGCGGTCGTGGGAGGCACAGGCGGCTCGGGGGTGCTGAATATCAACGAGTTGACAATTCCTCGCCTCCTGAATATTTACCAGCCCAATGGCATTGCAAAAGCCAATATCGGGAAATGGCACTTGCAGCAGGCCATGCCCATGAGCAACCTGAACAACCCCAACATCATGGGTTACGACCTGTTTGCAGGCAATTTCATCGGCCAGATAAACAGCTATTACAACTGGACGAAAGTGACCAATGGCGTTTCCGCAAATGTGACCACCTACGCCACCACGGAAACCATCAACGATGCCATTACCTGGACGGCCGCGCAACCCGACAAACCGTTTTTTCTGTGGCTGGCAGTCAACGCTCCGCACACGCCTTTTCACCTGCCACCTGCCGGATTACATTCTTACACCAACCTGAGCGGCACGCAGCCGGACATCAATATGAACCCCAAGTCTTATTTCAAAGCGTCGCTGGAAGCGCTGGATCACGAACTGGGGCGCTTATTCGATTCGCTGGAAGCGCACGGCCAACTGGAAAACACGGACATCATTTTTATCGGCGACAACGGCAACACCATGCAAACGGCGCAAATCGCCGACACCGACAAAGCCAAAGGCACCATTTACCAATACGGGGTGCATGTGCCGTTTGTCATTGCCGGGCCTTCGGTGGTCAACCCCGGCAGAGTGAGCGACGCGCTGGTGAACACCGCCGATTTATTCGCCACGATTCTGGAGTTGTTCGGCTACACGGACTGGCCGGCTCAAATCCCGGTCGATAAACCGGTCGACAGCCAAAGCATTTTACCGATCCTGAAAGATGAAAGCACGGAAGTCCGCCCCTGGGCTTTTACCGAAATTTTCAATAACACCCCGAGTGCGGACGATGGCAAAACCATGCGCAATGCGGCTTACAAACTCCTGCATTTCGACAACGGCCACCAGGAATTTTACCATTTAGCCGCCGATCCGAATGAATTGAACAACCTGCTAAACGGCGCCCTGAATGCCACGGAACTGACCAATTACCTGTATTTATGTACGGAAATGACGACTTTGCTGGGCAGCGGTTCGTTCTGCAACGCTGCAGTCGGCACGGATGATGTTGCGGAAAATGGAAATACTTTATCGGCGTATCCCAATCCTTTTCAATCGCATTTGTATGTAAAAGGGAGTACGGAAGAAGCGGAATTTGAATTGCTGAATGCGGTAGGGCAGGTAGTTTTTGCGGGAAAACATTTGGAGGAGCAGGATTTTTCGGGTTTAGTGGATGGGGTATATTTTTTGAGGGTACTGGGGGAAAAAGTCGCTTTGATAAAAGTAAAAAAGCAATAGGCTTGGCTTGGTCGCCGCTTCAGGGCCAATGAGTGTTAAACTTCCCGAAAGTTTTAGAACTTTCGGGAAGTTAAGGGTACCAAGTAATATCCTTGGCCAAGCGCTTGCAGCTTCGCAGCACGATAGCGTTGGGGTGGCTTCAAGACACCCCAACGCTACGACGCCTGGCCCTGCCATCCGCCCTGCTCCAGTTCCTCTTTGGTCATGAATATTTTTATGAGAACATCAAGTGACTTTACTCACATCCCTACCCACTTACTCTTACTCTTTCCACTCGCGATCACCTTTTCAATAAACTGCATTCCGCGAACGCCGTCCTGCACGCTGGGGAAGTCCGTGTACATCGGATCGGGTTCCCGGCCTTCTATGCGGGCGCGGACACAAAAAGCAAAATTGCGGTAGATATTGGCGAAGGCTTCGAGGTAACCTTCCGGGTGCCCGGCGGGAATGCGGGTATGGGCCAGCGATTCAGGGTATAGCGGCCCCACGCCGGTGCGGTATATCTGGGTCTGCTTGTCCAACCACTTCACAATCAGGGTGTTGGGCTCCATTTGCCGCCATTCCAGGCCGCCTTTTTCGCCATACACCCGGATATTCAGGTTGTTTTCTTCGCCGGCGGAAATCTGGCTGGCGTGCAGGATACCTTTGGCGCCGTTGTTAAAGTGCAGCAGCACATTGCCGTCGTCGTCGAGCAGGCGGCCTTCCACGAAAGTGCTGATGTCAGCGCAGAGTTCAGTGATATGCAGCCCGGTGATGTATTCGGCCAGATTTTCGGCGTGGGTACCGATGTCGCCCATCGCGCCGGCGATGCCGCTTCGGGAGGGGTCGGTGCGCCAGGCGGCCTGCTTCGAGCCGGTATCTTCCGCTTTGGTGCTGAGCCAGCCCTGCGGGTATTCCACCACTACTTTCCGGATCGGGCCGAGTTCGCCGTGCCGGATCATCTGGCGGGCCTGTTTGACCATCGGGTAGCCGGTGTAGTTGTGCGTGAGGGCAAAAATAAGTCCCGATTTGGCGACGAGTTTTTCCAGGGCCAGTGCTTCTTTCATATTGAAAGACAGGGGTTTGTCGCAAATGACATGGAATCCGTTTTCGAGCGCCATTTTGGCCGGAGCGAAGTGGACGTGATTGGGCGTCACGATGCTGACAACCTGCATCCGTTTGTCCGGGCGCAGGCGTTTTTCCCGTCTGATCATTTCTTCAAACGTGCCGTAACAGCGATCCGGCGGGAGCGACAGTTGTGCCCCGGAAGCGCGGGAGCGTTCGGGATCGCTGCTGAAAGCGCCGCAAACCAGTTCGATTTCACCGTCCAAAGCGGCAGCCATGCGGTGTACGCCCCCGATAAAGGCGCCTATGCCGCCGCCGACCATGCCCATGCGTATTTTTTGTTTCATGTGTTGGTTGTTCGTTATCAGTTATCCGTTATCCGTGTTGATAATCAGGCATTTGCAAGAAAAGGGATGAGGGATGAGGGATATTTTGGCCGCTAAAATCGAACAAACTTTATAAAAATCATGCATCGAAGAAAAAATCATCTTCCAGTTCATAGTACTTCACAAATTCCTTGAATATTTTTTCCTCCTGGACGGCCTTTATGTTTTTTTGAATGCCCCTGACCATTTCCTTTTGATGGCGGATGTGTTGCTCTATGTTCGCCAGCATCCACGTACGGTTGGGCGTGTACAGCATGGCGTACAGGTTGCCGTTGCCTTCCGGCGAAACGAGGAAAAGTTCCTGCTCCAGTTCTGACACCTGCTCCTGAAGGGTTTGGTTGAAATACTTGAGCTGGGCGTTGTCAAAATCGGCAAATACATTGTCGCGCTCACTGAGCAGCGACATTTGCAGTTCGAGGAGCCGCAAGTGATCGTCGGCCTCGTAGGCGGCGGTGATTTGTTTCATCACCTCGGTTTTTTCCAGGCGGCGTTGTTCGTCCGGCTCTTTATCGGGGTGAAAATGCCGGATCAGGTCTATGTATATCTTTTTGGCGGTTTTTTTGACGCTGCTTTCGGCGGCTAACTGGCTGTCTGTCTTTCCTTTTTTGGCGCGTTTTTCAGCCCGCTCACGTTCGGCGGCTTCGTATTCAGCCTGTTTGGCATTTATTTTTTCGTGTATTCTTTCAGGATCGTTCAGATCGTCCACTTCGATTTCCATGTCGAACATATCGTTCATCATTTGGGCCGTCATTTCTTTCATATCCTGCTCCATTTCTTCCCTGATCTCCTCGTAACTGCGTCCGCTGTCTTCATATTGGGCGTAGAGTTCCTGCAATTCCAAGTCATCTTTGTAAAAAGACGTTTCGAGCAAACGCCCCACTTCTTCCAGCAGGATCAAACCAAATTTTTCCTTTTGTTTTTTGCCCAGTTTGTGGCGAAACGGACTGTTGTTCAAAACCATGATCCAGTCGCGGCAGGCGGCCATGGCGGCTTTTTCGGCGGGGGTTACGCGGGCTTCGCCGATACGGCGCAGTTCCAGATCCAATTCTTTGGTTTGTTCAATTTCGTGGCGCAGGGTTTCGATCTTTTTCACGAGGGAATTAAACCGCTTTTGCTCTTTGCTGAGTGTTTTGTCTGGTTGTTTGACCTGAACGATCTGGAGGTGTTTGGACATGGTTAATTAACTTTTTCCAGCTTTGCTCTTCCTTTCACACCTGGGCGGGGGCCGCCGGCGGGGGGGGGGGGGCGCGGGGGGGGGGGGCGGGGGCCCCGAAGAGTTGTTTTCAATTCGTTCTTTGTTGATTAATCCAGGTATTTATCATCCCGAATGAGCAAGGCCATACTTTCTTAGAATAGTTTTGCTGATGATTACCACAAAGCGTGTTTGTTAAGACCTGCAAATTTCAAAATAAAATTACACTTTTCAAAATTTTATCACGAAAAACAAAACCGGCTGCCTGCGTTCAATACGTAGGCAGCCGGTGAATGATTTCCCTAAAGGGTTCGGGGCTACTTCACGCCAAAATCCTTGCGGATTTTATTCAGCGCTGAACCCGCTTGTACCCATTCTATTTGTTGCTCATTGTACGTATGGTTGACGGCAAATTTTTCCTGCGTGCCATCGCTGTGGTCGAGTACGATGGTCAGTTGTTTGCCGGGGGCGAAGGATTCGAAACCCTGGATGCTCACTTTGTCGTCCTGGCGCACCTTGTCGTAATCGGCAGGATTGGCAAAAGTCAGCGCCAGCATACCCTGTTTTTTCAGGTTGGTCTGGTGGATACGGGCGAACGATTTCACCACAACCGCTTTTACGCCGAGGTAGCGCGGTTCCATGGCTGCGTGTTCGCGGCTGGAGCCTTCACCGAGGTTTTCCTCACCAAAAATGATGGTGCCGATGCCTTTTTTCTGATAAAAACGCGCCGAAGCCGGGACTTCCATGTATTGGCCTGTTTCGATATTGAGCACGTTGTTGCGTTCGCCGTTGAATGCGTTTTCAGCGCCGATATAGCAGTTGTTGGAAATATTTTCCAGGTGACCGCGGTATTTCAGCCAGGGGCCTGCCATCGAAATATGGTCGGTCGTACATTTGCCTTTGGCTTTGATCAGAACGCGCATATTTTGCAGTTCACCATTGCCGATCGGTGCGAATGGTTTCAACAATTGCAGGCGATCCGATTTTTTATCCACGGCTATTTTAATCGCGCCTTTGGCCGGAGCGATATAACCGGCGTCTTCCACGGCGAAACCCGCTTTCGGCAACTCGATCCCTTTTGGCGGGTCGAGTTTCACCGTTTCGCCGTTCCGGTTGATGAGCGTACTTTTTTTCGGGTTGAAGGTCAGGTCGCCGGCGATGGCAAAAGCCGTCACAATTTCGGGAGAAGCCACAAAAGCGTGTGTATTCGGGTTGCCGTCGTTGCGGCTGGTAAAGTTCCGGTTGAACGAAGTCATGATCGAGTTCGCGCGCTTTTTGTCGTCCATGTGCCGCGCCCACTGCCCGATGCAGGGACCGCAGGCATTGGCCATTACTACGCCGCCGATATTTTTGAAGTTGTCCAGCAGGCCGTCGCGTTGCGCGGTGTAGCGGATCAGTTCGGAACCCGGCGTGATGGTGAATTCGGAGCGAACTTCCAGGTTTTTCTCCTTTGCCTGCCGCGCAATAGAAGCGGCGCGGGTGAGGTCTTCATAACTGGAGTTGGTGCAGGAGCCGATGAGACCTACTTCCAGTTTGACCGGGTATTTGTTTTTCTTCACGGCTGCCGCAAATTTGGACAGCGGCCAGGCCAAATCCGGCGTGAATGGACCGTTGATATGCGGTTCGAGTTTGCTCAGGTCGATTTCAATGACCTGATCGAAGTATTTTTCCGGATTGGCGTAGCATTCCGCATCGCCGGTGAGGTAATCGGCCACCTTGTTGCATAGTGCCGCCACTTTATTGCGGCCGGTTGCTTTGAGGTAGCGAGCCATACTTTTGTCGTAGCCGAAGGTGGAGGTGGTTGCTCCGATTTCAGCGCCCATGTTGCAGATGGTGCCTTTACCCGTTGCGCTCATGTTTTGTGCGCCGGGGCCGAAGTACTCGACGATAGCGCCCGTGCCGCCTTTTACGGTCAGGATACCTGCTACTTTCAGGATCACGTCTTTGGGCGAAGTCCAGCCGCGCAATTTGCCGGTGAGTTTCACACCGATCAGTTTGGGCATTTGTAGTTCCCAGGCCATACCGGCCATGGCATCCACCGCGTCGGCGCCGCCGACACCGATGGCGACCATACCCAGGCCGCCTGCGTTGACGGTGTGCGAGTCGGTACCGATCATCATACCGCCGGGAAAGGCATAATTTTCCAGCACAATCTGGTGGATGATACCTGCGCCGGGTTTCCAGAATCCGATGCCGTATTTTTGAGAAACCGTGGACAGGAAGTCGAACACCTCTTTATTTTTGTCCAATGCGACAATCATGTCTTTCTCCGCGCCGACTTCTGCGGTAATCAGGTGGTCGCAGTGTACGGTACTGGGCACGGCCACTTTTTTCCGGCCACAAGTCATAAACTGGAGCAAAGCCATTTGTGCAGTTGCGTCCTGCATAGCGACCCGGTCAACCTGAAAAAACACATAATCGGAACCGCGCTTATAGTCGGCCAGCGGGCTGTCGGCATGCAAGTGGGCGAAAAGAATTTTTTCGGAGAGGGTGAGGGGACGTTTCAGTTTAGCCTTCGCAGCATCTACGCGGGCAGGGAAGTTTTGATAAAACTCCCGGATCATTTTCAGGTCAAAAATCATCGTTCAATCGTGATGAATGTGCATTCAGCATGTTATTCAAGCACCGCAACAAATTTATCGCCGGAAGCAGGGATTGGTCATACGGAATGCACAGGTGGAATGAATTTTATATCAAAAAGTGGGCAAATGTAGTTGAATTTGCTGCAAAACTGGAACGGATGGCAAGACAAAAAGTTTGAATGCATAGAAGAATCTACTCAATGAATAATCTGCCCCGCTCGGCATACATTTTTTAGAAGTGTATGAATTGTTTTTGAAAAAAACTGACTTTATCCAAAAAACAGACAAATGGCTGACAAAACTGTTATAATTTAGAATTGTAGAATATTTTTCAAACGATCTTTGAATTTGTTTTAAAATATAAAAAAATCCCCAGGCAGTTGATTTAATTGTAAGTAGATGTGAAAATAGTTTTGATTAAATGTTCTGCAAATGCTTGATTATCAACACTGATAACCAATAACTAATAACGGATAACTACTTGATATGAAAAATAACCCAAAACGAGACCTGATACTGCGATCGGGCAGTGAGTGTTTTGCCCGCTATGGCTACGATAAAACCACACTCGATGATATTGGCAGAAGGGCCGGCCTCAACAAAGCAAGCCTGTATTACTATTTTAAAAACAAGGAGGAGATTTTTATTGCAGTGGTATTGGCGGATACACAGACCTTTATTGCAGATTTGAAAGTTAAAACCCAGGCATTTCCCGATGTGCGGAGGCAAATTCGGTTTTACCTGTCTGAACGCATCCGGCGGTATGGAGAGGTGTTGCACCTCACCCGCCGTTCGATAGAAAACTGGCAACCTTTAGAAGCCATGTTTGATGAAGTATATCGGGTAACAAAAGCCCTGGAGGTGGTTTTTCTGGCAGAAATGTTAAAAAGAGGCGTGGCTAACAATGCTTTTAATTTCACCGAACCAACGGCTTCCGTTGCCGAAAGTTTGTTTCATCTGTCCGATGCGCTGAAACATGAGGTAGCCTACACCACGCAACACCTGCGCCCGGAAGCAGCGGATTTTTCGATCGCCGTGGAACGTATGGAGCGCCTGCTTAAACTTATTCTTGGTTAGTTGTTAAGTGGTTATTGGTTATTAGTTATTTGTGTTGATAATCAATCATTTACAAATAGTTTAACCAAAACTAATTTTTTTCCTTGATTACTTATCCTCATTCCTCATTCCTCATTCCTCAATACATGAATCTTTCTCTCATTGGTAAAAATGCTCTCGTGGGCGGCGCGAGCGCCGGGATTGGCCGGGCTGTCGCAATAGAACTGGCCGCCTTGGGCGCTCAAGTCATACTGGTGGCCCGCACAGAAAGCACACTACAGGAAACAATCGCCGCATTGGACGCGGCGCAGGGTCAGCAACACCGGTATATCGTTGCGGATTTTTCGGACAGTAAAATGCTGCTGGAAAAAGTGCGGCAGCTCCTCGAAGACACCGACATCCATATTCTGGTCAATAACACCGGTGGCCCCCCGGGCGGCCTGATTACGGAAGCCACGGAAAACGCTTTTGCCAACGCCTGGCACAACCACCTGATTTGCAACCAGTTGCTGGCACAGGCGGTACTGCCCGGTATGAAAAAAGCCGGATATGGACGCATCCTGAATATTATCAGTACCTCGGTAAAAGAGCCGTTGGACAACCTGGGCGTGTCCAACACCACGCGCTGGGCAGTAGCGGGATGGGCCAAAACCTGGGCCAATGAAGTGGGGCAATGGGGTATCACGGTGAACAATATCCTTCCCGGATATACCCGTACCGGTCGTCTGATGGAAATTGTGAAAAACCGGGCTGCGTCCAGTGGCCAGTCGGCAGAAACGGTGGAAAGCCAATTGAAAAACCATGTGCCGGCGCGACGTTTTGCGGAACCCGCAGAGGTGGCTGCTGCCGTGGCGTTTCTGGCAAGCCCGGCAGCAGGATATATTAATGGGGTGAATCTGCCGGTGGATGGGGGGCGCACGAAGAGTTTGTAATAGGTTGAGAATGTTGAGGGTTGATTGTTGAGGGTGGTAACTCAAACCATGAGTTACCACCCTCAACCCTCAACAATCTCAACTATAACCATAAAAAAGGCCGCTTCGTCTGACAACGAGGCGGCCCCTGAAAACAAGCGGTACTGCAAAACTTAGTTCGGATGGAAACCGTAGTTAGACATAATTTTGTCTTTCAACTCTTTGCGGGCAAAGAAGATGCGGCTTTTTACTGTTCCGAGCGGCAATTCCAACTCGTCGGCAATTTCCTGGTACTTGAAACCTTCAAAATGCATGAGGAAAGGAACCCGGATACTGTCATCCAAAGAGGAGACCATCCCGTTCAGTTCTTTTAGCATAATCCCGCCTTCCGCTGCGTTGGTTGTAGCATGACTGCCGGAATTCAGGTAATATTGATTGTCGGTTGTATCAAGAATGGTGTTGGACTTTGACTTTCTTGCGGTAGTTGTTGATGAAGATGTTTTTCATGATCGTAAACATCCACGCCTTAAAGTTCGTGTCCGGCTGAAATTTATCGCGGTTAAATAATGCGCGATAAGCGGTTTCCTGATACAGGTCCTTGGCGTCTTCCACATTCTTCGTCAGGTTATAGGCGAAGGAGTGTAGAAGCGTAGTCAAAGTATTCAGTTTAGTATTGAATTCCATGGGTGTCATGGCGGCCTCCTTTTTTGTTTAATTGATGCTCCAAAGGTAATAACTTGTTTAACGGTATCCAAATGTTTCTTCAACAAAAAAATGATAATCGGCGACAAAAGTATATGTCACAACACTTAATATTGACTTAAGTAATTGATAATCATTTACTTAAATTATTTTGACAAAATCTACAAAAAAATATTTTTCAATAAAAATTGAAAGAAGAAGTTATTGTATACCGGTCAAAAGCAAATTTTGTTGAACTATTTCAAAGGTGTTATTAAACATTCGGAGGTTGCATGCGCGAATGTCATTTTCCGATGACGAAAAGTTTTCAACCCGGTATATTATTTTGCTGCATGATACAAACGAAACAGGTTGGTACAACGTGGCTTTTCCGTCTCTATGCAGCGCTTTTTGTCATGCTGCCCTGGTCGCTGGATATTGCCCCCGGCAGTTGGCATATCCGCCTGCCTTCGGAGGCGCTTACTTTGTTCATTGGGCTTTCACTGCTTTGGTTTGTCTGGCAGCAACCCGCCCTGTTGCGCACCATCCGGTACAGGCAGATATTGATTGCGGCGGTTATCGCCTGGATGGTTTGGCTGACCTTCAGTATGTTTTGTTCCACCATGCCGTTGGTGTCTTTCAAATACTGGCTGGTCGATGCAGGACAATGGTGGGTATTTTTCGCTGGGATACTTTTGTTTCCGGGTTGGTGGCGGAGATTACTTCCTTTTTTTATCTGTTCGATGGGTGTCGTCGTCGTATACACGCTTGCACACCATTATCAATACGATTTTCGGGCCGACCAATCTATGCTGGCGCCGATGCCTTTTTTCCCCGATCACACCCTTTATAGTGCAATTTTGGTGATGTTATTGCCCATTTTGCCGTTTCTTTTTAAAAAGCATCGTGCTTCGGGGTTCGCTGTTTTGTTTTTTACCGGGCTTCTTTTCGCTAATTGCCGCGCTGCCTGGTTGTCACTGATGGCAGGGTTGTTCCTGCTCATCCCGTTTGTTTTTCACAATAAATGGAAATGGCTGGTGCTGCTTGCCTGCCTTGCGATCGTTGCAGGAGCACTCATGCAGGATAGGATAAAAGAAAAGATCAGCCATGACGTGTCATCCCTCGAACGGTTCAATCGTTATTCCTCCGCTTTGCGCATGGCGAATTCCCGGCCACTTACCGGCTTCGGGCCGGGCACTTTTCAATTCAGGTATATAACTTTTCAGCAAGCGGATGAAATGACACGTATTAGTATAACTGATCCGGAAAAAGATATTCGTCCCGATCAATTCGGGCGCGGCGGCGGCGCGCACTCCGAATATTTCCAGGCGCTGGCCGAAAACGGGTGGCCTGGTCTCTTCTTTTGGCTCGTGCTGGTTTGCGCTACTGTCTACAAAGGCGTCGGGATGTACCTGTCCGGTCAAAACAATGAACACCGATGGTTGATGCTCGCGGTTACCTTTAGCCTGCTGACGCTGTTTTTACATACCCTGTTCAATAATTTCCTGCACGATGGACGGGTCGCGATGTTGTTCTGGGGGCAGGTCGCCTGGCTGATGAACAGGGATGAGGAATGAGGGATGACCGAATGACCGACATAAGAGGGAGGCATAACGCTCGGTCATTCCTCATTCCTCATTCCTGTTAGTCACGCTCGGTCATCCCTCATTCCTCATCCCTCTACACGCACGGTGCGCATTTGCTCCGTGCGCTGGTCCATATCTTCGCCCGCCCCTTCGAGCCGCAGCACCCCGCGCGGGCATACTGCCGAACAAACGCCGCAACCCACACAACTGGCACGTACAATATCCTGGCCTTTTTGGGCGTATGCGCGCACATCGATCCCCATTTCACAATAGGTGGAGCAATTGCCGCAACTAATGCACTGACCGCCGTTGGTAGTAATCCTGAATTTTGATTTTTTTCGCTGAAACAAACCCAGAATAGCAGCCTGCGGACACCCGAACCGGCACCATACCCTGCTGCCCATAATCGGGTAAAAACCGACACCGACCACCCCGCTGAACGCCATACCGATGATGTAACCGTATGCCGTGGAATACGCCTGTGAAAAACTGCCCAATACACCGCCCTGTTGCCAGGAATTTACCCAGAGTAACCCTGTCATCAATATGACCGCAACCAACACGCCGTGGATCATCCAGCGCTCTATCTTCCAGGCTTTCAGGCTTTTATCCGACAAGTGTCGGAACGGGTCGCCGGCAGTTTCCGCCAGTCCGCCGCAGCCGCATACCCAGGAGCAGTACCATCTTTTGCCAAAAAAGTAGGTCAGCACGGGCGTGCCCACAAAAGTCATCAAAGCGCTAAAAGCGATAAAATAGACGCTGATACTCGTAGCAGAGCCGTAGTATTGAACCGCGCCGGGCGAGCCGTAATAATCTTTCAAAGGCCAGAAATAGGTAAAATAGTATTCCGGCTGACTCATGACCTGCAAAAAGGCGGGAATGAGGAATGAAAACCGGTCTGGAAAACATCACGGAAATGGTTCGGATGATCTGGTAGCGATTGTGCCGGTATTTGTAAATAAATTTGATGCCCAGCGCCAGCACCGAAAAGGTGTACAAAGAGCCGTACACAAACCATTTATCGGCAGGTTTTTGCCGCAATGCCTGGCTCAGGGGTGAAAATAATTGGGTCAGCCCGGTCAGCCAGTTTTCAGGACAGAAATACAGAACGGTATAAAAACCTGTGATGATGATGGCCAGCAACCAGCCCCATACGCCGCGGGCGGAGAGGCTTTTAAACCAGACGCCGTTGTTTTTGATGCCTTCCGGCTTGTTCAGGTATTCTTCGCGGACAAATACCAATACGCCCGCCAGCATCAATCCCAGAGACAGGCTCAAAACGGGCACCGGGTAGAAGGCGTTTTGGGCTGCCCACACCAGCAGAAGCAGCACGGCGCCCAAACCCGCCAGAGCCAGCGCTATTTTTTGTTTGCCCGTTGTCAGGCTTGGGTTGGGATTGGCTATGGAAAGGGATGGATTTTTCATTTATGTATATCGAGCAAGATAGTTTAGATCAAATTATTTGCAAATGCTTGATTATCAGCACAGAGAATCAATAACTAATAACGGATAACTACTTTTTATCCGTGTTGCAGGAACCTCAGCACCGCCGGAAGCCCCCGTTTTTGTTGCAATGTCAGGTTTTTGCCGGTCTGCCGGTTATAAGTGGCCACGAGGTCTTTTTCGTGTTGCGGGTGGAATTCCGGGTCAAAATTGGCCAATCCTAGTTTTTGTAACACCTGTTCGATATGGGTTCCCTGTCGCAACCATTTCTCACATACTTCATGGCGATAACGCACCCCCATGAGGTTGAAACCTGCAATACGTCCACTGCTCGTTTCGTAGGTAAGGCGAATACTCCTTTTGCCATCCGGGTGTTCCCAGTAAACGGTCGAGTGGCCTTCCGGCAGTTGCGCCCGGATGTCGCCGTACACCTGGTATTCGATGTCAAAAAATTTGGCGGAGTTGAACCAGATGCCCGGATCATAAGCCGTACGGTGGCCGGTAATGGTGTGCGCCACCGTTTCGCCCATCATCCGCCCGGTGTACCAGATGGCTTCGATGGGGCGGCGGCCAGGGCGCGGCTGCCGCAGCTCCGCGCAATCGCCGATGGCATACACATCGGGCAGGTTGGTTTCCAGAAATTCGTTGACAAGAATACCCCGGTTGGTTTCGAGTTCACTTTTTTGTACAAACCCGATATTGGGGCTGACACCCACCGTGAGGCCTACAAAACCACAGTCGATGCGATCTCCTTTGCCGGTTATCACGGCCCCGCATTTTTGCCCGCTGCTGTCCGGCACAATTTCTTTCAATTCGGTTTCCAGCTGCAAATCAATATGGTGTTCTTTCAGGTGCCGCGACACCATGGCCGATTCTTCCGGCGGGAGAATATTGTTCCAGAAATCGCTTTCGCGCACCAGAAAGGAAACGGAAATGCCACGCGAATGGAACATTTCTGCCATCTCCACGCCGATGAGTCCGCCGCCGACCACTACGGCCTGCTGCAAACCCGGGCTGTGGCGTTCCATCGCTTCCAGGTCCTGGAAACTGTACAATCCGTGTACGCCTTCCAAATCCTGCCCCGGCCAGCCGAATTTATTGGATTTTGAACCTAAAGACAGCACTAATTTGTCATAATCAATCGCCTCGCCTTGTGTAGTGAATAATTTTTTCGATGAAAAATCAATCCGCTCGATCCGCGCACGCAGCAGTTGGATGCGATTTTTTTCCCAAAACCAGGACTCGTAAGGTTGCGTGTCCCGAAAGCGCATGTGGCCCATGTAGATGTACATCAGGGCGGTACGGCTGAAAAAATGATCCGTTTCGTCGGAAATGACCGTAATATCGTAATCGCTGCGCTTTCGGATATACCGGGCGGCGGTAATGCCGCTGATGCCGTTGCCGAGGATGACTATTTTCATAAGGTAGAATTGAGTTGATAGTAAAAAGGCAAAAATTCAAAGGGCAAAAAGCAAAAGGCTCCGTTCAAGTATACGAAACAAACCATGCATTGGTTTTACTTGATAAACTGACAATCAAGACGATGTTTTTGCAGAAATTTATCCACCTATTTTTTTGGCTGATAAGTTGTATGAAAAGAACAGAACAAATGAACACGGATGTTTTATGTAATGATACACGCATATTCGCGCTTCGAACGCTCGTAGGAATAATTGCAACGCGGATTTTCGGACAAATGGAACGCAGATTGGACACGGATTTTCCCGATTTAGAGTTGACCTGCTTTTTTCCTAAAAATGAACATTACTTAATCCGAGTCAACTCTAAATCGGGAAAATCCGCGTAAATCTGCGTCATCCGTCCGATCCGCGTTGCAATTATTCCTACGAGCGCGAAGCGCGAAAATCCGTGTCTCATCCATTTAATCCGTGTTCCAAAATCCCATACCACCAAAATCAATTCCCCAATTCCTTGATCGCCAGCCAGCTCATCAGTCCCATACCCGTTTCCAGGGCCGACTCATCCACATCAAAGGTGCTGGTGTGCAGGGGCGACTGAATGCCACGTTCAGGATTACCCGTGCCAAGGCGGTAGAAACAGGCCGGCATGGCTTGTGCGAAATAAGCGGCCCATACTTTTTGCGATGCTTTCGGCCATTTTTTTCATCCGTTTATGGGCTTCGCTGCGCCATTTTTCGTGCATGGTACGGAAAGTGCCTTCCAATTTCACCTCATTCGGAATGATATTCGTGGCGCCGCCGGTTGTGTTGATTTTCCCGAAAGTCAGTACGGAAGGAATGGCCGGATCGGCGTAGCGGCTGATGATCTGTTGCAGGGCAACAATAATCTGGGCCGTGATGACAACCGGGTCGATGCACTCCTGCGGCATGGCGCCATGTCCGCCTTTTCCTTTTACCGTGACATAAATCTCATCGGAAGAAGCCATATAAATGCCTGGTTTCAGGCCTATCAACCCGGCGCGCAGCGGCGGGTGTACGTGCTGGCCGAAAATACTAACCGGTTTCGGGCGCTCCAAAACGCCTTCTTTTATCATAATGGAAGCGCCGCCCGGTAGTTTTTCTTCGCCAGGCTGGAAAATACATTTCACGGTGCCTTCGAATCGATCGCGCAGTTCGTGCAGAATACGGGCCGTGCCCAACAGGGAAGCGGTATGCACATCGTGGCCACAGGCATGCATGATTCCGGCTCGCTGACTTTTGTAGGCGACCTGGTTGGTTTCCTGAATAGGCAGCGCGTCCATATCGGCGCGCAGTGCGACTACTTTTTTCTTCGGGTTGCGGCCTTTTATAAGCGCTACCACGCCGTTTTCCGCCACACCATGCCGGTGCTCGATGCCGAGTTCCTGTAGCCGAGCGGCAATATACCGGCCTGTTTGAACTTCTTCAAAAGACAATTCTGGATGCTGGTGCAGGTAGCGGCGTTGTTCGATACTGTTGGGGTAATACTGGCGGGCAAGTTCCTGGATACGTTCTTTCATAATTAATTATTCATCTTCCGTTGTTGTGCCGTGTGGATAAAACGCCTGATATGCTGTTGACAAAGCCACA
This sequence comes from Lewinellaceae bacterium, assembly GCA_016711435.1. Lineage (GTDB taxonomy): Bacteria > Bacteroidota > Bacteroidia > Chitinophagales > Saprospiraceae > M3007. The sequence goes on from JADJSY010000026.1 coordinate 74,442, forward strand.
GGTGCCGCATTTCCCCGACGATCAGTATCAATATACCCAAAAGTAGCAAGAGGTTGTGGGCAAATTGAACGTTGGCGTGGTATTTACTGAAAAACGGCGCCACAACAAAAATTTCAAAGGCAATAAAGGCGGCGGTGAACAACAGAAGGCCCACTGCAAAAGCCCGTATCCGCATGAGCCATCCGGGTTTTTGACGCAGGAGGCATTTTTCCCACAGTTTTTTTGCAAAAACAGAGGCTTCAGGGCTGATTTTGACGAGTTCCTGCAAAATATGAGCGGCCTTCGGGTACTCCTGCAACTGGTATAAAGATGCTGCTTTTGCCAGCAATGTTTTGGTGTACAAGTCTTCTCCACCCCAGGATTCCACATTTTGAATAATAATGGTCTCTAAAAGGAAATCGCACATGACAAGGTGCTTCTAAACGTTCGTAATAACGCGCAATACCGTGGTAATCCGTCGCTTCAATGGCTTTGAAGTTGCGGTATATCTTTAATCGGTATGCAGGCAGATAATTCATATGCCGTCATCATTTTTCAAGCAGCCGAAGATACGGCAGATTCAAATACGGAAAAGGCAAAATTGCAAAAAGCAATGTAAAACGATGCGTTACAGAAGATTTAGTATTCACTAATTTTACACAACTGCTTCAGACAAGTTTTTATAAAAAAGGGTTGTACTCTTTCTCGTGCCGGATGGTTGTGGTCGGGCCGTGCCCCGGGTACACCAGGGTGTGATCCGGCAATGTAAACAATTGACTGCGAATGCTTTCCAGTAGTGTTGCCATGTTGCCCCCCGGCAAATCCGCCCGCCCGATACTTTCCAAAAACAAGACGTCGCCTGCCAGAATAAAATCTGCTTCCCGGCAATAGAACGACAAACTGGCAGGTGAATGACCCGGTGTAAACAGGATTTCCAGACGGGTATTGCCAAATTGCAGCACATCGCCCGCTTCCAGGAACTTGCCGGGCATGGGCGATGACTGGGCGCCGATGATACCATACATCTGGCAAGTCTGTTCAAAACGTTCCAGAAACACCACCTCCTTATGGTGCGCTTCCAACTCCAGCCCCCAGGTGCGCGCCACAAAAGCATTGCCGAATACGTGATCGAGGTGACAGTGGGTATTCACCAAACGCACCGGATGCAGCTTGTTTTCCCGGATAAAATCTTCCAGCGTCGACCTTTCTTCTGCCGTAAAACAACCCGGATCAAAAATGGCGCAGTCGCCCGTTTCGTCATAAACGACGTAGGTGTTTTCTGCAAACGGATTAAATTCAAAAACCTGTACCTGTGTCATTGCTTGATTTTGTGTTTGGTGTTTGGTGTTTCGTGTTTAGGGGTGCTTCGCCCTTGGCCGTGTATAGTGTTTGGTGTTTAGTGTTTAGGGCGCTTCGCCTTTGGCATTAGTTGATAAATGCCGGGTGCGATTATTTTCGGTTCAAAAAATATCATAAGCCAAAGGCGAAGACCCCTAAACACCAAACACTATACACGAAACACCAACTTATATTACCTGAAAACCATGCACATAAGGGTCATCGTCGTCCAGGATAATCGTATTATAACCGGTTACCATAGCCCATCCTTCAATGGAAGGGCGAATAGCGGGTTTTCCAGCGACGCTTATTTCTTCTTCAATCCGGCCCGTAAATGTAGAACCGATAATGCTTTCGTGCACAAATTCCTGTCCGGGTTTCAGCCGACCCTGGGCGTACCATTGTGCCATTCGGGCGCTGGTGCCGGTGCCGCAGGGCGATCGGTCGATCGCTTTGTCGCCGTAGAAAACAGCGTTTCGGGCCGTAGAGTTTTGATCCAACGGCTCCCCCGTCCATAAAATATGGCTAAGTCCGCGAATGGTTTCGTTTTCAGGGTGGATGAATGAATGTGTTTCTTTGATCCGTTGCCGCATGACCCGGCTCCAGGCCACAAGTTGTTCGGCGCGAAAATGCTGCAAACCTGGAAAATTCGCCTGCGGATCCACAATCGCGTAAAAATTGCCGCCATAAGCCACATCTACCTGCAACAAGCCGAGATCGGGGCATTCGACGTTTATTTTTTCCGCCGCCAGATAAGCAGGTACATTGGTCAGCCGTACGGATTTCACTTTTTTACCTTCCTGTTCATAACGAACCAGTATCAGTCCCGCAGGTGTTTCGAGGCGCAAATGGCCGGGCTGCCGGGGCGTAACGAGGCCCTGTTCTATGGCAATAGTGACGGTGCCGATGGTCCCGTGCCCGCACATGGGCAGGCAACCGCTCGTTTCGATAAAAAGCACCGCGACGTCATTGGCCGGGTCGTGCGGGGGGTACAAAATGCTGCCGCTCATCATATCATGTCCGCGCGGCTCGAACATCAATCCGCGCCGAATCCAGTCGTATTCCAGCAAAAAATGCTGCCGTTTTTCGCTCATGTTATTTCCATGCAGGACTGGGCCGCCGCCTGCTACCAGCCGGACGGGATTGCCGCAGGTGTGGGCATCGATGCAGAAAAAGGTTTTGACTGACATTTTTTAGGTGTTTGGTGTATAGTGTTTAGTGTTTGGGGGTGCTTTGCCTTTGGCCATGTATCGTGTTTGGTGTGTAGTGTTTGGTGTTTGGGGGTGCTTCGCCTTTGGTATGGGAATATTTTTTGGGCGAAACACCGCATTGTTGCCAAAGGTGAACGCCCTAAACACCAAATACCATACATTAAACACGATACATGGCCAAAGGCGAAGCACCTCCAAACACCAAACACTACACACCAAACACGACATTCATTGCCCTCAAAAACTCCGCATCCGGTTCGGCTTCCAGGCAAAGCGGTTCACCTGAAACGGGGTGTTGAATATTTAATTGCCGGGCGTGCAGCAGCAGGCGGGTGATACCGAATTGCTCGCGAAAGTACTTGTTATGTTTCACATCGCCATGACGGGGGTCGCCGATGATGGGGTGTCGCAGGTGCGCAAAATGTTTCCTGATTTGGTGCCGCCGACCTGTTTCCGGTTCCACTTCCACTAAGGAAAAACGGGCGGTGGAATAGCGCAATCCGATCGCCATATCCGTGGTAACCTGTTTCAATTTTTTGTAATAGGTGATGGCCTGTACCAGACCTTTGCCTGATTCCTCGTCTGCCAGCGGGTAATCGATGGTCTGTTCATCCTGCACAAACCCTCTGACAAGCGCTATGTATTTCTTCCCCAGTGATTTATCCATAAACTGCTGTCCGAGTGCCGCTGCCGCTTCGGTCGTTTTACCAAACAACAATACACCGGAAGTGGCCCGATCGAGCCGGTGCGCCGGAAACAGCCGCGGACCGATTTGGTCGCGCAACAATTGCAGCACAAACACGCGGTCTTCGCTCAGGCGGCTGCGATGCACCAGGATGCCCGGCGGTTTGTTGATCGCAATGATGTCGGCATCTTCGTACAAAATTTCAAAAGTGGTAGCGGTTTCGGCCATGCGGTAAAGGTAGAAGGGGGGGGGGGGGGGGGGGTGGGGGGGGGGGGGTTGGGGGTTGGGGTTGGGGGGGGGGGGGGGGGGGGGTTTTCCCCCCCCCCCCCCCCCCCCCCCCCCCCCCCCCCCCCCCCCCCCCCCCCCCCCCCCCCCCCCCCCCCCCCCCCCCCCCGCCCCCCCCCCCCCCCCCCAAAAATACCCGGACAACTTTTCGTCGCCCGGGTCTCCGTAGTAAAAATTCCTAACCTTTATACTACTGAAATCTGTATCCAAATTCTTCTGATTGTTTGGTCTGTAGTTTAAGTCCTTTGTAAACGCTTGATTATCAGCACGAATAACCAATAACCAATAACTACTCACAAACGGTATGCGGCGCTCAGCGTGATGGTGCTGCCATAATTGATGCGCTGCATGATATTGTCTTTGTCTTCGTTGAACTTGTGGTTCGAGTCGTTGTCCTGGTAAAAAATAAAGTACGGGCGCAGGATATCGCCCCAGGTCAGTTTGAGTTCACCGCGGGCGCCGAAACGTTTGCTCAACTGGAAGTCGAGCAGGTTGCGGTGACGCTCATAAATATCCGCATAACCGGCAGTGCCCACCTGCGCTACGCGGTCACCGATAACATTATACACCAATGTGGTAGAAAGGCCCCAATCCGGCAGATTGTATGTCAGACCGGCATTGATGATATAGGGAGATTGCCCCTGTAGTGCGCGGGTGGTATCGTAGACTTCCGCATTGGAAAGGTCGATGGTAGAGCGGATAAACGCAGCATTGGTGAAAAAGGTCAGGTTTTCCAGGCGATCGTTTATAAAAGCCAGGTTTTTGCGCAATTCCAGTTCTGCGCCATAGTTTTTGGCGCCCGCTACATTTTGATAGGTAAATGTGCGGGTACCTGCGCCGAGGCTGCTGAATGTAAATTCGATCGGATTGGTGAATTTTTTATAAAACAGACTTACGCTGAACAACTGGTTTTGGCCCGGATACATTTCATAACGGATATCGAAGTTTTGAATCTGGCCCCTTGTCAGGCTTGGGTTACCGACAATACCTGCATTCAGGTAAAAATCATAAAAAGCAAAAGGTGACAATTCGCGGAACTCCGGGCGGGTCACCGTTTGGGAAGCCGCGATGCGCAGCTGGTTTTTATCATTGAAGGCATACGTCAGGTTGGCAGACGGCAGCCAGTCTGTCGAACTCAAATCCACATTGACCGGGTTTTGCGAGTAGTCGAAGGTGTTGACTTTCTGTTTGAAATTTTCCACCCGAACACCCCAGGAAGCGCGCAGTTTTTCACCGATTTTATTGTCAAACATGATAAAACCGGCGCTCAATTGTGAATTGGCATCGTAAGCGTCACTTTTATTGGTGATTTCGCCCATCACAAAACCCTTGTCGGCGATATTGGAATCCGCAAAAATCTGATCCTGCGGCAGATTGAGCAAAGCGCCGTTGAAACCCGCAGTTTTACGCGTCCAGCCCATTACCCGCGCGTCGAACAGGCGGTCTTTCTGCTGGTACAGTCCGCCCATTTTGACGGAATGTTTCCGGCCTGCCAGTACGAAAGGAACGGTGAAATCGAGGTTGCCGTTGAGTACGTCCTCGCTCAGGTCGGAGTAAAAACGACCGCTGCGGAAAGGGTCGGCCTGAATCGGTACAAAAGCGCGAAACGGCTCGTTTTCGTCGGCGTCGAAGTTTTTGGAATAAAACATCCGACGCAGTGAAGGCACATCGCGCGAGCTGCGGTTGTAACCGCCTCCCCAGTTGAGCCGGATGCCGCTTTCCGACAAAGAATGCTCGCCGCTCAGGCGGGTGGTCAGCAAGTGGTTTTCTGTGTATTCAATAGCCGTCGCTCTGATAAAACGTTGTTGTTCCAGGTCTTGTCCATCCCGGGCAGTGATGCTGTTATCAGTATTGGTAGAATAAGTGCTTTGTAGGGAAATTTTATGTAAATTGTTGATTTTCAAGGCTGTGTTGAAAAGTGCGCCCCACAGGACATTGTTGCGGAACTGCTTGTCGTTGTAATCAAACAACTGACTTTGTGTATCAAAGTCATACCGGTCGGCATCCTGCAGGCGGTTGTTGTTACTGTAGGAAACTGCGAACGTAGTGCCCAATTGCGCTTTAGCCGACAGGTCATTGACCAGTCCGCCGGCGATTTGAAAACCCATATTGGGGCGCGCGCTGCTGCCTTCCGTAATAGCCCAGTCATTTTCAAACATTTGTGAGAAACGCACTTTTTCAGCGCGGGTAGCGCCGATGAACTCGTTGGGCGTAGGGAAACCTTCAGGCAGCGCCCTATGGCCATTATCCAATCCCAGCCAGTCCGTTTTTCCGCCCATACCCGATAAATAAGGCTGGAAAGTGGTGACATTGTTGATGCCCGCATTCACACTGACGCTCAGGTAGCTTTGCTCCGGAATATCGCGGGTATTGAGCAGGATAGCGCCGCCGGCAAATTCGCCGGGCAGGTCGGCACTGGCCGTTTTTACGACAACCAGATTATCCAACATGGAAGAAGGAAACAAATCGAAAGAAAACGCCTTGCGATCCGGTTCGGTGCTGCTCAGCAGGGCGCCATTGAGCATGGCAATATTATAGCGGTCGCTCAATCCGCGGATAATGGCGAATTTATTATCCTGAATACTGGCGCCGCTCACCCGGCGAATAACATCGCTGGTGGTGCGGTCGGGGGTACGTTTGATGGTTTCGGCACTGATGCCGTCGCCGATCGTCGGACTTGTTTTTTGCAGGATGGTGAGCGCGCTCATACTCTCGCGGCCCGCTTTTGCGACAATGACTACTTCTGTAATAGTCGTACCGATGGAAGACTCTTCGAGCGCTACATCGACGGTAACCGTTTCGCCGGCCTTTACCACAATGTCAGACACGTTTTTAGTCTGGTAACCCGTATAATTGATGATGATTTTGTGTACGCCGGGCGTGACATTGCGGATCGTGAAAAAACCGTCTAAGTCGGTGACTGCGCCGCCGCCGCCTTCAAGGCGGATGGAAGCACCAATCAGGGCTTCAGCCAGTTTGGCATCAATAATTTTTCCAGAGATAGTACCCGTTTGGGCTGTAAGGAAAAGTGGAAGGAAGCACAATAGTAGTGCGGAGAGGAGGGTAGGAATTCGTTTCATGATATGTTTGGTACAGATTTGCTGGGGCAAAGGTCAGGCGGAGTATTTTTGCAGACGAAGAATGTAGTTTAAGTTAGGGTTAAGTTTTTTTGTACCGGCTGCTGTACCGGCTGCTTTAGCTGCCGGATGTAATATGCGGCTGCCGTACGTTTCATCCGGCAGCTAAAGCAGCCGGTACATTTCCTACCTTTGCCGCCGCACCCACAACACGTATCCGCACAGCATGCCAACATTTGAATCTATCAGCGCGCTACAAGCCGCTATCCATTCCGGTAGTACCAACTGTCGCGATATGGTCGAGTACTATATTGCTCAGATTGAAAAAAACAAAGCATTGAATGCTTATGTGGAGGTTTGGGCCGAAGAAGCACTACAGCAGGCGGATAAACTGGATCGGAAATTCAGGGGAAATCCTGCTTCTGTGGGGCGTTTATTCGGAGCAGTGATCAGCATCAAAGACAATATCTGCTATGCCGGACATCAGGTGACGGCGGCGTCAAAAATCCTCGAAGGCTTTCGTTCGCTCTACTCTGCCACTGCGGTGGAGCGCCTGCTGGCGGAAGATGCCATCCTGATCGGCCGTACCAATTGCGACCAGTTCGGCATGGGTTCCACCAACGAGAACTCTGTATACGGCCCGGTGCACAATGCTGCCGATCCCGAGCGGGTACCCGGCGGGTCTTCCGGCGGTGCGGCGGTTTCAGTACAAACGGATACCTGTATAGCCGCATTGGGCAGCGACACGGGCGGTTCGGTGCGTCAACCGGCCGGATTTTGCGGCATCTGGGGTTTTAAACCTACCTACGGCCGGATTTCAAGACATGGCTTGCTGGCTTATGGCTCCTCTTTCGATCAGATCGGCGTGCTGGCCCGGCATCCGGCAGACATTGCCCTGCTGCTCGATATTATGCAGGGGCCGGATGAATTTGACAGTACGGCTGCTGCTGTAAAAAAACAACCGGTTCAGGAACGCTTGTCATCATCCCGCCGGATTGCTTATTTCCCGCAAACGATTGATAATGAAAGCGTTGATGCGGGTGTGCGCAGCGTCACCCGTGCGTACATTGATGGGCTTATTGCCGCCGGACACCAGGTTGAACCGGTCGGATTCGATCTGCTGGACTATATCATTCCCACCTATTATGTATTGACAACTGCCGAGGCCAGCTCCAACCTGTCGCGTTACGACGGCATTCGTTATGGCTACCGGAGTCCAGATGCCCGCAACCTCGAAGAAACGTATGTGCTCAGCCGCAGCGCGGGTTTCAGCGAGGAAGTGAAACGCCGCATTTTGCTGGGTACTTTTGTTTTGAGCAGCGGTTATTACGACGCCTATTACACCAAGGCGCAGCAGGCGCGCAGGCTGATCCGCGACCGGATCCGGGAGATTTTCCGGGACTACGACTTTATCCTGCTACCTGTGGCGCCTTCGGTGGCCGGGCGTTTTGGCGAAAAATCGGAAGACCCGGTGGCGATGTATCTGTCGGATATTTATACGGTGTTAGCTAATCTGGCGGGTATTCCGGCGATTGCCGTTCCGGCGGGGAGGCATCCGGAGAATGGCATGCCGGTAGGGGTGCAGTTGATGGCGGATATGTGGGAAGAGGAGGATTTGCTGGAGTTCGTTGGCGCGCTAATAAAGGCAAAGCAAGTAGCTCAGATGACCTTTGTTTTGCCTTTGCTTTTTAACTCCCGTCTTTATCTAATAACTGTTCCAGAAATGGTTGCGCCTTGCGGAAATTGCGCCGGTGCAGCCGGTACACTTGTACATCCTGAATGAGCAGGAAAACACCCTGCACGATAACAGACCACCCGAATCCGAGCCAAAGATCAGCATGAGCGACGCCGCTCACAAAACTATGTTCACGCAGCAGCAAACCCGCAAAAATGTAAGCGGTGTCGATGCCAATATTGAGAAACATGATTTTCTCCACATGTCGCTGCGCTTCAAATCGTTCAAATGAATTGCCCCGGTTGAATTTTTTATAAAAGGTATGGTTGAAAATAGCCATTGTTATGGCAAAATTGATCAGTCCCCATACCAGCCCCATCATCCAGAAATAATAATACACGCCATCCAGGCAGCATACGGCAAACACACCTCCTACGATATTCAATATGCTCCACCAGCACAATACCACGAGGTGTTTGCGCAGGATCAGGCGAAAACGGGTGTCGAAGTCGCTCAATTCGTCGTGCGGCTCATGCAGGTTCAGCGGGCGCTGAAGTTCTGTAAAAAGAAACCGGGCGTGGTGTAGTTTCAGGTTCATGCCAACAGGCTGTTTTTTCCCTGCAAAAATAAGGCTACCGGGCGAGGAAGAAAATGAGTCTTGTCATGGGAAAGGGATGATAAGGGGTTATGACATGGGCGCTGCCGGGGTCGTAACACTATTCCCGACAGCACGGGCGGTAACCCTCGGCTTATCAACAGGCAGAGCCAAGGAATTAGTTGACTATCGATGGCTCTCCGCCGGTGTCTTTGTAGAAACCACTTGTGTCCATGTGGTATATTAATTGTGAAAGACAAGAAGGGGTTATCGCCGTGCGCGGGTCTTACGACCCCGCACATGTCAGGCGCCAATTCTTGCACAATCGTGCCGAACAGGGTTCGGCAGTACTAGGAAATCCGGCTCCACACCCTGGCATCCTTCCCTTCCGACGCCAAATGCTGCCGCAATCGCCCGTGTTCCGGTATCGCCAGCGTGGGATCTTTTTCCAGAATCTGAGTAGCAATTTCCCTCGCTGCCGTTAGGATCTGCCCGTCGCGGGCCAGGTCGGCCAACATAAACCGCAGCATGCCGCTTTGCTGGGTGCCTTCTATGTTGCCCGGGCCGCGCAGCCGCAGGTCTGTTTCGGCAATAATGAAACCGTCGTTGGTCTGGCACATGGTCTGTATACGTTCGCGGGCTTCGCTGCTGAGTTTGAAACTGGTCAGCAGCAGGCAGAAAGACTGTTCCGCGCCCCTGCCTACCCGGCCACGCAACTGATGCAGTTGGGAAAGCCCGAAACGCTCGGCATTTTCAATCACCATCACAGAGGCATTGGGCACATTCACGCCCACTTCGATGACCGTAGTAGCCACCATGATCTGCGTTTCGCCGCGCACGAATCGCTGCATTTCAAAATCCTTGTCGCCGGCTTTCATTTTACCATGCACAATGGAAATTTGGTATTCCGGGATGGGAAAGTCGCGGCTCAACGCCTCAAAAACCGACATCAGGTTCTGCAAGTCCATGGTTTCCGTTTCTTCAATCATCGGATACACCACATACACCTGGCGGCCTTTGGCAATTTCCTCGCGCATAAATCCCTGTACCCGCAGGCGGTGGTGCTCTGTTTTGTGCAGCGTGGTAATGGGTTTCCGGCCCGGCGGCAGTTCTCGTCGATCACCGAAACGTCGAGGTCGCCGTACAAGGTCATCGCCAGCGTGCGCGGAATAGGTGTGGCGGTCATCACCAGCACATGCGGCGGCCCAGCGGGGTTTTTGGCCCAGAGTTTGGCGCGTTGTTGCACGCCGAAGCGGTGCTGCTCGTCTATTACACTGATGCCCAGGTTTTTAAACTGAACCCAGTCTTCGATCAGCGCGTGGGTGCCGATGACAATATGGATTTCGCCGGAAGCGAGTTGCTCCAGGATGGCCGCGCGTTTTTTGCCTTCACATTGCCGGACAGGTAACCGACCTGTACGCCCAGGTCGCCTACGAGTTCGGTGATATTGGCAAAATGTTGTTGCGCCAGAATTTCGGTCGGCGCCATCAGGGTCGCCTGAAAACCGTTGTCGATGGCCATCAGCATGGTCATCAGGGCCACGACCGTTTTGCCGGAGCCGACATCGCCCTGTACCAGGCGGTTCATGTGTTTGCCGGAAGCGAGGTCGCTGCGGATTTCCTTAATCACCCTTTTTTGAGCGCCGGTAAGTTCAAAGGGCAGTTTTTCCTGGAAAAAACGGTTGAAGTATTCCCCTATTTTGCTGTACACAAAACCGCGTATGGTATCTTTTCGGCGCGTGCGAATCTGGAGCAGCCGGAGTTGCAGGAAAAACAATTCCTCAAATTTCAAGCGCCGGGTGGAGGCATCGAGTTCCTGCTGGTTTTCGGGGAAATGGATTTTAGAGAGTGCCGACCAGCGCCCGATAAGTTTGTATTGAGACAACATGTAATCGGGCAGCGTTTCGGGTACGTCCGAAGCGGAAAGTTGGTCGAGCAGGGTGCGGAGTAATTTGCGCAAACCTTTGGCATCCAATCCTTTCTGCGTCAGTTTATCTGTGCTGGGGTAAACAGGGTCAAACGTACGGGAGGCTACCTGCGCCGTGAGTACCTGCCCGGGCCCGTTTTCAGAAGGTACCACTACGGTCGCTTCTTCCATTTCCGGGTGGGTAATATTGAAACGCCCGTTGAATTCATTCACCCGACCGAAAACGATATATTCTTTGCCAACCTGCAGCGATTTTTCGAGCCATTGCACGGCCTGAAACCACACCAGTTCCATCATACCTGTTTCATCGCGGATGCTCCCGACCAGGCGGCGTGCGCGGCCTTCGCCCAGTGTTTCGAGCCGCCGCAGGATGCCGCGTATCTGCACTTGTTCACCCTCGGTATGAATATCGCGGATGCGGTGAAATTTGGTGCGGTCGATGTAGCGGAAAGGGAAATGAAACAACAGGTCCCGACAGGTAAAAATACCCAGTTCCTTTTTAAGCACTTCAGCCCGATGTGGGCCGACGCCTTTGAGGTATTCGATATTGGAGTCGAGATTAGGCATGTTTTGTTATTGGTTATCAGTTATCAGTTATCAGTCTGGCAACTTTTGGCATTGGTCATACACTCAAGCCAAGGGTTAACACCCCTGATAACCAATAACTGATAACCGATAACGAGACAACAAAGTAACATCTTTTGTTTGAAAAATACAAAAGGGCCGGCCCGCCGGAAGCGGGACAGCCCTTTTTTCATGGTACGTTTTGTTCTGCTGCGACGGCTTTTAACCCGCCGTCTGGCTGCTGATAATGTCGCGTGCAAACAGGATTTTAGGTTTCCAGTATTTGGAGGTTGATATATTTTCAACAACGATGCCCCGGCTGCAAGTGCTGTGGACGCAAATAATGCCTTCCGGGGTATTTTCAACTACCATAGCCACATGCTGAATACGACCGCGGCGTCCGAAGAAAACAAGATCGCCAGGCAACACCTCTTTGAGAGAAATCCGGGCGCCCTGACGGGACTGCGTGGAAGAGCAGGAGGATACTTTCAGGTTGAATTCTTTGAGAATGTAGCTGGTAAATCCGGAGCAATCGAATCCGGTTTTTGGCGCAGTGCCGGCGTAGCGGTAACGAATGCCCAGGAAATTTTGGGCGTAACCGGTGATGTCGCAGCGCATTTGCATCGTTTCTACATCTTCGGCGCGGTCAGTCGGACTGCGGCCTATGCTCTTGAAGGAAGAGCAAGCGATGAGAATAAACAATAGAATGGGTAAAAAAACACGCGTTAATGAGTCTTGGGGTCGACTGGAAGGTAACGTTGTGGTCATGTGTGTAAGTTTACAGTTCAAGGCAGAGATAAAAAATTACCTATGTGCCATGCTCATCAAATGAGTTCACTGCTGATGAAGATTAAATTGGTTTCGGTGGGGGCCGAACAGGCTTCAATGACTTGCGCGAAGGGAGGAGAAATCAGAAAAATTGATTATAATGAAGCCTAAAAGAGACTGTTTATTATTGCAAGCCGGTGGCAAAGGTAGCAATGGTTTTGAAAAAACAATACATTTGGAATAAAAAGTGGAAAAAAGCGATCAGTGCAGGGTAAAAATATCTGCATCCTGCAAAAAAGGTAATTGTTGGCGGTAATGTTGCTGGTTCGCCAATGAAAGTTCGGCGGTTATAACATCCTCCTGCCCGGAAATTTGACAAATCACCTGTCCGCCAAAATCAATTATGGTGAAGTCGCCGCAGTCTTCCAGCCCGTTTCCATCCGTTCCAACGATGTTCACGCCAATCGTAAATGCCTGATTTTCAATGGCTCTGGCTGCCAACAGGGTGCGCCAGTGGTGCGCGCGACGGGCAGGCCAGTTAGCGACGTATATTAACAGGTCAAAATCTTCCTGAAAATCTGTTTCTGGACGGTTTATCCGGTTGCGGCTCCAGGCCGGGAAGCGCAAATCGTAACAAACCAAAGGGCAGATTCGCCAGTCTTTCCACTCGATAATCAGGCGTTTTTTACCGGGCGTGTAATGTTCGTTTTCACCCGCCAAAGTGAACAAATGTTTTTTGTCGTAGGTGTCAAATGTTCCGTCGGGCCGCATAAAAACTAAGCGATTAAAAAAATGACCCGCTTCCGAACAGATAAAACTGCCGGTAACTGCTGCCTGCAACTCCTTGGCTTGTGCCGCAAGCCAATACATGGTCGGGCCGTCCATGTGCTCGGCTAATGTCCCAGCCTGCATGGAAAAACCTGTACTGAACATTTCAGGTAGCACGACCAGGTCGGTTTGCCCGGCCAGCGGAGCCATTTTTTGAGCAAAATTGGCCCGGTTTTGTTCGGGGTTTTCCCAGACAAGGGTCGATTGAACAATGGAAACGCGCATAGATGAAAAGAATTATCAGCAAAAAGGCAAAAGACAAAAGGCAACACCGCCCATCAGGTAAATCATGCAAATCACATAAATCATGGTCTATCTTTGCCGCAAACCTAACCATTTTCCTATGGACATCACACAACAAGGCTACGTCCATTCCGAATTAATGCCGGAAGGCGCGTTGCACATCACCTTTTTTCACCCCAACCACAACAGCCTGCCCAGCCGCTTGCTGTCAGAACTCGTAGCCGCTTTTGAAGCGGCCGGTCAGAACCCCGATGCCAAAATCGTCGTGTTGCGCAGCGCCGAGCATAAAACATTTTGTGCCGGAGCGAGTTTCGACGAATTGCTGGAGATACAGGATTTTGAAGCGGGTAAAACCTTTTTTTCCGGCTTTGGAAATGTGATCAATGCCATGCGCCGCTGCCCGAAAATTATTGTAGGCCGTATTCATGGCAAGTCGGTAGGCGGCGGCGTCGGACTTTCCGCAGCCACCGATTTTTGTATGGCCTCCCATTTTGCCACTTTCCGGCTGAGCGAATTAGCTGTGGGATTCGGCCCCTTTGTCATCGGCCCTGCCGTCGAACGCAAGGTGGGCGTGGCCACTTTCAGCCAGTGGTCACTGACCCCCGATGAATGGCAAACAGCCGAGCGGGGCAAATCCAAAAGCCTGTATCAGGAGGTATTTGACACGGTAGAACAGCTCGACGCTTACCTGGCCCATTTCTGTAAAAAACTCTGCTCCTACAGCCCGGATGCCCTGGCCGAACTCAAAAAAGTATTCTGGCAGGGTACCGAACACTGGGATACGCTCCTGCACGAACGGGCGGCCATCAGCGGGCGGCTGGCGCTGACGCCGTTTACGAAGGAGGCGATTGGGGCCTTTAAAAAGCAGTTTTGGTTAGTTGGTTGAGGGTGGTAATGGGCATCTGTACATTTGCATGCTTGTTGAGAGGCTTTGGGTACACACCCTCAACCTCTCAACAATTTCAACCCCTCAACATTCCGACGAACTGATCGAACAAATACCGCGCATCGTGTGGGCCGGGGCTGGCTTCCGGGTGGTACTGCACACTGAACGCGGGGTAGTTTTTCAAGCGAATACCTTCTACGGTGTTGTCGTTCAGGTTGATGTGGGTGGCTTCAACGATGCCCGGGCTGTCATAAACGGCCTGTTCGACCACGCCGAACCCATGATTTTGGCTGGTAATTTCAGACAGGCCGGTCACCAGGTTTTTCACCGGATGGTTGAGTCCCCGGTGGCCGTGGTGCAGTTTGTACGTCGGCAATCCTGCGGCGAGCGCGAGCAATTGTTGCCCAAGGCAAATGCCGAAAAGCGGTTTGCCGTCGGCGAGCATTTTTTCTACCGTTGCTACTGCATAAGGCATGGAAGAAGGGTCGCCGGGGCCATTGGACAGAAAATAGCCGTCGGGATTCCAGGCTTTCACCTCTGCAAAATCTGTTTTAGCCGGAAAAACTTTCAGGTAGCAGTCGCGCTGGTCGAAGCTGCGGAGAATATTTTTTTTCACCCCGAAATCCATCACGGCAATGCGGTATTTGGCGCCTTCCTGCCCGATAAAGTAAGGTTCGCGGGTAGTGATGTGACTGGAAAGTTCTAATCCGGCCATGCCCGGTGTCGCAGCGAGCCGTTTTTGCAATTCGGCAACATCGTCCGTTTCAGAAGAAATGATACAGTTCATAGCGCCGCGCTCGCGGATATGCTGCACGATGGCCCGGGTATCCAGGTCGTGTATGGCAACCAATCCTTCTGCCTCGAAATAGTCCTGAATACTGCGGTCGGCGGTCTGGCGGCTGTAGGGAATATTAAAATTGCGGCAGATAAATCCGGCAATTTTGATGCTTTCGCTCTCTATTTCGTCATTTTTGATACCATAATTGCCGATATGCACATTAGTGGCAACCAGCACCTGCCCGGTGTACGAAGGGTCGGTGAAAATTTCCTGATAACCCGTCATACCTGTATTGAAACAAATTTCGCCGGTAGTCGTACCGGTTTTGCCGGCGGCTTTGCCGTGAAATACTGTGCCGTCTTCAAGGAGTAGAATCGCTTTCAAAGTAAGTGATTGAAAAAGTGAACGAGTGGTCAGGGCGGTCGTTGCACAAGCATCAAAACCGGGCGCAAAGGTCGTTTAAACTGCGGTTTTTTTCAAAATAGAATCCAAAAAGGAAATGAATATTAAAAAGGGCTTGCCTCAAGATATTGGGTGCTAAATTTATTACGGCAATCAATCATGTCCATCCGCTCATCACTTATTATCATGGTCAGTGTTTAAAAAGTTATCTAATTTTGCCCTTTTACTTAATAGACCCGATCCGTATGGTGCAGCAGAACTTACAAGACCAACTTTTTGAAATAATTCTTCAACGCTATGCCCGCCGCGCCGATGCAGTGGAGGACCTGGCTCGTATTCTCAACCTGGGCAAAGACCCGATTTATCGCAGGTTGCGGGGCGACACATTTCTTTCGCCGCCCGAACTCAGCACCCTGGCCCTGCATTTTCGGATTTCGCTCGATCAGTTAGTAGTGGGTCAAAGCGACAATGTGATGTGTAATTTTAATGCTTTTTCGCAAAAAATTACCGATTTTTCCCAATATCTCACGGATTACATTCAGACGCTGGAACAAATACGCCGGCTTCCAAAGGTACATTTCAATTATGCAACGGTCGAAATCCCCGTGTTTACCTACAATTTTATTCCCGAACTGATCTGTTTTAAACTCTACGTCTGGGGGCGCACCACCTGGAACCTGGAGTTTTTGCGCGACCGGCCTTTCGATTTTCAACTCGTTACCCAGCCCGTGGTGCAACTCAGCCAAAAACTGCTGGAACACTATATCGCTTTGGACAGCACTGAACTCTGGAGTGTCAATATTGTGGACAATACACTGGCCCAGATCGAATACCACGTCTATTCCGGCGGCTTTCGCGACCCGCAGGAAGCCGTTATTTTATGCGATAAATTGATGGAATGGGCCGCCCACATGAAGGCCATCGCGGCTGCCGGTAAAAAATTTAAAATCGGCGAAAAACCGGAACACGGTCTCGGCTCCATCCATATCTACCACAATGAAATGGTACATACCAATAATACGGCAATCATCACCAGCGATGTGGGCAAGGTCGTATTTGCAGCCTTCTGCAACCCCAATTATATCAAAAGTACCGATCCGAAACTCTGCGATTACACCGATGACTGGTTCCAGAATGTGATCGCCAAATCCAGCCCGATCACCCAATCTTCGGAAAAGACCCGCGACTGGTTTTTCCGGGAATTGACCAAAAAAATAGAACGGGTGAAGCAACGGATTTTGCTGCACAATGAAGAGAAGTAAAATATTTTTTAGGTTAATCTAAAAATAATTATACATTTGCCTTAAATTTTATTTTCGCAGAAAAAGTAACCCAAGCGCACGTATCTGCCATGACGATTACAATCACCGAGGAAAACTACCTCAAGGCCATTTTTAAACTTGCTGAAAAAGACGGTAAATCCGTGTTAACCAATTCCATTGCAGGCGCTATGAATACGGCCGCTGCCTCGGTTACGGATATGCTCAAACGTTTGTCAGAAAAACAATTGATCAAATACGAAAAATACAGGGGTGTTGCGCTGACCGAAGAGGGCAACCTTGTAGCTACAGCGCTCATTCGCAAGCACCGTTTGTGGGAGGTGTTTTTGGTGGATAAACTCGGATTTGCGTGGGACGAAGTACACGATCTTGCCGAACAGCTCGAACACGTACAGGGCGAAATGCTGGTTGACCGCCTGGATACTTTTCTGGGGCGCCCGCGTTTCGACCCGCATGGCGATCCGATCCCGGATGCGGAAGGTCGCTGGACCTATCGCCAGCAGGTGCGTCTGGCAGTGCTCCAACCAGGGCAACGGGGTATTGTAACGGGTGTGGATGACCATGCCACTCCTTTTTTGCAGTACCTCGATCAGATTGGTTTGGGCCTGGGCGTCGAAGTGCTCCTGTCGGGCCGAATAGATTATGACCAGTCTGTACAGGTTCGCATCGGCGGAAATACGGAAGTGACGTTGAGCGATAAAGTGGCGCAAAATCTTTTTGTGATTAAGGGTTGATGAGGGTTGGATTGATAAGGTTGATACGGGTTGATGAGGGTTGAGAAGGTTGATATTCAACCGCTCGAAATGGAGCGATTTTACTTTTTTCGAGTAGATGAATATCAACCCTCATCAACCATCAACCCTCATCAACTTTTATCAACCTTCATCAACCCCAAAAAAGCATTCCCATGAAAAAAAAACAACCCAATCCTGATCCTCGGATACACCCGGAGCGCTCTCTTTCCGAGGTACACAGCACTGTTGAAACCAACGTAAAAGGCGGGTTTTGGCGCCGGCTTTTTGTTTTTCTGGGTCCGGCTTATCTTGTGAGTGTAGGTTATATGGA
The DNA here is from genome assembly GCA_016711435.1 of Lewinellaceae bacterium. Taxonomy (GTDB): domain Bacteria; phylum Bacteroidota; class Bacteroidia; order Chitinophagales; family Saprospiraceae; genus M3007. Next base: position 92,027 of record JADJSY010000026.1, read on the forward strand.
TCCTGGCAACTGGGCGACCGACCTGGCGGGAGGCAGCCGTTTCGGCTATTCCCTGCTGTGGGTATTGCTGATGTCCAACATGATTGCCCTGTTGTTACAAAGCATGTGCGCGCGGTTGGGCGTGGTGGCGCAGCGCGACCTGGCGCAGGCGTCGCGCGAGCTCTATCACCCGGCCGCCAATATTTTCAATTATATCCTGGCAGAAATCGCGATTGCCTCCACCGACCTGGCAGAAGTAGTCGGTATGGCTATCGGCTTGCAGTTATTGTTTGGTATTCCGCTCATCTGGGGTGTCGGATTGAGCGTACTGGACGCTTTCCTAATTCTTTTTTTGATGCAACTGGGTATCCGACGCCTGGAAGCATTCATCCTGGCCCTGATTATTATTATCGGCGGCGCTTTTGCCATTCAGATGGTGCTGGCCAAACCCGAATTGAGCGAAGTGGTGGTGGGTTTTATCCCGAGCATTCCTACTACAGAAGCGCTTTTCATTGCAATCGGTATCATTGGCGCTACAGTAATGCCGCACAACCTGTACCTGCATTCTGCGTTGGTACAGTCGCGCAAAGTGACCCGCGACCCGCAGGGACTGCGCCGCGCGATCAAGTACAATGTGATCGATTCGGCTATTGCACTCAATCTCGCTTTGTTTGTCAATGCTGCTATTTTGATACTGGCGGCGGCCGTTTTTCATAAAAACGGGTACAACGGTGTGTCTGAAATTCAGGATGCGCACCGCCTGCTGGAACCTTTGCTGGGAAAAAATTATGCGCCTGCTCTTTTTGCCATCGCCCTGATTGCTGCCGGACAAAGCAGCACCGTGACGGGTACCCTGGCCGGACAGATCGTTATGGAAGGATACCTGCACCTGCGGATCGCGCCCTGGTTGCGGCGACTCATTACTCGCCTGCTGGCAGTCATACCGGCTATAATAGTTATTTCGTACTTCGGGGAATCCGCTACAGGCGACATGCTGGTGATGAGCCAGGTTATGCTGAGTATGCAACTGGGTTTTGCAGTGATTCCACTGCTGCATTATGTCAGCAGCAAGCGGCGCATGGGCGATTACGCCATCGGCTTTTGGGCTAAAGTAGGCGGTTGGACGAGCGCCACTATTATTGTTTCGCTCAATGTATGGCTCGTGTACGAGGAGGTTTTGGGTTGGTTAGCCAACAGCGGCAGACACTTGTGGCTCGTTCAATGGATCGTCTTGCCCTTGTTATTCGGGGCTGCCGCCATGCTGTTGTACATTGTATTGCGTCCGATCCTGGTGAATTTACCCAGGGCCAAAACACAGGTGCCGCATGGAAATTTCAAAGCCATTTCGGCCATACAAAAGCCTGAATACAAGGAGATTGCCATTGCTGTAGATTTCTCTGAAGCAGACCAAAAAACCCTGGAACACGCCCTGCATATTGGCGGCAAAACTGCGAAATACTACCTGATTCACGCCGTTGAAACCGCAGGCGCCTGGGTAATGGGCAGTGAAATTCAGGATTACGAAACCCATGCCGACCTCAAATATTTAGAAGCATACCAGGAATCCCTCAGCACGCTCGGCTACCAATGCGAAACGGTCATCGGCTACGGTCCGGCCAAAAAGGCTATTCCCCTGCTGGTCAATGAAAAAAAGGTCGATTTGCTGGTCATGGGCGCCCATGGGCACCGGGTGCTGAAAGACCTGATTTTTGGAACGACAATTGGAGCAGTGCGCCACGCGGTGAGTATTCCTGTGCTGATTGTGCGATAAATGAGATCAAAATCAGGCGGAGTTTATGGTTTACCAATTATACTTCCTTTTTTTACGCTAAAATTTAGCGTGAAATAATTACAAGAAGTAGGAAGTACCAATTGATTATCCCGTCTGATATGAAAAACAAAAAAAAGCCCGTTGCCAAACCGGTCACGCCCAATACCAAAAAACTGTCCGGGTCACCCCAGACTCCATTTACAGCGGAATTAAACGAGTGGCTGGGAAAGCACAGGTATAAAGTTATCGGAGGTCTGATCGTCCTTTGGGTGATCATAAGGGCATCATTATTCCATACGGTGGCTAATGGCCCGCTGTATAAAATGTATGCCTGGAAAGAGTCCGACAGCTACTTTTTTGATGAACAGGCGCGCGCGCTGGCAGCCGGCGACTGGCTGAATCGCCAGCCTTTGCATCCTTATCATGGGTGGCATCAGGAATTCGCCGATTACTACTTTAAACAACATCCCGATAAACGGAACCAAATCCTGGCAGCCAATCCCGGCCGGGATTCCACGTTCATACCCGGCAAAGTGCTATGGAATGAATGGTACGGCGGCAACAGGTACCACCAGGAACCGCTGTACGCTTATTTACTTGCGTTTCTTTATGTGCTTACCGGCAACGGCATCTACTGGATGATGGTGCTTCAATGCCTGGTAGGCGCCATGAGCGGCGTGATACTCTGGCTCATCACCCGACGCTTTTTTGATGATGCAACAGCCCTGCTGGCCTGCCTGTTCTACACATTCTGCGGCACCGTTCTGTTTCAGGAATCCCTGATCCTGCGTACCTGCTGGAGCGTGTTTTTCACGCTTCTGACCGTTTGGACATTCCAGAAAGCACTGGATCGCGGCACGAGATCCGCGTTTTTGGTCAGCGGAATTACCATTGGTCTGGCTTATCTCCTGCAATCTTTTTTTGTTCTTTTTCTGATCGGTGCGCTGGGTATTTATTTGGCCCGGGAGCGGAAATTATCCAAAACACTTTTGCAGAATTCAGGATTGATTGCAGGTGGTTTTTTGCTGGTTTGCCTGCCTGTTATTTTGCGAAACGTAGCGGTTGGCGCACCTCTTTTTAGTACGACCAGCACCGGTGCGATTACCTTCGTGGCTACCAATGTATACGGAACAAATGCCATATCGAGGTGGCAACCGGAAGCGGCCAAAAGTGCCGAAATCATGGGCGCAACGAACGGTAAATTTCTCCCGGCAGCGCTCGAATCGCTCGGAACCCATTCGGCAGGTTCCTACCTGCAATTGGTATGGTCAAAATTTCAGAGCGTACTGAACGGGGCGGAGTGGCCCAACAACGAGAATTATTATTTTTACAGGGAAATCGTGCCCGTTGTGAAAATGGCCTTCCTCAATTTTTACTGGATTGTCGGCCTGGGCGTGGCAGGTATTTTCTTTGCTTTGTACAACCGGAAAAAGCATCCTGCGCTTTATTTAGCCATTCTGTTGCATTTGGGAATTATGATAGGTTTCTACGTGTTGGGACGATTGCGTGCGCCGCTGGCGGTGCTGCTGTTGCCTTTCGCCGCTTATTGTGTCATCGAATGCCTGCGCTTTGCACAAACCGAGTCCAAAGTGTGGTTTGCCAAAATAGGTGTCGTTGCGTTGTGCGTTTATTTCCTGGCGTATCGTTTTTATCCGCCGAATGTGACTACCCTGGACAGGACCGACTACCACGCGCTGTATGAAACTGTGTACCTCGATCGGGTAAAAAACAATGCCGAATCGAAACAAACCAATGAAGCCATTTTAATCCACGAGGAGTTTCTGAAATACCAACCGAAATTTATCACGGACGTCAAGGTCGGCAAAGTGCTGAAATCACCTTCTGAAATAGATTTGCTGGACTATTTTGCCAACCACCATCAAATTCAAAGTTATCTTTATGAAGACGCCGGGAACAATAACATGGCTGCGAAAGAAATGGAGAAGTTCAATACCATGAAAACGGTGGCGGATAATTCCCGGCGAAATAGGACCAGGTAAAACGCAAAGTAGTATTCACGGCTTGTTTCACCGTATAAATACCTTTTGAAGAAATACTGCATACTTTTGCACCCTGTTTTTAAATCAGGAACTGACTATGCTCGAAAAACTGCAAGCGATACGCGAAAGATATCTGCACCTGGAGGAACAACTATCCGATCCCTCCACGGCCTCGGATGTGGAAAAGTCTAAAAAGGTAAACAAGGAGTATAAAAAACTCCAGCCGATCATGCAGACAGCAGCGCGGTATGAAAAAGCGATGTCCAATCTCAGCAGCGCCCGCTCGATACTGTCGATGGAAAGCGACCCGGAGATGCGCGAGATGGCACGGGACGAAATTGCGATGCTGGAACCGGAATGCACTACTTTGGAAGACGAGCTGAAAACGCTGCTCACACCTAAAGACCCGGAAGACGAAAAGGACGTTATTTTTGAAATCCGCTCCGGTACCGGCGGCGACGAAGCGGCGCTATTTGCCGGCGATTTGTACCGTATGTACGGCCGCTACTTCAGCGCCCGCGGCTGGGAGGTGGAAGTGCTGGATGAAAACCCCGGCACGGCTGGCGGTTATGCCAAAGTCGTACTGGAGGTATCCGGCGAGCATGTGTATGGCCGCCTCAAATACGAATCGGGCGCACACCGCGTGCAACGCATCCCGGAAACGGAAGCGAAAGGCCGCGTTCATACTTCCGCCGCAACAGTAGCCGTATTGCCCAAAATGGAACCCGAAGACATCAATGTTCGCAAGGAAGATATCAGAACCGATACCTTTCGCGCTTCAGGCGCGGGCGGACAGCACGTGAACAAAACGGAATCGGGCGTGCGTTTTACCCACTTGCCCACCGGCATTATTGCAGAAAGTACGGAAAGCCGCTCGCAACATAAAAACCGCGACATTGCCATGGGACGCCTGGTGCAGCAAATCCAGGACGCCCAGGTTCAGCGCGAGGCTTCAGCGCTTGCTTCGGCGCGCAAAAGCATTGTGGGTTCCGGCGACCGCTCGGAAAAAATACGCACCTACAACTGGCCGCAAAACCGCGTGACCGATCACCGGCTGGAAGGCGATAACAAAAATTTCAACCTGGATAAAGTCATCGAGGGCGACCTCGAAGGACTGATCGAAGCGCTGAC
>JADJSY010000027.1 GCA_016711435.1 Lewinellaceae bacterium
CCCTTTCAAGTAACCGAACTTGTCTTTGGCTACCAGGCCGCTGCCGGTAAACTGGAAACGCAGCACCGCCCGGTCTTTTTCAAACTGTGCAGCGTCAGCATGGGGCGCTGTGCAACCAAGTCTTATGGTAAACATTTTTCCAACGCGACGGCTGCCAGTCTTTTTCCGACATCCTGTTTGTTGGTGGGGTGAATATCTTTTCGGGTCGCCAATATCGAGGTCGTGACGGCCATGCCTGTTTCGGCAGTTGAAGGGTCGGGGTTTGCGCTTCCCGCAGTTCAGCCCAATCGCTGCCTTCATTGCTGTTTTGATAAGCGCCGGCCGACGATAACTGTACAAAATAAAAAGGAAATTCATCGTTCCAACGGTTTGCGCCAGTCCTGAATCATGAGCGGGAACAGTGGCCGGTACTCACACGCCCGGCCCGCGTTGGATTCGCCCTGGTACCACAGAGCGCCGCGGATGCCGTACGGAATCAGTGGTGCGATCGTCTTGTTGTAAATAGCGGCGCCACATTGTTGCTCCGAATGCGCAAAGTGTGCGGTTCGGCAAAAGCCGGCATCAGTTTCAGTCGTTGCCGGCCAGGATGAAGTGTTACGGGTTTCGCGCGTACAAAGAGGTCGTTTTCAGACCCCATCAACCCCAGGCCAAACCATACAGGTTCAATAGTTTGGTGCAGGTTGACCATAAGTTTGTTCGGGCCGGGTTTCAGGTAATGGGGGAATCAGAATCTTGCGCGTGCCTTTGTACAACCCCAATACTACCAGTTTTCCGTTGATGTATATTTCGTTGTAGTTGTAATTATCGCCAGCCCGAGTGTCGTTTCCCGCACCGTCATTTTCACCGGGAATGTCCACGGTTTTACCCATATAACCGTTGCGCCGGAGCCCGAACACCTTTCAGTCCCGTTGCCGCATCGGGTCGGCGGTCAGCCAGCCCGACCAGTCGTGGTCGGGTTGCACATAACGATTTTCGTCTTCGGGCGTCGGGTTGGCGTCAGGGTTGCCGAACAGTTTCTTTTTGATGCTGCGTTCAGGCCGGAAATCGGCTTCTTCCCATGTTTGGCGGGAGATTCTCGACCCGTAAGGGCGCAATACCTCGGAAGCAAGCAGGCTTCTTTGCTGATCGGATCTCCACCTGCGAACCACCCCGGGACGAATGCAGGAGTGGACGGGAACCCGTTTGTTGAAATACCTCGCGAGCGAAAAGGGCCGGTTCGGTAAAATCTACCCACATTTTCAGGATTACAAATTTCACTCACCTTTTTTTCCAGGTCATCCACGGGCAATAAGGATACCTCCGTGTTCTACCCTGAAATGCCTGATTTGTGGGAGATCAGCGTTCTTCCCGCTCCTGTTTATAGTTGTTGGCCTGCGCGACACTCCATTCCATATTCGATTGGCCGGAACAAAGCCATACGTCGCCGATCACTGACGTCTTTACATTCCTGTTTGCCGGATGCGCTGGTAATCCGAGTGTGGGGCCGCCCGCTTCCAGGGCTGAAAGCTGTACCTGCCATTTCCGTTGCTGTCTGCCGTCGTTTGTTTGCAACTGGCTGGGGGCGCCGTTTAAGAAAAATAAGCTTCTTGACCGGTTTCACCGGGATTGGTCCAACTGAAGCGGAATTGCTTTTTGCCGTTGTAATACGGCATGGTCCGGAAAAAGGCGGGCAAACCGCAATCGGGCCATCGCACTAAAAGGTTGTCAGGAAGCGGAAGACAGGAAAAAAACGCGTATTTTCATAATCATTGTTTGACGATCTGCTTCCGGGGGCCGTCCTCCCCAATATTAGCAAATGCCTGAAAAAAGGCAAATGTTTTGGAGTCAAAAAATAGTTTCTTTTTCAGTGACCTGTTTTTCTGAAACGACCCACGGCGGCGTTAAATATCTGAACTTTCCTGAAACCTGCCTCTGAAAACGAATGGTGCATTGATCCTTTGCGGGATTCAGGGAAAACCTCAAACAGTACAACCGGAAAATCAGCAGGTTCTATGGCGGGCACTACCGCATTTTCTACAAAATTAGACAGCAAGGGAATATAGCCGGCGTTGTAATAAATGGCCGGTTCGGTAATTTCCAGGAACTTTCCGGCCATCCGTCGTTGAAATCGCGGTATGATTTCTGCGGGGGCTGATTGGCCGGGGGCGACAGTTGCGGATAGGAAAAATCCTTGTTCGGGCCGCCGGTGACGTAACCCGGCGCCGGGCCTTTCGGCGGGTCAGGGCGTGGTCGTAAGGCGTGTTGTTGCCAAACCAGGTGTGGTAAATTTCATTGGCGCAGGCATCGCCACCGTACGCTACATATTGGACAGCATGACCATGCCGAGCGGGTTGGTTCCGTGCAGCCAATGGACATATTGCTCTGCCGTTTCCCGGTATTGCGCCGCCTGGTCCGGATTGATGTTGAATTCTACAAAATCCATATTCAGGGTGCCGCAGTTGCGCACAGCAGTTGCTGCCCCAATGGTGCGCCCAATCGTCCATTTGTGCGCGGTACATATCCGTTTGCGCATTGTAGGATTCAATGGAAAGGCGTAATTCATGCTTCCTTTTTGGTTGCGAATGCCTGCGCAATGGCTGGTGTTGGCATTGGGCATCCCGGAATAACGCAACAAAGCGCGTTCCACCGCCGATTGATACGGCCCCCACCACGTGTTGAAATGGGTTCCACCAGAGCGTAGTTCGACTCGACAAATGTCTGATACACTGCTGTCGCCCGTGGCCTCGTACAGGTAAAGGCAGCCCACCACCGCACTTTCCAATTGCCCGGCAGCATCCCGGTCGGCATCACCGGATTTGATGTCGCCATCATCGCAGGCCGATTCAAATTGGGTAAAATTAGAGGTCCTGACCACCGCCCTTTGCCAGGCCAATTCGGCGCGGGCGAGCAGGTCGCCGCCGCAGGTTTGGAGGTCGGATTATTGCAGTACCGCTGAACACAACGCCCGCATGTGCAAACATCGCGCAGCCCGCCAGCGTAGCGGAGGTGCATTCCGGCGGGTAATAGCTCGGGCGGGTATCGGCACTAAGGCGGCGACACGTCGTTATAGTTGTCCACGCCGTCTTTAAGCAAAAATCCATTAGTACCACTCGCGTCCTGCATGCGTTTGAGCCAGTCTAGTTCCACAGCAGTTCATCGAACAGATCGGGAATGCCGTTGCCGCTTTCCGGGATATTAAAATCATCGGTAAACACGTCTGGATTGCGGCGGTAGGCTTCCAATAATTGGAGCACCGCACCTTCGGCAAAAAGTGGTGTATTTGTTGACGTCGCCCGCGTCCATCCAGCCGCCATGCAGATCACGGGCCGTGTTGGGGTCGGTTTTCGCCCAGCGACTGCGGGCGGCGTGGTCCTGGTTGGGGCCTTCGTAACCGGTGGCATCCGCCCATTTGGTATCGGTATAAGGCGGCTGTTTAGCAAAGTTGAGCCGCTGGTAAAAATACATCCGCGCCTGTTTCATTACCTCTTCGGTACACATCCGCGCCAATTTTGAACAGGGTACGAAGATACATTTTTGACTACATCATGCAGATAGTATTCGCCCGGCGTTGTAACGGCAGAAAAATCGAACCACCAGCCCTTATCACCCGATTGGGATGGACGTGCACCGTTATTCCAAGCTACCGGCGCGCCAGAAAATACGCTTTGCCCGTCGGATACCCGCCGCACTTCATAACATTGCCGGGGTAAAACTCTGCGCCGCATCAAAACCAACCACCGGGTCCCCGATGACGGCCACTTTTTGCTATCGGGCCAGTAACCGAACTGGTCGAGGCGGATAAAAGTGGAGACATTAGATTGCGCCTGGAGGCCGATGCAGAGGGAGATGGAGAGGAAAAGAAGGCTGGATTTTTTCATGGTGCGAAGATTGGAAAATGGAACCGGGATTTTTCCCGACTTAGAGTAATGGAACACGGATTAGATTTTTTCCCGACTTAGATTAGAAAGAACACGGATTAAAAGGATGGGACACGGATTTTCGCGCTTCGCGCTCGTAGGAATAATAGGCAACACGGATTGGGCGGATGACGCGGATTTTCACGGATTTTCCCGCTTTAGAGAGTTACACAAAGAGCAAATATGTCACTTTTAGATAAGCAAGTCAACTCTAAAGCGGGAAAATCCGCGCTCATCCGAGTCATCGTACGTTTGTATTGCTACAAAAAGTTTCTTTTTTTTGATGCAAAGAAGTAGGGAGCGGAAAAAGACTGACGTGTCAGAGGGCCGCTAAGCCCGTCACGGATGTTAGTCCCCGCTCCCTTCTCATCACCAAAAACTGGACAGTTCATTAGGCAAAAAGCCTGCGTTACGATGATAGTTGCCAGGTGATGAGTTACTTCTCGTATTATTCATCACAAAATTAAACCATCATGCAAACATCTCCTATCATTTACATTGGACTTGACGTCTCGAAAGATGAATTAGTAGTTGCTTATTTCGTTGCAGGTAAGTGGAAAAAGTGTAAAATTTGCAATACTTTGGATGACATATCGGCGTGGTTAACCAAACTAGATGTTAGTGGCAAGCACTTCGTATTGGAAGCCACAGGTCCGTATTCGGAACGATTGATTTATACGCTGTCCACCGCAGGCGTTCCTTTTTCAGTGGTGAATCCTGCTCAAAAGCCGGGCGATGTCTAAGCACTCCTCAAGACCAATAAAACGGATGACCAGGATGCTCAAACGTTGAGCCTGCTAGGCCAAAAAATGGATTTAATTACATATAAAATGCCAGATCGCACACAAAAAAAACGGAAAGAAGCCTTTTCTGCCCTTGCTTCTCTTCAAAAACAGGAGCAACAACTGAAAAATCAACTGCATGCTTTTGAATATCGCGTGAACCCTAACCCCATCGCGGTTAAAGCGTTACAGGATGTTCTGGCAAGTACCCAGGAGGCCATTCAGACCCTGGAAAAGGAACTTAATCCCGAACAGGATGATGAAGAGGCAATACGATTGATTCATCAAATTGAGACGATCAAAGGGGTTGGAAAAAGCACCGCCAAAATCTTTGTTACCCTTTTTGGCAACTTCCAACATTTTAAAAATGCCAAGGCTTTCGCCAGGTTTATCGGACTATCTCCAACTGAGTTTACTTCCGGAACCTCCGTTCGAGGACGATCTTCCATCTCCCCCGGCCCCGGGGGCGGGCCGCGCCCCGCGGGGGGGCCGCACTCCCTACGGCGCGAAGCGCAAAAAACATGCGCGTAAGCGCGTCATCCGCGTCCCCATTATTCCTACGGCGCGAAGCGCACAAAACTGCGCGCAGCGCCTTCAAGATATCCTGCTCAATATCATCTCTGAAAGATCATACACCGGGATTTGTTCATTTTTTTCCTTGGCTTTCAGTCCATCCTGCAGCATCGTGATACAAAAAGGGCAATTGGCCACCACGGCAGCCGGGTTGGTTTCCAGCGCTTCCTCGATGCGTTCGATGTTGATGCGTTTGTTGCCGGGTTCGTCTTCTTTCCACATTTGCGCGCCGCCGGCGCCGCAGCACAGGCCGTTTTTGCGGGAGCGTTTCATTTCCACGAGGTCTACATCGAGGGCTTCGAGCAGGGCGCGGGGGGCCTCATACACATTGTTAGCCCTGCCCAGATAACAGGAGTCGTGGTAGGTGATGCGCTGTCCTTTGAAGTCGCCGCCTTCCTTGATTTTGAGTTTGCCGGAGGCGATGAGTTCGTTGAGCAACTGGGTGTGGTGTACCACTTCGTAGTGGCCGCCTAATTCCGGGTACTCATTTTTCAGGGTATTAAAACAGTGCGGACAAGCCGCCACGATCTTTTTCACCCCGTACATATTCAGGGTTTCGATGTTCATGGCGGCGGTCATCTGGAAGAGGAATTCGTTGCCGGCGCGCCGGGCCGGATCGCCGGTGCAGCGTTCTTCATTTCCCAAAATGGCAAACTCCACCCCGGCGTGGTTCAGGATTTCGCACAAGGCACGTGTCACCTTTTGAGCGCGGGTATCGTAACTGCCGGCGCATCCGACCCAAAAAAGGATTTCCGGTGCGCGGCCTTCGGACTGGTATTCGGCAATTGTTTTGGCTAACATGATTGGTGTTTAGTGTATGGTGTTTAGTGTTTAGGGGGGCTTCGCTTTGGCGTGTTTTGGTGTTTTAGGTGTTGTGGCTTGGCGCGGCTTTGCTGGGACCACAGTTGCCAAAGGCGGAGTGCCCGAAACACCCACCAACACCAAACACTCATTCGTTCCACGCATCCCTTTCCGCGCTCATGGCCCAGGCCGCGCCCGCATTTTCAATAGCGTTGAACATGGGCAGCCATTCGCCGGGGCCGGCAGATTGGGTGAGTATTTCGTGGCGGCGCATTTGCATAATGATGTCGAGCGGGTTGATGAGCACGGGACAGGCTTCCACGCAGGCGTTGCAGGTGGTGCAGGCGTGAAGTTCTTCCGGGGTGATGCGGTCGAACAGGCTTTTGCCGTCATCGTATTGTTCTTTCGTCGCTTTCCCGGCGGCAATGACAGCGCCTACTTCATCGGCCCGGTCGCGCACATCCATCATCACTTTGCGGGGCGACAGTTTTTTACCGGTGATATTGGCCGGACAGGCGGCGGTGCAACGGCCGCATTCCGTGCAGGAATAGGCTTCCATGATGTTTTTCCAGGAAAGCGACAGCACGTCGTTGGCGCCGAATTCCGGCAATTCGCCTGCTGCGCCCGGGTCGGGTTGTTCCAGGCCCATCATAATACGTACCTCTTTCTGAATCTCCGGCATATTTTCCATTTTACCTTTGGCGCTCAATTTGGCGTACCAGGTATTGGGGAATGCCAGCAGGATATGCAGGTGTTTGGAATATGGCAGGTACACCAGAAATCCGAATACGGTCAGGATATGCAGCCACCAGCCGAAACGCTCCACGCCGATAAGTGTGGCAGTGTCTAAGCCGCCAAACAATGCCGGACCCAGCCAGCTGCTCACGGCAAAAGCGCCGGTCGTGTGATAATGCTCTAAACCCCTCGTTTGCAAGGCTTTATCGCCACCGTTCATACAAAAAACGCCGACGATCAGGATAATTTCCAGCAGCAATATGGTATTGGCGTCACGGGCCGGAAAACCTTTTAATTCGGGCTTTTGAAAACGCGCAACACCCAGCACATTACGGCGCATTAAAAAAGCGATAGTGGCCACAAAGGCCAACACGGAAAGTATTTCAATAAAACTGATGACGAATGTGTAAAACCCGCCAAGCATCGGCGCAAAAAAGCGGTGGGTTCCAAAAATCCCGTCCACAAATATCTCGATCAGTTCTACCTGCGTCACTAAAAAAGCCACATAAATAAACAGGTGCAATACTGCGGGCGTCCAGTTTTTGAACATTTTTTGCTGGCCGAAAGCCACCAGCAACACATTGCGCCAGCGTTCTGCGGCATTGCCTTTGATCAATTCGGGTTTGCCTAAATGGATGTTTTGCCCAATACGGCTGAATCCTTTCCAGGCCGTTGCTACAGCAAGTCCGGCTATGATAATAAAAAGAAGGGATTGAATCATGTTGTGAGTGGTGAATGGTGAGTAGTGAGTGGTGAGTAGTGAGTGGTGAATGGCATTCGCTAAGAAGAAAGAACTCATTGTACTTCTAAGAGAATGCTACTCACTACTCACTACTCACAACTCACTATTACATTTTTACGATTTTCAATGGTGTAATTTGTTCATCAGCAGCGCACTGGCATTGCAAAATATAAACGCCGGGCGCCAGTGCCGACATATCTAATCGGGCGGTTTTATTCACAAAAGTCAACGTGCGGCTGATCCATGTTTTGCCATCCATACTTACGATATTAAACGTTTTAACGCCTTGATAATCAAGCATTAATGTAAGTGCGTCATACGTTGGATTGGGGTAGCCCGTCAGGCGTTGACCTGTTCCGCCGGGCGAAACGGTTTTGACCACGTCATCTACCATACCATTGCAGTCGTTGTCGATACCGTCGAACACTTCGGAAGCGTCGGGATTTGCCGCAGCCGCATTGTCATTACAATCCAGGTTATTGATGACAAAACCCGCAGGCGCAGCAATCAGACAAGTATCTAATGGCGCGGCCATCGGATCGCCAAAACCATCGCCGTCTGCGTCAACGAAATAAGTAAATTGATCGATGCCCTCGTCTATCAGATCGTTGCAGTTGTTATCGATGCCGTCGCAGGATTCTACCGCTTCCGGGTTGGATGCTGCGTTGTTGTCGTCGCAATCCATATTATTGATCACATACCCGGCAGGCGCAGTATTCAAACAGGTATCTAAGGGCGAAGAAAGAAAATCGCCGAAAAAGTCGCCGTCCGCATCGGGATAATAGGTGTATAATGCGATAGCGTCGTCTATCAGATTGTTACAGTCATTGTCGATGCCGTCGCATTGTTCTTCAGCGCCCGGATACATCGACACATTGGTGTCGTTGCAATCCATCCCGTTCGTTACATAACCAAAGGGGATTTCAGCCAGGCAGGTATCCAAATGTCCCGCCAGGTCGCCAAACCCGTCGCCATCCGTGTCCGGGAAATAGGTATAAATGGTGATATTATCGTCCGTCAAGCCATTGCAGTTATTGTCTATGCCGTCACAAAGTTCTGCGGCATCCGGGTGGATGGCCGCATTGTTATCATCACAATCCTGATAAGAGAAAAAACCGTCCTGATCCTGATCCACGTAAAAATAGGTTCGCGCTTTATAAAATGCGTCCATACCAACCTGACCGCCAATCAAGCGACCCGGAATATCATCAAACGGCGGGTGAATACCACCCCAGATACGGGACAAACTGGTTTGATCAGAGGCGTCGCGGTAGGTAGCCCACTGCAATTTCATGTTGACTGTTGGGCCTTGTTCAAAAGCCAGGAATTCATTGGCCGTAATGTCAAATTCACCAAGGCCGCCCGGGAAATATTCATCTCCCGTCAGCAAAGTAAGGGTTTCAGCAGCTGCCCTGGAATACGTGGAGTGCCCGGAAATATAGCCTGCAAAAGGCGGGGTAACGAACGTCGGGCGCTGATAGGGCCACCACCTTTCTGCCAGAATCCAGCCCACACCTGCAATATCCGTATCGGGGTTGCTGATATAAGCCGGCCCGCGCCACGAGTACACTTTAATTTTACCAACGTTGATGCCATCTGTACCGGCCAGCGTATCGCCATCTTCTACCAATTCTATAAAACCCGGTATCAGTTTCAGTCCGGCAGGATGGTAATGCGGCAAGGCCGGATCAGAACTTTGCCCTTTATCAGCCATATAGCGCAGGGCTGTAATCGGACGTCCGCCGTCATACCAGCCTTTGATGCCCCAGGCCGTGACGGCTGCGTCGTGCAGTGCGCCGCCTAGGGTGAAATAGGCTTTTACATCCCATTCAAGTGTATCCAGCAAAGGCCCTTGTCCGTTGTAGCGGCGCTGAAAAGCGGGATGATCCATCGTGTGGTTAAAAATAGCAAACCAGTGCCCCGGCGGCGTCTCCGAAGTTGGGCCGTCCGCCCAGAATTCGGCCAAAGCCCGGGCATAATCAGCTCTCGGTACGATCTGCGGGACATAAGGCTCGCCTGTTCTCGGGTTGATTTCCCGGCCGATACCGGCGTCGCCGCCTTCTTCTAATTTATAAAAATTTCTCAATTCCGCCACGGTCTGCGGATAGGATTGCACATTTCCAATCGATCTGGGTGAAATATCCCACATCACGCTATCCGCAGGGTCGAGGTGCGATTGCCAGATACTGACCAAGGAATAATTCCATTTGAATTCTTCCGAAAGGCCATTGGTGGCGCTCGTATCCAACATAGGCGGCGGCCCCGGATCGTGGTAAACCCAGTAAGCCACGCCGTTTCGCGCATATATCGTCAGGTCATCCGGCGTTAAAGCAAAGGGTTGAACCCTGCCCCATTCCGGGCTTTGAAACAACTGGGTCGACGGAATCGGGTTGCCGTTTTGGTCAATCGCTACACTCAATGAGAGCGGCTGCCAGCGATTGGGATCGAGGATATTGGGATTGCCCGGATTGGCGGGTTGCAAAATAGGATTGACGGGCGCATAGTTAAAAGCGGCGTAGTTATATTGCTCATTGGCGCCATCTTGCAGGCCCATAAAAACAATGCAGTAGCCGAGGTAATTGCCCAGTGCTGCCGGAAGATTGGTATTGGCATAATCTACCGAGGTAAAATTGGGGTCATATCCCAGTTCAATCATCAGGTTTTTTAGCCTGTTGAGCGTGGCGCCTGCATTCGGGGAAAACTGAAAGCGTTGCACCAGCACCCTGTAAACGGCGTAACTCAAAGCTTCTTCCTGTGCAGGCCTTCATTCAGCGGGCATATTGATTCCTTCAAAATTGCAGGTATAAGATCCGACAGTTTTGCCCAGTAAATAAGTGTCGGCAGTGGAATCATACGCCGCCCACGCATCGTACATGGCCAATGACGTATGAAATAAATTGCGGGCATGAACCGGTGGTCGCGCAAAATCCTTGCGCACAGATTGTAACAATGCCTCGTTCCAGAGGCGCGCAACGGAATGTTGCGCCGACACATGTTTGGAGTAAAAGATAAGAGTGACTGAATGCAGAGGGTTTGTTTATTTAGCATAATATTTTTCCTTGGAAGGCGAAAAATACAGCGATGGTGGTGGACTTTTGCACATTGATAATAATTTGGAAATATTCAGTTTATCAAATCCCGTTCAACGGCAGCAAATTGGATGTGGAGCAACTACCCTGACTTATGCAAATACTTGACGATCAACAAATAAGGCAAAAAATAAAACGTATTGCCATTGAAATCCTCGAACACAATTTCGAAGAGCCGGAGGTGATCCTGGCAGGTTTGAATAACAATGGTTTGGGTTTTGCACAGCTGTTGCTGGCTGAATTGTTGCCGCTTGCGCCCGAAGGCATGGAATTGACGTTGACCCGCATCCGACTGAATCCGGCCAATCCGGTCGAGTATGACCCTTATATCGAAATGCCGCCGGAGGCGCTCCGGGGAAAAGCGATTATCATTGTAGATGATGTAGCTAATACCGGTCGCACCGTTTTTTATGCCGTGCAACCGCTGTTACAGGTATTGCCCAAAAAAGTGGAGGTAGCGGTCTTTATTGACCGCAAGCACAAGTCATTTCCTGTCAAAGCCGATTACGTGGGCCTTTCCCTGGCCACTACCCTGCTGGATGATATTGAAGTGAAGATCAGGGAGGTGGAGGAGATGGCGGTAGACCTGAATTGTAACCTCCCTCCCACCTCAGTCTGGCTTTCCGTTCTCTTTTCTGATCGGCATTACTTTCATACAGGCAATATTGCTCATATTTGACGGGGTCGCGTTCGGCCCAGATATCCTTGCCGATGTCGGCCAGCACCACCAATTCGCTGTACAGTTTATTGCCTGATTCCATACGCCGCTCCACGCCGATATCGCGGTCGTGGAGTTTGTCCTGTTGAATATTCAAAGCTGTTTCAAAGGCGCTACAAGCATCCAGTACGCGTTGGATAATATTTTCGGTAACGCCCACATCTGCCAGGAAATCAATCTGTTGGCGGGCTACCCGTGCAACGCGCCGACCGCAAAACAGCAATTGGGGAGCCGTCATGTCGCCGAGTTTGGCGGTGCCGAACTTGCGGTAGCGCCCGCTGCGGTCGTGGAACTTCATGGCTACACGTGTCATCAGGGAACGGATGGCTGTTTTGAGTTTTTCGGCTGCGAAATCCTTTTTTTCCGTAGTAATCATTTGTTCGCCGACCAATTCATCGTCGCCTGGCAAGGCTTGAAACTGGTCGCAAAGGGACTTAAATGCCTTGAGGCGCTCCAATCCGTAACCGTACTGGTTGAAAAATTCCAGGTCTCGATGGGCTGCCCGAATGGCTTCCATGCAGGTCACGTACAAGTCTGCTTCAGAGATATTATAGGTGCGATGTCCGGGTTGTTTTTTCATAAAACTATTTGTTTTCGTTGCAATTCACTGTTTGCTAAATGATTAGGTATAAACAGCAAATCAATAAAGACCCGACAAATGTACTTTCTTTTACTTTTTAAACAAATACTTTGACACAAGAAATTTTTATAGGCTATGCAACCCCGAAAACTTTCAACGGAATGTTCGTTTTTGGAAATATTCACAGTTGTGTTACCATCGGGTTAAAAGTGAGCGGAAAGGCAACCGTTTTGCACCAATTTTCAAACGGATGTCGTTTAATCCGAAAATCACTTAATCACACACATTCTCTGTATGAAAAACTTATTTTTGGCAAGTTTCTTTCTGCTGTTCGGCCATGTAGCACAGGCGCAGTTATTTTCTTTCGGTCTGAAAGGCGGCCTCAATACACAGGTCAACAAACCGCAGGATATTATTCTGGGTGGCGGCGACACTTCGCTGAACTTCGGAATCAATAAATCTAATTTCGGCACCCAGTTCGGCGCCTATTTCCGTTTCGGAAAGGGGATATTTATACAACCCGAAATCTTGTTCAATTCCAACAGGGTCGATTACAAAATCGGCGAAAGCAGCGTTGGTGAAGTAATAAAAAATGAAAAGTACCAGTATTTGGATATTCCGGTATTGGTAGGTTTTAAACTGGGGCCAGTGCGTTTACAAGGCGGCCCTGTGGGACACTACTTCCTCAACAGCACGTCCGAACTAACCGATTTCGACGGTTATAAAGCCCGCTTTAAACAAATGACCTGGGGTTGGCAGACCGGCCTGAACGTTGGCGCCGGACGATTCTCCTTCGACCTGCGCTATGAAGGCAATTTCAGCAACCAGGGCAATCACATTACTTTTTTCGGCGACAAATATCAATTTGCCAATACGCCGTCGCGCCTGATTTTGGGGGTGAATATTGCGATTATTAAGTAGAGTTGAGCGCTCCCGTAGGAATAATGGCAACGCGGATCACGCGGATTAGGCGGATTGACGCGGATTTTTTCCTCGTAGAGTAAAAAAACTGGAGTTAGGTCAACTCTACGAGGGAAAAATCCGCGTCAATCCGCCGCATCCGCGTGATCCGCGTTGCCATTATTCCTAAGTGCGCGCAAGCGCATTACACCAAATCGACAATCGTGACCCCGTCGCCGCCGTTTTCCTGTTCAGGATGGTACACATTGCCGATATTGCCGCCGTATTCGCGCAGTTTTTGACGAACGACCTTGCGCAGAATGCCATCCCCTTTACCGTGTAAAATGCGGAGGCTGGCAGCATTGGACAACAAAGCATTGTCCACAAATTTTTCCAAAACACGCATGGCTTCGTCTTTGCTCATGCCCCGCAGGTCTATTTTGGCGTCGAACATGGCTGCCTGTTGCAGGTCGTTGTTGCTGATGGACGCTACTTGTTTGATCGGTTCGGCTACGGGCAACAGATCGCGCAGGGGCGCATGCACTTTCATGCCGCCCATATGGATGGTCGCTTTTTGACCTTTAATCGTTTCTATCCGTCCGGTCGCGCCGCCTGCCCGGAGCCGCACGAAATCGCCTTCCGCCAGTGGGCGGCTGGAAGCGGAGGGCAGGTTTTGTTCTTCCAGTTTGATGACTTCGGCGTTGACGTCGTTCACCTGGCGCACTTTATCGGCTCTTTCCTGCCTCAATTGTGCGCTGATTTGCTGGGCTTTTTCCAGGTTTCGCTCATCTTTCAGTTGCCGGATCAGGCGATCCACCTCCCGGCTTGCATCACTGCTTTGACGTAGTTCGTGCTCTTTTTGGTCGAGTTTCAGGCGTTTCCGCTTCACATCGAGGTCGTGTTGCAGGGAGTCATAGGATTTGATCAGGCGCTCCAGCGATTGTTCTTTTTCAGAGACGAGGCGCAATTTTTCTTCCAGTTCCTGTTTTTCCCGTTGCAGTTCGATCAGGATATCGTCGACAGCCGTTTCCGGGCCGGTTTTGTTGCGGGCATAACCGATCAGATCTTTGGACAACCCGCTTTTTTCCGCAATTTCAAAGGCATAACTACTGCCGGGCCTGCCCACTTTGAGTTCGTAGGTAGGTGAAAGCGTATCCTTGTCAAAGTGCATATTTCCGTTCAGGATACCCTGATTTCGGAAGGCAAACACTTTTAGATTGGAGTAGTGTGTCGTGATAACGGCGTACACCCCTTTGCGATGCAATTGCCGCAAAATAGCCTCCGCAATAGCGCCGCCCGGCTTGGGGTCGGTGCCGCTGCCCATCTCGTCGATCAAAACTAAAGTCTGCGGGGTGGCTTTTTCCAAAAATGCGCGGGCATTTTGCAGCCGGGAAGAATAAGTACTCAGGTCGTCGTCGAGGCTTTGCTGATCGCCAATATCCGCAAATATCTGGAGAAAAACCCCGAATTCGCTGAGTTCATGTACGGGAACCAGCAAACCGCTTTGCACCATCATCTGGAGCAGTCCCACCGATTTCATAGCCACCGATTTTCCGCCGGCGTTGGGGCCGGACAGGATCAGGATATGGTCTTCGGCATTCAGCCGGAGTTCAAAAGGGATTGTTTTGCGCCCCTGGGACTTGTTTTTCAGGTACAGCAGTGGGTGGTAGCCTTTTTTGATCCCGATGACTGGTTTTTCTTTCAAAATGGGCATTCCGGCGCGCATGGACATAGCCAGCCGCGCTTTGGCCTGAATCACATCAAAACGCACCAGCACTTCCAGGTACTGCCGGATAACATGACTGTACGGGCGGATTGTCTGGCTCAAATCGCGCAGAATGCGGAATATCTCGCGGCGTTCATCCTGTTCGAGGTCGAACAAGTCGTTGTTGATTTCAATGACTGCTTCCGGTTCGATAAAAGCCGTGCGCCCGGTATCCGATTCGTCGTGGATAATACCCCTGATTTTGCGTTTGTGTTCAGAGGGGACGGAAAGCACGCGGCGGTGGTTGCGGAAACTTTCCGGGGTATCGGAAAGCATGCCTTTGGCGCGGTATTCCTGGATAATTTGCCGGAAACGCCCGTCGAGTTCGCGTACTTTTTGCTGCATGTCACGGCGGATACGCATCAGTTCGGGCGATGCGTCAGGGCGAATTTCACCTTTTTCATCAAAAACAGCCGCGATGGCTTTGGCGAGTCCTTCGTCGTAGGAAAGCGCCCGGGTCAGGTCGTATAATTTAGGGTAAATTTCTTTTTTCGCGCCGCCGGCAAAGTATTTAAAAATATCGCGCATGACAAACAGAATCCGCAGGATGCCCTGGAACGATTCTGCCTGTAAGGTATAACCCTCAATATCGAGCAATTTCAGGTCGGGTGTAATATCCGGGAACGCTTCAATCGGGAAGCGGTCGTTTTTTTCCAGCGCCAATTTGAATTCCCGCACTTCCCGCAGCCCAAGGTCTATGGTTTTAAAATCAGTAAGGGGGCTGATATGGCGCAGCACCTCTCCTGCCATGGGGGTAAGCGCTTCTTTCTCGAGCAGATCGAGCACTTTATCAAACTCTAATTTTCGAAATACGTCTTTCGGTTCAAACAGCATAATCCATTATTTTTTAGCCCAAACAACCCCAGCCTGTAAGAATGGTCGATGTAAAGTTACAGCCCCGAAACAAAACCAGCCGCAGGAAGTTCCCAATATCTGATTTTTTTAATCTGGGCAAGCCCTTAACATTTGTCAGGTGCAGACATTTTTTTTGATAACTCCATCCAGTTGCCAACATTTGAATAGGTTTGCCGACTTTTTCAAAACAATAAAAAAATATCATCCTTATGTTGAAAAGTTTACTTTTTTCATCCTTCTTTGCCCTTCTTCTCAGTAGTGCTTTTGCACAGGTTCCCATTTTAGAGGAAAATTTTAACGCTGCAACAACGCTGCCTGCGGGTTGGAGCCAGACAACACTTGCCACGGATGGCGGATGGGTTGTGGGTAACCCGGAATCGCTTAGTTCCGAGTATTTTCCCATTCTACCAAAAAGCGGTAAGGTGCTCGCTACCAATGATGATGCGTGTAACTGCAATAAAAGCACCGATCTGCTGATACTGCCCGGCGTTAATCTGACAGGTGTTACATCTCCTTTCCTGTTATTTGACTTGTACTACTGGAACCGCCTTTTAGAAGGTTTGCAGGAATCGCTTACCCTGCAAGCTTCTACCGACAATGGCGTCACCTGGACCGCAGTCAAGTCGTTTACGGGAGATTTTAACTGGCGCTTTGAAATGGTCGACCTGTCGGCGTATGCAGGAAATGCCAATCTGAAGTTGTCTTTTAAATACAATGACGGTGGCGGCTGGCTGTATGGCGTTGCTTTAGATAATATTCGCATTACCGAACCGGACAATATTGTGAGGGCAGCGGTAGGGGGTGTATCTATCGGCAGATATGTGGATGCAATCCCGGCGATATTTGGAGATTATACTAAATTTTGGGCCGGTCAGAACTTAAGCATTGCCGGAAGTATCACTAACAATGGATTCGCTCCAATCACTTCATTTACGGCTAGCTGGACGAAAGGCACACAAACGGCCAGCCAGTCTTATGACGGTTTAAATCTCGCTATTAGTAATTCTTATGACTTTATTTTAGATATACCTGTTTCTCTGGGTTCAAATACCGGCGAATACGAGGTTTCTATCTCCAATATCAACGGTAGCGAAGACAATGACCCTTCTGACAACAGTACTTTTGTACCGATCGACATTGAGGGCGTAGAACCTGCTCCGGGCCGGAAAGTAGTGGTGGAAGAAGCCACCGGCACCTGGTGCCAATGGTGTCCTATGGGCGCTGTGATGATGGATTTTATCGCGGAAAACTATCCGACAACTGCGGTTCCTATTGCAGTACACAATGATGATCCGATGCAGGTAACCATATACGACACCGGCTTTGCCGATTTTATCGGCGGTTATCCGAGTGGTGCGGTTGATCGCATTAACCAGGATGTGTACCCTTTGGATTTTGAAAAAGAACTGATCGATCGTCTGAGCACGCCTGCGCCGGTTTCTGTTCAGCACAATGTCGCCTACGATGCTGCAACCCGTTTAATCACCGTGGAAAGCCAACTGCACTTTCAGGAGGCCATGAACGGCAATTTCAGAATTGCAATGGTCATTACAGAAGATAATGTGACCGGTGTTACATCCGGCTGGAGACAAACAAACGCATTTTCCGGCGGCGATAGCGGCCCGATGGGCGGTTATGAAAACCTGCCCTTCACCGTGCCTGCATCTCAAATGGTGTACAACCATGTAGCCCGCGCCATTACCGGCACTTTTTCAGGAACAGCGGGTAGTGTTCCGGCAAACAACCCGGCCGGTTCGGTACATACGTTCACCCACACGTACACGCACCCCATTTCGCAGACTGTTAACGACATGCACGCCATTACGATGTTGATCAACACGGACAATGGAGAAATTATCAATGCAGAACAAACGGCTGTTCCATTTACGATCACATCTGCCAACGAACCTTCCTTAGCGGGTGTAAGTGTTGAGGTCTACCCCAACCCGGTGGCCGATCAGGCAACAGTTTCGCTGAAATTAGCCAAACAAACCGATGTGCAGTTGCGCCTGACCGACGTAACGGGTAAAGTGGTGTATGAAGCCAATCTCGGCAATATGAGCGGCGAACACAACTTGCCGCTTCGTTTGCAACACCTGAACACCGGAACTTATATGCTTTCGGTGAATGCAGGTAACGGCATTATCAGCAAACCGGTTGTGGTGCTGAGGTAGGTTTTTATGGTTTTATGGTTGATAGGTTTCAGGGTTTGAGCGCTCTTTGAGGCGGAAGTTATTTGCCAGGCGGCAGAGTTACCACCTCAAAACCTAAACAATAAACCATACCAAACCAACAAACCATCAAACCATAAATAGTGCGTCCTTTGCTCCCATGAAACTCTACGTCATTGCCGGGGAAGCATCCGGCGACCTGCACGGCGCCAACCTGCTCAAGGCTTTATTCAAGATGCAGCCAGACTTGCAGTGCCGTGTTTGGGGAGGCGACCTGATGCAGGCAGCAGGCGGCGATTTGGTCAAACACTATAGAGACCTGGCATTTATGGGGTTTGTGGAGGTGATTAAAAACCTGCGCACTATCCTGCAGAATATTGATTTCTGTAAGAAAGACATTCTGGCATTCCAGCCGGACGCTTTGGTTCTGATTGACTACCCGGGGTTCAATTTGCGGATCGCCAAATGGGCGAAACAGCAGGGTATCAAAGTGATCTACTACATTTCACCACAAATATGGGCCTGGCACCGGTCCAGGGTGCATGATATTCGCCGCGATGTCGACAAAATGCTGGTGATTCTACCCTTTGAACAAGCGTTTTTTGAACAATATCATGTCGAGGTAGAATTTGTCGGGCACCCGCTGCTCGACGCCCTGCAGGAACACACGGCGCATACATTGGCCGCTACCGGACAGTCCAATATCATTGCACTTTTACCCGGCAGCAGGCGGCAGGAAGTGCAGCGGATTTTGCCGGAAATGCTGGCTGTAATAAAAGATTTTCCTGACTATCAGTTTGTTATTGCGGGCGCTACTTCCTTGCCGGCAACATTTTACCAGCCCTTTTTGAAAGATTACCCGCAGGTGCAGGTCGTCGTTGGGAAAACATACGAATTACTGCAAAAATCCCATGCAGCATTGGTAAAATCGGGCACTTCCACCCTCGAAACAGCCTTGTTTAAGGTGCCGCAGGTGGTTTGTTATGCCGGAAACCTTATTTCTTACCATATTGCGCGTCGATTGGTGCAGGTGAAATATATTTCATTGGTCAACCTGATTGCGGACAAACCGCTGGTACGGGAACTCATTCAGGACGACTTGAACCCGGCCAATTTAAAGTCCGCACTTACGGAGATTTTACAGCCTGAAAAGCGGGCTGAACTGCTCGCGGGCTATTCGGAACTTCGACGCCTGCTGGGCGACGGAGGCGCTTCTCAACGAACGGCACAGGCTATTATCCGTTTCCTGCATGATTAGTTTTGGCAAAATTCTTTGTAAATGCTTGATTATGAACACTGATAACCAATAACTAATAACTGATAACTACTTATTACCATGCGTATCGCCCTATTCGGAGCCGGACACCTCGGCAAAATCCACTTGAAATGCATCTTAGCCACCGATTGCTGGGAATTAGCAGGTTTTTACGAACCGGATGATAAGAATGCCGCATCGGCAGAGACGCAGTATGGCGCTAAACGCTTCCATTCCATCGAACAACTTCTGGAAGAGGTAGATGCCGTCGATATTGTCACCCCCACCCCTACCCACTACGAACTGGCGGCAATGGCTATGCGGGCCGGCAAACACGTTTTTATTGAAAAACCGGTAACCCAAACCATCCCGGAAAGCAACAAACTGTTACAACTGGCCGCCAAACACCAGGTCAAGGTACAGGTAGGGCATGTGGAGCGATTCAATCCGGCATTCACTGCCTTACAGGACATGACGCTGAATCCCATGTTTATCGAAGGGCACCGCTTGGCCGTTTTTCAGCCGCGAGGCACCGATGTATCTGTCATCCTCGACCTTATGATCCACGACCTGGATCTGATTTTGCACCTGATCAAGTCGCCTGTCTCCAAGGTAAGCGCCAGCGGCGTGGCCGTGTTGAGCCATACGCCGGATATTGCCAATGCCCGCATCGAATTTGCCAACGGGGCGGTAGCCAATCTCACGGCCAGTCGTATTTCGCTGAAACAAATGCGGAAAATGCGCCTTTTTCAACCTGATCATTATCTGAGCCTCGATTTTTTAGAAAAAAATGCACAGATCGTTCGCCTTTTTGAACAAAACGCCGCCGACCTGCCGCCGCAGGAACAACTGATGGAATTTGAAACCAATACGGGCAAAAAATGGCTGCAACTGCAAATGCCCGAAACGGCGCCCGTGAATGCCATTCAGCGGGAACTGGAAACATTTCACGCTGCCATCCAGCAAAATATTGACCCGGTGGTCACTTTGAAGGACGGCGCCAAAGCCCTGGAACTCGCACACCGCATTTTGAAAGAGATTGATAAGGGGCAGAAGGAGTATTTGGGTGTTTAGTGTTTGGTGTTTAGGGCGCTTCGCCTGAACTACGCACAGTTGCCAAAGGCAATTCACCCCCAAACACGAAACACGAAACACCAAACACCAAACACGGCATTACTTTTCAAACAAACTCCCCGCCTCGATCACCCTGTTTTCCCCCTGCTGATACAGCGCGTAGTTAAATCCCGGGTGTATGCTGTACGCGCCGTGCCGGCCTTTGCGGTCGAGCGCCACAAAGGCTACCTGGGCTTCTTCACTTTGGACAGGGTATTTTTTGACGATGCGTTTGACGGCAGTTTCGACGGCCTTTTGGGGATGCGCACCGCGCCGCATTTCTTCCACGACGAGGAAACTGCCCAGTGTGCGCAACACCAATTCACCCAGTCCGGTACAGACGGCAGCGCCCACTTCATTGTCGACAAACAGTCCGGCGCCGATCACGGGGCTGTCCCCCACCCTGCCGTGCATTTTAAACGCAGCGCCGCTGGTGGAACAGGCGCCGCACAAACGCCGTTGTGTGTCGAGTGCCAGCATACCGATGGTATCGTGGCGTTCGATATTGATAATGGGTTTGTATTTTGATTCGACGCGCCATTCTTCCAGGGCTTTTTTTGCTTTTTCCGTCAGCAGGTTTTCTTTTACAAAACCCTGACTCAGTGCGAATTGCAAAGCGCCCTCACCGGAAAGAATAACATGCGGCGTTTTTTCCATCACCCGGCGCGCCACACTCACGGCGTGCATGATTTGTTGTAAAAAAGTGACGCAACCGGCCATCCCTTTTTCGTCCATGATACAGGCATCCAGCGTCACGTGGCCGTCGCGATCCGGGAAGCCGCCGTATCCAACGCTGGTATCATTGGGGTCAGCCTCCGGCACACGTACGCCCGCTTCCACGGCATCGAGCGCGTAGCCCCCTGCGGCAAGTACCTGCCAGGCGGCGACATTGGCTTTAATATTGGGCGCCCAGGTTGAAATAACCGCCGGAAAGGCATTTTTATCCGTTTTTTCACTCCAATCGGCTTGATTGAACAAAAAGTCGGCGTTCCCGACAGCCAGACTACCTAATAAAGTTTGTTGCAGAAACTTGCGACGTGTGTTCATATCTTTACTTTTGGCCGCAAAATATCGCTCCGCTATGAATCAAAGTCTTGTTTTTATGTCAATCTTCCTTTTTTGCGCCTGCAAGACACAATCAGTCAGCGAAAGCCCGGCAGTGTGGCAAAAAATTAAACTGAATTTCAAAAACCTGGACCAGGATGGTTTGAGCGGAGCCAAAGACAGTAAGGTAGCGGTGAATTACGAATTTTGTATTCCCCGTGACCCCGACAAATGGAAAGCCGTACGCCGCATCGACCCCAGCGCCGAACGGCACGCGGGTTCTAAAGGGCGCATAGGATGCAGCGATCAGCAATGGCTTGTGATTGGCAGTACCCACCAGAAAAACTACCAGCGGGTGTTGTACGAACTGGCTTTGCTGGATTTTGTGGAAAGGATCGAGCAGACTTTCTGGGAATAGGATTTAAGGGGACACGGATTTTCCGATTTCTTTTCCCTGGAACACGGATTGAAAGGATAAGACACGGATTTTTCCGATTTTTCTTCTACCGGAATGCCACTCACGACTCACGACTCACCACTCACGATTAAATGCCTGAAAAAACCAAATCTAAAACTCATCGAGCGGCCAAACGGGACGCCTCTCACGTCTCACCTCTCACTTCTCACTTCTATGAACAGCATTCGCGTACAACAATGGGTTGTTATCATCTCTGTCATCTTGTTTGTGGTAAAAATACTGGCTT
Source organism: Lewinellaceae bacterium (assembly GCA_016711435.1). GTDB lineage: Bacteria > Bacteroidota > Bacteroidia > Chitinophagales > Saprospiraceae > M3007. The sequence goes on from JADJSY010000027.1 coordinate 21,724, forward strand.
ACTACCTGACCAATTCTGTGGCGGTGCTCACCGACGCGCTGGAGAGCACCGTCAATGTGCTGACGGGGTTTACGGGTTTGTACAGCCTGCGATTGGCGGCGAAACCACGCGACGAAAACCATCCGTACGGGCATGGGAAAGTGGAATTATTGTCCGCTTCTTTTGAGGGCATTTTGATTGTGGTGGCAGGTTGTTTGATTGTCTATGAATCTGTTATCAACCTGATCCACGCCCATCCGGTCAAACAATTGGATCTGGGTATCATACTGATCGGCGCCACGGCTGTTGTCAATTATTTGATCGGCGCCTGGTGTATCCGGGTTGGCAAACAACAACATTCCATCGCCCTGGAAAGCAGCGGCAAACACTTGCAAACGGATACCTGGACAACGGCGGGCATTGTCGGCGGGTTATTGCTGCTGCTTTTTACCGGTATTGTATGGATTGACAGTGCGGTGGCTATTATTTCAGCCTTCATCATTATTGTGCAGGGTTACAAGATCATCCGGCAAACCGTGGCGGGCATTATGGACGAGGCGGACAATGAATTGCTGGTACAACTGATTGCCGTGCTGAACCTGCACAAACGCGATGCCTGGATCGATTTGCACAACCTGCGCATCATCAAATACGGCCCGATTTTGCACCTCGATTGCCACCTGACTGTCCCCTGGTATTTCAATGTCAACGAGGCGCATGCGGAAGTGGATGCACTCGACGATCTGATCCGGAAAAATTTTCCGCAGTCCCTGGAAATGTTTGTACACACCGACGGCTGCGTGCCGCCCAATTCCTGTAAAGTGTGTCCGATTACCAACTGTACCGTGCGAAAACATACCTTTGAGGGTCGGCTGGAATGGACTTTTCAAAATATAACATCCAATATAAAACACGGCTTTAACCAGGATTTATAGGATTTTCTAATGAACATGATTTTTCTAAATAAAAGATGATGAAAGATAAACTGAGTGCAATTTTTTTTGAATCGGCTCAACAAGCCGGAAATATCCTGAAAGAAAAAACCGCCGGCTTGAGCCAGGCAGCCCTCGACCACACCATTGCAGCGATTGAAAAATGGCTGGAGGAGTTTCCAAAAATTGAAGGATACGAATTAAAAGTCACCAATTTCGGTTTCATTATGGGCTTAAGCCCCGCCCTGGAAGTAGAGATGCGTGGAAGCCATGACAGTTTTCCGCCCGAAAAACTCGCGGAAATACTGGCAGCGCATAAATCGACCAGCCTGACCTCGATGGTTTTCAGCGCCATCAAAACGGCTTATCGCCTGCATGGAAAAATTGCGCAGACACTCGAAGAACCGCTGATCGTCAAAATCAGGCTGTCCCTTTCTCCGGAAATCTCGGTTTTTGTGGGCAGGCCTTTCGTGTGTTAAAATAAACACATAGGCACATAGAACACATAGCGTAGAGTACTCTTGAAACTATGTGTTCTATGTGCCTTTGTGTTTATTTTATCTTTGTGTTTGCCTCCACAGGTCAACCAAATACCGCTTTTCGCGTTTAGCGATTTCGAGCGTTTTTAAATAATTATGGCGAAGAAAGAAAACACCCCGCAGAAGAGGCTTTTGTCAACCCGATTGATAAAGATAAAGTGGCTGAAAATCCCGGTCTGCTGCCCTATGCGCATACCGCCGGCGGCGCGGTGATCCGTCCGGAAGACAAAGGGCGTATTCGCGGCAACGCTATGACCGCCATGTACGACCAGACGGACCGGCAAATGGAACAGCTCCGCCGCCAGATGGAAACGCTCGTCAATCAGGCCAAATCGCTGAATGACCGCATGGCTATCTCCGAAGCCATTTATCAGGCGGAAATCCCTTTCCAGCCGGTCATCCACCACCTTTATCACCTGTATCAGCGCAAATCGGACGGCATTCACCTGCTGTCTATGGTTGCGCCCCACGAATGGGGCCGCAAACAACCTTATGAACATTTGGCCACGGTGCGGCTGCTGGGGGACCATACGTGGGAAGTTATGTAAGTCCGAAGTGCGAAGTCTTCAGTAGCAAGTCCGTAGAGTACACCGTAGATAGTGCGAAGTCCGAAGTGCGAAGTCGTCAGTCCGTAGAGTCGTAGATTGGGGTGGTCGCCGCTACACCAGGTTGGAACGGCGTACTCTACGGACTGACGACTTCGCACTGACGACTTCGAACTTGTTTAACTGAACACTGTTCATTATCTTTGCGCCGTTAAGCAAAAATCACCGACCAAAGATGAGCATCACAGAAAGAAAAGAGCGGGATAAAAAGGAAATGCGCCAGTCCATCCTGGACGCCGCGCTGCATTTATTTCGGGAAAAAGGCTACGATGCTGTGAGCATCCGCAATATTGCCGAAGCGATCGAGTACAGTCCTGCTACCATTTACCTGTATTTTAAAGACAAGAACGATATCTTTTTCGCCCTGCAATACGAGGCCGCAGCCGTCAAACGCGACCACCTGTTGCCCGTAGCGACCATTGAAGATCCCTGGGAACGGCTGACCGAATTCGGACGGCGCTACATCGACTTCGGGATGAAGCACCCCGGCCTGTACGACCTGCTGTTTATCATACGTGCGCCGATGGAATCCCTTGAGAATCAGGAGTGTTGGGCGCTGGGATTGTCTGTGCACCAGTTTTTTGAAGACACGGTGCAGGCCTGCATCGATGCGCGTTATTTCAAAAGTACCGACACCAAAACCATCGCGTATACCCTTTGGTGCCATGCCCACGGACTCGTTTCGCTGTTTGTGCGGGACAGGATGCGCATGTACCCGCCGGAGCAGCGGGAAGAGATGGCGCGCAAGTCATTTGCCATGCTGCTCAAGATGGCAGAGCATTTATAAAAAGCCCGATCCCGATTCGTGGACTGGAATCGGCGATTCAACCCGAAATATCTGCCGTTCACCGTTTTTTTATTTCGCAACTCCAGGCAGTTGCATTTTTTTGTACCCAGTAATAAACACTGTTCAGTTTATTAAAACTGTTTTATCCTGATGAAATATCTATCGCACCCTCTTCTTATTTTTACCTTAAGTATTTGTCTGTCAAATATTTATGCGCAACAATCGGACATTCTGGAATCCTATATCCAGACCGGCCTCAGCAGCAACCTGGCGCTCAAACAGCAGGATGCCGACCTTCGGAAAGCGCAGGAAAGTATCCGCCAGTCAAAAGCGCTTTTTTTGCCCAAACTCACCTTTGACGCCAACTACACCGTAGCGGCAGGGGGGCGAAAAATCGACTTTCCCGTCGGCGACCTGCTGAATCGGGTGTACAGTACACTGAACGACATTACCCAAACTACCCAGTTTTTCCCACTGCCAAACCAGCAAATCCAGTTTTTGCCCAATAATTTTCACGAAACGAAACTGAGTTTTTCGTATCCCTTGTACAACTCCGACCTGCGGTACAACCGGGACATTCAGCAGCAACTGTTCCAGTCCAAGGCAGCACAAAAGGCAGCCTACGAACACGAACTGCGCTACCAGATCACGGAAGTATATCTCCAGTATTTGCAGGCACTGGAAGCGGAAAAAATCTGGCGAAACGCCAAAACGGTGCTGCTCGAACTGCGCCGTTTCAACGAATCGCTGGTCAAAAACAACGTGGCCACCAAAGACGTGGTCGCCACCGCCGACTACGAACTCAGCAAGGCCGACCTCGAAATCATACAACTCCGCAAGGCGCAAAACGACGCGAAGGCTTATGTCAACTTCCTGATAAACAGAGACTTAACGAGCGAAGTTGTGGCCGACACGCTGCTTTTACGCGCAGTCGTCCCCGCTTATCGCACGGAAGAACTCATCACCCAGGCCCTGGAGAAACGCCAGGAATTTGCCTCCTTGCGGGCCGGTATGCAGGCTGCGGAGACGGACATCAAACGCAACAACGCGAACAGCAAAATTCCCGATTTTTATGTCGGCGGCAGCCTGGGATTCCAGGGCTTCGGCTATACCTTCAGCAAGGATCAGGCCTACGCACTTGCCCAGGTGGGTCTGAGTTATGATCTGTTCGACGGCGGACAACGCAAAAGCAAAACGCAGGAAGCGCGCATCGAATCCGAAAAAATCAACACCCAATACCAGCAGGTGCAGCAACAGGTGGCGCTCCAGGTCACTACCGCCTGGAACGACCTCGAAAGCGCCCGCAACGCGTACCAGACTTCCCAAACCGGCCTCCGCGCCGCTGAGGAGACTTTCCGGATCGTGCAAAATAAATACCGCGCCAGCCAGGTACTGCTGATCGAATACCTCGAAGCCCAAAACCGCGTCACCAGCGCCCGGCTGCAAAGTGTGCTGGCCTGGTCGCAGATCGTGCTGGAAGAGGCAGCACTACGCCAGGCCGCAGGCCTTTGAAAAAGGCAAAATTGCAAAAGGCAAATGTTGAAGGTTAAGATTGTTGAGGAGCATTTGCTCATATGACCTGCTCAATTCCCTAAACATCACAACCCCAAACCATCAAACTTTCAAACCATCAAACAGTCCCTCCCCTCAACATAAAAAATCACCATGTTATGAAACATATGAAACTCAAACTCGATACCCTCGCCATGCCGGCCCTCATTACAGTGGCTGTCATCGGTCTGTTTTGTTTACTCGGCGGCTGCGGTGAAAAAAGTGTAGCCGACAACAATGCCCTTCCCAGCGCGGAAGACGAGCGCATCCCCGTTCGCGCCGCGTCCGTACAGCAACGTACGATCGCGCTGCCCATTCACGCCAGCGGCATCCTGGGTTCTTCCGCCGAACAGCGCCTGTCGTTTAAAGTCGGCGGCGTAATCCGAAAAATATATGTGCAGGAAGGCGATGTGGTGCGCAGCGGCCAACTGCTCGCCATTCTGGATAAAACCGAAATCGACGCGCAGGTCAATCAAGCCCAACAAGGTCTGCTCAAAGCCGAACGCGACCTGGGCCGCGTGGAAGGTTTGTACAAGGACAGCAGCGCCACACTCGAACTCCTGCAAAACGCCACCACTGGCCGCGACATGGCCAAAGAAACCGCACGTATCGCGCAATTCAACCAGCAATACGCCGAAATACGCGCCACCCGAGGTGGCAAAATCATCAAAAAACTGATGAACGAAGGGGAAATCACCGGACCCGGCACTCCCGTCTTTGTACTGTTTGAAACGGGTAAAGACGACTGGGTCGTAAAAATCAACGTCAGCGACCGCGACTGGGCCAGGATCAATGTCGGGATGTCTGCCAAAATAACCATGGACGCCTACGAAAACACCGTTTTTCAAGGGAAGGTCAGCGACCTGGCGCCCGCCGCCGATCCAGCCAGCGGCCTCTACACGGTTGAAATACGCATTGCACCACAGGGTAAACGTTTCGCACCCGGCCTTTTTGCACAGGTGGATATTACACCTTCACAATCAAGGACTTATACCATTGTTCCCGTAGAATCCATCGTGGAAGGCAACGGCAAAAGCGCGTTTGTTTTTGCCATTCAGGCCGACGGGGAATCCGTCCGGAAATTACCGGTTCAGATAGCCTTTATGGAAGGTAATCAGGTGATTATCGCCGGCGGACTGGAAGGTGTGGCGGAAGTCGTGACGACGGGTGCGCCTTATTTGACGGAAAAGAAAAAAGTGAAAAAAATCTAGAACCCTCACTTCGATTTCAACACGGAGATTAATCTTTAAAATTTAAGCAGATATGAGCATCACTAGCTTGAATAACTAAAACTATGTTTTCTATGTGCCTCACTGTCTTAAAAGCAAAACTTGTTTTCGAGACCGGAAAAACAACAATATATGAAAATCGCCGAATTTTCCGTCAAAAACAGTCAATTTACCTTTATCATTTTCTGTTTTGTCATGGCGCTGGGCCTCGGCTCGCTGCTGAATATGCCCCGTGCCGAGGACCCCAAATTTGCCCCGCCGGGTTACAATGTCGTCATCATTTACCCGGGCGCCGGACCGGCCGAAATTGAAAACAAGATCACTGATAAAGTCGAAACCCGCCTCGGCGCTTTGGAAAACATCGACCGCATGCGTTCGGTCTCTTCCAACGGTTTTATGCTGCTCACCATGGAATTCAAACACGGTGAGGATACCGACAAAAAGTACGAGGAAGTGGTGCGGGAAGTCAATGCCCTGCGCGCCGAACTGCCTGCGGATATTTACAGGATCACCGTTCAGCGCTTTCTCTTCCTCCGATGTCGCCATTTTGCAGGGTGGTATCGTGAGTGAAAATGCCTCTTTTGCCGATTTAAGGTTTGAAGCGGAAAGATTGGAGGAGGAACTGGAAAAACTACCTGGCGTCAAAGCCGCCGACACCTGGGGCTACCCGAAACGAGAAGTACGCATCAGCCTCAACCTGCCCAAAATGGCCGCCGAGGGCCTGCCCGTCAGCCGCGTATTGGGCGCTTTACAAAGCGAAAACGTGTCCATTCCCGGCGGCGCCGTCGACGCAGGCGACCGCAAGTTTTTTGTGGAAACCAGCGGCGACTACGAAAGTCTGGACGAGGTGAAGAACACGGTCATCAACGGGAACAACGGTAAAATACTGTACCTCAAGGACTTGGCTGAGATAGACTGGGCCTATGAAGAACCCCGGCACCTGGCGCGCATCAACGGTACCCGCTG
>JADJSY010000028.1 GCA_016711435.1 Lewinellaceae bacterium
GAACGAAATACTCAACTACGAACTGCTTCGTATCGCTTCGGTCGTCATCACAGTCGGCAACATTGTCGCTTTGCTGCTGATTCTGCTTGCCGCCTATTTGTTCCTGAGGCTCTTGTCGGCAGTGTTGCGGCGTACCATGACGATAAGGTTAGTGCCGAAAAGTCGCCAGGATTCATTTTTGCAACTGACCGGCTACGTTATCTGGACGCTCGCGTTCATTCTCGGGCTGCAATCCCTGAGTGTCAACATCACGTTTTTAATGGCCAGTTCGGCAGCCCTGCTGATTGGTATCGGCCTGGGTTTGCAAAACGTATTCAAGGATTTTGTTTCCGGCATCATCATCCTGCTGGAAGGAACGGTGAAGGCCGACGACGTGGTGGAAATAGACGGCTGGGTCGTAAAAGTAAAAGAAGTATCTTTGCGCACTTCGCGGGTCGTAACGCGGGAGGACAACGTGGTTATCATTCCCAACCACAAGTTTATTGAGGAGAATGTAATCAACTGGACGCACAACACCACGCCATCGCGTTTTGAACTCAATGTCAAGGCAGACTATGCTTCCAATGTACAGCAGGTAGAACAGGTGCTGCTCGAATGCGCCCGACAGCACAAAGATGTCCTGCTAAACGACCCGCACCGGCCTTACATCCGCCTGATTGATTTTGGCAGCTCCTCACTCGATTTTCAGATTATCTTCTGGAGCAATAATATGTTCCGCATCGAGTCTGTTAAAAGCCAGTTGCGCTTTGCTATTGTCGAGGCATTTCGGCAGCATGGCATCAGTATTCCATTTACACAAATAGTGCTGCACCAGGCGGATACCGCTAACAAAGCAGAAAATTAAAATAAAAAAACATGGAAATAGTAAATATTCGCGCACTCCGCATGGACGATTATGAAGGGCTGAAAGGCTGCATGATTCGCGCTTACCCGCAAATGCCGGAGGCTTTTTGGAAAGAGCACCAGATCAAAAGGTTGTTGTCTATTTTCCCGGAAGGACAACTTGTTCGTGACGCTCAATGAGCAAATCGTCGGTTGCGCCTTGTCCATCATTGTGCGTTATGACCGCTTTGGCGACAACCACACGTACCGCGAGATTACGAGCAATTTTACCTTTACCACCCACGACCCATCAGGCGAAACGTTGTACGGCATCGATGTGTTTGTGGATCCCGAATTCAGGGGCCAACGCCTCGGTCGCCGCCTGTACGACGCCCGAAAAGAACTGTGCGAGCACCTCAACCTGTCAGGGATTGTTTTTGGTGGCCGTATCCCGAATTACCACGAACATGCGGATACGCTTTCTCCGCGCGCCTACATTGAAAAGGTAAAAAACAAGGAACTGCAAGACCCCACGCTCAATTTTCAGTTGTCCAACGACTTCCACGTGCGCAAGGTGCGCGGCTACCTGCTGGGCGATGAGGAATCCAAAGAGTTTGCTACCCTGCTCCGATGGGACAATATCTACTACACCCCCCTAAAACCAAGATGAGCAGACCTGCCAAATCGGTCGTACGGCTTGGGCTGGTGCAGTGGCAGATGCGCTTGTACCGCACGATGGAAGAGTTGTTTGAGCAAATGGAGTATTTCGTAGATGCAGTTTCTGCCTATCGAAGCGATTTTGCCCTGTTCCCGGAGTTTTTCAACGCCCCGCTCATGGCCTTGCACGAGGAGATGCCGGAGGGAGAAGCGATCCGGAAACTGGCAGAATATACGGAAAGCATCCGGGACAAATTCACCGGTCTTGCGCTGCGATACAACATCAACATCATTACAGGAAGTATGCCCCTGCTTCGCAACGGGCAACTGTACAATGTCGGCTACCTCTGCCGCCGCGACGGCAGCAGGGAGCAATATGAAAAACTGCACGTCACCCCCGACGAAGTCAAGTGCTGGGGACTGAACGGCGGTAACAAACTGCAAACATTCGATACGGATTGTGGAAAAATAGGCATCCTGATTTGTTACGATGTGGAATTCCCGGAACTGTCGCGCTTGTTGGCAGCCGAAGGCATGAACATCCTTTTTGTGCCCTTCCTGACTGATACGCAGAATGCTTTTTCACGGGTTCAACTTTGCGCCCGCGCCCGCGCCGTCGAAAACGAGTGTTTTGTAGCGATCGCCGGCAGCGTCGGCAATTTACCAAAAGTCCACAATATGGACATTCAGTACGCGCAAAGCGCTGTGTTCACGCCCTGCGATTTTGCCTTTCCCGTCAACGGTATTAAAGCAGAAGCCACCCCCAACACGGAAATGCTGGTCGTTGCCGATGTGGACCTCGAATTGTTGCACGATTTGAGGCACTCCGGAAGTGTGCGCAACCTGAAAGACCGGCGAACGGACTTGTACAACATTCTTTTTAATGTAGAAAGCCAGAAAGAAAGTGGCCCAGGTCATCATGCCGGTATTCGACGATAATTTGGCTTGAAGTTGTTGAGAATGATTGAGGGTTGTTGCCCTGCCCTTCAAGGGATCGATTCAATAAAAAATCCCGGATTTTTCATTGAAGAAAAATCCGGGACGCATCTTGTTTTACACGGTTACTTTTTTCGAATTTCGGGACTTACTCTGGTATTTACACAAGACTTACGGTCTTGGTTGCGTCGGTACGGTTCGGGGTTTTTCGGTTTTTACTTTGGCGGTTGTGTCGGATGATACGGTTGGCGTTTCACTGGTTTGCAGGTACAACAGTGCGCCAAGTGCAAGGTGAAGGGCAACGGCGAGCACCAGGGCATGTCTTCTGCTGCGGCGCTCATTTTGTTCAGCAATGTAGTACATAAGATATAGTTTATCGGTTAATTGCTCGAAACAGTAAAACGTAAACGCATTCCTTCAAAAAAATAGTTTCCAGCCGGGTGGAAATATTTGTTAAATTTATCATAACAAAGTCTTTGGAGTTTGGTGTATGGTGTTTAGTGTTTGGGGGAGAGCTCGCTTTGCCCGGGTTTTGGTATTTGGTGTTTAGTGTTTCGGGCGCTCCGCTTTGGAGATTTAATGAAACTTTCTGCCAACAAAATGCCCTACTACTAACTCAAACCCCCACGATTACAGGCCTGAAACACCAAATCTAAAACCCTGAGCCGCAAAACGGGAGTCCCTCACCTCTCGCTATCGCTTACACTCTATTCAAGCAGCCCTTCCGGCAAATCCATCACCACCTTTTTGTTTTGTTTGTCCACTTCAACGATCAGTTGTGCATTGAGCGGCACCAGCACTTCCCGGTTCTGGTAAGTCAGAAAAGCCATTTCCTGCTGCGGCATTTCGAGCACTTCGGTGATCGGGCCGATGACACCCAGCGTTTTATCAATGAGCAAAAACCCTGTAAGGTGTTCATATTCAAGGGTTTCTTCTTCGACAATTTCCAGTTCGCGTTCTTCATCGAGCAACAGATCCTTTTCGCGGAGCAGCACTTCCCGGCCTTGCAGCATGAGCGCCGCATCGCGGTTGTCGACGTCTTCCAATTGGAGGATCATTTCACCTTTACCGCGCACATTGGCAACGAAATAAGGAATTTTAGTGCCTTTTATATCCAGGAAAATGCGCTCGTTTTTCAGAAAATCCTCCAGATAGCGCTCTTCGATAAATAATTTCAGTTCGCCCGCGATGCCGTGCGCTTTGCGGGTATATCCGATGATGACGTATGGGTTTTCGGCCATTTTTGTTAAAGTAGGTGTGCAAAATTAATTGATGGTAAATCTTCTGTAACGCATTGACTAACACTGCTTTTTGCCCTTTGCAATTTTGCCCTTTGACTTAATTAAATGCTATAACTACCTGCCGGAGGATGTATCCGCGCTCGGCTTTGAGTTCCCAGGGGCGTGATTCACAATCGGCCGGCGGGGGACTTTGGTTGCAATATTGCGAATCGAGAATGAGTTGTTCGCGCCAGACCAATCCTACATTTTTGGCGTATCGCAGCCTCGACAAGCGGCGTTCTATGATGTTGTTTTCATCTACTTCCGTAACAACGAGGGTAGAATCAAATGAAAATGGCCCCACACTTGCCTGAATATCAATGGAATCGACTTCGTACAGCCAGTTGGCAAAAGGGCGCATCCGTTCGCCCGCAATTTCTATTTCACGGTTTTCGTCGATCCAGATATGTCCGTCCCATTCGCTGCGCCGATCCATGGGGAAAATAAGTTTTAAAAACCGGAGGTTGTTTTCGATACGAATTGCCTGGCTGCTGTTGCGCAGGGCGGCGCCGATGTGCCGGAGTTGCCAGGGATCATTTGGCGACTTGCGTTCGGAACGCTCAATGAGGTATTGCAACTGCCCGTTTTGATCCCGGAGTGTGTCGGATACCAATTCCCGCACAAAAGTGCTGGAAGAATCGCGCAGGGTGCCACCGCTTGCTGAAAAATCATATACCACACTATCTACCTGGTAGACGATATATTTGCCAATTTGCAGCGGGAAATAAGCGTATTGCTCCGCAGCGCCGGAATCGTACGTTTCCGTTTGACGATCGGAACAGGATTGAAAAACCGCCAGGGAACAGGCCGCCAACAATCCGACATAAAAGTATTTGGGTGACATCAGGCTGTTTTTCCCGCAAAGGTAGGGCGATTCGGCTGCTGTGAGCGCGCTATTTTTGTGTAATGTAAGCGATTGTGGGGTTGAAAATGTTGAGGGTTGAGGTTGTTGAGGGTTGAGGCGGTAACGCTTGGCCTGGGTTCCCACCTCAACCCTCAACAATCTCAACGTTCTCAACATTCTGCTAAAGCCGGTTGAGGGCCGGCCGTTAAACCCGCGTTAAACCAATCGCACACTGTCAACTGTACACCTACTTTTGTCCGTTTTAAACGAGTTGAAGCTGTTGAAAATGTTGAGTGTTGAGATTGTTGAGGGTTGAGGTGGGAACCCAGGCCAAGCGTTACCGCCTCAACCCTCAACAATCTCAACCCTCAACAACTTCAACCTTCCCCAAACCAACAAACGATAAAATATGAACGCCCAGCGTATTCGCCTGATTATTGGACTGATGACCCTTGCCCTGGTAGGGATCATATACTTGCAGATTTACTGGATCGGCTGGAATATCCGGCTGAACGAGGAGCAATTTGATAAAAATGTATATGCTGCGCTGAACCGGGTGGCAGACAAACTGCAATATTTTGAAACGGTGACCGTGCTGGAAAACATGAATAAGTCGCGCGGCGGCCTGGGCGCCCCACACAGCGCGTCCATGCCCGGCAACGGATATACTTCCGCTGGGAAAAACGGCCAGGACAGCTTGCCCAATCCGCTGGGTGAAGGACAAACTTTTGAGGACAACGTAACGAAGTGGGAATACATGAAGGTTACGCAATTGCTCGATGTAAAGCCGTTGGCAGAGCGGATACAACTCGATGTGTTGGCACAGTCCATACGCGAAGAAATTGAGAGCCGGGGTATTGAGTCAGACTACCACTACGGTATTTATTCCAAAGAACGGAGCAGTTATGTGATTGTAAATGACCACTTTGTGGTAGAAGACAGCGGCCCGCAAATCTCCCATGGCGGCGCGCCAACCCTGTTTAATTCCCCGTATAAAGTGTGGTTGTTTACCCAGGACATGGAATCGCCGGGGTACCTGTCTCTTTATTTTCCGAATCGCACCAGCCTGGTTTTAGGTTCGGTAATCGGTACGCTCGTGCTGTCGGTCGTATTTACGGGAATCATTTTGTTTTGTTTCTGGTACACCATTCAGGTAATTTATCGCCAGAAACAACTGTCGGAAATGAAAAACGACTTTATCAACAACATGACCCACGAGTTTAAAACCCCGATTGCAACCATTTCATTGGCCGCCGACAGCATCGGAAGCCCGATGATTATGAGTCATCCCGAAAAAATAAAACGATTTGTAGACATTATCCGCCAGGAAAACCGACGTATGAACAGCCAGGTAGAGCGGGTGTTGCATATGGCGCTGATCGACAAAAAAGATTTTGAACTGAGTATCGGCGAGTTCAACCTGCACGAAGTTATCCAGCAGGCCGTCGATAATTTCAGCCTCCAGGTGGAAAAAAGGGAAGGCGTTCTGCAAACCGATTTGCAGGCAGAAAAACCCGTGATCGAGGGCGACGCGACGCACATTGCCAGTATTATCCACAATCTGCTCGACAACGCCAATAAATACAGCCCCGAAAAACCCGACATCACCATCAGTACCCGCGATGTGCCTTTAGGCGTGGAAATCACGGTGACAGACAAGGGAATGGGCATCAGCAAAGAAGTGCGCAAACATATTTTTGACAAATTCTACCGCGTCCACACCGGCAATATCCACGATGTGAAAGGTTTCGGACTCGGACTGAGCTATGTAAAAGCCATCGTGACCGCTCACCGGGGATATATCGACGTGAAAAGCGAGCCGGGCAAGGGCAGCAGTTTTAGTTTGACGTTTCCGAGAAGGGTGGAGGGTGTGTGAGGGCAAACGCATCAAAATCTGAATCTATTCTGTTTCCCTCCATGACATAGCAGAAAGCCACCTCGCGTTGATGCGCGCAGAGGTTTGAAAAAACGAAAAACAATCGTCTTCCCGTACGCATGGAAAGTGCCCGGACAGGATGATACCCCTTTCCAAACCGAGTAATTTGTTTATTTTTTCGGGCAGGACAAATGGTGCGTCTACCTGGAATGTGCCGGACATAAAAAAGTGGGCTTTGGTAGGAATCAACATGCCGTTTTTAGGAAAGGAAAACGCCAGGGCTTCATCGCTAACTTTGCTGATTTGGGCCTTTACCCGGCGTATATGGTACGGGCGGTATTGAATCCAGTCTTCCAGGGGAAGTACATCAACCGTACAAATTCCAAAACCGGCACAACTTGCCTGGGGATTGCCCAAATGCGCTTCAATGTGAAGCAGGTCGATTTTTTTGAATTCGGGAATCATAAAGTCTGTCATTTTTATAGAAGTGTCATCAGCGTATTTTTTAAAGGTGATCGGTTTTGTGCAGGATGATTTGCAAAATGTGCCCGTTATATGGACACCTACACCCTTCAAAAGGTTGCAATACTTGCTCCAAAACATTTAAGCCTGGCTATAATTTGCCTTTTTCAGGAGGCGAAAGGCTACCAAAGGCGGAACCGAATAACAAGATCGTAAAAATGAGAGAGGCGATCATATTTGAAACGGATTCTTCAGGACCGGCAATTTTTTCAGGGAAATACTGCGGGAAAAGTGTCCCGATCAGCGTTGAAAAACTGATCAAAAAATGAATAAAGACAATCGGGTAAATATTGCCGGTGCGTAACAGCACAGCGCCGAAAAGCGCGCCTAAACATGTTGCCGCAAATATTTGGGAAAGTACGCCGCTGAGGCTGAAATGCGGGTCGTCCAGATTAATAATATGCGCGCAGCCGAAAATCAGAGCAGCTTTAATAAACCCCGGCAAGATGTTTTTACCTGTTGCTATATCTTTTTGCAAGATCGCGCTTTGTATAAATCCCCTGAAAACAACTTCTTCCAACAGGCCTACTGTCAGAGATTTCAAGAGAAAAACTGCGGTTAGGGCAGTGAATAAATCTTCGGACCGAATGAGCCGGAGCGAACCGAAACCGGCGGTAAAAATCAAAAGATATGGCAGGAGCGTTAAATATACCTGCGGCGACTGCATCCGGCTGATACGGAGACCGGCAAGTGAAGTTAGGCCCGCAGCAAAAATGATATACAACGCGATGCCCGTCACTAAAAGATTTAGAATAATTTTATCCGTGAGGTTAGCCATTGCGGCGGCCATTCCCGCATATTCCAGAAACAGGTAAACAGGAATCTGATGGATGGCAATAACCATCAGAACAAACCCAAGAGAACAGATAACCGGATGCTCCCTGATATATCTCATCGGAAGAATATATTGTAACCGGGCTGGGGAGGTTTGATATTGGGTTGAGTGGTTTGAAGGTTTGATGGTGAGGGTGGTAATTCATGGCCTAAGTTACCACCCAACCATCAACCTCAAACAATCAACAATCTCAACCTCCCAACAAACCCATTTATTAGAAACCAATCGTAACGGAGCAGTCGCTGATTTTAACGCAAGGCTCGCCGAAAATACTGGTGTTGTACCAGGAAGTGTTCGGGCAGGGTACGATTTCAACCTTGCAGGTGATTTCGAAAATCCGGTCTTGTATCTGGTTATTGCGCAAATTGTAGCTCTTTTCGAGTTGATTAAGCGCTTCGTGCTGAACAAACTCTTCAGAAACGATCGGGCGTTCCATCACAGAAATGATAGGTTTGGCGGCATTGTAAGGGAAGCGGGCATCGTGTGCGAAGGTTTCAACAGAAGTGTAAATACCATCCTTGGCAACCAGATCGTTTCCTTCGCCGTTGTCGCGGAACAGCACATCTTCATAACCCACGCCATTTTTTTCCCATGCCTGAGCAGCGAAGTTCGGAAGGTACAGTTCGCGCACATAATTATTTTCATTGATGCTTCTGACACGCGCGTCAAAAATGGCCATATTCTGTTTGAAAAACTGCTCGTAACCGACCGGCTGTGGCGCTTCCAAAACAGCGTCTTCTTTGCAGGAAGTAATGAAAAATGCTGCGGACAATACAAAGGCTAAAGAAAAAAGGTATTTCATTTTGTGAAAAATTAAAAAATATTATCCCTCATTTATTTTAAGTAGGTTCGGGAATGCCTACTGAATGATCGGAAAATGTGAATGCCTACTCGTTCAAGGCTTTTCGGCAACCGCCTGATTATTGAATTGCGCAATCAATAAGTTCTTTATACCACTTCGGGCGTTTGATTAAAAAAATGAGGCGTATCAGGAATATTTGCGGATTCATCGAACTGGATGGAACCAATGGAGTCAATCGTAATAATGATGGATTTAAAGTTTTCTTTTTCCTCCGATGACAGGTTGCTCCATTGATCGGCGGATAACATAAAGCCCAAAGAAATCAGTAATGAAATGGTCCAGGATAACATAATGTGTTACATGTTTGAGTGATTAAACAATATTGTTGGGTTGCTTTCGCAGTACAAAAGTGGGGGTAAAATGGCCGTTCGCACGGACAAAATCGGCTTTTCAGAACAGGGCAAAATCATGGAATAAAAAGTAATTAATTTTTATAAATTGCTGAATGTCAACAATATATTTATTTTTTTCATCTTGTTTTTTTGTTTTTTCCCATCATTTTCAAAAAGGACGTTCACACACGAAAAGAACAGTGTAAATTTGCTTTTTTACAATGACCTTACTTGTGTTAAGCAATTAATAATCAATAAATTGTAATTTATTCTGCCTTCAATTATGGACACACTTCATGAAATTATCCAGCTATTGGATCGCTATAAAGTGCGCCAGATAGAGGTACTCACGAATGCCTCAGAGGGGAAAGAGAGCCGCTATTTTGAGTGCTACGCAGGGATGCGCGACGGACGCTGGGAGTCCGAAGATGATATGGCGATACATTTCGGCCTGGAGCCGGGTAGCAAAGCATTTACGCGATTTAAAAATGAAGTCAGGAAACGCCTGCAAAATTCTATCCTGTTTATCGATACCAGCCTGCCCGAGTTCAATGATTACAACAGGGCTTCCATTACACTTACCCAACAGTGGGCCATCGCAAAAGTGCTGATGCACCGTGGCGCCCGGAGAGCGTTTATCGAAATGGCGGAGCAGATACTCAAAGTAGCCATTTATTATGAATTTCTGGACATCGTTGAGGAAGTATTGCGACACCTGATTACCTCTATTATGCCTTTCCCGCAATACAACAAGGATTTTTCCAGGTATATGAAAATGTATGAAGAGTATAAGGAAGCGCACGATGCGGAAAAATTTATCTGGAAATCTGTCAATTCACTGATCTGGCCCCTGGTTACCCGCAAAGGGATTCCCTCGGAACACCTGGAGCCGATCATGCAACAAATAGAAGCGCTACGCCCCCTGGCCGAACGCTACCCTTACACGTTAATTCAGTCGCATTACCGCTCCATCGAACTGTACGGCCCCATTTTTAGCAACGACTGGGATACCGCATTGCGGAAAGCCAGGCAAGCAAAGTCTTTTTTTGAAGACAAACCTTCCAGGCCCATTTTTCACGTGCTCAAATTTGCGCAACAGGAATCTGCCTGCCTGATCATGTTGCTCCGATTTGAGGAAGCCCGGGCGCTGTGCAGAAAATCGATGGGAATGCTCACGGAAGGCATCTCCATGTGGTTTAAGTTTTGGGAGATGGATACGGTGGCCGCTTTCCAGTCGGGCGAGTACACCGATGCCTGGCAATCGGTCAGATCAGCCCTGCGCCATCCGCGTTTCAGCACCATTTCTATCATGGATCAGGAGTCGTGGCGGGTATTCTACGGGTATTTATGCCTGATGGCTCGGCTGCGTATTTTATCGCTTTCGCCGAGGGAAAAAGGAGAAACCGAAAAGTTTCGCCTCAGCTCCTGGCTGAATGATCTTCCATTGCACAGTACGGATAAACGCGGGGCAAATATTCCCATCCTGATTCTTCAAATGCTGTTTTTACTCACCGAGGAGCGCCTCGAAGAATTTGAAAACCGCACCGAAGCGCTACGGAAATACCGCCAGCGGAACCTGGAACTGGACTCCGAACACCTGCGCACAGATTGTTTTATCCGGCTGCTGGAATCGATTACCAAGCACAACTACCAGATGAAGCGCATTGCCCAGGAATCGGGGAAATGGCTGGAAAAAATGAAAATGGGTAAAACGAATATCCTGGATTACTCGTACGAACTGGAAATCATTCCCTACGAGCGGCAATGGGAGTGGACGGTGGAAGTGTTGAAAAAATCACGCACTGAAGCACTAAGTGGGCTGCAAAATTTAGTTAAATCCAAATCTTCTGTAACTCATAGATTTACATTGCTTTTTGTCCTTTGCAATTTTGCTCTTTTACTTATTTTTTCAGCAACTTCCCAACTTCCTTCCAGGTAATCAGTTGAATGCCCTGTTCCCGGATCAGTTTTTTACACGCGTCACTGGTGAAATAATCGTAATCCGCCTGCCGCCAGCCGGCGTCCCATTGGTCCTTATGGCCATCCGTCATACCGGTCATTTCTTCGTTTTCGTAGGCCGTGTGGATCAGCAGCACGTTCACGCCCGGCTCCAGGCTACTCAAGGTTTTTATGTAATACTGCGCCATGCCGCCGCCATAGTCGGCCGGGTCGGCAGTAAATACCCGGTCGACGACTATATCCTGCTTGGTAACCAGCCGTTGAAATGCTTCAGGCGCCGTAGCCAGAAAATCGCGGCTGATCATAGACGGCACCTTGTAGATACGGCCTAATTTCAGGTAAAGATCAAAAAATTCGGGTTTTTGGAAAAACAAACAGCCCATATGGCTGTCGAAATGGGTCGGTTCCAGGCCCATGGCTCTCGACTTTTCCACCTGCGCGCGCAGTTCCCGTTCCACCTCCTCCGGTTTTGCTTTGGAAGCAAAGGCGGCGCAATTGTGGTAAAAGTACCCGTTGGAATCGACGAGGCTGGCCACTTCCGAACGGGAGGCTACCGGCCCCCACTTGTACGGCCACCATTCGCTGGTGAGTGTGAGGTGCAGGCCCAGGTCGTGGTTTGGATTTTTTTTGGCATAATCCGCTATTTCCGGCAGCCAGGGACAGGGAATCATCACGCTGGCGGAATTGACGATGCCATCCTGCATGGCTTTGATGCTGGCGGTATTTTCGGCGTGCGCCACTGCCAGGTCGTCGGAATGTACGATCAACAGTTTGGCGGTGGCCGGATAGCCGAGGCGCTCGGCCAGGGTCTTTTGTGTCTGGGAAAAACCGGTGAGGGACAGGGCAAGGCAAGCGAGGGTGCAGAGATGCTTGATCATGGGTTGGCTATGAATTGAGTACTTGATTATTTAGTTCCAAAGATAATCAGGCATAACCTATTGTAAAAATCCAAAGCAGAAATTGAAGCGCGCTCCTTACAGCCCAATGCCATTGACTTAGCGAAGAGGTGTCATCTGCGACGCAGGAGCAAGTGACATCTCTTCGCGGAAACTTACTGGATAACGATCGTTTCGAGATGTCACCTCCTTCCTTCGTCAGGAGATGACACCTCTTCACTACCTTTAGTCAATGACATTGCCTTACACCCTGCCGAAATGTATACTTTTGCAGCGTTCACAGCACAGAACCAAATTATGGAATTCTTTTTCGCTATTCTTTTTTCCTTGTTTTCCATCGTGGATCCGCCCGGCGCTATTCCTGTCTACGTAGCGTTGACGGCAGGCAGGCCCCGGCCCGAGCGCAATAAAATTGCCCTGATGACCAGCGTGTATTTTATGCTGATCTTAGTCAGTTTCTTCCTGGCGGGCACCTACATCCTCAGTTTTTTCGGCATTACGGTGCATGCGCTGCGCATTGCAGGCGGTTTGACCCTGATGATCAGCGGTTTTGCGCTCATGTCGGGGCGTTTTAACAAAGAGCGCGGCTTTGATAAAAATGCGGAAAAACAATCGCAGGAACGCACCGATGTTGCCTTTTCGCCTATGGCCATGCCGATGCTGTCCGGGCCGGGTTCTATTTCCTATCTCATTACCCAGTACAGCCAGCACCCCGACTGGGGGCAGCGCGCCATGATTGTGGCTGCGATTGTTGCGGTGGCTTTTTTGGTATGGATGTGTCTGCGGGTGGCGCCGTTCCTATTCAGGGTGTTCGGTACAGGCGGATTGAATGCCATTGCCCGCATCATGGGCTTTATTGTAATTGCCATCGGGGTCCAGTTTATCGTAGACGGACTGGTGCACCTGGTACAGGAAATGAACTGATTATTTATGAAGAATTACCTCTCTCTTATCAAATTCAGTCATACCATTTTTGCGCTGCCATTTGCCCTGACCGGTTTTTTTATAGCCCTGAGCGTACAAGGCAGCGGTATCGACTGGCTGAAATTGCTGCTGGTGGTGTTGTGCATGGTATTTGCCCGCAGCGCGGCTATGGCTTTCAACCGCTACCTCGACCGCGATGTGGACGCCGTCAATCCGCGTACCAAAATCAGGGAAATACCGGCCGGGTTGATTTCAGCCAGGTCTGCCCTGCTTTTTGTGATGGCCAACTGCGTGTTGTTCGTCATAGCCACCTGGTTTCTCAACACGCTTTGTTTTTTCCTGTCGCCGGTAGCGCTGGCGGTCGTGCTGGGTTATAGTTATACCAAACGTTTTACCTGGCTCTGCCATGTCGTGCTGGGACTGGGACTGAGCCTCGCACCGATTGGCGCCTACTTAGCCGTCATGGGCCGTTTCGACTGGATTCCGGTGCTGTACAGCCTCGCCGTACTGTTGTGGGTGGCGGGTTTTGACGTTATTTATGCTTTGCAGGACGAGGAGTTCGACCGTTCCAACCAGTTGTACTCCATACCTTCCTTTTTTGGAAAAAAACAGGCCCTTCGCATGTCCGAATGGATGCACCTCGGCACGGCCTTGCTGATGGTAACTGCAGCCAAGGAATTGCTGGCAACCGTGCCGCATACGGGCTGGCTGCTTTGGATCGGCACCGGCATTTTCCTCGTTTTGCTGCTCTATCAGCATTTAATCGTCAAGGCCGATGATTTGAGCCGGGTAAACCTCGCGTTTTTTACCACCAACGGCATTGCAAGCCTGTTGTTCGGCATCCTGGCAATTGTAGATTTGTTGACCTGAACGTATGAAAAACATCGCCATTTTTGCTTCCGGCGGCGGCTCCAATGCCCGTAAAATCATCGAACATTTCCAGGAATCCGCCATTGGAAGGGTCGTTTTGGTGGTTTCCAATAAAAAAGATGCGGGCGTACTCGACATTGCCCGCGAGCATAATATCCCGACATATATCCTCCAGCGCCCTTTATTTTACGAAACCAAAGAAATTTTACCGGTTTTGCAAGATCATGCGGTCGACTTGATCGTATTGGCCGGTTTTTTGTGGTTAGTACCCGGCTATCTCGTGCAGGCCTTTCCACGGAAAATTGTGAATATTCATCCGGCCTTGTTGCCGCAGTTTGGAGGCAAGGGAATGTACGGGGGGCATGTGCATGCAGCAGTGAAGGCCGCCGGAGTTAACGTGTCGGGCATTACCATCCATTTTGCCAATGAACACTACGACGAAGGCGATATTATTTTTCAGACATCCTGCTCCTTGAACGAAACAGACACTCCCGAAACCATTGCCCGGAAAGTGTTGGCACTGGAACACGAACACTACCCGAGGGTGATTGAGGGGATGTTGAGGGGAGTTTGAAAGGTTGATGGTTTGATAGTTGAGATTGTTGAGGGTTGAGGGTGGTAACTCAAGCCTTAGTTACCACCCTCAACCCTCAACAATCTCAACTATCCAACCATCAACCCCTTAAAAAAAGTCATTAATCCGTTGGCCTAACCGCCAACATCAACCGATAGTATGTATTATAATAAATTACTCCTGATTTGCGCCTGGAGCGCATTTTTCGCCTTCGGCACACCAGTTGCCGCCACTGCTCAAACCTATTCTTCACATCTTAAAAGCGCCAACGAAGCCTTCAACAAAGGAAATTTTGCCACTGCGGGCGAACAGTATGAAAATGCCGCCCGCCTGAAAGAAAACAAGCCGGAAACCATGTACAAGGCCGCCGAATGTTATTACCGCATGCGGAATTACGTAAAAGCGGTCGAGTGTTATGATCTGGCAAAAGACGAGTTTAAAAGACATGAACTGGCCGGATTGCGCTACGCCCGTTCGCTCAAACAAACGGAGCAATACGCCCCGGCCATCGAGGCATTCAAAAACTTTGCCCGCAAGTATCGAGGTTCCCGCAAGGCGCAAGTGATTGCCGTCGTGCAAAACGACATCAAAGGCTGCGAACTGGCCCTGCAAATGGCTGCTGCCAAAATGGAGACCGGCACCGCCCGCTCCCTGCCCGATGGCATCAATACGCCCGCCAATGATTTTGCCCCCTTACCCTGGTCGTCCGATCTGCTTTACTACTCCGGTTTTGTCGGCAAAAAAGTATCGCTCCTGCGTTCGATGCGCGAAGGAGCCAACTGGCAGCAAGCCGACTCTGCCAGGGGCCTGCCGGAATCCGTCACCAGCCGCTTTGGAAACGGCGTGTTTTCGCAGGACGGCAAACGGTTTTACTGTACCCAATGCGATGAAGCGCCGCCTTTGGAAAGAGCCGGCAATGGCCTGCGGACAAGTTGCGCTATCTATGGACTTCGTTTTGAAGGAGAACGCTGGAGCGAACCGGAACGGCTGCGCAGCTACATCAATATGCCCAACCATACCAGTATGCACCCCTGCGTGGCGGAAGAACAAGGCCGCGAATTGCTGTTCTTTGCCAGCGACCGCGAAGGAGGCTTCGGCGGACTGGATTTATATGCCTGTGCCCGGCCTTTGGACTCCGGCGAATTTGATTTTTCTTTCCCCCAAAACCTCGGTGAAGTGATTAACACCGGCGGCGACGAAATCAGCCCTTTCTACGAACCGGCCGCTCAAACCCTGTGGTTCAGCAGCAATGGTCATATTTCGCTGGGCGGACTGGATATTTTTAAAACGACCCGAAACGTCGGCAAATGGGGCAAACCCGAAAACCCGGGCTGGCCGCTCAATTCACCGGCCGACGATTTGTTTTTCTCCAAGGTGTTGAATGATAAAAAAGGCGGCGGGTTCTTTGTTTCCAATCGCCGGGTGGAAGGTCGCAAACCCGGCACCCTCGACGAGGATATTTTCGAGTATGTTCCCGGAAATTCCACTGCGCAAGCCGCCTACACCACACCAGAACGCAGCAGCCCGGATAGTATGGAAATATCTGATAACCAATTGGTTTTCAGGGTGCATTTGGAAATTCAACCTGATTTTGAACCGAACGACATCCGTTATGGCGCTTTGCATTCCATCGGCACCTTAATGGCTCGTCCGCTGCCCGAACAGGGCATGCAACGGATCATGCTCGGCGATTTCAGCGACATGACCAAAGCCGAAACAGCCGTTCAATTGCTCCGGGAAAGCGGCGCATTTCCGCAGGCTTTTGTGATACAGCCGGAAGGAATGAAGTAAGTGAGTCGTGAGTCGTGAATCGTGAGTCGTGAGTGGCATATCGTTAGAAGAATGTTGAGAACATTCTTCTAACGATATGCCACTCACTACTCACTACTCACTACTCACTATTCCTTCACCACTTTCCCCGAAGCCCTCCCCTCCGCTGTTGTTACCTGCCAGAAATAAAAACCGGGCCGTTCGTTGGCAAGTGAAACCGAGAGTTGTTCGCGGTTTTGTATCGTCCGGTTTGTGGTAAATACCAATTTGCCATCGGTGCCGTAAATGGTTAAAGTGGCTGCACCGGTCATATTTTGCAGGTCAAAAAGCAGCTCGCCTTTTGTCGGATTCGGCGATACTGTGGCGCTGAAGATGCGGGGTTCCTGCGTTGTGCTGACTTCCGCTAATATCAGATTCAAAGCCTCCAGCGCATCTACCCGTCCCCAGCCATAGGCGTTGTTGGGTCGAAGTGTGCCGTCGATGCCGCAATTGCTTGTATCAATTTTGTACACTGCGCTTTGTTCGACAATATGTTCGATCAATTCCACATTCCCGGCAAGGTCGGGGCGCGCGGAGAGTATGAGCGCCACCAACCCTGCGACATGCGGGCCGGCCATGCTGGTGCCGCTTAAAAACTGGTAATTGCCACCCGGGAAACTGGAGCGAATCAACGAACCCGGCGCCGTAACATTGGGTTTGATGCGGTTGCTGCCGTCGATAGTCACCGGCCCGCGGCTGCTGAAATTGGACAAGGTATCATCAAAACGGGTGGAACCGACGCTGAAACTTTCTTCAAAATAGGCGGGCGGCCCGTTGGTCGTGTTACAACCGTTTCTGCCAGAATTGCCATTGCTGACGACTACCACAACGCCCGACGCTTTTAGATTAATAATAGCCTCGCGCAGCAACTCATTGACTGTCAGGTCGGTACAGCCCTCCGCTATGGGGCAGGACCAGGAATTATTGATAACGTGCGGCGCCAGCTCGGGATTGGCATTCAATCCATTCAGGTCGGTGGGCGCCAGAAACCACTGGAAACATTCGAGGTAGCTGGAGGGCTTGCCATTGCCGCGTTCCATATTGCGGCAACCGATCCATTGGGCGCCCGGCGCTACCCCGATCTGGTTGCCCATTCCGTCGTCGCCGGTCATGGTGCCCATCGTATGTGTGCCGTGATAACCATCATCACAGGGACTGGAAAGGTCGAATCCGCAGGCGTTCACCGTGGTATCGGGGCTGAGCGGGCTGACTTCATGCATCGCATCGTGCCAGTTGTAATCGTGGGTGGCAGTGCTGTTGGCCGTATTCCAGCCCCTGTATTTGGATTGTAAAGCAGGGTGTTGCCAGTCGTAGCCGGTATCGGCGCCGCCAATGGTGATACCTTGCCCGGTGTAGCCCATGGCCCATACCAACGGTGCATTGATGCGTTCCACGCCCCATTCAATGGCGTTGCGCGGGGTGACGGCATTTTGCTCCAGAAAAGGTTCCTGAAACGGTACCCAGGGGTCGATACTTATGCTGCGCACTTCCGGCAATTCAGCCAAGAGCGCGATCATGGACGGATCAGCCGCTTCCACCGCAATGGCATTCACCAAAAAGAAACTATTGATCCGCGCATCTTTTTCCCGGAGCAGGCAGATGGCCCGCGACTGCAACCTGGACGCTGTTTGAAGGAGTTGATGGTAAACGAAACGGGCTTTGGCCGACTTGGTTTTTAAATTCCGTGCCCCACGCAGGTCGGCTTGTTCCTGGAAAGCAACCAGCAGGTCGGCTTTTTCGCCATGCTCATAAGCAGCCTGTACAGCGGGAGATACTTTGTGGCGCCAGTCCGGATTTGTCTGGCCCGACACACTTGCATTGGCAAGGTTTAACAGGCACAAAAGCAGAAAAAATCTTTTCATTAGTAGTTATCCGTTATTAGTTATTGGTTATCTGTGTTGATACCATAAACCTATTACATTTGGTCAAACAGGTTCAAAAGTACATGCTATGTCAAAAGGATTCCTGCTAAAATCAGCAAACGTCTATCTTTGACCCTGATTTATACGATGTATGGATTAAATCAAGTTGTGATAGGTGCATTTCGATTTGTATACCGCAACGACAATTTACAATGCAACCAGTTGTGGTGAACACTGATAACCAATAACTAATAACGGATAACTACTTATGAAAATAGCGATTGGATGCGATCACGCGGGCTTTCCGTACAAAGACGGCATCGTTGCTATGCTGCAGGCCCAGGGACACATGGTGCTCGATTTCGGCACCAATACACTCGATTCGGTGGACTATCCTGATTTTGCCCATGCCGTGGCGGAATCGGTGGCATCGCATCAGGCGGACCGGGGTGTTCTGCTTTGCGGCAGCGGCAATGGCGTATCCATTACGGCCAACAAGCATCAAGAGATAAGGTGTGCATTGTGCTGGACGGAAGAAATAGCCGTACTTGCCCGCCTGCACAACAATGCCAATGTGATCGCGTTACCTGCTCGTTTTGTGCCTGAAATATTGGCACAGGCGATGGTTCGCATTTTCCTGACCACTGAATTTGAGGGCGGGCGGCATGGAAGGAGGGTGGATAAGATTGCTTGTTGATGAGGAATGTTTGATGGTTGGAAAGGTTTGATGGTTTGAAAGGTTTGATGGTTTGAGGTGGTAACCTAGGCCAAGCGTTACCACCTCAAACCATCAAACCTTTCCAACCATCAAACATTCCTACCCATCAAACCCTACAAAAAACTACATATTGCTTTTTAAACATTGAATCTGGACTATATCATGAAACTACGTTTTTTGTTGAGCGGACTGTTGGTTGCTTCCATGTTGCAGGCACAAAGTTCCGCAGACTCCAATGCGATTGCGCAAATGACTAAAATGAAGCGCAATTACGAACTACCCGATCCGCGGCCTTTTGCGGAAACGATCCGTGCCGAAGATGCGAAAATTTTGCTCGAGATGCTGGCTTCCAAAGAAATGCAGGGCCGCGAAACAGGGGAAGAAGGCCAGCGCAAAGCGGCTGATTACATCGCTGCGCAGTTTAAAGCCGCAGGTTTGCTCGCCAAAGCCGACCGCAATACCTATTTTCAGGATATTCGCCTGCGCAATACGACCTGGACGGACATCGGCATGAAAGTGGAAGACCAGGAGTTTAAAAACCGCACTGATTTTTACGTTTATCACGGGAACAACCCCGATAATCCGCTGCTTCGCATTAAAGAAGTGGTGTTTGTCGGATATGGTATTGAAGACTCCCTTTATACGGATTATGAAAAAGCGGACGTAGCAGGCAAAGCCGTGATTTTTTATGAAGGCGAACCGGCATTAGCCAATGGCAAATTCATCATTACCGGCGAGATGCGACGCTCGGGCTGGTCGATGGACTGGAGAAGAAAAGTGCAGATCGCCAAAGAAAAAGGCGCTATAATGGCCTTTATCATCGATCCCAATTTTGATGACAATCTCAAATCGAATAAAAAATCGCTTTCCACTTATGGCTGGAGACCGGAAAGCGTGGATGAAGACAAAATTGCAGAATCGTATCTGAACAATATTTTCATCTCTACCCGATTGGCAAAGATCATACTGAAGAACAAAGCAGACAAAGCCGATGCCGTCATTGCAGAACTGCGGGAAGGCAAAAAAACAAAGGCGGTAAAAGTCAAAACCAAAATCGAAATCCGGCTCGATAAAGAGAGCAAACGACTCGAAGGCTCCAACGTGGTCGGTGTTATCGAAGGCAGCGACCCTGTCCTGAAAAATGAATATGTTCTGGTAACGGCCCATTACGATCACCTCGGCTCGCCGGACAGCACCGTGATCTACTATGGCGCCGACGATAATGCTTCCGGCACATCCGGGGTAATCGAAATTGCCCGCGCATTTGCCGAAGCCAAAGCAAAAGGCGTCGGCCCCAAACGCAGTGTGATTTGCATGCTCGTCAGCGGTGAGGAAAAAGGATTGCTGGGGTCGAAGTTTTATGTTGAATTTCCACTTTTTTCGCTCAAACAAACGGTAGCAGATATCAATATCGACATGATCGGCCGCACGGATGATCGCCACCCGAATAATGGAAATTACGTCTATGTGATTGGTTCTGACCGGCTTAGCACAGATTTACACGAAATCAACGAGTATTCCAATAGGACCTACACCAAAATGGAACTGGACTACAAGTACAACGCCAAAGACGAGCCGAACCGCTACTATGAGCGCAGCGACCATTACAGTTTTGCCGAACGCGGCATCCCTGCCATTTTTTATTTCAATGGCTCCCATGCCGATTACCACCGCCCGACTGATACGCCGGATAAGATCAATTATGATGCGCTGGCAAAACGCGCGCAACTGGCTTTTTATACTGCCTGGGATATTGCCAATCGCCCAAACAGGCTGAAGGTAGACGGGAAGAAATAAGCGGGATTCAAATTTTGAACAAATTTTGAAAATACCCCTTCTGGAAACGAAACTTTACATACTTTTGCGGTCATTTTTGATGCAGAATATGTTTGAGCGCGATTCTTTCCGGCTGGCCCTCGACGGGCCCGGCGGTGGTTTTGACGGTTTTGTTGCATTGGCCGATAAATACAGCGGCACCCCAGCGGGCAATATCTCCAATTACTACGCAGGCGTTTCTTACCTGCAATTGGGCGAATTCGACAATGCAATCCAGTACCTGGAGCAGTATGACGCGGATGGCACCCTCCTGCCGGCCATGAAATACGGCGCTTTGGGCGATGCCTATTCCGAAAAGAAAGAATACGACAAAGCACTGGATTTGTACGAAAAGGCTGCTGAAGCAACCGATAACGAGGTACTTTCTTCCATGTACCTGAAAAAACTCGGTATGCTCTACGACTATCAGGGCAAAAAAGAAGAAGCCGTTAAGGCCTATGAACGCTTGCGCCGCGAATATCCCAACCAGCAATCTCAGGACTTTCGCGAAATTGAAAAATATATTTACCGCGCAGGCGGTAGTAAGTAGTTATCCGTTATTAGTTATTGGTTATTAGTGTTCATTATCAAGCATTTACAAAGAATTTAACCAAAACTAATTTGACGGAGTACTTACAAAATAGTGGTGGCGTTTGAAAACCATCCATGAACGATCCCGAATTTTCTCGTGAAAAATTCGGGATTTTGTTTTTTGCAACCCCATCGGGCCAAGGGGGCGGAGGGCGCCACCCAGAACCTTTCCTACACTGGATTCAAATCATTTGAGGGGCGACCCTGTGGTTCGCCTTAACCGCCGTCCGACCCTGCAAATAGTGGTGGCTGGTTTTTCGTCATCGGTTTTCGTGCGAAAATCCCGAGGTGATAAAACCCAGCCACCTTTACAGGCAAAAAACACCCTATTAAAAAAAAAGTGGCGCCGTATTACTTCTCTCCGTACTTTTGCACTGTTCCTCGCTCAACAGATAGTCTCTCCACTATCCTCCATCCTTCGCAATAACGAAGTTTATCATTCGTTTTTGCCACAGATTGAGGGTGTTTCGTCATGTTCCCTGCTGAATTATGGCTGATGCACTATGCTTTTCGAAACCAAAAAGTTTGATTTTTAAAACCATTACTGCTCTATGAACACGACTTCTCGTGCCGGGTGGATATTGGCGGCCTTCCTGCTGGCTGCTAACTGTCTAACTGCTCAAAGCTCTGTGCAAGACGAATTGCAACGCGCTGACAAACAATTTGACCTGTACGCATACAATCTTGCCCTTCGTACCTACGAGCAAGTACTCCAGAAAGACCCCAACAGCGCCCGCGCCCTGTCGCGCACTGCCGATTGTTACTTTCAACTGAATCGCCCGGAAGAGGCCCTGCCCTGGTATGAACGGGCCGCCCAGCAATACAATGTGGAGCCTTTGACTTTTCTGAATTACGGCAAGGCGCTGATGCAAACCGGCGACTACGTGGGTGCAAAAAAGTGGTTCCGCGTGTACGGTGAACACAACTCCTCGGCAGCGCAGCAATACATCAATATGTGCGACTACGCCATCGACGTATCCAAAAAAGAGGCGATCTACACGGTCAAAAACGAACCGCTGAATACGGAAGCAGCCGACTATTGCGCTGCATTTCTGGCAGGCAGGGTCGTTTACAGTTCTTCCCGCACCGATATTGCCCGAAAAAGTCAATCCAAAACCAGCAACGACTGGACGGGCAGCGCTTACAACCAGCTGTACGTGACCCAGCGCAGTGCAGAAAGCGGCATGTTGCAAAGACCCACTTTCCTGCGCAATGACC
This sequence comes from Lewinellaceae bacterium, assembly GCA_016711435.1. Lineage (GTDB taxonomy): Bacteria > Bacteroidota > Bacteroidia > Chitinophagales > Saprospiraceae > M3007. The sequence continues at coordinate 22,203 of JADJSY010000028.1, forward strand.
TCCAGAACACCTTCAATGAAGGCCCGGTCAGTTTTTCCGCCGATGGCAAAAAAGTAGCATTCTGTCGCAACAACTTCATAGACGGCACCCGCCAGATTGCAGATAAAGGGATCAATATGAGCCTCTACATCGCTGAAGTCGTAGATGGCAACTGGCTGAATATCAAAGCATTTCCCTTACAACGGATCTGATTTCGCCACCGGATTTCCGGCGCTTTCCCCCGATGGCAATACGCTCACTTTCGCTTCCAATCAACCGGGCGGAAGCGGCGGCTGGGACATATATGTGTCCAACTGGACCGGTTCCAACTGGAGTATCCCACGCAACATCGGTGAGCCGCTCAATACGCCCGGAAATGAAGTGACACCGTTTTATGACGGCAAAGACCTGTACTTTTCTTCCGACTGGCACCGCGGACTGGGCGGTCTGGACGTGTTCCGCGCCGAACTGGGCCGTGAAACGGTCACCAATGTATTCCACCTCGGCCCCGGTATCAATTCTTCGCGCGATGACTACGGTTTCGTGTACGATGCCGGCCAAAACATCGGCTACGTCACCAGTACCCGTCCCGGCGGACGCGGACACGAGGACATCTGGCAGGTGATCAAAAAAGGCGGCAGCGCACAGGCGCCCGCTACCTACGCAACCAATACTTCTCCTTTCAGCCAATCCAAAACCAATACAAGCGCTCCTGCACCCCAGGAATACAGTACCAGCACCACGGTGACGAACTACGGTTCGGGCAGCGGCACCTTATACCTGTTGGTCACAGACAAAATGGGTAATCCCGTAGCCAATGCCGACCTCGATTTTTCTGACTGTAATGCCGGATTCGGACAAACCGACTATGAAGGCAAATATTATTTCAGTGCCCTGAACTGGCCGCTGCGCTGCAATGTGGCGATTAAAAAAGAAGGTTTTACGGATGAGTTCGTGCTCCTGGAATCTTATGGCAAAGGAAATCTGATGATTGCAATCAGCCCCGACGCCCGCAAGGAATACATCGGCACCGTGCGCGACTCCCGCAGCAGGCTGCAACTCGACGACGTAAGCATTGAAATAAATAAAACGGAAACAGGCCAGGCTATCATCACGAATACAGATTATACCGGGCGCTATTCCCTGTTCCTGACACCATACAGCACCTACGATGTGCTGTATGCCAAAGAAGGTTATAAAAGCAGTATTGTTAAATTGCGCGCCGGCGCCGCCGGATCCAACCTGCCCGATGTAAACCTGGAATCGATCATCGGCACATCGGCTGAACGCCCTGCGGAATATAACAACTCCACCGCGCTGATTTCATCGAAAAGAGTGAATGAAACGGTGACTAATGGTATTTTCAACGGCTATGCTGTACAAGTAGCCGCTTACCCGGATGAACTGACGGAAGCCAAACTGAAAAAATACGAGGAACTGTCTAAATACGGCAATCTCTACGCCAAGTCGGAAGCAGGCATGAACAAAGTGCGCCTGGGTATTTTCCCGAATAAATCCGAAGCGCAAGACGCCTTGAAAAAAGTGTTGAAAAACCCGAAATTCAAAGGATCTTTTGTAACGGAAGAATACGACGCCGACGCCGGCTTGGTTTTGAACAACGATGCCAATGCTCTGCGTCCTACAGAATACAGCACAGCTTCAAAAGGGGCGCCTTCAGCAGCGCCTGAGGCTTCTCCTATCCGTTATTCTGTGCAGTTAGGCTCTTTTGCAGCAGACAAACCGATAGATATCGGCAATTTTTCCAATGCAGCCGACCTGGGCCATTTGTACACCAAACTGGTAAATGGCATGAACAAAGTGCGGCTCGGCGTTTACCCGACCCATGCCGCAGCAGAACAGGCACAGGCGGACCTGGTCGCCAGGGGTTATCAGGATGCGCTCATCGTGACAGAAAAAGCCAACGACGATTCACTACAGGGATTTATGATCGGCGAATCATCGAACCTTCAACCTGCGCAATATTCCAAAGGTACGACACCAGCGAAAAAAACCTAAATTGGCCACCGACAATGTGCTGCGTCCGATAGAGTATTTTACTGCTACCAACATTTCCAAATCATACCCCTACTACGTTCGTATTGCGACCCTGAGCAACCCCGAGCGTTTTGACAGCAGTCCTTTTACCGACCTCGGCGGCATCGAACGGCGCAGATCGGAATCAGGCGCCACTATTATCCTGCTGGGCGGCTATGAACGGATCGAAGATGTCACTTCTGCCCTCAATACCGTCCGGACACGCGGTTTTGAAGAAGCCTATGCGGTTGCGAAAGACGCCAATGGAAATCTGACGCGGATTAAGTAAAAAAGCAAACTGGCAAACATGAGTCATCCGGATTTTTCTAGTGGCTCTTAGCACGCGTCGGCACATTTTTTATTGATGATTGCTTATTGACAATTGATGATTTTTGATGTAAGGTGGCATCTTCGCACATCAAAAATCATCAATTGTCAATAAGCAATCATCAATAAATACGAGTTTGACCTTTTTGTGGTCGTTTTAGGCAAAATCCAGGATGTCTCATGTTGGCCTTTTGTTTTAATTGCCCTTTGCCTTTTGTACCTTTGCGCCCGCTATGCTCAATCTATCTAATGTTTACGTCCAGTACGGCAATCGAATCCTGCTCGACAGCGTCAATTTTGTGATCAAACCCGGCGAGCGCGTCGGACTCGTGGGCCGCAATGGCGCGGGTAAATCGACCCTCCTGAAAATCATCGCCGGAGAAATGACTCCGCACGAAGGCAATGTGGTGTGCCCTACACACTTCACCCTCGGATACCTGCACCAGGACATGTTGATCCCGAAAGGAAAAACGGTCATCGACGAAACGATGACGGCATTTTCCGAAATCCTGGAACTGGAAAAAGAACTCCACCGCATCGAGCAGGAACTCACGGTGCGGGAAGACTACGACAGCGACGACTACTCCAAACTCATCGAACAGATGGGCGACCTGACCGACCACCTGCACCACCTGGGCAGCGCGACTACCCAGGCCGATGCGGAAAAAGTGCTCGGCGGCCTCGGTTTCTCCTCTGCCGATGTAAACCGGCTGACCGACGAATTCAGCGGCGGTTGGCAAATGCGGATCGAATTAGCCAAAATGCTGCTGCGCCAGCCCGACCTGCTGCTGCTCGACGAACCGACCAACCACCTGGACATCGAGAGTATTCTCTGGCTCGAAAACTGGCTGTTCAATTACCCGGGCATGGTGATCGTGATCAGCCACGACCGCCGCTTCCTCGATGAGGTGACCAACCGGACCGCCGAAATCGTACTGGGCAAAATACACGACTACAAAGCCGCTTATTCCAAATACGTGGAACTCAGTTCCGACCGGCGCGAGCAAATGCAAAACGCCTACGAAAACCAGCAGCGCGTCATTGCCGACCGCGAACGCACCATCAACCGTTTTATGGCCAAAGCCACTAAAACCAAAATGGCGCAGTCGATGCAAAAGCAATTAGACAAAATGGAGCGCATCGAAATCGACGACATGGATACGTCTACCATGAAACTCCGCTTCCCCGACGCCCCGCGCAGCGGCGAAGTGGTGGCAGAAGCCGAAAACCTCAGCAAGCACTACGGCAAACTGAAAGTGCTGGAACACGTCGATTTCAAGTTGCTGCGCGGCGAACGGGTCGCATTTGTCGGCCAAAACGGCCAGGGCAAAACCACCCTGGCAAAAATTCTGATCAGCGCTGAACCAGCCTCTTCGGGCAAAGCCACCCTCGGCCACAACATCAAAATCGGCTACTACGCCCAAAACCAGGCGGAAACCCTCGACCCGAAACTGACGCTGCTGCAAACCATGGAAAACAACTCGCCCGAAGAAATGCGCACCAAACTGCGCTCCATCCTCGGCGCTTTCCTGTTCAGCGGCCAGGATGTAGACAAACGGGTGTCCGCACTCTCCGGCGGCGAACGCGCCCGCCTCGCCCTCGCCTGCATGTTGCTGCGCCCCTTCAACCTGCTCCTGCTCGATGAGCCGACCAACCACTTAGACATGTTGTCCAAAGACGTGCTCAAACAGGCATTGATCGACTACAACGGCACCTTGCTGGTGGTCAGCCACGACCGCGAATTCCTGTCGGGCCTCACGCACCGCACCATCGAATTCCGCGACCACCACCTGTTTGAATACCTCGGCGACATCAACTATTTCCTTGAAAAAAGGAAATTAGACAATATGCGGGATGTGGAAAAACGCACCAAAACGGGCGGTAATGCCGCTTCCGATCAGGGCGTCGTCGTTTTGGGTACGGATGAAAAGAAAAACCTCCAGCGCATCGTACACAAACACGAAAAACGCATCGCCGACCTGGAATCCGAACTCGGCGTGTTTGAAAAACAAATGTCCGACCCCGAGTTCTATAACCGCGCCGAATCCAACGATAAAATCAAAAAATACAACAACCTCAAAGCCGAACTGGAAGCAATTTATGCGGAATGGGAAGCGGCGGTGGAGCGCCTGGGTTAGTTATCGGTTATTCGTTATTCGTTATCTGTGTGGTAGCCCTTGGCTTGACAGGGGAATTGCGCTGTGCGTAGGTTTTAAGGCTTGGCCTTTTAGCCATTAAACCAGACGATTTTACTCTTAATCCGTGTTTTCCCTAACTGAAACAACCCATATTGTGGTGTACTCTACGGTGTACGTTACTTTTGTCATCCTTCCGGGATCCGTCCACGCTACGAGGGGTAAACTGAGTGGAAACGCGCACTTAGCGTGGACGATTTCTCACGACTACGGTATGTTATGAAACCATTGATCGCTCTACTCCTGCTCTGCACCGGCCTTCGAGCCCAAAACACGCCAGGCACCCTGCTGTGGGAAGTATCGCGGCAGGGCAGCCCGTTCAAATCCTATCTGTTTGGCACGTTCCATGAAGTAGAACCGGCGTTTTTTGCCACGCTGAACAACACAATGGACAAACTGAAATCTGCCGATGTGGTGTATGTGGAAGAATCGAGCGGTCAGGCGACTCCTTCCCCGGCATTATTCTCCAAACTCGGCACCTGGAACCACGCCCGGTGGGATTCGCTGCTGGCGCCGGAGCAGCAAGTCATTTTCCGGGAATTTATCGGCAAGGCCGAACGCCCCGATTTTTACAAACTCCCGCCGCTGGTGCTGAACCGAACCGTTTCAGGCATGTATTTCCTCGAATTTTGCCCCGCCGCCGGCCGCCAATCGTATGAATTGATGGACACCTACATCGAACGACTGGCCCGACAGCACCGGAAGCCGGTGAGCAGCCTCGACCGCAACCAGGGCGATCTGCTCCAGCAGGCGGCCGCCACACGCTCGGCAACGCAGGATTCGATGTACGCCGGATTTTGCGTCAATTTTATGCAAAAAATGCTGCAAGACGACACAAAAGACTGCGCCCTGCTGGACAAGTATAAACGATTCGAGGTTGACTATCAATTAAATACAGACCTGACACAAACCGAAAACAGTTCACCGTTGTTGATCGAACGAAACAATCAATGGATAGCTACGCTGGAAATAGCCATGAATACCCGCAATTGTTTTGTGGCCATTGGCCTGCGGCACTTGTTTTACAAGCAGGGGCTGATCGAACAATTACGTTTTCGCGGTTTTTTGGTGACGCCTATTGCGGCCTCGTGAAAACCAGACTTACCACGGGCGCGATTCACTCAGTTTACCCCTCGTAGAGTGGACGGATCCCGTCAGGATGACAAAAGTAGCGTACACCGTAGATTACTCCGAAACATACACTTTTGAACCAGGATTTACAGGATTAAAAAAGGATTACCAGGATTCCGCACCCCTGCCGAGCGCAAATCCTGGTAATCCTTTTTAATCCTGTCAATCCCGGTTCATTCCTCCCCCGGCCTGCGGCCACCCCCTCCAAAGGGGGATAAGCTCCGCGTCCGGTCTCTCCAACTGAATTTAGCCAAATAATTTGTTCATTATCAAAGCCTTACATCATTCTATAAGGCCAAAGGCAGCGCCTATCCCCCTTTGGAGGGGGTGGCCGCAGGCCGGGGGGAGGACAGCGCATGGGCGGCAAAGTTTGAACCAGGATTTACAGAATTAAAAAGGATTACCAGGATTCCGCACCCCTGCCGAGCGCAAATCCTGGTAATCCTTTTTTAATCCTGTAAATCCTGGTTCAAACTCCCGGCGGCTGCTCAGAGAACCGTTGCGCAGCAGGCTCCGTGCTCAGGAAGCGCAGGAGAGACCTACCAACTGACTGGAAGGGCAGACAAGACGAGGCGGAAGCCGAAGGTCGTGCGGCCTGTCGCGGCGTGCGAGCGGGCCGAGGCGCGGCAGTACCGCGCGTTGTTGCCCCAACTGCCGCCGCGTTTAACGCGGAGCGAGCCCTCATCCGGCCCTCGAGGATTCACGACTAAGGCAAATCTGTCTCATATTCACCATACCAATCCCAACACCATTCCCAGGCATTGCCACTCATATCATACAAGCCCCAATTGGTTGGGCCTATAGTTTTTGGCCAGGAGAAGTATAAGAATAACCATCTTCACTGCCGTTGTATTTGCATAAAAGCGCAACGAATCCTCTACAGATGTTCCCGCCCATTCCGTTCTGCCTTCGCCCCACCACCCGCTGCAAACTGCCATTCCGCCTCTGTGGGCAGGCAGAAGCCATTCGCACCTTTTTGAATATCCACGGTATAGGATTCTGTAATCATCATCTTCGGGTTCTTCCCGACTTGTCAAAGTATTGTACACCGTATCGCGCCCTATTTGTTTGCTCACCCAATTTGCGTACAAACAGGCATCATACCAGGAAACGGATCTTGCCGGGATTTGTTTTTCCCAAAAGCCGCGCAACACGGGAAGTAATCATTTCCGCCCTTGCCAGTTTACGGTTTCCAAGGTGTAGAAGGCTATTTCCATCATGGCGAGGCCAACGGAATCGCGCAATACGCCTAATTCTTCGGCGCTTTGCAGCGTTCGGTAAGCGGCGGCGTATTCCAAAGCCTTCACCTCTTTATCGGCTTCTTTAAGAAGATTAAAAACGGATCTGACCGAAAGGCCTTGCGCGTTTCGCTGTTGTTGATTGGCTTCCAAGGTGGCTAATTCCGCGCGTTCTTTTTCCGTCCAACGCTTCCTTTGTTTTTCAGTTCCGCAAACCGGGTTTGTTCTTCGGCTAACAGTTGCCACCCAGCCACTCTGCCTTTTTCAGTGGCCCTGCGTTCAGCGGCTAAAGCGGCTAGGCTGCGCTCGTCGGCCACTTTTTTCTGTTTGTCCTGCATGCCCAGGTCTGCCACAAGGCCCAGCCCAGCAGCAGCAAAGCGCCGAGCGTAAAAAGAATATTCCGCTGCCGCGCTTTTTGTATTTTCTCGCGCTCCTTGCGCTGCGCCTCGGCTTCGGCCCGCAGCCGTTCCCGCTCTGCCGCTTCTTCTTCCGCGCGGCGGCGTTCAGCCTCTTCAATTTCGCGTTTTTTCTTCGCCGCCACCACGGGTTCCAGCAGGGTATCGTGGCTGAGTTCGTAGTTGTAGCCGCCGAGGGTATTGGGTTCGCGGCGCAGGAGGTAGGTTTTTTCTAGTTCCTGCAACAGATTGGCGGTGAGTCCCAATTTCCCGAAAGAAGCCAGCAGGGCGTCGCCGTCCACGCTCAGGCGGCGCTTGGTATCCGTGGCGGGGTCGTAGCGCACGAGGCCGTCTTCGATCAGCAGCCGCGCGGCGCGGCGGTTTTCTTCGGGCAGGTGGCTCAGGCGGCGCTCGTAATAAGCGCCGTACACCGCCTCAAAATCGGGTAAATCCGAGGCCGTTACGTCGGGCAGGCCGTCGGCGTCGCGGTCGGCAATTTCCCCGCCCGCCACCATACTTTCGATGCTGTCGCAGAGGATTTGCAGTTGGAAAGCCTCCACGCCGCCGCGCTGCCCGGTATTGCTTTTGGTCAGGTCGGCCAGGATGCGCTCGATGGCGTCGGACTGGTAGGAAAAAGGCGGCGAAGCGAACACCCACTGGTCTTTGATGGAATGCATCGTAATCCGGCCTTCGCGCAGGTCGGGTCGCGGGTCCGTCAGCGCCGCCGGGCCGATGATGGCTTCCCGGGCCTGTTCGCGGCTCAGTGCCCGCAATTCGTAACGTTTGTGCAGGATGCCCGGCAACTGATCTTTCAACCTGTCCAGTTCGTGCAGCCGGTCGGAGCGCACGGCGAGCAGCACCCGCACTTCATTCGGGGCGGCCAGGGCGCGGCGTTGGTCACGGTCGAGGGTACGCGCCAGTTCGCGCACGGCTTCGGGCAGTTCTTCATTTAGCAGTTCGGCTAATTGTTCCCGGAATGCCCGCTGTTGCTCTGCGGGATAGGAAAAAAACTCTTCAAACTGGTCGAATACCAGCAAAAAGCCGCCGTGGGGAGCGCCAGTAGGCGCGCCGGTTTGTTTGAACTGCGTCCAGAGCGAGACGGGCAGTTGCTGCAAAAAAGACATCGCGGTATTCGGGCTGCCGCGTTCGGCGAGTTTCCGCAGCAGCGTTTCCACCGGCGAAAGGCTTTGTCCGGGCAGGTATTCGCCGAGCCGCACTTCGATGGGCAGCATGGTTCCGCGCAGCCGGGGCAACACGCCCGCATTCAGGATGGAGGATTTGCCGTAGCCGCTTTTACCAAACAACACGGACAGTTTTTCCACCCGGATCAGGTCGCAGAGGTCCTGAATATCGCGGTCGCGGCCGAAAAACAGGGCCTGTTCATCGGCTTCAAAGGGTTTGACGCCCGGATAGCGGTACACTACATGTTTCGTTTCCATGGCTTCAGAGTTGTTTGGCTATTTGCAAAACGCCGTCGCAGACCTGGTTGTATATCACATTCAGTTCGCGCATTTCGCTGAGGCCTTTGGTTTTTTGTTCGTTCCACTGCTGGTATCGGGCGCTGATGAGCGTCGCCTCATCGGAAAAGTCCTTGCCTTTTGTCGCGTCGATCAGGCGGGCAATGGCTTTGTCCAGTTTGCCTTTTTGCAAAAACGCCGTGATCTCCTGTCCGGCGGGCGTGTCGAGTTGGTTCACCGGGCGCAGCAAATCGGCCTCTTTAAAACTCTGGTGCAACTGGCTCAACAAATCAGCATCGTCGCCCAGAAACTTGATGCGAAACTGATTCAGCAAAAACGCCTCGGTGTCTTTTTCCTTGGGCAGCGGCGACTGCACGGCAAAACGCCGGGCGGCATTTTTTACATCCAACAGCCTCAGTATCAATTGGGTATGCCAGCGGTCGAATTGAAAACCCAGGAACAGGTAGGAGGTGGTGTCTTTCAGCCGGGCCATGAGTTTTTCGGGTAGTTTGGGTGCACCCAACATGCCTTCCAGCAGTCGGAACAGGTCGTCGTAATCCAGCACCAGCGTCGAAGGGCGCTCCACGCAGCCGCAAAGGTTGTAATACATGGGGATGCGCTCGCGCAGTGCGGTGCCGTCGGCTTCCGCGCCGTCAGGCATTTCAAACTCTTCCTGTTTGCGGGCGTCGAAAGTGGCGAAGCGGTTGGGCAGTCCGCAGGCAAAACTCAGGTCGCGCAAAAAAGTATCGGGATTCACCGAAAGCACCAGCGAAAAGGGAATTTCCACGATCTGCCGAAGCGTTGTTTCCGGCGGATGCAGGTCTTTGTACTGGAACTGCACTTCGTCCTGCATTTCCGGTTTGTCGTCGGGGTTTTTGAGCAGGAAAAAGCCGTCGCGTTCGTAGTATGCGGCAATTTGTTCGCCGAAGGTGTCCATCAGTCGCTGCCGGATGTACGACTGTATGGATTGGCCCTCGATCTGGAATATTTCAGGCCCCAACACCAGGGCGCATTTCCCGGATTTAATGTCGGCCATCAGGCGCTGGAGGTCTGCGGATGGTAGCATTTGGCTGGTTTACGTTTTGTTTGGGGTAAAAAATAGGAAGATGAAAAGTATCATTTACCCGACCAGGTTGGGGTGGGGGGTTAAGCATTTTTCGGGAAATAACCAGTATTGATTTAGACGTATTTATGGCAATCCATCGAAACGCCGGGGGGCAGGCTTGATTGAAGTTTCTAATAAAACGGCATTAAATGGGGAAATTTAAAACCCCGGATGTAATCCCGGTAGTCTCCATGCTCTATACCTTGCTGCCGGCTGAAGCCGGAGTTATTGATAAAGCGTTTTGAGTCCATCAACATCTAGCGGCTGGTATCCCAATGACCATCGACCCCTGCCAACTGCAGTTGAAATCAGCGATAACTGGGTCAATCAAAAGTGACGGCGGCTTACCTATCATTAACCATCGGCTGAATGCCGGGAGCCTTAGTCCCTCAGCGATTTGGATCAAGGTCAATTGTTGGTTTATATCAATAACCATCTGCTTCCGCCGGTGGTTAGTCAACAAATGCTTATAGGGGTTTTAACCCCATTTAATGCCGTTTTATTTAGAAACCTCAATCAGGGCGCATGCTGAAGATATTCGTCAGGGCATAAATGCCCCTTGTCCCGACGGCCTGAAGGCCGTGCCACCGCAACACCCCCCCACCTCTCTTTGCACAATCCCCGGACAATAACGGCCCTATATTTTCCCCCACACGCCGAACCCCAACTAATTACTCTATTATTGCGTCTTTTTGAAAAATTACCAAATAAGAACATTTGATTTTTATCCGATTCAGCATAAATGACGCGATTTTTACTACTTACTGATGCACGCCGCCTGAGCCTGTTGATTCTTTTTTTTCCTGTCATGCTCGCCGCGCAAACACCCTGCTATTTTATGCCCAAGGTGACGGATTCCCAGACCGGTGAAGCCCTGATCGGCGCTTCCCTGAAAATGGACGGAGCGGAAACCAGCATGTCGACCGACTCGCTGGGAGAACTCAAGATACCGGTCACCTGCGCGGAACACACGGTCAGGTTTCAATTGCTGGGGTACAAGCCGTTTTCCCGAAAAGTCGTCGTCAAAGGTCAAGCGGTCGTTGCCATCGAAATGGAGAACATCGCCACGCAGATCGAAGAAGTGGTGGTCAGTTCGCAGGGCGCCAACCGAACGATGGAAACGCCTGCGCTGGGCGTCAGTATGCTGAACATGAAAGCGGTGCAGAAACTGCCGCCCGCCGCCGGGGAAGTCGATATTTTACGCGGCATTCAAACGCTGCCGGGCATTTCCGCCGTGGGTGAAGGCGCCAACGGCGTCAATATCCGGGGCGGAGCGGTGGATCAGAATTTGATCCTGTTAGACAATATGCCGGTGTTCAACCCTACCCACCTGCTTGGCCTTTTTTCGCTGTTTCCAACGGACGCGATCCGGGAAATGCAGATTTACAAAGGCTCCATTCCGGCGCGCTACGGAGGCCGCACTGCCGGTGTGCTCGATGTAAAAATGAGCGAACCCAATGCGGAAAAATTCAAAATGAAAGGTGGTATCGGACTCATTTCCAACAGGTTACACGCTGAAATACCGATTGTAAAGGAAAAAATAGCCTGGATGACTTCCGCCCGGTTTTCCTTCAACGAGTACCTGATTAATTTTTACAACAAGGCCTTAGTCGGCACTTTTGCCAAAAAGGTGATTCCCAACAACAAACCCGTTTTTTTCGACCTGGCGAATAAAATCACCTGGCGGCCAACGAACCGGGACAATATTTCATTCACCAGTTATATCAGCCACGACTCCTACCGGGTCGATTCTTTGTTCGGCATTGCCAATATTATTCCCCGGCAATCGACCATGCAATACGGGCACAACAACCTGGCACTGCGCTGGAACCACAATTATTCGGATCAACTCAACCTCAATGTGCTGGCTGTCCAGTCGCTGTACAATACCAGCACAAGAGCGTCGGACGAAAAAGCGGGATTCGATTTTGACACCCGGCTCCGCTACCACAACGCTAAAGCGGAACTGACCTACGCGCCCGATGCCAAACAGCGCATCAACGTGGGCGCCTCCATCACGCGCTACGGCATCAGCCCCGCCGAACTGCAACCGCGTGAAGGCTCATCCGTATCCACGGTGCTGCTGCCCGATGAGCAGGCCTGGGAAATGGCGGTTTTTATTTCCGATGAATACGAACTGAGCGACCGGCTGCTCATCGAACCCGGCCTGCGCTATGTCAATTACTGGAACATGGGGCCGCTGGCAGTGCCCGTTTTTTCGGAGGAAACGCCGAAAACGCCGGGCAGCGTGCTGGACTATGTCGCCCTGGGCAACGGCGCCGTGGAATCGCATTACGGCAGGGTGGAACCGCGTCTGGCGTTGCGGTACAAACTCAACAATCAAAGTTCGGTCAAGGTGGGTTACAACCGGATGAACCAGTTTTTACAGATCATCGCCAACAACACTACCCCACTCCCGAACGCCCGCTGGAAAACCTCCAACCGCTACGTGCCGCCCGCGCAAAGCGACCTGTTTTCCGCCGGTTATTTCCGCGATACCCGCAACCGGATGTGGGAATGGTCGGTGGAAGGATACTACCGCCGGCAGGGTTCTATTTACGATTACCTGAACGGAGCCGAACTCGCCATCAATCCGATTGTGGAGACCCAATTGCTGACAGGTTCGGCCAAAGCGTACGGCGCCGAATTGTTTATCAACAAAAAGAAAGGTGTGATGACGGGCTGGCTGAGTTATACCTATGCCCGCAGTTTTCAGCAAATTACCGGTGATTTCCCGGCCTTGCAACAACTCAACGGCGGCGACTGGTTTCGCACAAACATAGATAAACCGCACACACTCAATGTGTTGCTGAATTTTCAATCCGACCGGCACAATGCCATTTCCTTTACGTTTGTGTACAGCACCGGACGGCCATATACCGCGCCGGTCAGTTTTTACCAAAACGGATTCAATATCGTCCCGGTGTACACGGATCGCAACAACGCCCGTATTTCAGACTACCACCGACTCGACTTTTCCTGGACGATTAACAATCCTTCCATGAAAGATCGCAAATGGGAAAGTTCCTGGATCGTCACCGTTTACAACCTGTACGGCCGCAAAAATGCGTTTTCGTATTTTTTCAATCCCAACCTGGAGTCTTTTCAACCTTTCAAAGTGAGCGTGTTTCCCACGCCGCTGTTTTCGCTGACCTACAATTTTAAATTTGAATAAGATGCATCGCCCTTTATATACTGAGGCCCTGTTGTTGCCTCATTCCCCATTCCTCATTCCTCATTCCTCAAAAATGCGTTGCCCTTTACTTACGGCGGTCCTGCTGTTGCTGCTGAATGCCTGTCAATACCCGGTCGATTCCTCTGCCTTGCCCGATCTGAAACAATTCCTCGTGATCGATGCGGAGTTGACGGAAAATTACGGAAAAGTGCAGGTCAACTATACCCTGACGGATGTGAATTCGCAGGGCGCTTACTTGTTTCCGCCGCCGCCCGCCAATGCCTACGCGTATGTGCTGGATAGCCAGGGAAACCGGACGGATTTTGCTATCGACGGAAGCCTCAACACCACTTTTCAGGGCGTGGTGGGCGAAACGTATCGTTTATTCGTTTTCGCAGATGGCAAAACATACGAATCGAAACCGGAAACCATGCCTGCCTGCCCGGAACTGGATTCGCTTTCGGTCATTTTTTCACAGGAGAATACCCGTTCGCCAAACGACCTGTCCTACTACGGATTCGATGTGTACGCCCAGGCAAGCGATATTCCGAATCAGAACAATTATTACCAGTGGGACTGGATTCATTACGAAAAGGCCATAGGTTGCGAAGTGGTGCAGGAATTCGGAAGGGATGTCATCTACCCCTGCGATCCGAGCGATTGCTGGAATATTACCTACAACACCCGCATCGTGGTGCAGTCCGATCAACTGCGCGACGGGCAGCCCTTGGCCCATAAAGTGGTGCGTGTGCCCTTCGCCACGCCGCCCAAAAAATACTATTTGCGGGTGGAACAACGCGCCATCACACCTTCCGTTTTTGCATACCTGCAATCGCTGCAAACGCAAACGCAAAATGTCGGCTCCATTTTCGACATTCCCGCCCAGACCCGCTTCAATCCCAATGTGTACAACGCAGAAAACCCGGACGAGCAAATCCTGGGGGTTTTCAGCGTTTTTTCTTACCGTAGCAAAGTTATTTACATCGACCGTTCGCAGGAAATCAATGGGATAAAAGCCAAAATTGCCAAAATCAGTCCGCCCTACACCAGCGACCCGTTTGCGTCGTCGCCCTGTGTGGAGTCGTTGTATAGGACACAGGTGCGGCCGGAAGGGTGGCAGGATTAGAAGAGGTGAGAAGTGAGAAGTGAGAAGTGAGAGACGTCCCGTTTGGCATTTGGTTGGGTCTTGGCGTTGGTTTTTCAGGCCTGTAATTGTGAATCGTGTTTAGTGTGTGGTGTTTAGTGTTTCGGGGGCTTCGCCTTTGGCATTTGCACCCTACCTCTGAAGGGCAATGTCGTTGACTAAAGCGTAGTGAAGAGGTGTCATCTCCTGACGAAGGAAGGAGGTGACATCTCGTAACGGTCGTTTTCCAGTAAATCTCGCTACGAGATGTCACTTGCTCCTGCGTCGCAAATGACACCTCTCCGCTAAGTCAACGACATTGCCCTTTAGGGGTCGGGGGCAAATGCCAAACGCGAAGCCCCCGAAACACTAAACACCACACACTAAACACGATTCACGATTACAGGCCTGAAAAGCCAATGCCAAGACCCAAAAAACCGCCAAACGGGACGTCTCTCACCCTCTCACTTCTCACCTCTCACTTCTGTTATCCTTGCGCTCCCGCCCGCTGCTTTTCCTCTTCTGCGCCACCGCTGCGCCTGCGGGCCTGCGCGACCTGGTTATTTCCAAAACGGTAGGAGAAAGAAACGCTGGCCTGCCTGGTTTCGCGGAACACTTCAAAAGACTCCACGTAGTCGCGGTAGCGGATAATGGCCGAGGGCAGGTTGGTCCAGAAAACGTCCGTAACAGATAATTTGATGGTGCCCCGCCGATCCATTACCTGTTTTTGAACGCCGAAACCCAGGCCCCACATCGGATTCAGGTGCATAAAGCCGTAAATTTCGTCGGTTTTATAGGTAAAATTGAGTTCAGCCGCCCAGTCATTTTTCAAAGTAAACGTATTGTTCGTGGTGTAATGCATCACTACATTGCCGTCGCTCAGGTTGGTATTGGCAAAATCGCCGCGGTAACGCCCCAGCCAGACATTCAGGTTGTTCATGCTGCTCCACCATTTGAACGGGTTGACCGGTGCGCTGGCGGCAAATGAAAAATACTCGACTTTAGCGAGGTTTCGATCCGTCTGAATTGTCACCCGTTCCAGCCCTTCTACCGGCCCGATCACCTGGGTGATGTTGTCATTCGTTCGCGCATAGGCTAATGTGGCCGTATAGCGCTGGAACAGCGTGTGGTTCCACTCGAACGACCAGGTAAATTGTGGATTCAGGAACGGATTGCCCGCCCGGTAGGTGCTGGGATCGAGGAAAAACTTGAACGGATTGAGTTGCTCGTAAGAAGGCCGGTCGAGGCGGCGGCTCATGTTGAGGCCCATTTCGTATTTGGCGGTAAACTTGTAGTTGAAAAACGTGCTGGGAAACCAGTTGACATAGTTGCGATCGAAGGTTTCGCCGGTAGCCAGTTGCTCGCCTTTTGCAATCGTATTTTCAGCCCGCAGCCCCGCCTGAAGGCTGAATTTCGGCCATTCCCGGCTGTAATTCAGGTAAGCAGCGTTGATATTTTCCCGGTACAGAAAGTGGTTGCTGATGCTGCTGTCATACACCGGATGCGCGTCGTCGCTTTTGTCAAAAAACTGGAGGTTGTTGTCGGCGTCCACGAGGCTGCTTTTCACGCCGGCCTCTAATTTTCCTTTTTCACCCAGCGGATGCGTGTAATCGGCCTTCGCCGAGCGGATATGCAAATCGCCCTGCAGGTCGCTGGTCAGCAGGTAATACGGCCTGTTTTCCACACCTTGCAGGTCGTAGTAGCGGGTCAAAAAAGATTGTGTGGTTTCGTTCCAGTAGCGGGCGTAGTCGACATCGACGCTCAATTCGCGGCCTTTTTTGTTCAAAGCGTGTTTCAAATTGCCGTTCAAAGCGTAGGTCGGCCACAGGTTTTTGCTGCGGTGGGCCGTTCCGAAAGCGGAAATTTTTGCGCCCGGCCCGTCTTCCACACCGGAGGTATTTTGGCCGGTGGATTGATAGCGGTTGAGCGTTCCCGAGGCCACCACGCCGATCGTCGTGGAAGGACTGGCAAATAAATCAAGCCCGACACGCCCGACATGAAACTTGAACGGAATCACTAAGTAATTGCGCTGGTCATAAGCGCCCGTGCGCTCCCCGTCTTCAAAAAATTCGCGGTACAAACGCAGGTCGTTCATCCATTTCCGGTCGCTGTAATTGTAGTTGCCGAAAATGTTCCATTTTTTGCTGCGGTGGTTGAGCGTTATGCCTGCGCCGGCTTTGTGGTACACACCCTGGCCGTAATTGAAGTTCAGGGAGCCGTTGGTGCCCAGGTTTTTATCCTTTTTCAGGCGAATGTCGATGATGCCCGCATTGCCGGCAGCGTCGTATTTCGCGGATGGGTTGGTGATGATTTCCACTCGGTCGATGCTGTTGGAAGGCAGAGAACGCAGGAAATTAGCCAAGTCCTGCCCGGCGAGCGGCGTAATTTTCCCGTCGATCATAATGATGACACCCGCCCGGCCGCGAATGGAAATGGCGTCATTCTGGCCGACAATTACGCCCGGCGAGCGCTCCAGCACGTCCAGGGCACTGCTGCCATTGGCGAGGATACTGCTTTCCACGTTGACGATCAGCCGATCCGAGCGCCGCTCGATGAAGGGTTTCTGTGCCACAACGGTCACTTCTTCCAGCCTTGCGGCAGATTCTTGTAGTTGTATTTTTGGGACTGAAACCGGCTGTACCGAAGCCCCCAGGCTGAATACTTCGCTGAATTGTTTTTCAAACCCGAGCATGGTCACCGCCACGCGGTAGTCGCCGGGTTTGATTTCCAAAAATTCGTAGCGCCCGGCGGCATCGCTCAGTTCCACTTTCACTAACGAACTGTCGGCGCTGCGCAACAGGCTCACGGTGGCGGCTTCCAGGGCTTTGTTGGTGGCATCCACCACGGCGCCGCTCAGGGAAAAGGTTTGCGCCAGCGCTGCCGTTGCGCTTAACGTGATAAACAGGAGCGCGGTTAATAAGCGCTTACCATTCGGGTTTTGCTGAAAAACGGTCGTCATATCGGATAATATTGTTTACCCGAAGAACGGCGTAGAGCTGGGTTTTGGGATTTTATATTCGACCGAATGAGGGTGGGGAAATTCGTTTAGCAACTTGAGGTAGTTGGGCGCAAAATGGTAGCACGGTCTTCAGGCCGTCGGGAAAAGGCCATTTATGGCCGGCATCTTCGGCAGCTAAAGCAGCCGGTACGGAGCGGCAACTTGAGGTAGTCGGGTGCAAAATGGCAGTATGTGCTACCTTACCGCCGTGCGCGGGTCTTACGACCCCGCACTTCTTTTTGGCAACTTTATGTACAGAACTACACGTGTTTTTTACCACAACGGACACGAAGTGGTAAAAATTCATGTAGAAGATGTGCGGGGTCGTAAGACCCGCGCACGGCGGTAACGTCTGGTCTACCCATATAAAATAGCCATTGCTTAAGGACGTACGTACGGCAAAATCCGTGTCTAATCCATCCAATCCGTGTGCCATTTTTCAGGGTCGTAAGACCCGCAAAACATCAGGACGGCTTAGAAATGACCACCCGTTTTTTCATCTTTCACCCATAA
This sequence comes from Lewinellaceae bacterium, assembly GCA_016711435.1. Classification (GTDB taxonomy): domain Bacteria; phylum Bacteroidota; class Bacteroidia; order Chitinophagales; family Saprospiraceae; genus M3007. The sequence continues at coordinate 39,873 of JADJSY010000028.1, forward strand.
ATACTTCGCCAATCCCGCGCCAATCGCGAGTTGCGACGCCCCGTATTTGGGAAATGACTTCTGGATTCGGAACTGGATTTCCCAACTGTCATAACGCATGGCGGCTTGTAAAAGGACGCCCGATTTCTTCCATGGGTGGTATTCAAACCTATCATAAATCGCCACATTTTGGTACAATCCTGCACCGATTGAAAAACGTGAGGAAATTTGCCACTCCGGAATAATACTCGCCCCAGCAAATAATAAGCCGCTGAACCAAATGCATATAAGCCACCCGTTAAATTTACTTCCACCCGTGTGGCAAAATGAGTAGAAAAACGTTTGCGCGCAAAACTGCCGAATTGCAAATCGACAGGCCCTAATCCCTGGCTGACATTCGCAAAAAAACCGTCATCGGCTTGCTCCAGGTTGTTTTGAAAATACAGGCGGTTGCCGAATTCAACCTGACTAACAATAGAAGAAGGGTTCAAAAACAGAAAAATGGCACTCAAAAGCAGGAAAATTCCCGGGTGTTTCATTGGGTTAGGTTTTGCGGAATGAAAAATGGAGGTTTCGCAGTATAACTGCGTATTCAAAGATTCATGTCAGCAAAAGTTTATATGTGAACAGGTTGTTCTGTTTTTTTACGAGGAATGTTAATGATCGTTTCGATGTATTCAAAATGTACCGGCTGCTTTATCTGCCGTAGATGCCAGACGTAGTATCCGGCAGCTAAAGCAGCCGGTACGTGGCAACAAACACACTACCCACCACCAGCATCACCACCACAAAAATCATCCCCATGATATACGCCGTGCCAACGCCAGGGCCTTGATTGCTGTGCGCTTTAAGGCCGGTGTCCAACACATAATGTGCGCCGAACACGCCCGCGATCCACACCCGCAGCAGCAACCAATCCTGTACAATTCCGGGGGAAATAGAAAAGCGAAAAGGTCATGGGAATGGCAATAAACGGAACAAAATTGGCTAAGTTGATCCAGAGCCTGTCCATATGTTTTCTGGGCGAGCCGGTGAACCGGATCAGCCAAAGGATGGACAGGTAAAAAAGGGCCCAGAGCAATTCGGGGCCGGGGAGGAGTTGGAAAAGAAGGGCATGGGCGGGGTAGTTAATAATTGTTTATATAAATAGGTTGGTGGTTAATAAAAAATAATTTTTAAATTTTTTATTTTTAAATTTTTTTTAAAAAATTTAAAAAAAAAAAATAAAAAAAAAATTTTATGTAAATGTTCAACGACTTATGAGACACCCCCGATCATCTCCTTGCATAATACATCCCCACGTTTTTCATCCGGAAAAAATTGGTGTCGCTTACCCAGGGGTATTTGCGCCTGGCGAGCAGGTGTAGTTTGGATTCTTCCAGTTTCCCTTCCGACTCCTGCTGACACAGGTCGTACACGTATGAACGCACCTCCCGCGCCAGTTTGTCTAGTTCATCGGCCTGCTCTTGCGTCAGTTCGGGATGGCGCTTCATCATACGTTCCTGGGTCGGTTGGTTGAACATTTCGCCCCATTCCAGACAAAGATCAAGGGCCTGGTTTGGCAGGTCGGACGCCTCGACTGTCCGGGGTTCTGTAAAGGTTTGAAAAATCTCTTTCGCCATTTTTTGCCATTCTTTTTCAGGGGCAGGCGGTATTTTATCCGCTTCAACCGGGAAGGGAAAAAATTTGATAAAGCAAATAGAATGATACCAATTATCGGGAAAACGCAGCTGCAACTCGTAAAATCCCGGATGCAGGTCGGACACGTCCCATGTAAGTTGGGTATCGCTGTGTTTGTAATTCCGAAGTACATATTCCAGCACCATACGCCCGCTTAAACGATCCAGCAGCACCATTTTTTCGGCCACTTCTTCGAAGGGTGGCAAGTCGATCAGCAATCCTTGTGATTGGATGGCTTCATTGATTTGAATGGAGATATTTTCTTCACGCAAGCGACCGCAGGGCGGCGTTACTTCTTCCTTCTTACCCGCGTCGCCGTAGTGTGTGGCGGCGGCTGTAACCCGACACGGGCCTTTACGGATATCGTGCCCTTCAAATACATGCTCCGGGCAAGGCTTGGTATCGCTCACCGCGAGGTTGACGGCAAATCCGCGACCGCCGTCGGGTAGGTGATACACCTGATTGCCACTAAAATTCTGTTTTTCGCGCAGGCGCTCATCGTCGGGCCAATTGGCCGGCTCGGTGTTTTCCGCCAAGTCGAAAACGGTGCCTGCGGGGTGTTTGTAAAAAGGGACTTTGAGGATGATGCGGGTTGTTTTCATAAAATGGATATTTTTTGCTCAAAATAAACCCACCACTTTTCCCTCCGCATCCACATCAATCTTCTCCGCTGACGGCACTTTCGGCAGTCCCGGCATCGTCATGATATCGCCGCAAACCATCACAATAAACTCGGCGCCGGCGGCCAGTCGCACTTCGCGGACATGCACCGTGTGGCCCGAAGGCGCGCCCAGCGACTTGGGATCGGTGGAAAAAGAATACTGCGTTTTGGCGACGCACACGGGGTAGTGCCCGTACGTTTCCTGCCATTTTTTGATCTGCTTGCGCACATCGGCGTCGGCGCTGATGTCGGCAGCGCCATAAATCCGGGTAGCGATGGTTTTCATTTTTTCCCACAAGGGCATATCGTCGTCGTATAAAAAATGAAAGTCTGCGGGTTCGTTTTTGGTGATGTCGACCACTGCCCGGGCAAGGTCTTCGGCGCCTTTGCCGCCTTCGCTCCAGTGCCGGGAAACCACCACCGGCACGTCATAAGGCGCCAGTTTTTGCTGCAACAGGCTGATTTCCGCTTCCGTATCAAAGGTAAAATGGTTGATCGCCACCACGCAGGGCAGGCCGTAGTGCTGCCGGATATTGTGGAGATGGCGTTCCAGGTTGGTAAAACCGCGCTCCAGCGCTTCCAGGTTTTCCTGGTTGAGTTCTTTCAGGTCGGCGCCGCCGTGGTATTTCAAGGCCCGCAGGGTAGCCACCAGCACGATAGCATCCGGGCGCAATCCGGCTTTCCGGCATTTGATGTCGATAAATTTTTCCGCCCCGAGGTCGGCCCCGAAACCGGCTTCCGTGATGACGTAGTCGGCTAATTTGAGCGCATTTTTAGTAGCAATCACGGAATTGCAGCCGTGCGCGATATTGGCAAACGGTCCGCCGTGGATAAAAGCGGGCGTGTGTTCCAGCGTTTGAACCAGGTTGGGTTTGAGCGCGTTTTTCAACAGCACCGTCATCGCGCCGTGGGCGTGCAGGTCGCGGGCGCTTACGGGCTTGCGGTCGTTGGTGTAGCCGATCACAATATTGCCCAGCCGTTCTTTCAGGTCGTTGAGCGAGGTGGCTAAACAAAAAATCGCCATCACTTCGGAAGCCACTACAATATCGAAACCCGATTCGCGCGGGTAGCCGTTGGACTTGCCGCCTAAGCCGATCACCGTTTCGCGCAGGGCGCGGTCGTTCATGTCGACTACCCGTTTCCAGGTTACCCTGCGCACATCGATGCCGAGGCTGTTTCCCTGGTGAATATGGTTGTCGATGAGTGCGGCTAACAGGTTGTTTGCCAGGGCAATAGCGCTGAAATCGCCGGTAAAATGCAGGTTGATGTCCTCCATCGGAATCACCTGGGCGTAGCCGCCGCCCGCTGCGCCGCCTTTCATGCCGAATACGGGGCCGAGGCTGGGTTCGCGCAGGCAGATCAATGTTTTTTTGCCGATCCGGCTGAGTCCGTCGCCGAGGCCGACGCTGACGGTTGTTTTGCCCTCGCCCGCAGGCGTGGGGCTGATGGCGGTAACGAGGATCAGTTTGCTGCCGGGCCGGTCGGGAAGCCGGTCGAGGTAAGCCAGGTCGACTTTGGCTTTAAAATGTCCGTAAGGTTCGAGGACTTCATCGGGGATGCCGAGTTTTTCGGCGGCAAGCGGGATGATTCGTTGGGGGGTTGCAGACTGCGCGATTTCAATATCAGAGAGCATAAGTAGTTATCCGTTATTAGTTATTGGTTATCAGTTGTTGATAATCAAGCATTTGCAAATAATTTAATCTAAACTAATATCGATGAAATACTTAGATAGATGTTAGGTGGTGAAGGCGGGGCAAGATACGGCAGGATGCGCACGCTCGGCAAAACTGTCGCGAAAAAGTATCTTTACCTAACCGTTCACCTAACCATCTGAAATTCCACTATTTATGAAGCCTTTCCATGCACTATCGCGTTCCTACTGGCCGGAAATTTTCATCTTCATCCTGTTGTGCTGTTGGAGCGCCTCCCTCTATTTTGGGGTTAAAAGTTATAATTCCTCGGCAGAAGCAGCCGCTATAGACCCCAGTCGTCCGATGCCCTCTTTTCATTGGGGGCGTCATCTGCCGGGCTTGTTTTTTCTCCTCTATTTTGTGAGTATCAGGCTTCGGCAAAGGCAATCCTTCAAGTAGCACGTACCGGCTGCTTTATCTGCCGGATGCGGAAACGGGCAAAGTTTGTGCCTTGCGCCGGCGTTTTGAGGTTGTGTCAAAAGTCGTATTCTACTAAAGCCATGGTTCTAGTGTAAAATTTAATTTCGCGTTTCTCCAACTCCGAAGTTTTAAACTTGGAAGCACGAAGAAAACAAGTTAATTTGACGTCTTTTCCACTTCGCCTATTTGAAACACGGTCGTAGAAGAGCCGACCCGCCACACAGCAAATCGACTTTTTACCTTTCAAGGCCAAACGAGGCATTTTTGCCCATTGCTAAAGTTGCTACTTTACTAAACTTGCGAAGAAGCGCACGTAGCCGGAATCTCCATCAGTGCCTTCCCCAAACTTCCACCACGCCTTTTCCGCGCGCCAGATTTTTGGTGTCGTACCAGATCACTATTTTTCGGATGACGCGTTTGTTTCCCTGCAGGTCGATCACACGGCTTTCGCTGCCTGCCCGGAAATTTTCGCGCAATTCAATTTCCTGCACATCTCCATTGCCGTAATGCACCGCCAGTTTGTGCATATTGATGGGGCTGTGTTTTACTTTGAGTTTCAGTCCGGTAAAAAATCCTTCCTGTGCGGTCACGTCTATTTCATCGCGGTCCACGCCATAATTCACTTTTTTTACGCCCAGCAATTCCCAGGGACGGGATGTTGCATCTACAGTCGTTACCGTGGAAATTTGAAAAGACATGGCGAACAGTGCCATCAATGCAGTTACAAATAATTTGATCTTCATTGTAAAAAAAAGGTTTTGGTGAAAGAAAAGGGATGAGGATTGAGGGATGAGGAATGACCGAGCGTGATGTCGGACATCACGCTCGGTCGTTCCTCAATCCTCATTCCTCATCCCTATTTAGAGCTTCATCAACACACAAAGTTTAACGGTCTTTGAAAAATAAATCAGATATTCGCCTACTTAAATAGGTGTGCAAAATTAATTGATGGTAAATCTTTTGTAACTCATTGACTAACATCGCCTTTTGCCCTTTGCAATTTTGCCTTTTTACTTAAATTAGTTTGGCCAAATTCTTTACAAATGCTTGATTATGAACACCGATAACCAATAACTAATAACAGATAACTTTTTTCCATCATCCAACGCTTCATTTTATGTCAGAACACAACTCACGCGCCATCACGGCCTGGGCGGAAGAGGACCGCCCGCGCGAAAAAATGCTCCTCAAAGGGAAACTGGCGCTCTCGGACGCCGAATTACTCGCCATTCTCATCGGATCTGGCACCGTCGGAGAAAGTGCTGTGGCAGTAGCCCAGGGCATTCTCGCTTCCGTCGACCACAACCTGAACGAACTCGGCAAACGCTCCCTGCCCGATCTGAAAAAGTTTAAAGGTATCGGCGAAGCCAAAGCCATTACCATCGCTGCCGCGCTGGAACTGGGCCGCCGCCGACAATTGTCCGACCTCCGCGACCGGCCGCGCATTACCCATAGCCGCGATGCCTTTAATACCATCGCCCCCCTGCTCACCGACCTGCACCATGAAGAATTCTGGTTGCTGATGCTCAACAAAGCCAATGAGGTGTTTGCCCGCGAACGACTCAGCACCGGCGGCATGAGCGGAACGGTAGTCGATATTAAATTAGTGCTGAAAGCAGCGATAGATGCCAAAGCCGCAGCCTTTATCGCCATCCACAACCACCCCTCCGGCAACCTGCAACCCAGCCAGGCTGATATCGACCTGACCCGTAAACTCAAACAATCGGGCGCTATGATCGACCTGCCGCTGCTCGACCACCTGATTATTTCCGAGCGGGGGTATTACAGTTTTGCAGATGAGGGGAATTTGTGAGGGAAGTGTTTTGGTGTTTTTGGGTTTTAGTGTTTTGGATTAGAAACGATCATTGATATTTGTAGATTCCTTTTGATAAAAATGTATGTCCTTTGTATAACTTTAAGAAGGTGTGCAAAATTAGTTAAGACAAAATCTTCTGTAACTCATTGACTTACATTGTTTTTTGCCCTTTGCTATTTGCCCTTTTAATTATTCATTGCCCTTTGACTTTTTTGATATGCGTCTGCTTCTTTTCACTGTTCTATTTTTATCCTGGGGCTGCGACGATCCGCCTGCCGATACCCGCATCGACAGAATAGCGAAGGCCTTCTGTGAATGTACCGGCCCATTGGTGGCGCTGAATCAGCAAACAGCCCGATTGGCTGCCGATACCACGGCGCAAGTTGGTTTTCAGGAAAATCTTCGGAAAATACAGGAAGAATACAACCGCGCCAAAGAATGCTCCGCGACCGTTATCGGGCAATTCGGACGCCTGAAAAAAGAAGAATTTGTATTGGTGGAAAAAGCGCTCAGCGGAAAATGCCCTGATCTGGCCACGCAACGCGACCTGCTGCGGGAGATGCTGGGAGAGTAAAGAGAGTAAAGAAGTGAGAGGTGAGAGGTGAGAGGTGAGAGGTGAGAGGTGAGAGACGTCCCGTTTGGCGGCTCGTGTGGTTTGGGGATGGATTTTTCAGGCCTGTAATCGTGAGTGGGTGGGAGTGGGCCGAGTAGTGGAACTCATGGGGTGTCACCCGATCGGATTAACTTTTGACCAACCTGTAATCGGAATAATTATCGGAAATAATCTTAGATTAAATTCTTTGCAAATGCTTGATTATCAACACCAATAACGGATAACCAATAAAACTGGGTATCGGACTTGAACTAACTTCACAATGGCTTGGATAGCACTGGAAGGTATGCGTTTTCACGCTTTTCACGGCGTTTACGACGCGGAAAAAGCAATTGGTACAGAGTACCTCGTCGATGTGTATGTAAAAGCCGGCATCGCCAAAGCGGCTGCTACCGACCAGGTAGAACAAACCGTCAATTACGAAATCATTTTTCGGATATGCCAGTTGGAGATGGAGCAGCCGCGCCACCTCATCGAGACCGTGCTGGCAGGTATCATCGCTCGCATGAAACACCAGTTTGTCACTTTACAGGCCATCCGGGTCAGGGTGCGCAAACTGAATCCGCCGCTCGGCGGGCGCGTCGCAGAAGCCTGGGTAGAAGAGGAAGCCGACTTTGTAGCCACCTGTCCGCGCTGCAAACGCAAACACATCTGCTATAGCGACAACAACTGCTGGTGTAAGGAAATCAACCTGCATCCGGCTACCAAAGAAACGCTGGTGCGGCAGTTTGGAACGACTTGTCTGTGTGAGAGCTGTGTGAAACTCTACGCGGGGTAGGTTATCAGTTAGTTATCGGTTATCTGTTATTCGTTATCAGGGTGATAGTGGACCATCTGTGCAAAGCCAACATTCCTTAAAGATATGCCCAACATTTGTACAGATGGTCCACTATCACCCTGATAACTAATAACAGATAACCGATAACTAACTGATAACTAATAACTCCCAATCGAAAGCATCACCAGCGTACAACCTTCCACCGTTTCGATACCCTGTGCATTGGCTAATTGCATCAGTTCCGGGTTTTCGGTTCCGGGGTTGAAAATCAACCTTTTCGGGTGCAGGGATAGAATGTAATCGTAATAAGGCGGCTGCCGATCCGGCCCCACATAGAGCGTCACCGTATCTACATCGCTCACGGCGGGCGTGCCGTGCAGGATTTCCAGGCCTTCCACCTGTCCGTTGCGGATTCCCACCGGAACCACTTCGTGACCAAAGCGCAACAAACGCTGCACGGCTAAAAAAGCATAACGCGTTGGATTGTCGGTGGCGCCGAGGACAAGGGTCTTTTTCATATTTAGTTATTAGTTATCTGTTATTGGTTATCGGTGGTGTTTCAGGCTGGGAATTGTCAGGAATTTTAGATGCTTTTCCCTTGGGTGCATTTCAAATTGTCGTTGCGGTATATTGACGGGGTGACTTGAAGTCACCCCGTCAATAAGCTTGGCGCTTTGCCAAGCGACAATTTGAAATGCACCCCTTCGATTTTAGTTTGTGCATGGGCTAAGCCGAGCATACGTTTACTAAACTTTTAAAGTTTAGTAAACGTTGCCAAATCAAATGCACAAAACCTAGTGACGTGAAGTATAGTTACGATTGATAAAGAAATCGAAATGCTCCGTTTTTAATCATTTTCAACCTGAAACACCAACAATAACCGATAACAAACAACTGGCGCAGCAAAAAGTTATACGCCCGCAAGGTGCTCGGTCGTAAGGTCTGCGGATACGTTTAGAGGTTGTGTCAAAAGTTGTATTCTATTAAAGCCATGGTTCTAGTGTAAAATTTAATTTCGCGTTACCTCCAACTTCCCGAAAGTTTTAAACTTTCGGGAAGTTTCGAATCGAAAAAACCAAGTATAATTTGGCGTCTTATTCCACTTCGCCCCTTTTGACACAACCCCAATCGTATCCAAAATGCTTGATTATCAACACAGATAACCAATAACTAATAACGGATAACTACAAAAAAATCGAATACTTTTGCGCACTTTTTTGCCTCGAAAGAAAAACACCGCAACAAAAATGATTCTGACTGATAAAAAAATTCTGGAAGCCATCGCGCAGCGCATGATCGTGATCGAGCCTTTTCGTCCCGAATGCCTGGGTACCAATTCCTACGACGTGCACCTCGGCAAGTACTTAGCCGTATATCGCGACCGGGTGCTGGATGCCAAAAAACACAACCCGATCGACCTGTTCGAGATCGGACCGGAAGGTTTTGTGCTCGAACCCGGCACACTCTACCTCGGCGTGACGGAGGAATACACCGAAACGCACCATTCCGTACCTTTTCTGGAAGGTAAAAGCAGCATCGGACGGCTGGGTATCGACATACATGCCACCGCCGGCAAAGGCGACGTCGGTTTTTGCAATACCTGGACCCTGGAAATTTCCTGCGTACAACCCGTGCGCGTTTACGCCGGCATGCCCATCGGGCAATTGATCTATTTTGCCATCGACGGCGATATTGAAAATTACTACAACAAAAAACAAAACGCGAAATACAACCAGCGCACGGACAAGCCGGTGGAAAGTATGATGTGGAAGAATTTTTAAGGGGAAACCCTACCGCTCCACCACCACCTTCCGCACTACCTGCTCTCCCCCGCTCTGCACCCGCACAAAATACACCCCAGGCGCACTCCCCTGTAAATCAATACTTTCGTTCAAAAAAGCAGACTGGAAGTTTTTGTTCAGTACCGTCTGCCCCAGCACATTCAGCACCTGAACGGAGCCTTTCCGGGTTTGGCCGAACAAGGCGGAAACCTGTACCATTCCACTGCTCGGATTGGGCGTGATCTGCACCGATGCGGCCCAGGATGGCGGTTCCGGCGCGCGCAGCACCCCGCATTCTTCCGGCGTCGGGTAAGGTTGATCGCAGGTCCAGATCGTATCTGCGTCGGCCAGGTATTGCTGAAAAATCGGATCGTCACAGGTTTCTCCTGCGATCGTGATGAGGCACTGGCCCAGGTAAGTGCCGTCACAGAGATAAAACCGGGTAAATTCAAAATCAGCGCCGATCACATAATCCAGCCCGATGACCGAGCCATTGTTCATCACAGTCACGGCAGAGCCATAATTCGGCAAATTACAATCCGGGAATTGCCCCTGGTAAAAAGCCACCGTATCGCGCAGCCAGTCGAGGCAAAGCGGCTCAGTAGCGCACTCGAAACTGTTGCTGCAACTGATTTCCTGGGTCAATTCATTGCCTGACACGCCCAGGAACTGTACGCCGCAACCTGTTTTCACGCGAAACTTCCAGCTCCGCTCAAAAATACAACCTGCCGGACAGTCGCCCCAGGCCACCGTGTAGGTCATTTCGACATCTCCAGTCAGGGTTTCCTGCAACTGAATATTGTTGCCATCTCCGAAAATGCCATCCAGTTCGGCAAAATTGACGCCCGGAACATCCTCAAAAAGCGCTACCAGCGCAGTCGGATTCAGCCCCTTTTCGGATACAATGCTAAAAAAAATGGATGATCCAATCTGGAAACTGCCGTCATTCACCAGGTTGTATTGTGTAATTAATCCATCAAATGCGGTATTGCCGGTAGGAAATATCCCGTCTTCATATTTTTGAGCCCAGGTTTCGTTGGCATCCGCAGCAACTATAACACTGTACGGCCAGATGCTTGGAAAGGTGTGAATCGCCAGGCACTCCACCACCGTATCGCGCTCCGGCAATTGCGTGGCATTGTACACTGCCAGCAACATGCTCATGGCCCGCTCGTACAGCACATCGGGAATCGCGACCGAATCCTGCCATTGCGGGTTGTTTTGCATCATGCGCACGGCTAACTGCCGGGCGTCATTTTCATAAAATGCGCGCACGGCAGGCGGGGCATCACAGAGGTTCTGGGCACCGGCAGCGACAATACCAATGCACCAAAGCAATAAGGAAAGGAAGGTTGTTTTCATGGCTATGTGTTTTTGTTTTAAAGACTATCCTTATATTGTATCCCGATTGAGCCGGGCGACCACGAGGGTCGCCCCTACCAAACCAAAACCTTTCCTGCATTGGATTCAAATCAATGACTGGGTAGGGGCGACCCTTGTGGTCGCCCAGATCAATCGGGATACATATAAGGGTAGTCATATTTGTGTTTGTGTCTTCGAAACTTAGATTCAGGAATGTTTGCAGCGCTGCCGCCGACAGGAGAAGTTCTTACCCCACAGACAGTGGAGCCAAGGGCGAGCGTTGAGCCGCAGGCGCATTTTTAGAAAACTATAACACTTGACGTGTTTGGTGTATAGTGTTTAGTGTTTGGGGCGCTCCGCCCTTGGCAACAGTGTGGGGGTTTAGACCCTTGCTCACTGTCGCCAAGGGCGGAGCGCCCTAAACACCAAACACTACACACCAAAAACTAAATTTTCCCCAGCGTCGCCTGCACAAACCCCGTCAGCGCTTCGCCGCGCAGCATACCCTGTTGCAGCAGGGCCAGGTTGAGCAGGTATTTCGACATCTGCTCTTTTTCCGCAGACTCGCTGATTTTCAATAACTTATTGACGATAATCGGGTGATTGGTGTTGACCACCACATTGTAACTGTCCGGAAAATCGCCCATGCCACCCATGCCCTGCATACTTTGCATTTCCTTCAGACGGCGCATAAATTCGGGGCGGGTAATGAGCACCGGCGCGTCGTCGGGCGCCAATGGCGACAAAGTGACGGAAGCGCCGACCTGCCCTTTGACAGCCGTTTCAAACAGCGACTTCACGTCGTTTTGTTCGGCTTCCGAAAGGATGGACTCGCGTTTTTCGTCCTTTTGAACTAAGTTGTCTAAGGTCTCGGAATCGACCCGGACGAATACCAGGCCCAGTTGGCCTTGCTGGTATTCGATGTGCTGAATCCAGTGGTTGTCGAGCACCGTTTCGAGGCGCAGGACATCATAACCCCGGCCGGTTGCGGCAGTAATCTGTGCATTGTGGGCTTCCGGGTCGTTGGTGTAGATGACCACCACTTTCCCGTGTTTGTCCGTCTGGTTGGTTTTGATTTTTTCCTTGTACTCGTCGAGCAGGAAGAAAGCGCCCTGTGTGTTTTCCACGAGGGTAAAATTCATGGCGCGTTCTTCAAATTTTTTATCCGAAATCACGCCGTATTTCACAAAAACACCCAGATCGCGCCATTTTTGTTCGTAGGAAGGGCGGTCGTTTTTGAACAGCTCGTTCAGTTTGTCCGCCACCTTGCGGGTGATGTACTCGCTGATTTTTTTCACATTGCCATCAGCCTGCAGGTAAGAGCGGGAGACATTCAAGGGAATATCCGGCGAGTCGATGACGCCGTGCAGCAAAAGCAGCCATTCGGGTACGATGTCGCGCACGTCGTCGGTCACAAAAACCTGGTTGGAATACAGGTGAATTTTATTGCGCGTCACCTCCATCGCATTGCCGAGTTTGGGGAAATACAGCACGCCGGTCAGGTTGAACGGGTAGTCGATATTGAGGTGTATCCAGAACATCGGCTCCGGCGCCATTGGGTGTGTCTGGCGGTAAAAGGCTAAGTAATCGGCATCTTGCAGGTCAACCGGCTGCTTTTTCCAGATGGGGTTCGTGTCGTTAATTATATTCGGAACCTCCGTGCTTTCTTCTTTTTGCTCCTCGCCTTCGCCGACAGTTTTGTATTCGGTTTTGGTACCGAACTGGATCGGAATGGGCAGGAATTTGCAGTATTTTTCCAGCAAACCTTCGAGGCGGTGCTGGTCGAGGAAACTGTTATTTTCCTCGTTGATGTATAAAATCACGTCTGTTCCGCGCTCCTCTTTTTCCACCGTTTCAATGCTGAAAGAAGGGTCGCCGGCACAGGTCCAGCGCACGGCTTCAGCGCCTTCCTGCCAGGAGCGGGTCACTACTTCCACTTTGTCGGCCACCATAAAAGCCGAATAGAAGCCAAGGCCGAAATGGCCGATAATACTGTTGTCTTTGTATTTTTCCAGAAACTCGCCCGCACTGGAAAAAGCGATCTGGTTGAGGTATTTCTGCACCTCATCCGAAGTCATGCCGATGCCGCGGTCGCGGATAATGATACGTTTTGCATCACTTTCACAAATTACTTCGATATGCGTATCGCCGATTTCGCCTTTCACTTCGCCGCTGCGGGCCAGTGCCTGTAGTTTGGTGGTAGCATCTACGGCATTGGATACCAGTTCGCGCAGGAAAATCTCGTGATCGGAATACAGAAATTTTTTAATGATGGGAAAAATGTTCTCGGTCTGGACGGAGATCGTACCTGTTTGCATATTCTTTCAGTTTAGAGTAGTTTAAATATCAGGGATGAGGGATGAGGAATGAGGGATGTACGCGCTCAATAATGATAGTCATCCTGTAACTAATCGGGAATGAGGAATGGACGCGCTCAGTAATCAAGGTCATCTCATAATCCTGTAAATCATGGTCAAGACAATCATGGTCAAATGGTCAATCAAGGTACGTGCCACCCCCGAAAAAACTGCCAAAATGACGTTGAAGCCTCAAAAACCTGTCAACAATGGATACTTTCATTTCAGGCATTTTTTCACAAGCGAACTTTTGTCCGAAATAAGCAAAATGAGTGACGAATTTGGCATAGTAGTTGCCTTTGATATGTCTTGTGTTGCGCTCCTAACAATTTATTTTGGAGAAGTACGTGACTTTAAAAAAAGAAACGGTCTTAAATCCGTTAAAAAATTAGGGTCGAATGCGACCTTAAGCCCGTGGGCGAGGGACCAGTCCATTTTTGGGGGGTAGGGCTGGTCTCCTCACCACATTTTTTGGTGGGTGGGAATATTTTATTCCTGCCACTCCGAATTATAGAGTCCGTATGTCATTCTGACAACATAACTTTGTTGCATCCCGCAACTGTATGTACCGACTGCTCCTGTTTTCCACTTTTTTCTGCATCTTCCTGGCCTGCGCTAAACCCGCAAGGCAACCCGTCATTTCTTTTTACTACTGGAAAACGAGCGTGGAACCCGGTGTGTTGCTGGGCGAACCGCTCCTTCGTTTCAGTCCCGCAGAAGCGCCGATTTTTCTCCATTTTCTGGATGTGGATTATAGTGCGGGATACGACGGTCCTGTGCCGATAGGAGAATTGCGCATGGAAACCGTAGCGGTCGAACGCCCGGTCGTGCCTGTGGTGTTTATTACCAACAGGCTGTTTATGCAAAGCAGGCCCGAACAGGTGGATTCCCTCGCGGCCAAAGTGGCCCGTAAAATCCGGCAGCGCCTGGATGACCTGGCTGAAAAAGCCCGCTGGAAAGCCCTCGAGCAGGCCGACGATGTTACCCGCGCGCAAATCGAATCCCATCGCGACAGTTTTGCGGAGGACTGGATACAACGTTTCGTTCCCGAAATCCAGATCGACTGCGACTGGACGCCGGGAACCCGCGCCGCTTATTTCCATTTTCTGGAGGCCTTTAAAAAACAGGAGATCGCACAAGGTCGAACGCTCAGTTGCACGGTGCGGCTGCACCAGTTCCGCGAACGCAAAGAAAACGGCATTCCGCCGGTGCAACGTGGCACTTTGATGTGCTACAACATGGCTAATCCGCAGGACACTGCAGTTCAAAACGCTATTTTCGACCTGTCTTTGCTGAAAGGTTATATAGAAGACCAGCCCGGTTATCCTTTGCCGCTGGATATAGCGCTGCCCGTATTCAGTTGGGGTGCCTGGTTTCGCAGCGGGGAATTTCGCGGCCTGCTCTCGGGCTGGGATGCCGAATTGCTCGACGATACCACCAATTTCTACTCACTGGGAAATAACCTGTATCGATTGCGCCGCGACACGGTCTGGGCCGGAGATTACCTGCGGGAAGGCGACCTGGTGCGGCTCGATGCCCCGGCCGAAGATGATCTGCTCGCTTCCAAATCGCTCTTGCAACCCTTGTTCGGCGCCGATAGCCGACTCCTTTTCTTCGACTGGGACACCACTAAAATAGCCCAATATGAAAGACTTATTCCTCAGATGCGCGCTGATTATTAGCGTTTTAGTGGCTATCACCCCCTGCAACCGAATCCATTCCTGTTTTTCTGAGCCGGGATGGGGTGATACGCGTATGGTGTTTTTCAACCCCGAACTCGGTGAGGACAGCACCGGATTGAAGCCATTTTTCTATTCCTATTATTACTTGTTCCCCAACGATTACGACGGCTATACTTCTTTGGGCCAGGACAATACCATCAATGATTACCGCCGCAATTGCCGGGAATGGCAGGCGTATCTGGGCGGAAAAATAGATCTGGAAGATATTTACAAAGTCATTTACGGCAGCTCCGCCGACTCGTTCGCTACGGCTTTAAAAACGCAGACGCTGGGCGACTTTCTGCCGGGTAATACTTTTTTGAAAGCCCTGCAAAAACCGGCGAACGCCGCCGCGTTAAAGTATCTTGATTTTGCCAAACGCTTCGAATTTCAACAATTTGAATCGGCGAGCGACCCCTGGGAAGAGCCGCGTTATTACCAGAACGGGTTCCGGCAGGACAGTGTTATGCTCGATCGGCTGGCTCAAAAATCGGTACAGGAACTGGAAAAGGCGTCCGATCCGTTTTTGCGGCAACGCTGGGCTTACCAGCGCATCAATATCCTGTATTACAAAGGTGGGAAAGGTGTGCCGGATTCTTTGTCGCAAACGTTTGCCAAATATTTCGATCTGAAACGCGACAAAACGGTGCTCCTTCCCTGGGCTTTACTAAAAGTAGCAGAACTGAATCCGAACTTGGAGATGGCCAATTACCAACTGGCGCTCGTGTTCGAACGCTGCCAGAGCAAACGCCTGCGCGCCATCCAACTTTTTGCGTCCAAATCGACGGAAAAAACATTGCCGTACGCCCGCAATGGGCAGGAAAAATCTACGATCCTGACCCTTCGCGCCATCCAGAATCCGGGTAGAGGCTTGTCGGAATTAAAACGGATCGCCCGGCTCGATCCGAAAAGCGCCTACCTTCCTTTGCTGCTCACACGCGAGATCAACAAGGTGGAAGACTGGTTGCTGACACGCAAAATGACCGGCCAGGAAGCCTGGCATTCATTCGAGCCGGACTACGATTGGGATGAAAATTACGACCGGAAAATGGATCGCTGGCGCCGCATCAACGCCGAAAAAGACCGGCAATATTTGCATGAACTGCGCTCGGTGGTAGCTCAAATGGCAGCAAAACTACAGCGCAAACCGAAACTGGCGCCTTTTCTCCAACTGGCGTTGGCGCATCTGTACTACATGGAGCAGCGCTACCCGGATGCCTGGCGTACGTTGCAGGCCATGCGAACGGGCAATAACGCCCACTGGCAATTACAGAAGAATATTCAGGAACTCCTGCTGTTGCCGCAACAGGCCGATGTGCGCCGACCTGCCGTTCAGGCATCTCTTTACAAACGACTGCATCACATTCGGGAAAATGCGATGTTGCTCAGCGAACCTGCCAGGCAATTGAGCCGCATTTATCTCGCGCTCAGCCACGCTTTTTTGGCTAAAAATGACATCGTAACGGCGGGACTTTTTTTCGGCCGCGCTTCCCGACATACCGCAACCCGTGTGGAAGAATGGTGGACCAGCGCAGATGCCATCGGGTTTTACGATAACCTGGCTTCCATGAAAGACCTGGAAGCGCTGGAACGCTTGTTGCAGAAAAAGAAAAACGCCCTTTGAAAAATGGATAACGGAGCCGTATCAAAAAACGGAACTCGACGGGTATTACAGCGAATGGTCGTACTACGATACGGAAGCCGATAAACCTGTTCCCGTTGTGACAGCCGACGCACTGCACGAACTGATGGGCACTTTCGCCATGCGCGACGGCAATCTCAGACGCGCGGCCACAGCATTCGGGAAAATAGATACCGCTTACTGGAACCGATATTACGGCGTGTGGTCGGTGGATATTTGCGGTTCCACTCAATTCATTGCCGCCGACTCCCTGCCGCCCCTGCCCGATAACAACAAATACCGGATTGCCAAAAAAATGCTGGATTTACAACAGGAAGCCATCCGAAACCCCGCCAAACGCGCGGAAAATTACTACTTGCTGGGCAATGCCTGGTTTCACTGCTCCTACTGGGGCTGCGCCGACGGCATATTGACACTTCATTCCAGCAGCTCCGAAACGGATGGCCCCGATCCGTATCGCCGTGGGCCGACGTATTTAACTTCCCGGCCTAATCTTGCACGTTACGGACATATGTATTACCGCTGTACCTGTGCGGCGGCCTATTTCCGAAAATCACTGGCTGCACGACCCAACCGGGAACTGGCAGCCCGCGCTTTTTATATGCTGGCCGAATGCGACCGCCGCGATCGCTGGATGCGTATACGCCGGGGTCAAAATACTTCGCAGGAAGAAGGCGGCGTGACATCTCCCATGTTCAAAACCTGGGCGAAACGATACGGGAAAACGGCGGCTTACGCGGAATGCCTGGACGCGTGTCCGGATTTGAAGGTCTATCTGGGAGTGAAGTAATGAGGCCTAAACCCCCGCCGCCGGCAGTCAATTCTATTTCTCCGAGCAGCGTTACACCCGAACAAGTCCCTCATTTTCACATAAATTTCCGTGTTGTCATACAAGCCGCCGAACAGTTCGGCGCCTGGTCCGAATGCAAATACCGGAACCATTGATGCTGTGTGATTACCTGTGTTGAAATCGAGGTCGACGTTGTCGGGCGTATTGCTTTGTTCGAGTGTCATGCCGCCTGTTTCGTGATCGGCAGTGACGATGACCAGTGTCTCGCCGTCTCTTTGGGCGAAACGGAGTATTTCTCCGATAGCATTGTCGAAATCGAGCATTTCGCGCACTGCTTCCGGACCTTTTTTCGCATGACAGGCCCAGTCAATCTGGGAACCTTCCAGCATCAGGAAAAAACCTTTTTCACTTCGTTTTTTTAAAAAAGTAGTCGCTAAGCGCGCGGCCAGGGGCAGGTAAGTGCGGCCCTCAGTAGCAGACGCCGGCTCTTTTTCGGCAGCAAACCACATAAAAGGGTTGGCAGGATCGGGGCGAACTTCGGACAAGGATTGTTTGGTAAAATCAGAGATTACCACCCCTTTTTGCGCCAGTTCCTTGTAAATATCCCGCTGGTCGGTTTTGCGCTGGTTGAAATATTGCATCCCGCCGCCGATCGACAAATCCACTTCCGTATCTGCAAAAAAAGTAGCGATGTTCTCCGACTCGCCCCGGTCTGCCACGTGTGCAATGAAGGATGCCGGTGTGGCGTGTGTAAGGCTCGATGAAGCCACCAGACCCACTGCTTTTCCCTCTTTTTTAGCCTGTTCAAGAATTGTCAGGCAGGGTTTTTTCTTGGTGGTTACACCGATATAGCCGTTGTTGGTTTTGCAGCCGCAGGAAAAAGCGGTAGCGCCTGCCGCCGAATCGGTGATCAGTTGCCTGGCAGAATGTGTCAGGATCAGGCCGGTTATGGGAAATTTTTCCAGCTGGAGCGAATTTCCGTTCGCATACAGGCCGGCGGTGATTTGCGCCAGCCCCATACCATCACCGATGAGCAAAATGATGTTTTTGGGTTTAGCGCCGGTGTAGGTGTTGCTAACCGGGATATTTTCAACCAGTGTTTCCTTACCGGTTGTCAGGTACGATGCGCCCATAAAAAGCGTACTGATCAAGGCTGTAACGCTCAAAAAAAATGTTTTCATACGGGAAGATCTAATCGTTGGATGAAGGATGGCGGGAAGCAACCCATTGCTCTACAAATTCGGTGAGGAGCCTGATGCCGTAAGCTGTGGCGCTTTTGGTTTGTGCAAACTCGCTGTCACCAAAAGCGGTTCCGGCTATATCCAGGTGCGCCCAGGCCGGATGTTCGGCTGTAAAATGTTCCAAAAATTTGGCTGCTGAAATACTTTCTGCCATCGGTTTGCCTGTGTAATTGCGCAGGTCGGCCACATCACTTTTCAAATCGCTGCCATACTCTTCCCACATGGGCATGCGCCAAAGCCGTTCGCCGCAGGCATCGCCGCTGCTCGCCAGTGCGGTGGCGAGGGTGTCATTGGAAGTGAATAGTCCTGCCGCCTGGGTACCGATGGCCCGGATAATACTGCCGGTCAGGGTAGCCAGATCGAGGAGTACGTCGGGCGTTTCGCTTTTCAGCAGGTAGGCCATCGCATCGGCCAACACAAGCCGTCCTTCCGCATCGGTATCTGTTACTTCGACGGTTTTACCGGCGTAGGTGTTGATCACATCGCCCGGCTTGACGGCCAGACCGTCCACCATATTTTCGGCGGCGGGAATAGCGCCGATGAGCCGGACGGGTAATTTCAATCGGGCGGCCACCATAAACGTGCCGATAACAGCCGCCGCCCCACCCAGGTCGCTTTTCATATAATGCATATTGGCCGAGGGTTTCAGGCTGATACCACCGGTATCGAATGTGATGCCTTTACCCACCAGACCGATAGTAGGCGTTTTGGATTTACGGGTTTTGGCGCCGTATTCCAGCAATAACAGCACCGGCGGATTCGGGCTGCCTTTACCAACGGCATACAAGGCGCCCAGTCCTTCCTTTTCGATGTTTTCCACGTGAACAGCCCGAACCCTAAATCCCGACTTTTCGGCCTGCTCTGCCACAAAGTCGGCCAACATAAGCGGCGTTTTGTAATTGCCGGGCGCATTCATCAAGTCGAGTATTTGTTTGCTTGCGTCGGCAAAAATCTGGGCGCGTTGCGCGGCTGTTTTCGCAGGCGCAATTGCTTCGGCCGGTACCAGTATATCCAATTCTGATTTGGCAGAGCCGAACAATGGCGCAGGTTTGGGAGCCGGACTCGTTCGGAATCGCCCAATATCATATAGTCCCAGCGAGAGTCCGCTCAGCGCCGCATCTGTCATCCGGGGTATATCCTGCAATTGGAAATGCCGCAGGTCGACACCAAGCCGTAGCGGCAATTTGGATTTATAACGGTGGCTAAAACTGCGCAGAGCGGTCTGTATATCGGAAAATGCGCACTTTTTACCCAATCCAATCAAGTAAAAACGGCGGCCTGCATGACCGGCTTCGTATAAAACCAGGGTTTCTTTTGCTTCGGCGCGAAAGTCGTTCTGTAGAGTGTTGGCATCAACCCCTGCACGATGCGCGATATCGGATAAAAGATCAGATAATCGATTATCCTGAACCAATGGAACTACCAGCGCATCCGGCGCTTTTTTATCAATAATTTTTACGGTCATATTTCAATTCAATCAGGCGCTACAATTTGGCCCGCAAAGGAACGGTATAATGCGGGGATGTTCAAATTTTTATCTAAATATTTGGTAGACAGGCATTTAGAGTATTATTTAAAGTGTACATCACTGCGATTCCGGAAAATGTCGATTTCTATTTTTTTCCCGTTTCTCGAGAGAATCCCTTTGAATGCCGCTAAATAATTTTAAAAGAAGTTCAAAACAGAGGGTTCCTTTTATTTTCCAATCGTTTTCGTACTTACATTTGCCCACAAACCAAGTGCCTAACCATTCCGTTCACAAAAATATTACAGTGTATGCTGGAACTTCAATCTGTTGAACGCCAAACCGGCCTTACTCCTGAATCTTTTGCACGAGAGTATCTCCACCCGATGAAACCGGTCGTTTTCACCGACCTGACTGACTCCTGGCCTGCCCGCACGAAATGGACGATTGAACACTTTAAAGACAAATACGGCCACCTGCGCGTACCCGTCGTCTCTAATAATTATTCCAAACCAGGCAAAGGTTATATGGAACCCGACCGGATCATCTCCTTCCGGGAATACCTGGAAATACTCGAATCAGGCCCCAATGACCTGCGTATTTTTTTGTGGAATATTTTCAATGTAGCCCCCGAATTGCGGCAGGATTTTTCCATGCCGACGATTATGGACGGTTTTGTGGATGAATTGCCTTTTATGTTTTTTGGCGGTGAGGGTTCTAAAGTTGCCCTGCACTACGATATCGATATGAGCCATGTTTTCCTGAACCAGGTGCATGGCCGAAAAAGGGTGCTGCTTTTTGCGCCCGACCAGAGCCGCAACCTGTACCGCCATCCCTTTACTGTAGCCAGTTATGTAGATTTGAACAACCCCGACTATGTCAAACATCCGGCCTTAGCCAAAGCCAAAGGGTACGAAGTGATTCTGCAACCCGGCGAAACCCTGTTTATGCCCTCCGGATTCTGGCACTATATCGAATATACCGATGGCGGCTATTCCATCAGTTTGCGCTCTTTCGGCTCCGTGCCGGCCCGCCTGCGCGGCATCGCCAATATTGCGGCGCACTATGTGGTGGACAAAGGTATGAACCGGCTGATCGGCCCCAGTTGGCGTAAAATGAAAGAGCGGATGGCTGAAAGGAGGGCGGATGCGTTGTTGTGATATTGGGATATTAAGTAGTTATTCGTTATTTGTCTTGATAATCAATCATTTACAAATAATTTAGCCAAAACTAATTTTCCTTGATTATTTATACAGCATTGGGGAATGCTGATCGGACAACTACGTAATGACATACATTTTAAATATGACTTCATGAGAACAGTTGTAATACTGGGCATTTTTTTCATTTTTTCAACGCTTTCCTTTGCACAATCACCTTTTAAAAAAAATGCCATTTTTGGAGAACTGGGCGGAAATGGACTTCTGGCCTCTATAAACTATGAAAGACAACTGAGCAGCAAACCCGGATTTGGCGTACGCCTGGGAATGGGTTTTTACGGTGTAAAACCTACACATCTAACCGTCCCTGCGGGGGTAAACTATCTTATCCCGCTCAAAAAAAACAATTCCTTTCTGGATTTGGGCTTTGGCCTTACGTTTTCTTCAGCCAATGTTAGACTGGTACTGGCTTCAGACGATGGCGCCCAGAATAAGGAGAAAAACATCCACGTGAATGTGATTCCTGGCATTGGCTTTCGCAGACATACTTCCAAAAATATGATGTGGCGCTTTGGACTAACACCTATTATCAATGACAACGGGGTGATTCCATTTCTTGGATTTGCTCTTGGAAAACAATTTTGAATAATGATTGCAAAAACACCTCCCCCACCCTACTACGCCGTCATTTTCACTTCCCTGCGCACCGATGTAGACGAAGGCTACGGCAGCACGGCCGACCGGATGGTAGAACTTGCCGCCGCACAACCGGGCTTTCTCGGCGTGGAATCAGCGCGCAGCGGACTGGGCATCACGGTGTCGTATTGGGAAAGCCTGGAATCCATCCGGCAATGGAAAATGCAAAGCCGAACACCTGATGGCGCAGCAACTGGGCCGCAAGCAATGGTATTCGGAATATCAGACCCGTATTTGCAAGGTGGAACGCGATTATAGATTTGAGGTTGATGAGGGTTGATAAAGGTTGATGAGGGTTGATATTCAGCCGCTCGAAAAAAGAGGAATTTGTTCACTTTTCGAGCGGCTGAATATCAACCCTCATCAACCTTTATCAAC
Organism: Lewinellaceae bacterium; assembly: GCA_016711435.1. Classification (GTDB taxonomy): domain Bacteria; phylum Bacteroidota; class Bacteroidia; order Chitinophagales; family Saprospiraceae; genus M3007. The sequence goes on from JADJSY010000028.1 coordinate 62,104, forward strand.
CCTCATCAACCTTCATCAACCTACATCAAAGAAAAAATTCTTTCCGGGATGTCTCCTATTTTCCCGAACTTCGCACCCGCCGAAAAGAGCGTCCACATTTTGCTCCCGGCCCTCCATACCGTGCTTTCCATTTTCCGCAACAACCGGGTTTCTACTGCCGTCCTGCTCGCCATATACCTTGTGCTGACGCGCGCCGCAGCGCTCTTCGGCTGGATACAGCCATCGCCCTGGCCCACCGCAGAGGGAAGTATGTTGTATGCGTCCCTCTTCGGCTGGGCAACGGACGCGCCCTTCTATTCAGCCCTTGCGGCGGCTCTCCTGGTTTACCTGCAAGCGCTGATGGTCAATCGGCTGGCTGATGATTTCCGGTTGATGCACGACCGCAACTGGCTGCCCGGTATGTTTTATGTGCTGGCATCAGGCATTTTGCCCGAGTTCCTGTTTATTTCCGCGCCTTTGATAGCCGCTACATTCGTACCCGTGGCCCTGCGCCGGATTTTTAAATCCTATAAAATTACACAGGCAACAGCCCTGGTGTTCGATGCAGCCCTGTGGATGTCTGTCGCAGGACTCTTTTATCCACCTGCGCTCATTCTTTTGGTTGCGGCATTTATAGGAGTTATGGTCATGCGTTCGTTTAACCTCCGGGAACAACTGGTTTTTTTGACAGGCGCTCTGACGCCCTTGTTCCTGGCCTGGTTGTGGTATTTCTGGGATGACCGGGGCAATGAATTCCGTGCGCTTCAATTTGGAGAAATTTTCCAATTGTACCGTTTTAATGCCACTTTTGACACTAAAATGATTTTAAAGTCGGCGTTTTTGACCTTGCTGCTGATGGTTTTCCTGTCCGGTCTGAGTACATACTTTCAACGAAAACTGATCCAGACCCAAAAAGCGATTACCACTTTGTACTGGGTGCTCATCACTGGCGGCTTGCTGATGTTGTTGCGTTCCGAATGGCGCTGGGAACACTTTCTGCTGCCTGCAGCGGCGGCGGGTATTTTTCTGGCATTTTCATTTCAGGGTATTCGCAACCGCTTATTAGCGGAAATCCTGCACCTGGCACTACTGGCAATGCTGTTTTTTATTCAAATTTTTCCTTCATAAGGAAAAAGGCAAAATTGCAAAGGGCAACAGGCAATGTTAGTCAATGAGTTACAGAAGAATTTGTAAAATAATTTTGCACACCTATTTAAATAATTGATCCAATGAACTTTGGCGTGATCGTTTTCCCCGGCTCCAACTGCGACGATGATATTGTGCATGTGCTCCGCGATGTGATGGGACAGGAGGTGGTCAAAATCTGGCACAAAGACACACACTTGCCCACAGGTTTCGGCCCGGGTGATTGTATCGTGTTGCCCGGCGGATTTTCCTTTGGCGATTATGTGCGGGCAGGCGCCATTGCACATCTTTCTCCAATCATGCAGTCTGTCAAGACCTTCGCCCAGGAAGGCGGTTATGTGTTCGGTATCTGCAACGGCTTCCAGATTCTTTGTGAATCAGGGCTGCTGCCGGGTGTTTTGCTGCCCAATGCCAAACTCCAGTTTATCTGCGAAAATGTGTGGTTGCGCCCGGAAACTAATCGTTCCGCCATCACCGCCGACCTCGACCTGGATAAAGCGCTGAAAATCCCGATCGCCCACGCCGACGGTCGCTATTACGCCGATGAACAAACGCTGGATGCGCTGGAGCAAAATGATCAGGTGTTGTTCCGCTACTGCACCGAAGCAGGAGAAGTGACGGAAGCCGCCAACCCAAACGGCGCGGCGCGCAATATCGCGGGTATCTGCAACGCCCAACGCAATGTATTCGGCATGATGCCGCACCCCGAACGCGCCAGCGAAGCGGTGCTGGGCAATACGGACGGACGGGGGATGTTTGAAGCATTGATAAGTCCGAAGTCATCAGTGCGAAGTGCGAAGTCCGTAGAGTACACCTGAATACTCTTGGCACTCCTAATAATGAACGCCAAGAGTATTCAGGTGTACTCTACGGACTTCGCACTTCGCACTGACGACTTCGGACTTACAAAACCGAATGCTCCACAAACGACAGCTGCCCGGTATAATCCGTTGTGAAATGAAGTCCCCGGCTTTCCTTGCGATGCGCCGCAGAACGGGTGATGAGGTACGCAATCGTTATCAGGTTGCGCAATTCCATTAATTGGGGTGAAATAGTGGTGGTTTTGTACAGGTCTTCCGTTTCGCGATACAGCAGAAACAGGCGATCCAGCGCCCGTTGAAGCCGCACATTGGAACGAACAATACCTACATAGTACGACATGGTATCTTTTAATTCCTTGATACTCTGCGTAATAAGTACCATTTCCTGCGGATCGGTCGTTCCTTCCGCATTCCAGTCGGGCACCTCTTCCTTGTATTCCCAGGCGTGCAGGTTATCTTTTATGTGCAGAAAAACGCGGTGTGCAAACACCATGGCTTCCAGCAGGGAATTGGAGGCCAGCCGGTTGGCGCCGTGCAATCCCGTGCTGCTGCACTCTCCCGCCGCATACAGCCGGTGAATGCTGCTGCGCCCATGTTCGTCCACCAGGATGCCGCCGCACATATAATGACAGGCAGGCACCACGGGAATCATATCCTTCATCGGGTCGATACCGATACTTTTACATTTTTCATAAATAGTTGGAAAATGAGCCAGAAAACTCTCTTTTTCGAGGTGCCGGCAATCGAGGTACATACAATCCGTTCCCCTTTTTTTCATTTCGGAGTCGATGGCCCGCGCAACAATATCGCGGGGCGCCAGCGAAAGGCGGGGGTCATAATGCTGCATAAACTCCTCCCCTTCAGCGCTTTTTAAAATGCCGCCATGTCCGCGAACGGCTTCCGACACGAGGAAAGAGGGATTGTCGCCTGCCGGATTAAACAAAGAAGTGGGGTGAAATTGCATAAACTCCATGTTTTCCACCCGGCCTTTGGCGCGGTAGGTCATCGCTACCCCGTCGCCGGTGGCAATCACCGGGTTGGTGGTGGATTTGTACACTTGTCCGCCGCCGCCCGTGCACAGCACCGTTGCCCGGGCCAGAATGGTATCGATCTCGCCGTTTTGTTTATTGAGCGCATAACAGCCGAAGCACTCGATATCCGGCGTCACGCGGATTACCATACGTCCCAGGTGGTGCTGCGTAATCAGGTCGAGGGCAAAATAATGCTCCTTCACCGTGATATTGGGATAACGCGCCGCTTCTTCCATCAGGGTGCGCTGCATTTCCCATCCTGTCAGGTCTTTGTAATGCAAAATCCGGTGTTCCGAGTGCCCGCCTTCCATGGCCAGGTCATATTCATTGCTGCCTTTTTCCTTGTCAAAACGGGCGCCCAACTCGATGATTTCACGTACCCGCTCCGGGCCTTCTTCCACCACGATACGGACAATCTCTTCCTTGCACAATCCGTCGCCGGCGTCGAGGGTATCCGCCACATGTTTTTCAAAATCGTCTTTTTCACCATTCCATACCGCTGCCACGCCGCCCTGTGCATAACGGGTATTCGTTTCTCCTTCCACCGTCTTGGTCAATACAAGCACCTGACGATCAGGAAATTGTCGCGCCATTTTGATGGCAAAAGTCAGTCCGGCGATACCGGAGCCCAGGATGAGTATGTCAGTTTTAGTTCGAGACATTTTTATAGGGATGAGGGATGATGAATGATGAATGGGGATGAGGGCGAGGGAAGAGAATATGGTTAGATCCTAGACAAATAGTTTTTAGATAACCCAAAATAATAAATGAAGGGTACGACTGATATCAAAAATATTCAACATTTATCATTCTTCCATCATTCAACATTAAAAACATCCTCCAGCCTCCGGGCAACTCCCTTTTCAACACCAATTGCTTTTGTTGGTTCAGGTCGTCCCAGTTGAGTATCGGATTTCGGCCTTCCCATTGTGGGCGCAGCAAAGGTTCATTAAATAATACAAAACTTCCATCCGGGAAAGTATCGTATCGTTGAATCCACATGTTTTTCCAATGAATATCCTGTAAATAAGAGCGTAGCGCGATGTCCAGATCGAACGCATACACCGTAGCGTTTGGCGGCAGCACCGTTTGCATTTCTCTTGCTATGTCAACTTCCATTCGGTTGCGGGCCAGCACGGGAGCCATAATTTTTACAGCCGCAAGCAATTGTACGGCCAGCACGAGGGCTAAAATAGACCAGGTCAGCCGTTTGAAAAAGTAAAAACCGTAGGCAAACATGCGGTCCCAGGCAGGGAAAAACAACAGCAGCAGCAGGGCGTAGGCAGGCAACAAAAAACGCAGGTTCTGGTGCGGCAAACCGCCTAGCAGCAACAGGTAGCAGGCGAGGCTGGCGATCAGTACTTTTTTGGAAGGCAGCACTATATCCGTTTTTTTTGGCTAACAGCAACAATCCCGGTAGCAACAGGCAAAAACCGGGGTGACAAAGTGGATAAAGCAGGTACAGGAAATTAGGCAGCAAATAATCTACCGTCCCATTGTCGTTGGAAAAAGTATGCTGGAAAAAGTAAAGCAGCGACCAATCCCGTTTGATGGAGACAATTGCACCGTCTTTCAACCAAAAATGCGGCAAAAAAGCCACCGCACCGGCTACAACCATTCCAAAGATGCCCTTCAAATTCCGGTACCGCCAAAGCATCAGCAGCATGGCCGCCCCCAGGGGCAGCAACAAGGCAGCCAGCCCGAATCTTGTTGTCACTGCCCAGGCCATCAGGACAGCCGCCGCCACAGCGTCCGCCGTCCGGCCTTTGTACACCACCCGCAGGCCCAGCCACAAAGCGCCCAAAGCCAGTGCCAGCCCCAGCGCATCGGACATGCCGGTGAGCCCCGCCCGCACAAAATAAGGGGCCAGCGCCAGCGCCAAAACAGTGAATACCGCCCGGCTTTCCGCCCGCGCGCCCGGACTCAGCAAGCGCAGGTTCTGGTTAAAAAACCACAAAGCCAGACCCGCCGACAACCAGGAAACCATTTGCAAAGCCAGTATGGCATCAGGTACCAGCCAGCACAGCAAAGCCGCCGCCAAAGGGTACCCACCCGCAAACTCGGCTTCCCCCAATCCGGGCGCCGATGCCGGAAGCCCCTGCATACGGTCGAACAGCACCCGGCTTTGCCGCAGGTACTCATGCGAGTCCTGTCCATACAAACCATTGAATGACAAGACTTTAGAAACACCGAAAAGACAAATTACTGCCAGCAGTGGAAGATAATGGTACCGTGAAATATTTTTCAGAACAGAAAGGTTGAGAATGAAGAATTTTGTCGCGGACTTTGCGGCTGAAAAATACCGCAAAAAGAAAATGTTCGAACATAAAGATGCCCAAACGGGCGATAAAAAATTCAAAGTTGTGGTTTCCGGCTGTTTCGATCTGCTGCACAGCGGGCATGTCGCGTTTTTGCAGGAGGCGGCCCTGCTCGGCGACCTGTACGTCTGCATCGGTTCGGACGAAACGGTGTGCCAACTGAAAGGTCGTTACCCGGTCAACTCACAGCACGAGCGCCAGTTTATGCTCCAGGCGCTTTCCTGCGTCCGGGAAGTGCGGATCAACAGCGGCGCAGGTCTGCTCGATTTTTTAACAGAACTCGACGAGATACAACCCGATATATTTTTTGTCAATGAAGACGGCCACACGCCGGCAAAAGAAACCCTCTGTCTGGAAAGGAATATCCAATACGTGGTGTCGAAGCGGATACCTGCGGGCGATTTGCCGGCCCGCAGCACCACTTCCCTGCGTGTAGAGTGTACCATACCTTTTCGCATCGACCTGGCCGGCGGCTGGCTCGATCAACCCTGGGTTTCCTGCCATTACCCGGGGCCGGTACTGACGGTGAGCATCGAACCCACCTACGATTTCAATTACCGCAGCGGCATGGCTACCAGTACCCGGAAAAAAGCCATCGAACTCTGGCGCACGGCGCTGCCGGGCGGCGACCCGGAACAATTGGCCCGCATGCTGTTCGCGTATGAAAACCCGCCGGGAACGAAGGAAATTGCCGGATCGCAGGACAGTATAGGCATTGTTTTGCCAGGATTCAACCGCTCGAATTACCAGGGATCATACTGGCCGGAAAGTATCGAAAGTGTCCACGACGAAAGCATTCTGAGTTGGCTGGAACAACACTTGTTCTTAGTCACGCTCGGCCCACGCACCCAGGAATACGATGTGCTGGCCGATACCCGCATCAGCCAGGAAGGCGCCAAAGCGCTGGCCGATGCCGCCAACGGCTGCTGGGATGCCGCGCTGCGTATGGATCTGCCCGCTTTCGGCGAACATTTCCGCCGCTCCTTTGAAGCCCAGATTGCCATGTTTCCCAATATGGTCGATTCGGATATTTTACAGATGATCGAACAATACCGCTCGCAGGCCCTGGGCTGGAAACTCAGCGGCGCCGGCGGCGGCGGTTACTTGGTGCTGGTATCGGAAAAACCGGTTGAAAAGGCCTTGCAGGTGAAAATACGGCGAAAAGTATTGCAGATTTGATGCGTTACCACATAGTTTTTACAACAAGTTTTTTTACCACTAAGGACACGAAGGGATTTCAAAGACACTAAGTTTTTTACCACAACGGACACAAAGTGGTTTCACAAAGGACACAAGGCGTAGAGTTGACCGCATTTTCGAGTCATTTATGATAATTTATGCCACGTTTACAAAAAATACTAAGCGTGATGAGTCCACTCTACGCCTTGTGTCCTTTGTGAAACCACTTCGTGTCCGTTGTGGTAAAAAAAGTGTTCAACGTGGTGAAATTTCCCGAAATCCGGGTTTCTAAAAATTTTTTCAGGTAAAAACACCAATGCGTAGTTGGTATGCTAACTTTTTACGTTTTTTGCCAGTATTAAAGAACAAACCCGCATTGTATGTCCAGACCTGTATCTTTTGTTTGTATCGCCAGTTATTTTAAAGGCAATGATTTTTTACGCGGCATGAAAGCCGCAGGCGCAACCGTGTATCTCGTTACTTCCAAAAAACTGGAACACAAAGCCTGGGCACGGGAAGCGCTCGACGATATTTTTTTCGTCGAACAAGACCCTGAAAATCATTGGAATATGGAGGATGTGGCCGCAGGCCTGGCCTGGTTGATGCGCTCCCGCAAAGTGGATCGCATCGTGGCGCTCGACGATTTCGATGTAGAAAAAGGCGCCTTCCTGCGCGAGCATTTCCGAAGCCCGGGCATGGGCCAGACCACTGCCCGCCACTTCCGCGACAAACTCGCCATGCGTTTTAAAGCAGCCGATGCAGGCGTTCCGGTTCCCGCATTTTCCTCTTTATTCAACGATGATGACATCCACCAGTTTACCCAAAAAGTAGCAGCGCCCTGGATTGTCAAACCCCGCGGTCAGGCTTCCGCAACGGGTATGAAAAAGATTTACTCAACGGATGAATTGTGGTCGCACCTGGAAAAACTCGGCGGCGACCGGCACAACTACCTCGTGGAGCAGTTCAAACCCGGCGATGTATTTCACGTCGATTCGCTTTCCGAAGGCGGGAAAATCATTTTCTCCCGGGCTTCCCAATACCTGTCCACGCCATTTGAAGTGGCGCATGGAGGCGGCATTTTCCGTAGCGCAGTGGTACCTTTCGGCTCCGAAGATGAAAAAAAACTGCTTCAACTCGACGCCGATGTGATGAAGGCTTTTGGTATGCAATACAGCGCCAGTCACACCGAATTCATCAAAGACCACGAAACCGGCGCATTTTATTTCCTGGAGACCGCCTCGCGGGTAGGCGGCGCGCATCTGGCCGAAATGGTGGAAGCCTCCTCCGGCATCAACCTCTGGTACGAATGGGCGAAACTGGAGGTCGCCATTGCCAGCGGCCAAAAGTATACTTTGCCGAAAGTGCGCAATGACTACGCCGGTATTATTGTCTCCCTCACCCGGCAGGAAAACCCGGACACCAGCCAGTTCAGCGACCCGGAAATTGCCTGGCGCATGTATGACATGGCCAATCATATCGGCCTGATCGTACAATCTAAAAAACGGGAGCGCGTTCTTGAACTGCTCGACGACTATGCGCACCGGGTGCAACGCGACTACCACGCCAGCGCGCCGGCGCCGGAAAAACCGAAGAACTGATTATCATTAGTTATTATCGGTTATTTGTTATCGGTTATTTGTTATCAGTTATCATGGTGAAAAATCTTGGCCACTCATTTTCAATGCCAAGCTTATCCACCCTGATAACTGATAACTAATAACTGATAACATATAACTAACTCCCGATCCCATAACCATGTTAAAATTTGAAAATACAATCCCGCTGCACCTGCTCTGGGCATTGCTGTTGCATGCGCTGCTCCTGCTGGTGTACTGGAACTGGCGGCAGCGCACCTTGCGGCGCCTGGGTTCACCAGCGCTGGCGCAGCGTTTGTTGCTGGGGTTTTCCGAAAAAAGGTTTTGGTTAAAAAATGCGCTTTTTGCCGCCGCGTTGGTGTGTCTGGTGCTTGCTATTGCCAATCCGCAGCGGGCCGTACGTCGTACGCCGCCACCGCAACGCAGCGCGGATGTACTGATCGCGCTGGATATTTCGCAAAGTATGCTGGCAAAAGATGTGAAGCCCAGTCGACTTGAACAGGCCAAAAAATTGATTCAACAATTGGTGGAATCCCTCGAAGGTGAACGGATCGGCCTGATTTTTTTTGCCGGCGATGCCTATATTCAAATGCCATTGTCGACGGATTATGAAGCGCTGGTCATGTTTGCCATAAACGCTACGCCGGATTATATCACCGACCAGGGTACTGATTTTACGCCGCCCATCGACCTGGCTGCCCGCCTGTTTTCTTCCAATCCGGAATCGGGCCATGCACTGATCCTGATTTCAGACGGCGAGCAACACGAAGATTTGCCTTTGCAACGGGCCAGAGAAGCGCACGCCGATGGCATGATTATCCACACGGTCAGCGTCGGATCAGGCGCCGGCGCGGTGATTCCGACCAACAGGGGCGATTTCAAAAGAGATTTTACCGGACAAGTTATTAAAACGAAAGCGAACGAAACCCTGCTGCGCAACCTCGCGCAATCCGGCGGCGGTCTGGCGCTTTCCCTCACGGACGCCGGCACCTTGCAGGCGCTTACCAATGCCGTGGGTAGTTTGCAGAAAAGCGCGGTGGAAGCGAAAGCATACACTGCCTATGTATCCTATTTTCAATGGCTCTTGCTGCCTGCGCTGCTGTTTTTGGTACTGGAACAGGTGCTGTGGTGGCGGAAAAGTGAGGATGGGTGGGTTTGATGTTTTGAGGTTTGATGTTTTTGAGGTGCTTAGCCTAGAAACTACTCCACATTTGCCAAACCATCGAAGCTAAACCTTCAAAACACCAAAACACCAAAATCACAAAAATCCAAATATGAAACATACCTCCATCCTTCTTTTCCTGGCCGTTTGTTGTATTCCTGCGCTCCGCAGCCAATCCGCGCACCGGCAATTGCAGCAAGGCGACCAGTTGTATGACAAAAAGGAATACGGAAAAGCGGAAGAAACCTACAAAAAAGCCGCCGCCGGATATGCCGCTTCCTACAATGCGGGCAATGCCGCTTTTCAGCAGGGAAAATATGAAGACGCAGCGGAATTGTTTAAAATTGCAGGGAACGCAGGCGCAGATGCCGCCGCCAAAGCAGATGCCTGGTACAATATGGGCAACGCTTATTTACAGGCAGGAAAATACGACGCGTCCATCAAGGCTTTTGAAAGTAGCCTGAGAAAGCAGCCCAACCGGCCAGACGCCAAAAAGAACCTGCAAATAGCCAAGAAAAAAAAGAAAGACGAGGAAAATCCGCCTACGCCACCACCACCCAACAGACCGCCGCCACCGCCACCTCCTGCTCCCCGTCCGCAACGCAACTACTTAGACCAGGCAAACCAGGCCCGTAAACCGGAACAACCCAAACGCAACCTGACGCCCGAAGCGGCGCAACTCATGCTGGATGCACTCGTCAGGCCGCAAGAACAAGGCAATGCACAGGATTACCGGGAATTGTCGCCGGCGACGAAGCCTTCGAGGGTGAAGAAGGACTGGTGAATCAAGTACGGGGTCAAAAACCCTCGCTCGGCGCCGAATATTTAGAACCGATTACAACGATGCTATCACCCCGGCATTCAATGACAAAGTATTGATCTTGTTGGACTTAGGCCCGATGCCGGATTTGCCGAGCGACTGATGGTAGGTTGGTTCAATGTATGCAGTCAGGCGTTTGCCAACGGGTCTTTGAATACGGACACCTGCATCGGCGGTAGCGTAAAAATTGCCGGCCAGTGCGCCGTTTTTCTCCAGCAGACCCGTGCCTTTCCGGCTGAGTTGAGGCTGCAAATTTTGTCCCGGAACCGGTTGGGTAGAAGGGCCGGTGCCATATTCCACCGTTTTATACTGATACGATTTTTGCACGCTGACATTTCCGGTTACTCCGGCAACAGCATGTACAGTCGTGCGACCCATTTGGGCCATTTTACGGGTGGCTTTTACCGGTATGGAAAATAGGTCGGCGTTCACATTGCTGGCATAAGTGCCCACATATCCGTTCTGCAGGTTGCCTGCGTAAATTTCGATCTCTTTTTTGGGCGAATAACTGGTTTGTGTATAAGCAAGGCCTGCTTCGACGGCCCATTTTCCTTTGCGATATCCGACTGCAACACCGCCGCCGTAACCGTTGGCACTGCGGGTGTCGCCCGTACTTTTGATAATGTTGTGGTTAAAATTGGCAAAAGTGGCGGCGTACATCTTATTCGACCGCGCAGGTTTTATCGGAAAAACAGGTGTGCTCAACATACCGGCATAACGAACCATCGGTGCGTCCTGAACAGGTATTGCGGAAAAAACAGCAAATGCATTTACAAACTGATTCGGAACATCACCTGGATAGGCAGGAAGGGCGTTCCGGCGCGCGGGATCAAGCACCAGAAATTCCGGCTGTTCACTTACCAAAAAAGGAATGGTTGCCGTTTGTGTATTTTCCAGCGATTGCAGATAAAGCGCATCTTCGGAAAGGTCGGAGCCGCTTGCCTGTTGGCCGACAACTGCGGCGTATTGGCGGTGCTGGAGGTTTTTTGCAGGAATATCCACTTGCGGACGCGTGCTTTTCGGACGGGTAGCCGGGCGGCTGCGTTCGTTATTTCCCAAATCCAGCAAACCGTCGATATTGACAATCAGCAGCAGGAAAATGGCTGCTTCGGCGATTTTGCCTATCCAGATCCGGCGGCGCAGGCGCAGCGTATCAGCCATGCGGCCGGCCAACATATCCCAATGTGCAGGCTGGTAAGGCATTTCGATGTGTTGCAGTTTGTGAAATACCGCTTTGTCCACCTCGCTGACCGGAGCGGGATTTTCCTCTGTAATGGTCTGGTCCATTTTTTGGCGCAACATATCCCAGGTTGCAGGTTCAAAAGGAACCTCCAATTGCTCAAGAGAAGATTTGATTTGTGCGTCGAATGCTGTATGTTTCATGGCAATAAGCCTCTTTTTTCAATGAAATAGAACAATCACTGTGGTTTTTCGTCCGTATTAAACTCAAATTCCATGCGCCGGTTGGCAAAGTATTCCTGCAATTTGTTTCGCGCTTTCACCAGGTTGCTGCGGGAGGTACTTTCCGTAATATTTAATGCTTCACCGATTTCCTTGTGCGAATATCCTTCCACCACATACAGGTTAAAATAGCCCTGTAAGCAGGCGAAAGTTCCTGCACAGCCGACAAAATTTCTTTTTCCGTGAGGTTGCTGAGCGCATCGGGCACATCGTCGTACAATTGATACGCCTCGTCAATATCCTCCGTCCGGCGGCGCGTATTGCGGCGATAATAGTCGATACAGGTATTGACGATGATGGTGCGGATCCAGGCGGGTAACGACGTGCCGGGTTTATAGCGACCGATATTTTGAAAGATTTTAATAAATCCTTCGTGCAACAAATCGAGCGCTTCATCGCGGGAACCGGCATAACGCATGCAGACACCCATCATTTTGCCATAATGATGCTCGTACAGATGTTGTTGTGCCCAGCGTTCCTGGCGAACCAGTGCGGCCACTAATTGATGTTCGGCGCGATCCAAATTGAGGGCGAAATCCATGTGTTGATTTCCGATGTAAGTTAGTAAGTCGTATTAGCCTGGCAAAACATATCCGCAATACATTTTCTTATTTCCGAAACGGCGTATATGCTCCAAACGCTGCCTGTAAGGTGCCGCACGACTAAATAAGGATGCCTGATTGTAGTTATCCGTTATTAGTTATTGGTTATTAGTGTTGATAATCAAGCACTTACAAAAAATTTATGTTTTATTTTTTTGCAAATGCTTGATTTTCAACACTAATAACCGATAAAAACGGATAACTAATTATTTTGAACCAGGCGACACAACCAGGTTTTGAGCGGTTTTTGGCCTGATTTCAATATCAGAAAAACAAACAAAAATATTTCAACAAAAAGTGTTGTATTTAAAAAACATTTTGTTTTACATTTGTAGGTCAAAAATACAGTCGGTAACAAGTGGTTTGGAAAAAATTCCCCTCAACAATCTCAACCCCTCAACACCTCGTCAACAAACTGTAACACCCTTTTTTCTTCATCATTCACCCGCACTCCGACATGGGATTCGCAAAAAGAAACTCTGAACCGGAAATCAATAGCATACAGCCAGGGTTCAGCAGCAAAGCCGGCAGTTCGCAAAAGCAACGCCGAAACAATGTTAAATTAACACCTTTCAACCATGAAACGCCGGAACAAATGCCGGTGCCGGACCTGCTTCGGCTCCTATTCATCCGTATGCGCCGATCGTGGATCGCATTCAGGTTCCAGTTCAACCGGTACTCCATGGGGCTATTCAACCGTAATGCATTGCTGAAAGCAAGCGCTTTGGCAGGACTCATTTATTTCCTGATGCTTCCTACAGATACGGAAGAGGAGGGTGGATTTGCCTCACGCAGCATTTTCGGCAATGGAAAGTCCGTAGAGACTTCACTCGAAGTGACGCCGGTAGCCCATGAAAAAGCAAAATTGAGCAAACGCAGCCGGCAAAATGAGGCCGCACCCGTTACAGCCTCCGAAATTGCGGACGAGCGGACGAGCGATTACATCGAGCGTTTTCATAAAATCGCAGTCGGTGAAATGGAAAAATTCGGGATCCCCGCCAGTATCAGCCTGGCGCAGGGATTGATCGAAAGCCGGGGCGGCACCAGCAAACTCGCCGTGAACAACAACAACCACTTCGGCATCAAGTGTTTCTCGCGTAACTGCAAAAAGGGCATTGCTCGAATTTCACCGATGATACGCACAAGGACTTTTTCCGGAAATTCCAAAACCCCTGGGAGAGCTGGCGGGAGCACAGCAAGTTACTGGCGTCAGGTCGTTATAAAAAACTGAAAAAGTATGGTCGCGACTACCGGCAATGGGCGTACGGACTTAAATCCGTCGGCTATGCCACAGATCGTACGTATGCTGAAAAACTGATCGGAATTATTGAACGATATGATTTAAACCGATTTGACAGGTAGGGCTGCACAATTTTGTTGAGGGTTGAGAATGTTGAGATTGTTGAGGGTTGAGATTGTTGAGGGTGGTAACTCATGGCCTAAGTTACCACCCTCAACAATCTCAACATTCTCAACCATCAACATTCTCAACAACTCAACCCTGCACATACACCACATACTTCTCCTCAAAGAATGGTTCCTTGAAATGCTCGCGGATGGCAAAAACCTCGGTGTAGTTTTCCGCTTTGCCAGGTAGCGCTTTGAGTTCCGCCCGCATATCGCCGCCTTTTAAAGCGATGATTCCATTGGGGTAACTGTGCGTGTGTTTCTTTTTTAGCAAACGCTGGCCCCATTGCATCAACTTGTCGAGCGGCGCCACTCCACGGGAAAGCACAAAATCGAAAGCGCCCGTTAGGCGTAGGCCTTCCACGCGGTTGTGCAAAGCGGTGACATTAGTAAGCCCCAGTGCAGTAGCAACTTCCTGCACCACGTGGATTTTTTTCCCGGTTCCATCTACCAAAGTGAATTTGGTTTCCGGGAATAAGATCGCCAGTGGAATGCCCGGGAAACCGCCGCCGGTGCCGAGGTCGAGAATTTGCGCGCCGGGTTTGAACTGAAAATACCTGGCAACAGCCAGAGAATGTAAAACGTGGCGTTCCGTCAGGTTTTCAATATCCTGGCGGGAGATGACGTTTATTTTAGCGTTCCACTCCGTATAAAGCGGGATAAGTTGCTCAAATTGAGCGTATTGTTCCGGTTCTAAGCCTGGAAAATATTTCCGTATCAAGTCCTCCATCGCGTGGTCAATCATTGAGTTGTTGGAGCATTTTTTGGGCCTGTTCACGGCGTTCAGGCAATTCCGTATTCGAAATCACCCGATCCATAGCGCGCACGGCTTTTTCCTGCATGAGCGGATTTTCAGCGGCCAGTTTCACAAAAGCCAAAGCCTGGTACCAGTAAATATCTTCTCCATACCGGGCAAGGTCTTCGATATTGGAAAGACACTCGATAGTAAGTGCGGGTTCGTTCATATGCAAGCCGATAATGGCAAGATAAAAATAGGCGTCCGACTGGCAGGCTTTGTTCGAATCATCCAGCAGTTGAGCCAATGCGGCGGCGGCGATGCGATATTTTTTTGCCTGATAGGCTGCATCTGCTTCTGCAAATACCAGATCACAAGATTCTGGTCGAATTCCCAAGGAGTCATTATCCGGACTCAGGGTCTGACGTGCAGCCAGATCGGCCAACAGGCTTTCCGGTGCGGAAAAATTATCATTAAACACCTCGCCGGGCGTTTCCGACTTGAAATAAAACCGGAAAGCAATGGTGATCGCCGTAATAATTCCAAGAACTACAAATGCATTTCGCCAGAAATGGTTCGTTTTGGGTGATATATAATCTGCAGCGGATATCTTTTGCTCAAACAACTGTGTCTGATCCCATATTTTGATAAAATGCGGGTCTGTCAGGGCAGTCACCACCCAGGCAGGCAATACGCCCGCCCATTCGGCAGATTGCTCGGGGAGTAATCTTTTATAATGGTGAATACTTGCTCCGAATCCTGCTTCTACGGCATCGTCTTCAGTAGCAAATCGCCGGTTTTCAGGTAATTTTGCTGTATCGTCGGCCAATTCCTGCATCTTTTCCCGGTCCTCTTTCGGTAACCGGAAAAATTGCCGGCGTGACCAAACAGCCCAGCGCAGTTCCCGGAGCGCTTCAGACCCGGGCATTTCAAATGCAGGCGATTGGTTTTCTTCCGTGTTTTCCTCCGGGGGGGCTTCCAGGTTGCGTTCCATACGCCAGTCCCGGTAGTGCAGCGCTGCGAGCGACACCACATAATCCGATAAGGAAATCCCAAACGGAATGCTTTCGGACTGTGCCATGCGCGCCAAATGGATGAATGCCACCCGGTAAAACACAGATCCATCTGCCGTATAACCGCCGGCAGCAACGACCGCTGCGACAGCCTTCGGCTTATAATGAAGATATGTTTCTTCAAGAGCACCGGAGTCCGCGCTGTTCAATACATTCCAAAAATCTGAATCCGGGAATAAATTTTCTGTTTGTGTCAAAATATTGCCAAAAATTTAAATAGCAAAGGTAAGGAACGGGTGAACAATAACTTGTCACATTCAAGTAAGGGCATTAAAAAAAAAGAGCCAGGACATTGCTGCCCCGGCTCCATGAAAACACCTAAAACCCTATTAACTAACCTTATGAAAACAACTTGTTGAGGATCAGCAAATTAGCCGATCGGAATGGTCTTTACTACCGGTTTCGCTTCTTCTTTTTTGCCAAGCGTTACGTTCAATATACCGTTTTCATAAACAGCGTTGATCGCATCTTGGTTCACTGTTTTGGGTAATTTGAAAGAACGTTTTATCGAAGCAACGCGGAATTCACGACGGGTATAACGTTCGTTTGTTTCTTCTTCTTTTGTTTCGCGCACAGCTTCAATCGTCAATTGATCGTTTTCAACATGCAGACTGAAATTTTGTTTATCGAAACCGGGAGCAGCCAACTCAATTTTGAAAGCGTTCTCCGTTTCAAGTACATTGACCGCTGCATGGCTGGCAAAATTATCGGCGCCTACCTGGTCTGCGAGGTTGCGATTAAAGAACTCATCAAATAAACCATTGACGAACGTTTTGGTTGAGGGGTACGGCTGAAATTTTACGATGTTTGTCATTTTTAGAAATTTTTAAAGTTTTTTAAAACAATTGAACGTTGTGAGTGAAGTGACCCGGCCTGGCTTCATTTGTTTGATACCCACCGGATATACTCCCTTTTTCAAACAGCGTACCATTGCGAAAATGCTGTTTTTTTGGCATAAATAAAATACTATACACGACAAAATGACATGAAAAAATTTCATTACTGCCATTTTGACATACACTCGTACTCAGCCAACGGGAAGCAGGATTTTAGCATCTTTGCACTATTAACCTGCAGTTGTGCAAAATTAGTTGATGGTAAATCTTTTGTAACTCATTGACTAACATTGCCTTTTGCCATTTGCTGTTTTGCCCTTTTACATATGTTCCAGACTGATTTATTCAAAAACAAAGTAGTCCTCGTCACCGGCGGAGGAAGCGGTATCGGCAAGGCCATTGCAAAGCAGTTTTTGCAGACAGGGGCAACGGTACATATTGCATCGCGCAAAAAAGAACGGGTGGAACAGGCGGCCATTGAACTTGCGGCTTACGGGAATGTGTACGCCTGGCCCCTCGACATCCGCGAACCGGAGCAGATTGAATTATTGATGGCGGAAATCGCTTCCAGGAGCGGACGAATCGACATATTGGTCAACAATGCAGGCGGGCAATTCCCCAGTGCAGCCATCGACATCAGTCAAAAAGGTTGGCTCGCCGTTATTAATACCAACCTGAACGGCACCTGGTTTGTCACGCAGGCGGCTGCCAAACATTTCTTTTTCCCGCAAAACCACGGTGTGGTGGTCAATATTGTGTTGAACAACTTCCGCGGCTTCCCGGGCATGTCGCACAGCGCCGCAGCCCGGGCAGGTGTGAGCAACCTGACCCAGACGCTGGCTGTAGAATGGGCCGATAAAGGTATCCGGCTCAATTGTATTGCGCCGGGCATTATCCAAAGCAGCGGTCTGGATAATTATCCGCCCGAATTCACGAACGATTTAGCGAGTTCCATTCCCATGAAACGTCTCGGCACGGTGGATGAAGTGGCAGCGCTCACCCTTTTCCTGTCCAGCCCGATGGGCGCATATATGACCGGCGACACCATATATATGGACGGCGGTGCGCGTTTTTGGGGTGATAACTGGAAATACGAATGAGAATGAAATACGGAAATTATTTTTTGGTATTCTTGTTCGGCTTGGTCGCAACAACAGCCCAGGCACAAACGGACAAGGCGGGAGCGGACACTTGCCATTTGTTGTACAATATTCCCCGCCAGGCAGTCTTTGCCACTGCCGATCATTTGTCTAATATCTATCTGATTGCTGCCGATAATTCCATTGAAAAATACGATTCAACCGGGCTGCGTGTAGCGCGTTTTACCAACAACCGCCTGGGACAAGCATCTTTTTTAGATGTAACTAACCCTTTGAAAATATTGGTGTGGTTTGCTGATTTTCAAACAGTTGTGACCCTCGATCGCACGCTGAATGAAATCGGGCAACTCAACCTGAACGAAGCGGGTTTTCCGGCAGTGCGCTGTGTGGCCCTGGCGCAGGATGGTAATATCTGGGTGTATGACGATGCCGGTTTCCGTTTGTTAAAAATCTCTACTTCTGGAACAATTCTACTGGAAAGTCAGCCGATGAATATGGTTTTTCCCGAACGTATGGCTGCTACCTGCATCCGCGATAACGGCGAAATGGTGTTTATCAGCGACCCGGAGCAGGGCATCTCCGCATTCGATCAGTACGGCTATCTTCTAAGAACCTATCCAGACCTGAAAACGAACCGGTTTGAGGTTCTCCAGAACTGGCTGGCTTTTCTGGATAAAGATTTTTTGCGCTTTGAACACTTGAATCGTTTTCAGGCGCTCAAAATTGTATTACCTGCTTCAGCCGGTTAGCAGCAGCGCGCGTCTGGGCCGGCGGCGGCCACGTTTTTGTTCAAAACGGGGATATTCTGGAAGTATACGAAACAGACCATAAGTAGTTATTGGTTACATAAAAAAACCCCGCCGGTATTGCACAGGCGGGGTACTTTCTCCGATAAACCAAATCAAACTTTCATATTTTCTTTACGCGTTTCGAGGGGTTATTGGGATATTAGGATATTGTGTTATTACACTGAATATATCAATCTCTCAAGCATTAAGCAGGTGTACAAAATCCGTTTGGACTAAATTCTTTACAAATGCTTGATTATCAACACTGATAACCAATAACTGATAACGAATAACTACTTATCCCCTCCCTTTCACGCGTTTATTTTCATCTTCCAGACCCGTTTTGCGTTGGCGGGCTGCTTTTACTTCCGAACTACCGAAGCGGTAGGAGAAGTTCATCGTGACGGTGCGGCTTTCCCAGCGGCCGTTGGCGGTCATTTTCAGACCCGGCGTGAAGAGGTTTTCGCCACCCCAACCGGCAGTGTGCAGGATGTCGCCGAAACGCAGGCGCACTTCACCTTTGCCGTCAAATAATTTTTTCTGAATACCCAGGTCCATTGCGCCTTGCGGCGTGCTGCGCAAAGTGCCCCAGAAAGCGCGGCTATTGTACCAGCCCGACACCTGAACGCTGAATCCTTTGGGCAGTTTAATCGTTTGTTCGCTGTACGCATTGAAAGCGTTAAACGACTGATCCACAATGAAATCGGGTGTTTCCGGAGTGCTGAAATCGGCTTCAAAGTGGCTGCGGAAACCCGTCAGGCTGACAAAACCTTCCCACCATTTGGCAATCGGCGTGGGCAGGTTGACGCTCAGGGTATAGTTTTTCTGGTCGGCCAGGTTTTCATTCGTGATATAGGTAGCCCGGGTGTCGCGGGGGTCTGTTTTCAGTACCTGGGTGAACACATCTTACGTGTGGCTGTAGCCAAATGTCAGCACCGGGTATCCCTGGTAGGTCGGGCTTATCTCGAAACTGTTGGTGAACTGCGGGCGCAACATCGGGTTGCCGCGCTGGAAAGTCAGTTCGTCTAATTTGTTTTCAAAGGGGTTCAGGTCCTGGTAACTCGGGCGGTCGATCCGGCGGCTGTACGTTACATTCAGGCCCATTTTCGGGTTGAACGTGTACGTCAGGGCCGCGCTGGGGAAAAGTTCTGTGTAATTGTTGGTGTTGACGGTATCCTTGGTCGCGCTCAGCAACTGGCCTTCGTAATCGGTGTTTTCCACCCGGAGGCCCGCCTGTACATTCAATTTTTTGCCAAACATCCGGTTGTAGTTGACATAACCGGCGCTGGTGCGTTCTTCATAAATGAAGCGGTTGCTGACCGTTTCATCGAGTTGGGATTCGCCGTTGATGACATTAAAGAAGTCGAACGTATTGTCCGTTTCAACATCCGCTACTTTGAAACCTACACCCAGGGTACCTTTCAGCAGGCGCTGTTCGTAGTCCGATTTTACTGTAAAAATATCAATCTTGGTGGGGGTGTTGTTGCGGTAAATACGCTGGCGCAACAACTCTCCGCCATCCGGGGAGTAGTACAGGTTGGGCTGGTAACTGCCGCCCTGAATATCGTACGTACCATAGTCGATGTCGAAGTTCAGCGAGTGGCCGCTGGTATCGGCAAAACGGTAGTTGAAATTGGTATTCAGGTTGTTGCGTTCATTGGAAACGGCGTTGGTTGCCCGCAGCAGGGTGTCAATGAGTTGGGGCGTCGACAGTTTATCAATGTTTGTGAAACCGTTGGTATTCCAGTCGCCGGGATTCACGCTGCCGTTGACCAGCACGCCTACGGTGTGTTTGGAGTTGATGTACCAGTCGGCGCCGGCGCGGTAGCCTGTGTAGCGGCTTTGCCAGATTTCCTTGTTTTGCTGGTCGTATTTGTGGCCGTTCTGTTCGCGTACAAAATTCTGGTAGTTGTGCCAGTCGCCGTAACTTCCGTTGTAGGAACCGAACACGTTTACATCTTTGCCGCGGTGGTTGAGGCTGAGGTTTCCGCCGCCTTTCAGCGACTCTCCGTAAATGGCTTCCAGGCCGACATTACCGTTGGTGCCCAGGGCTTTGTTTTTCTTCAGTTTGATATTGATAATACCGGCATTACCGGCGGCATCGTATTTGGCAGAAGGATTGGAAATGATCTCGATATTGGTAATATCCGAAGCCTGGGTGCCTTTCAGCAGGGCCGACAAATCTTTGCCGTCGAGCGGTACTTCGCGGCCGTCGATCATAATCCGAACGGCGTTTTTACCTTTTACGTTGATGTTTTCATTGTTGTCTACCACTACGCCAGGTGCTTTGCGCAGGAGTTCGAGGGCGTTCAGACCAGTGGAATTTACCGTGCCTTCCACGTTCAAAATCGTTTTATCTGCTTTTACTTCGATGGGCGGGCGGCGGGCGATAACCGTAACCTGTGCGAGTTCAGTAGTAGTTTGGTCGATGCTGATGGGTTCCAGGGTTTTGTCGCCACCGTCGTATTCAAACACCGGCGAATAACCGCTACCCATGCCGACCGCGTTTGTTTTTAGAAAATACTGTCCGGCAGAAACGCTGTTGATTTCATAACGCCCGTCCTCACCGGTAAGCGCGCCTTTCACCAGGGCAGAGTCCTGGGAGGTATGGATGGTAACGGTTGCAAATTCTACGGGTTGACCATTGGCTTGCAGCACTAAACCGTTGATTTTCTGCGCATTAACTGTTGTAAATGCAGTGGCTAAAGCCAATAATGGCAACAGGATTTGTTTCCATAAACTAATTAGAAAGTTGATGCTCTTTTGTTTGCAATCTTTCCACATAGGTCACAACAGGATCTCAAGCCGGATAACTAATAACAGATAACCGATAACCCTTGTGCCTATGTGGTAAAGAACGATTGCTTTTGTTTTCAGTTGGTTTCGATGAGGCAAAGATGTGGGGATTAGGTAGTTTGCAAAGCATAGAACCTACCAAAGCAAGGTTCCTTTATATAAACAGAAGCGTTGTGCCGACGAACGATAAAAATGTTCTCCCAAACGGGAAACTGCCACATCGTTACGCTACACAAGACAGGGCGAATGACCAATAGGTTACAGGAAGGCTGCACCGCTCCGATAGAAAGTCAAAACGGATAGACGAATGGCGAAAAAAGTCCGAAGTACGAAGTCATAAGTGCGAAGTCCGTTTCAAGTCCGAAGTACGAAGTCATAAGTGCAAAGTCCGTAGAGTACGCCGTTTCATGTTTTGGAAACCCAAGCATGAAACGGTGTACTCTACGGACTTCGCACTTATGACTTCGTACTTCGGACTTGAAACGGACTTCGTACTTCGGACTTGAAACGGACTTCGCACTTCGGACTAACGACTTCGGACTTATTTGGGTTTAATCCACTGTTTTCCGTCCCAGCGCATCAGCCGGGCGCGCACCGATCTGTTCTCGTCCCAACCCGTGTTGTCTTCGCGATCTTCCCTTTCGTGTTGTTCGACGGAAAAAAACACCTGGCTTTCATCACCATAATGTCCGGGTCTGGATTCATCCGGCCCCTCTTGAGGAAACACGTAATATTCGGCATGGTAAAAATCACCGCCATCGGATTCTGTTTTGCAGACGGGCAGTGCGGATAACTGGCTGCCATTCCACAGCACATACCATTCGTGCAATGGATTGCCGCAAGTTTCATAGCCGATTGCCAGGATCATCAGTGTGGAATAACCTTTTAAATCGCGCGCGCCGTGTTCAATTTGACGCAGGTAGACCGAACCTTCAGTCTGAATGGTGGTCGTCACTTTGCCGGAAACTTCCCCTTTGCGCACCGCCCGTATTTCAAAACTGTATTCGCGGATATCGTTCGCCGACTTTTTGACGGATTTGAGTACACCTGCTACAAAACGGGTATCACTGCTGACAGCCCGCGACATGATAGAAAGCAGGCCGCCCCAGACGAAACCGCTTGATTTTTTATTATTCCAATGTACTTTATACCAGGGAAGGGTGACGCCGTTGAGCGTAGATGACTGGGTACTCACTTCTTCAATGATAACTTCATCTCCTGCCACGAGTTGCGTTACGGCAGTGGCGTCGGTGGAAGGCTGGCTGCGCACGTTGATTTTATCGCCGAAAACGGCCACGGTATCATTGGGATTCCATTGAAAAAGGTAGGTTTGTTGGGCAGAGAGTACACTCAGACAAAAAAAGAAGCACAAGAAAAGAATGTGTCGGAAAAGATGGGTCATCTGTGGGTTACTGGTTATCAGTTATTTGTTATCAATTTCAAAAGTGGCCGGAAGGGTATCATTTCCTCATTCCTCATCCCTCATTCCTATTGTTATTTCCTTCACCGAAAACGCCCGTTCGCCCTGTTTGGTCAACACACGCAGTTGCCCCGAGTCTGTAACACCACGTATAATGCCTGCAAAAACCTGCCCGTTAACCGTTTCTGCAAAAAAAGATTCCACGCCGCGGCGAAAAAGCAAGGCTTCAAAAGCAGACTGGATGGCTGCGCGATGGCCGGCTTTCAATTGTAGGTAACGCCGTTCGATGCATTCAAACAGCAATCCGTCCAATTGTTCCAGGTCGAAGTTTTGTCCGAAAGACAAGGCCAGCGAGGTAGGGTTGGGTAAAGCAGGGTCGAATTCCAATTGATTGATATTCAATCCGATACCAACAATGGCGGACTGTATGTCTGTTCCTGAAATACTGTTTTGAATGAGGATGCCGGCTGTTTTCCGATCGCCGATATACAGGTCGTTGGGCCATTTGATGCGAACGGGTAAAGCGCCGGATGACAGGCTGCTGACGGCGTCGTGCAGGGCCAGGGCCATCGACATGCTGAGATGAAACTGAGCGCTGATTTCGAGCCAGGCCGGATACAATATCACGCTGAAAGTCAGGTTTTTACCTGCTTCACTTTTCCATTGGCTGCCAAATTGGCCGCGCCCGGCTGACTGGGTGTCAGCCCTGATGACCGTTCCTTCGGCTGGCTTGCTTTTTGAGTGAATGTTTCCAGTCTGAGATACGCCGGAAGCGAGTAATTCGCCGGCGTAGTCGTTCGTGGACGATAGTTCGTCGAAACGGAGGTAAACTTTTCCGACAAAAAGGGTGTTTGCCATGTGTTTCGTTGGTATTTCAAATACAAACTATGGTAGAAATGCGTTTAGGTTCGGGTTGGTGGGAAAAGCGATAAGCCGTACCTTTGTGCCGTTTTACATCCCATTTATCCAGGCACGAACGAATTCGGCCACAAACAACTCATATTTTTCACTCAATTATTCATTTTCCTCATTTTGAATTTGACAGCATCCCGGCGGGTAAAAGTAAAAACTCCGCTCCTCGAAGAACTCAATCACCTTATCATAGAAGGAATTCGTGATAAAAAAGGCAAAAATATCATACAACTGGATCTTCGCAGATTAGGCGATGCTCCTACCGACTTTTTTATTATTTGTGAAGGCGATTCCAATACGCATGTCAAGGCAATCAGCGACAGCATTTATAAAAAAGTGAAGGACGAACTTCATACCGCTCCTACCCACACGGAAGGCTCGACGAATGCCAAGTGGATTCTGATGGATTATTTCAATACCGTAGTGCATGTTTTTTATCCCGAAACAAGGGAATTCTATGATATTGAAAACCTGTGGAGCGACGCAGAGGTAACTGAATTCGGCGAAGTGTAGTTGAAAATGCAAAAAACAAAGCGCAAAAGGCAATTTGATCCCCGAAACGGAGCCCTTGCCTTTTATTTTATGCCCTTTGCCTCTTTGCCTTTTCTTTTATGCAGTCTCCCACTCATCAGTGTTAAAAATTAAAGCGCAGTCCTTTATCCCGGAAAGCGCCGAACAAAAAAATATATGGAACAGGAAGAAAAAAAACGCTCAAAGCGCGAGGATGAAAACGAAAATCCCCGTCGAAACGACGAAGGTGGCGGAGGCGACGGTATGCCGCGCTTTAGTTTCACCTGGATTTATGTGTTGGTAGGTCTTGCACTGCTGGGCCTGCAAATGTCCAAAATGATGGGCGCATCCCGGAAAGCCGACTGGTCGGATTTCGACCGTTGGGCACATAAAAACCAGATCGATCGCCTCGTTGTAGTAAACAACGAAGAAGCCTACATTTATATACAGAAGGATTCTCTCGGTTTTGGCGAACACAAGGACATCAAGTCCGAACCCAATAAATTCAATGCCGACCAGCCGCACTACATCATGAACATCGGCAAGCCCGAGGTGATGGAACCCAAATTGGCGAAGCTCAACGAAGCGCTGCTGAAAGAGAAGAAGTTGCCCATCATTGCAGAATACGACCCCCGCACCAACTGGACGGCTACGATCCTGACCTACCTGCTGCCCTTGCTGCTGTTTGTCGGTCTGTGGCTGTTTATCCTGCGCCGCATGGGCGGCGGAGCGGGCGGCCCCGGTTCCCAGATTTTCAATATCGGCAAATCGAAAGCCACGCTGTTTGATAACAGCACCAAAGTGAACATCACTTTTGCCGATGTAGCCGGACTCGACGAAGCCAAAGAAGAGGTTATGGAAGTGGTGGATTTCCTGAAAAACCCGAAAAAATACACCACCCTGGGTGGTAAAATCCCGAAAGGGGTGTTGCTGGTCGGCCCTCCCGGTACCGGTAAAACCTTGCTGGCTAAAGCCGTGGCAGGAGAAGCCGGCGCGCCGTTTTTCTCTATTTCGGGTTCGGACTTTGTGGAAATGTTCGTCGGCGTAGGCGCCTCCCGCGTCCGCGACCTGTTCAAACAAGCCCGCGAAAAAGCGCCTTGTATCATTTTTATCGATGAAATCGACGCCATCGGCCGCGCACGTGGTCGCGGCGCTATCCAGGGCGGCAACGACGAACGCGAAAACACACTCAATCAGTTGCTGGTGGAAATGGACGGATTCCCGACGGATAAAGGGGTCATTATCATGGCTGCCACTAACCGGCCCGACATTCTCGACCAGGCACTCATGCGCCCGGGCCGTTTCGACCGCCAGATCGGTATCGGTCGCCCCGACCTGAAAGGCCGCGCACAGATTTTTGAAGTACACATGAAAACCATCAAAACCGCACCGGAAGTGACAGCCAATCAACTGGCTGAAATGACGCCAGGTTTTGTGGGCGCCGATATTGCCAATATTTGCAACGAAGCGGCACTCATCGCCGCGCGCCGTGGCAAAAAAGCGGTGGACATCGACGATTTCAACTACGCCCTAGATAAAGTAATCGGCGGACTGGAAAAGAAAAACAAGATCATCAGCCCCGAGGAAAAGCAAATCATCGCTTACCACGAGGCAGGACACGCTATTTGCGGCTGGTTCCTCGAACACGCGCACCCGCTGGTGAAAGTGACCATCGTGCCGCGCGGCCTGGCCGCACTCGGCTACGCCCAATACCTGCCCAAAGAGCAGTACATCACCCGCAAGGAGAAATTGCTCGACGATATTTGTATGACCCTCGGCGGTCGCGCTGCCGAATCGGTGGTGTTTGATAAAATCAGCACCGGCGCACAAAGCGACCTCGATCACATCACCAGGCTTTCCTACGACATGATTGTCAACTACGGCCTGAGTGAAAAAATCGGTAATGTGTCGTACTACACCATGCTGAACGAAAGTTACACGCGTCCGTTCTCGGAGCAGACGGCTTACGCGATTGACCAGGAGGTGAAAAATATCATCGATGAACAGTATGACCGCTGTAAAAGCCTGTTGCGCGATAAACGCAAAGAACTCGATGCTTTGGCTGCCGCACTGCTTGAAAAAGAGGTGCTGCACCGCGCGGACCTGGAGAATATCATCGGGAAACGACCTTTCACCGACCCTACACCCGGCGAGAGTTTCACAATACCTGAAGTGGAGCCGCTGCGCTCTGATGATGAATGAGATTTAAAAAATTTCTACCTTCGCCCCATGTTTATAAGCATTATTTCCAACAGCATTATTATTCGTCCCGGTTTGCACACCTGACGCGGTAAGGCTGTTGAAAAACAGAAACCCCGGTAGGTGTAACACTTGCCGGGGTTTTTGAATATTGTTGAGATTTTTTGTTGAGCATGTTGAGGGTTGAGATTGTTGAGACATCGCCTCAGCCACCTCAACATTCTCAACCCTCAACAAGCTCCAATCTCAACACTGATAACAAATAACTGATAACGGATAACTACTCATGTACCGCGAATTTAAACACCTCCACCTCCCTTCCATAGACGCCGAAATCCGGCAATTCTGGGAAGATGAGCGCATCTTTGAAAAATCTGTTGAACAGCGCCCCACCGACAAATCTTACGTGTTTTACGAAGGGCCGCCTTCTGCCAACGGAAAACCCGGCATCCACCACGTGATGGCGCGGACGGTAAAAGACCTTTTTTGTCGCTACAACACCCTGAAAGGTTACCGCGTCGAGCGCAAAGGCGGCTGGGATACGCACGGACTGCCCATTGAATTGCAGGTGGAAAAAGAACTCGGCATCACCAAGGAGGACATCGGCAAAAAGGTGACGGTGGACGAATACAACCAGGCCTGCCGCAGCACAGTCATGCGCTACAAAGACCTCTGGGACGACATCACCCGCCGCATGGGCTACTGGGTCGACCTCGACAATCCGTATATCACGTTCAAAAATGAATATATCGAGTCCTGCTGGTGGCTGCTGCAACAGTTGTACAACAAAAAAACGCCCGCAGGCGAATCTTATTTATACAAAGGTTTTACCATACAGCCATACAGCCCTGCGGCCGGTACGGGTCTGAGTTCGCACGAATTGAATATGCCGGGCTGCTACAAGGAGGTGACGGACTTTTCAACGGTAGCGATGTTCAAAGTGCGCCGCAATGCCGTTTCGGCCTCCCTTTTTGGAAAAGACGATGAAGACCTGCGCATCCTCGCCTGGACGACCACGCCCTGGACGCTGCCTTCCAACGTAGCGCTCACGGTCGGCCCCCAAATCGAATATACAAAAGTCAGGACCCTCAGTCCGTACACAGGCGCTCCGGTCAGCGTGATACTTGCCAAAGATCGGGTATCGGCCTATTTCAACCCGGAAGATGAAAACCAGCTTTGGAAGGCTTTACAACGTAGGCGATAAAAAATTGCCCTATAATATCGCACAAACGGGTATCAAAGGCGCCGATCTCGCCGGCGTCCAATACGAACAACTGCTGCCCATCCCGGCGGCTTCTACACCCGAACTGGAAGAAAAAGGTTTCCGGGTAATCACTGGCGACTTTGTCACTACCGAAGACGGCACAGGTGTCGTACACACAGCGCCCTATTTTGGCGCCGATGACTTCCGGGCCAGTAAAGCGGCGGGTATTCCTTTTATAGGTATCCCCAATCCGAAAAACCCGGACCTGCCGTTCCCGCTGGTGGACAAGCAGGGTAAATTCGTAGAAGAAGTGCCGGAATTCGGTGGCCGCTATGTCAAAGCGGAGTATTACTCCAAAGAAGTAACATCGGAAAAGGAATTTAAACCGACCGACCTCTTGATTTCCCTGCGGCTGAAAGAAGACAACAAGGCCTTCAAAATAGAAAACTACAAACACAACTATCCGCACTGCTGGCGCACCGATAAACCCGTGCTGTATTACCCGCTGGATTCGTGGTTTATCCGCGCTTCGGCGGCCAAGGAACGCATGTCGGAACTGAACAAAACCATCAACTGGAAACCTGCCAGCACGGGCACGGGCCGTTTCGGTCAGTGGCTCGATAATTTGCAGGACTGGAACCTCAGCCGCTCGCGGTACTGGGGTGTGCCGCTGCCCATCTG
This sequence comes from Lewinellaceae bacterium, assembly GCA_016711435.1. Taxonomy (GTDB): domain Bacteria; phylum Bacteroidota; class Bacteroidia; order Chitinophagales; family Saprospiraceae; genus M3007. The sequence continues at coordinate 89,880 of JADJSY010000028.1, forward strand.
GCGCACGGAAGACGGGGAAGAGGAAATCTGTATCGGCTCGGTAGAAGAGATGAGTTTGGAAATTGATAAAGCGGTTGAGGCGGGGTTGATGCTGGAACCCGTATAAAGGGGAATCGGATGAGACAGCAAAGTGTTTCGGAGACAAGCATCGGGATATTTAAAACGATTCCCGCGACAATCGCCAGAAGCCCAGAAGGAAAATACGCTCTGGCAGGCATTGTAACCGCAGGTAGGTGGTTATAAATTCGCCGCATTGGTTCATTATTGCGATTTTGTGTGTTTCGGAAAAATTGGTCGTCGAAGTGGACGGGGCATCACAACGCCAAAGACAGCGAACTGGACAGCAGACGCTACCTGAATAACCTGGGTTTCAGGGTTCCGTTTGAGAATGGTTGGGATGGGCGGTTTGGGAGATAGGGGTCTTACCGGCCCCTCTCCAAGGGAGAGGGGGGCAGCAGATGCCAGGGGCGCCCCCCTCTCCCTGGGGGGGTGAGGACCTCCACCGCCCTTTCATCGACGACGTTATCCTCCTCTCCCCCACCAACCGCCCCATGCGCCGCGAACTCGACCTCATCGACGTGTGGTTCGACAGCGGCTCCATGCCCTATGCCCAATGGCACTATCCCTTTGAGAATCAGGAAGTATTTAAGAATAATTTCCCGGCCAATTTCATTGCGGAAGGCGTGGATCAAACCCGCGGCTGGTTTTACACGCTGCACGCGATTGCCACGATGGTATTCGATTCGGTGGCGTTTAAAAACGTCGTTTCCAACGGCCTGGTGCTCGATAAAGAGGGCAACAAAATGTCCAAGTCCAAAGGCAATGTGGTGGATCCGTTCGAGACGATTGCCGAATTTGGGGCCGACGCCACGCGCTGGTACATGATGGCCAACGCCAATCCATGGGACAACCTGAAATTCGACACAGGCGGCATCCTGGAAGTGCGGAATAAACTGTTCGGAACCTTGTTCAACACTTACAACTTCTTTGCTTTGTACGCCAACCTCGACGGCTTCAAAATGGACGAGTCCAAAGTGTTGCCGTATGACAAACGCACGGAACTGGACCGCTGGGTCATCTCCAAACTGTACTCGCTGGTGGCCGAATACCACGAAGCGATGAACGACTACGAAGTGACCCGCGCCTGCCGCGCCATCGAGGAATTTGTGGATTTACACCTGTCCAACTGGTTTGTGCGCCTGAGTCGCCGCCGTTTCTGGAAAGGAGAACTCAATGAAGACAAAACCGCCGCTTACCAGACGCTTTTTGAGTGCCTGATGGTGGTCGGACAACTGATGGCCTCCGTCGCGCCGTTTTTTGCCGACTGGCTGTACCGCAACCTGACCGCGCCGATCAAAGACGCAGCCAAAGCGAACAACACGCCGCTGCGCCATGATTCCGTACACCTGGGCGACCTGACTTTGCCCGATCCTTCCAAGGTGGACAAAGACCTGGAAAAACGCATGGACTACGCCCAGCGCATCTGTTCGCTGGCGCTGAGTATCCGCAAAAAAGAAAAAATGCGCGTGCGCCTGCCCCTGCAAAAAATCCTGTTGCCGGTGCTGGATGAGGCCTTTATCGCCGAAGTGGATGGCGTGAAAGACCTGATTTTGAGTGAAATCAACGTCAAGGAAATCGAATTCATCACCGATGCAAGCGGCCTGCTGAAAAAAGGCGCGAAAGCGAATTTCAAAACCCTGGGCGCCAAACTCGGCAAGGACATGAAAGACGCGGCGGCGCTGATCGCCAATTTCAGCAACGACGACATCAATACGCTGGAGCCATCCGGCTGGCTGAAAGTACTGATCAACGGCAATGAATACACGCTGACGCCGGAAGACCTCATCATTTCCACCGAGGATTTACCCGGCTGGAAAGTGGCTTCCGAAGGCGCGCTGACGGTTGCACTGGACGTAACCATGACGCCGGACTTACAGGCCGAAGGTACCGCCCGCGACCTCGTCAACCGCATCCAGAATATCCGCAAGGAAAAGGATTTCAACGTGACCGACCGTGTGACGGTGACTTTGGAA
>JADJSY010000029.1 GCA_016711435.1 Lewinellaceae bacterium
ACAGATAACTCTTATGTCAGAAGAAACAGATAAGCCTACGCCTGAAGAAAAACCGGTTGCTGCAAAACCCGCCACCAAAATTCCGGCGCCGAAGAAGCAGCCTTTTCAGCCCTTCGGCGGCAAAAACAACCATTTCAACTCCTCTAAATCCGGTAATCCGAGTAACAGAGGGAAGTCTTTTAAAGGAGGCGGCGTGAAGAAAGGGAAGTAATATGTCCCATCTTCAAAAGAAACTCACCCTCTACGGCCTCACCATGATCGCCGTAGGTTCCTGTATCGGCTCCGGCATTTTTGTTACACCTGCACAAATTGCCGGCGCCGTTCCGAATGCAAGCCTGGTGCTGGCAGTCTGGGCGATCGGCGGGGTTATCGCCTTGAGCGGAGCGCTGACATTCACCGAGTTAGGCGGCATGTTTCCCGGCTCGGGCGGCGTATATATTTACCTGAAAGAAGCATACGGCGAAATGGTGGGGTTCCTGTACGGCTGGGTCATTTTGCTAGTCATCAATACAGGCGCGCTGGCAGGATTGTGTGTGGCTTTTGCCGAATACATGAAAATATTCGCGCCCGGTATGAGCGAGGGAACCAAAACCGGTATTGCCGCCCTGACCATGCTCGCGCTCACCGGCATCAATATCCTGGGTGTGAACGTCAGCCAGGGCCTTTCCAACCTGTTCACCGGACTAAAACTGCTGGCGATCGGCGGTATCATTGCCGCCGGGTTTATCTTTTACGACCCTAACCGGGTACAAATTGATTTCTCCCTGACAGAAAATATACCGGCGCATCTTCCGACGGCCATGCTCACCGGCCTGATCGGGGTGCTGTTTTCCGTTGGCGGCTGGCACCATGCCTCTTACATGGCCGGAGAAGCCATCGACGCACCACGCACAGTGCCCAAAGCAATGTTTCTGGGCGTGTTGATTGTTATAACCATGTACCTGCTGGTCAACCTGGCTTACCTGCGCCTGCTGCCGCTCGAAACGATTGCCGGTTCGCCCCGCGTGGCCGGCGATGCTATCGCTACGCTGGCGCCCTGGGGCGGTCAAGCCGTCGCCGTCGCCATTGCATTATCCATTTTTGGAACCATCAGTATCTACACCATGTCGGCGCCGAGGATCTATTTCGCTATGGCGAAGGATGGTATTTTTTTCCGGCAACTCGCTTACGTACATCCCCGCTGGCGCACTCCGGTGGTGGCTATGCTGGTGCAGGTCGTGTGGGCCTTGGTGGTGCTGTTGTATTTCCGGGGGCTTTTCGACCAGATTATCACCTTTGTTACCTTCCTCGACATAGCGTTCATGGGACTGGCCGGCGCGGCTGTTTTTGTTTTGCGGCGCAAACAAAAGGACACAGCGCGGCCGGTTCGGGCCTGGGGTTACCCCATCGTTCCGCTGGTTTTTGTACTCATCTCGGCCGCTTTTGCGCTGAATACGTTGCTGGAGCGGCCCGGGCAGGCGCTGCCGGGATTGGGGCTATTGCTGTTGGGAGGGCTGGTATACTGGTGGCTGAAAAGGCAGGGGAACATCTATAAATAGTTATCGGTTGTTAGTTATCGGTTATCCGTGTTGATACTAGGAATATTCTTATTCATAAAAATATTTATCAATAGCATAACTCGCTGAATGGCAGGGGGCGTACCAACCGATCTTTGTACTATCAAATCACCCTCTCCCGGAAAACCGCAATACGCTCCTCCCCTCTTTGTGTTATTCCCGTGATTTTGTAAAAACCACCTTTTTCGGGGTTTCCGGCGCAGCGGCGCTGCTGGACATTTGTGCTATGATTCATGGCAACAAACAGCCGGATTATTGTCCTGCTAAACTGTCAGTGATGCGCGGTTGGGCGGTGGCAGCGGGAAGCGAAACGCCTCTTGCGGGGACAGGGTAGCAGGCGAACAACCAAGATAAGCCGTTTCGGCGGAGGCGCAGGACTGGCCATTTTCCCCAGCCAAAACTTTTCCATTGATATTGGTCTGGGCTATGGCGCCTTCATTACAAAAGATAACTACACCTTTGGTGGGAACACCATCGAAACGAAAGATACCAACAGCGGTATCACGCTGGATGTGGGATTTTCGGTGTTCTTTTAAGTTGAAAGTTTGAGGGTTTGAAAGTTTGATGGTTTGAGGTGGTAACTTAAAGCCAAGAGTTACCACCCCAAACCATCAAACCTTTCAAACCATCCAACCTCCTTAAACCCTTCACCGCTTAAATCCCGTCGCTTTCTGTCCCCCTACCTGCACCGTATAGTTCCCTTTCGGCAGGTGCTCGATTTGTAGTGACCAGTCGGTCATTTTGGAGGAAAATATTTTTTCAAGTACCACTTTACCTTTCTGGTCGAGTACTTGCACGTTCAGGCTTTTAACGGACATTTCATCCGCCACTAACCAGATGCGTTTGGCGCTGACCACTACCTTCACTTCCGGGTCGGAAGTCTGCGTCGCGGCGGCAACAGGTTGTAACATATTGAAAAAGAAACAGATAAGAGCCGATGCAAAAATTCGGGTTTTCATATATAAGGTTTGTTGTTTGCTGATGAATGTTGCGCTAATAGACGGCAAGTTTTGCGCGGAAGTTGCATGCGCGGACGGTATCTCTGATAGAGAGCCTTTTTCAACCGACGAAAGGCTGTTTTTCGGTGATTGGGCACAGCGTAAGTTCTACCAAGCGAGGAATTTTTACCACAAAGGACACAAAGGTAGCGTTGACGCCTCCCCCCAGGGGTTACCCGGGGGGGGGCAAAATCCTAACAAATGGCCCCTTTATTGTGGGCCCCCCCCCCCGCCCCGCCCCTTTGGGACCCCCCTGGGTTCCCTTGGGGTAAAAAAAATTAGTAGAGGATTATAGGGTAAAAAACTCACAGAAAGTTTAACTGGTGCCGCAGCGCCGAACTGAACAATAAATACACTTTTCTTTTATGCGAAACACTGAAACGCTCCTGGGCCACACGTTGCACCGGGGCGTTTTTTATTTTGGCAAACAACTGCGTGTAGTATTTGTAGGCTAAATAAACGCCCAGGCGAGCGCCGCGCGGCAATCGGCGGATACCATCGAGGGCAGCGTCAAAATCATCCTTGATATCCGATTCAATCAGTCGTTTATCTTCTACGCTGAATTGTTGAAAATCAACCCCGGGAAAGTAAACGCGGCCCCGTTCATCAAAATCGCTTTTAATGTCGCGCAGGAAATTGATTTTCTGAAAAGCCGCTCCCAGTCGCCGGGCCGGATCTTTCAGGCTCTGGTAGCGCGCATCATCGTTTTCACAAAAAACACGCAGGCACATCAGTCCCACTACTTCTGCCGAGCCATAAATATATTCATTGTACCCGGCAGTATCGTAGGCCGATGATGTCAAATCCATTTCCATACTGTGCAAAAAGGCTTCGATCAACTCCATTTCTATCCCATAGAAATGTACGACTTGCTGAAAAGATTGTAAAACAGGATTAAGACTGATGCGTTCTTCGATGGCCCGGTACGTATCTTCCCGAAAACGACGCAACAACATCTCTTTCGGGTGATCGTGAAACGTATCCACTATTTCGTCTGCAAAACGTACAAAACCGTAAATGCCGCAGATCGGCGCGCGAAACCGCTGATCGAACAGGCGAATGCCCATCGAAAAAGAGGTCGAATAACGCCTGGTTATCAATCCGCTGCATTCAAAGCAGGTGTCATTAAAAAGTTGAAGATGATTCATAGTGTGAATCGTGAGTGGTGAGTAGTGAGTGGTGAATTGTGAGTGGTGAGTGATGAGTGGTGAGTGGCATTTGTTTAGAAGATCGAACTCAATGTTCTTCCAAGCAAATGCCACTCACAACTCACTACTCACTACTCACGAAAAAGTCTGCTTATCTCCTTAGCCACCACCTGACCGCTGATAAGCGAAGGTGGTACACCCGGACCGGGAACGGTTAATTGCCCGGTATAAAACAGGTTATCAACTTTACTACTTTTCATTTTGGGTTTTAAAAAGGCCGTTTGCAGGAGGGTATTGGCCAGGCCATAGGCATTTCCTTTAAATGCGTGGTAATCACGCACAAAATCGGCATGGGCATAGGAGCGCTTGAACACAACAGCATCGCGGATATTTTCTCCGGTATGTCGTTCGAGCCGCTCCATCACCATATTGTAATAGCGTTCGCGCACAGCCTCCGTGTCTTCCAGACCGGGCGCTACCGGGATGAGTACAAACAGGTTCTCGCAACCTTCCGGAGCCACCGAAGCGTCTGTCACGGAAGGCGCACTGACATAAAACAGCGGCTTGGTCGGCCATTTCGGGTCTTCGTAAATCTCCTCCGCATGCAGGGCAAAATCTTCGTCAAAAAACAAGTTGTGGTGCTTCAGGCGCGGAATACGTTTGTTCACGCCCAGGTACCACAACAGGCTCGAAGGCGCCATGGTGCGTTTTTCCCAGTACCGATCGGAATAATTGCGCAGGGGCTGATCCAGCAATTGCGTCTCAATATGATGATAATCAGCGCCTCCCACCACTACATCCGCCTCAAATTCCAGTCCTTGCCGGGTGCGGACATGCGTCGCATGGCCCTTGGGCGCCTCAATATGAGATACTTCCTGACCCAATTCTATTTTTACCCCCAATTCCTCCGCCAGCGTTACCATTCCTTCTACAATTTTATACATACCGCCCATGGGGTACCAGGTACCCAGGGCCATATCAGCGTAATTCATCAGGCTGTACAGGGCAGGCGTTTTTTGAGGCGTAGCGCCTAAAAACAACACCGGAAATTCCAGCAGATCAATCAGTTTTTTGTTGCGAAACAAACTGCGCACCTGTTTGGAAATCGGCGTAAACATTTGCAGCCGAAAAAGACTGCTGATAATGCGCCAGTCGGCAAACTCAAAAATGCTGTCACTGGGCTTGTGCACAAATTCGGTCATGCCCACCCGGTATTTATACTCCGACTCCTCCAGAAATTTCCGCAAACGCAGCGCGCTACCGGGTTCGTATCGCTCAAACATCGCTTCCAGTTCCGGCATTTGAGCCGGTACCTGCATCACGTCGCCGTCGCCAAAAATGACGGCATAAGATGGATCGAGGCGCAGCAATTCATAATAATCAGACACTTTTTTTCCAAAACGGGCAAAAAACTGTTCAAATACATCGGGCATCCAATACCAGGACGGCCCCATATCGAACGTAAAACCCTCTGCCTGAAACTGGCGCGCCCGACCGCCGGGCACCGTGTTTTTTTCCAGCACAGTGACCTCAAAACCCGATGCCGCCAGATTACAGGCAGCAGAGAGTCCGGCAAAACCCGATCCGATGACGATTACTTTTTTCCCCATTGTGTGTTTACGAAGTATTTCCGCCTAAAAGTTTTAAGGTAGTTTCAATTTGCCGCATTTTCTAACCAAACGCAACTTATTTGTTTTTTGTTTAAGATTTACTAAAAAAGTTCAACAAAAGTTTTCAGTGCGTGGTAACCCATTATTCGCATTGATAACTGTTTACTACATCGCGTCATAAATATCCCGGCGAACAAATGAAAGTGTATATTTGCCTTGTTAAGTAGGTGTGCAAAATTAGTTTGATTAAATTCTTTGTAAATACTTGATTATCAACACTGATAACCAATAACTAATAACGGATAACTACTTTTTTGCAGAATATGGACTTATATACCCGCAAATCATATTGGAAATGGTACCTGGCTGCCGGTGCTGTCTTGATAATCATTGTTTCAATGATTTACACCAAGTATTTGGCCGACCAGCTCATCGAACGGGAGGAGCAGCAGGCCAAATTGTGGGCAGAAGCGCAGCGCGCCCTGAACAAGGTAGAATTGGATACCTTCCAGTTTTTTCACTGCGACCTCACTATGCCGGTCAAAGTACTGGAGCTCAATAACACGATCCCGGTAATTCTGGTCAATAACAGCGGCCAGATTGAAGATGCCCTCAACGTTCCCGGCAGTGAGGGTCGAACCATCGACACGGTTCGGGTCAGACAGGAACTGGAGCGGATGTTCCGGGAAGGCATCGATTCCGTGGATGCTTCTATTCCGCCCGATATTTACAAAAAAGTATACTTCGCACGGTCAAAATTGCTGGGGCAGCTGTGGTGGTATCCCATCGTACAGTTCGGTCTAATTGCCGCGTTCATCGCTTTTGGATACATCGGATTCAGTACCGCCCGAAGATCGGAACAAAACCAGGTGTGGCTGGGTATGGCCAAAGAAACGGCGCATCAGCTCGGCACACCGATAACGGCTATTCTGGGCTGGATAGAAACCCTGAAAGCCGTGAATGAAGAGCGGCCCGACAACCAGGAGATGCTCGACGAACTGCGCAACGATGTAACCCGCCTCGAACTGGTCGCTGATCGTTTTTCAAAAATCGGCGCGACGCCCGAACTTCGCACCGTCAATTTGTATGAAGAACTGGAATTGTGCAGGGTTTATATGCAACGCCGCAGCCCGCGTAAAGTGTCATTCGACTTTCCCGATCCCAATGAATACCCGCCGCTTCTGGTAGATTTGAATACGCCCTTGTTCGACTGGGTGATTGAAAATCTGCTGCGCAATGCCATCGACGCTATGGAAGGCGGTGTGGGAAAATTATCGGCCATCGTGTCCGAAGAAGGTCGTTACGCCTGTATAGAAGTAAGCGACACGGGTAAAGGAATTCCCTCCGGTAAATTCAAAACTATTTTTAAACCGGGTTACTCCACAAAAACCCGAGGCTGGGGTCTGGGACTTTCGCTGGCCAAACGCATCATCGAGCAATACCACGGCGGTAAAATTTACGTCAAAAGGTCTGAGATCGGCAAAGGCACTACCTTCCTGGTGAAAGTGCCCAAAACGAGATGAATGGCTCAATATTTGTTTAGTGTGTGGTGTGTGGTGTTTGGTGTTTGGTGTTTAGGTTTGGTGCCCCGACGCATGAAGGTCTATGTTATTGACTAAGCGAAGAGGTGTCATTTGCGACGCAGGAGCAAGTGACACCTCGTAGCGGAAACTTGCTGGAAAACGGCCGTTTCGGAGGGTGTCACCTCCTTCCTTCGTCAGGAGACGACACCTCTTCACTACTCTAAAGTTAATGACATTGCCCTTCAGGGAGCGAGGCCAAACGCGAAGCACCCTAAACACCAAACACTATACACCACACACTAACTTTAATCCGCATACCCCGACCAACCTGTCGGAATCCCATGTTTTAAACATATCCTGATATGAGAAAATCGGTTTACCCGCTTATGCTATTTGCATTGGGCTGGGGTTTTGTGCCGCCAATGTATGGGCAAAACTGTCCAAATATCCTTCAATGCCCGGTGCTTCAGCAAACCATCTGCGACCCAACGGAAAACGACTCCACTTTCTGGAACGAAGACCCTTACACCTTTAGTAACCTGCGGCAATCGGCAGATTTATACGAAGGTATAGCTGATCTGACGATGCGGGCGGTTGCTTGTGCCGGCGCTGAAATAACCGTTACGTACAGGATTGTTATGGACCTGGACAATGACTTATTGGGTGAAACGGTTATCAGCAGCACTAATTTGCCGCCTCCAGGTATTGTCTTCGCCAACAACGCACTGAATCCGAATTATTCGGGTGGAGATACCGTTTGGTTTGACAAACGCCCTGTACCGGCTTCCTCCAGATTCAGGTTTGCGATGGAAACACATCTCAGTAACGATACTTTACGCGCCTATGTGCGCTGGAATACGCCTGAAAACCCCAACCAATACCTGGCTCCCCGCATGCCCGAAGGGCAACACACCATTTTCTGGACGGTCGTACAAAATGGCATCACACGCAACTGTCAGTATAGTTTCAGGGTAACGGATTGCGCCGCGCCTACCCTTTTCTGTGGAAATAATCTGATCGACGATATCGGCCCAAATCGGTCATACACGATCTTTGCAGCACAATTCATTGATTTTGTGGCAGATAATATCACTTCTGACGACGATCTGGATATTTCCATGCGCAGGGCAGGCGCCGGAACCGGCTTCCCGGTTCAGAACGGCAACCCGGTTAGCCAACTGACTTTGGACTGCTCAAACCTCGGAACGCAGCCAATAGAAATCTGGGCCAGGGATGAGCATGGCATCAGTTCCCACTGCAACGTATCTGTCCAACTTACTGATAGCGCATATATCTGTACGGAATTGCCCCGAGTATGCGCCCGCACCTATTGGGATACTACACAGGTTATAGAACAGGTAGAAACCATTGTCAACTGGGTAGATACGGGCAGCGTCATCAGAACCCATATACTCTCGGAATTGCCGGATGGTTGCTTTAACCTCGATACATTTCCCGCATATCCTGTTTATATCGCACCTTATAAGTCATCCGACCCGCTCAATGGTGTTACTACCTTCGATTTACTGCTAATTTCCAAACATGTTCTGGCCATCGAAGCACTGGATGAACCCTGGAAGATCATCGCAGCAGATGCCAACGCTAACGGGAGCGTAACAACCAATGATGTAGTACAGCTGCGTCGACTTATCCTTGGCATGATTGACCAGTTGCCGGGCAACAAATCCTGGCGTTTTTTTGAAGAAGACTGCGTATTTCCCCCCAATCCGTTTAATGCACCAAATTGCGCAAACGGATACAACTTTGACGTCATGCCTTTCTGGGCCTATCCGGAAGAAATCCGTTTTTACGGTCTGAAAATGGGCGATGTCAATAATTCCGCTTTAGCCAATTCTACCCAGTCGGTCCCGGAGGATCGCTCCGTAAAGAAAGTCCAACTGCCAGATATTTCCCTGAAAGCCGGCGAAGTGATGGACATTCCCCTGCGCATGGAGCAGGCCGGAAGCTGGTTGGGATTCCAGTGCAGCCTTCCCTTCGATGCGACAAAAATGGAAATAACGGACGTAATTGCAGGCAGCCGTATCAATCCGCAGGAATTTGCTTCTGCCCAGCCGGAAGCCGGTATGCTGCGTATCAGCTGGTTCGATGTGTCGCCGCAAACGCTGCTGCCGGATGACAATCTGCTGCTGCTGCGCGTGAAAGCGCTGACGCCGCTGCGTTTACGCGATGTACTTGCGATACCCGTGGAGGAGACCGTTCGCGCTATTACATCGGAAATGTATACGGCAGAAAACATCGCCCAAGCATTGCAATTTGAATTCCAGGCCCCGGCAAACAGCCTGTCCGGCACGCAGGTTTTCAACCCTCAGCCAAACCCTTTTACTGCCGGTACCAGTATTCCGGTTCGACTTGAACGGGCCGGACAGGTGCAGGTTTCAGCGGGAAATATGGAAGGTAAAACCTTGTATTCCAACACGTTCGATCTGTCGGAAGGCGCTCATTTGCTCGATATTCCGGCGACGACTTTTGCGGAAAAGGGCGTCTACACCTGGCAGGTTCGCGCAGGCGCGGAGGTGTTTCAGGGGAAGTTAGTGCGGTTGTGAGTAGTTATTGGTTATCGGTTATCAGTTATCAGTTATCAGTGTGGTAACGCTTGGCTTTAGTATTTGGTCAAACCAAAGGTTACCACACTGATAACTGATAACTAATAACTGATAACTAATTGCCAGCCGCGCAACGTCAGCCACGCAAAACCCAGGGTATTCAGCGTGCCGTGCCAGATTTTCATATTCGGGATGTGCACCCATTCCACCGGGTACATAAAACGCAGGGCATACAAGGAAGCCAGCAAAATGCCGGCCAGCAGACAAAAGGCGCCGCCCAACCAGTAGTGCCGCGCCGCAAGGATGTACTTTTTATCCGGCCATTTAGATACGTGCCAGGCTACTATGACTGCGGTAAACAACACAAACAGCAGCGCAGCCACCCACTCAAAAGCAGGCGCATAACCCAATTTTGTGAGCGTGATTCCTGCCGCCACCGAGGGCATACCCGCCAGAACACCCCAGCCTGAAATCTGCGTTACCCTGCCCGGCGCCGCCAAAAGCATTCGGTACGCCACCACCGCCAGCACAAAACCGGCTACATGAAAATGCGCCGCCGTCAGCGATACGATGACCAGATCAAAATCCAGCGGCCGGAAACCCGTCAGGAAACACAGTGCCCATACCGCTCCCGTCGACCAGTATGCAATCGCCGCAACCCGAACAATATCAGGTAGTTGTATTTTTGGAAGGGTAAATAATTGTGTCAGTTCCCGTATGGTAATCCAGGCCGACAGTCCGACGTAAGGCAGCGCCAGAAGTCCGCGCCAGGAAGCCGGCGCATCCGTGAGGTAATAGGCCAGACTCAAGGCAAATACCGTCAGCCAATACAGCGACTGAACCGGCAAACGCAGCAGGGACAAACCCGGCGGAACCAGCATCCATGCCGCAAACAGCAGCAGCGCGATTTCCCAATTGCTTTGCAGCAGTGCTGGGCCGGCTGCGATCAGCCAAAGCAGCCAAGCGAAAAAAGGCAGTAATGTTTTCATAGGGTACGCTGTTGGACAAACTGAAACATGGCGGCTTTGGAATCCCGGACAAACCTGCGCTGATAGGCCCGCGCGAGCGGGTAAGCCAGGCGCGCCAGCAGGTGCCTCGGCTTCGAAAAAGCCTTGAGAACGTAGCGAACGGTTCCGTCGACGGAACGTTCCACCATAAATATTTCTTCTCCACATTCGACGTGCCCAGGCAAGGTGCCGTAAGCAAAGCCGAAACGGTCGGTTTCCCTGATTTCATAGACAATCCGGCAGGCATTCAGCCACCAAAAACCCATGACCCGGGCCGTCATCGCTACCACCGTTCCAGTCAAAATCGGCGCATCGGCAGGTGTGATAAAAGTCCAGGGAGCGGGAAACATGCGCCATTGCCGGATGGCCTCTTTCGCAGCCTCCCAAACAGCATCTCCAGCGCCTAACTCTATGGTATTCAAATCATTGTCATAACCGGAAACGTTTTCCGCACGGCGGGTATGACCTACTTCCAGGTAACTGTGCGGCAAGGTTCGCTGCTGTTCAATATGTTGTTGAATGCGGGTTTTGGAAGGTGGGGAGAGGAACATGGCTCGTTGATTTATAGGTAGATAACGAGCGGATAAGGTTAATTGTTCATAACTTTCAAAAATTATTGAAAATAAAAATAGAACACGGATTCCCCCTCATAGAGTAGATTTTGCGCTTCGCGCTCGTAGAATAATGACGGGATTACACGGATTTTGCGGATTACGCGGATTTTCCCGCTTTAGAGTTGACAAGGATTAACTAATGTAAAAGTATAGGTCAACTCTAAAGCGGGAAAATCCGCAAAAACAAACCGAATCGCCCCATTATTCTACGACGAGCGCAAAATCCACGAGGGAAAATCCGGTCACCATTCCAATCCGTGTTCCATTATTCCTACGAGCGCGAAGCGCGAAAGCCTTACTCCACCACCATCAGCGGCATTTCCACAAAGAAATCCGTTCCTTCATTTTCCCGGGTTTCAAAACGAATATCGCCTTCATGGGCTTCGATGATTTTTTTACAAATCGCCAGTCCGAGGCCGCTGCCGGAGGTTTTGGTGGTAAAATTGGGTTCAAATACCCGGTCGCCTATTTCCGTCGGGATACCGCCGCCGTTGTCGCTGATTTGTATGACCGCCTTGTTTCCCTCACGTGCCAGGGAAACATGTATGTGTCCGCGCCGGTCGGAAGGAATGGCCTGTATAGCATTGATAACCAGGTTATTAAACACACGAATCAGGTGGTTTTTATCACCCAGGATATGGAAACGTTGTTGGGGCAGGGAAAGCGAAAGGTCCACGTTTTTTTGTTCGCTGAACAGGTCGTGCACACTTTCCACCACCTCGTTGATCACCACGTCATGTTTCACCTGGATGTCGAGGTTGGCGAACATGGAGAACTCCGAAGCAATTTGCGCCAGCGAATCGATCTGTTCGATCAGTCGAGTGATCGCCTTGCGGAGATAGGCAGCGGCTTGTTCGGGGTTGTTGGACACCCGTTCCAGTTGCTGCATGGAAAGTTTCATCGTCGTCAGCGGGTTTTTAATATCGTGGGCTACTTGCCGGGCCATTTCGCGCCAGGCGCCTTCCCGTTCGAGCCGCACCAGTTGTATTTTCGAGTCTTCCAGTTTGTCCACCATCCGGTTGTACTGGCCGATGAGTTCGCTGATTTCGTCCTGTGCATCCCCGTCGTACACCAGCGGCTGGTTTTTGTCGGCCAGTTGCACGGCGCGTACTTTTTCAGACAACAGGCTGATAGGGCGAACAATGGAACGCGCCAGCAACAGGGTGACGGCAAAAGCGATCAGCAGCAAAAACACGTACAAACTCGCCAGCATGCCGAGGAAATCGGACACATCGGCGCCGGCTTTCCGGTTGCTGAGTTGGTAGGGTACGCCGAGGAAGCCCAGCAGTTTTTGCTGATTGCCGTACAAGGGCAGGTATTTGGCGTAGTATTCAAAACCGGCCACCTGTTCGCTTTCCACCTGTTCCGGTTGCCTGTTTTGTTTTAAGGTATTCCAGGCTTCGGGATTCATGTTGGAGGGTAAAATACCCAGCGCTGCCAGGTCTTCCTGCGTGGTAAAGAGCAGTTTGCCGTCCGGGTCGTACAGGTTGGCGTCCATGCTCATGCTGGAAGAGATGGCGCGCAGGGAGCGCGGCAAATCGCGGCGCAGGCTGTCCTCCGAAACGGTTGCATTGAGCATCTGGTTTTTCAGGTGATTCAGCAGTGCTTCCGCGCGGTAATCGAGATCGCTGCGCTCATTGTCGCGGGCCGTTTCGGTAAAATGCCAGTACGTCAGGTATCCGGTCACCAGGAAAGCCACGGCGAGCAGGGCCACATACCACAGGTGAATCCGGCGGGCCAGCGAGCCTCTGGCGCTCAGTCGGAAATCGTACTCTTCCGGCAAAAAGCCGAAAACGGAGTTTGCGAGCGCCAGCGCCAGCATAAAAATGGATGCCAGCGTGAAAATAATAGAAAACAGGTAAATCTGTTTGTACCACCCGCCGAGGCTCCTGCCCACGGACGCCACGGTTTGCCCGTCGGCGCTTTTGGCCACAGCATCCAAGCGGGATACAGATTCCACCTCCGTGCTGCTGCCCTTGTCCAAGGGCGTTGACAAGATGCCGGTATTGTTCAACCCCTGCTCGACCAGCAAGCGGCCATTTCTTTGCACCGCAAATTCGTACCTCGGCAACCAGTTCAGGTTTTTATACGGCGTGTTGTAAAATATCTGCGCATACACCCGCGTCGGGGCAGGATATTCATGGTCGAAAAAGACAAAAATGCGCGTCGGCTGCGCGGGATCGCCCATTCGGTTGGCGCTCAATTGCAGCATGTAGCGCATCTTCCCTTCCGCATCCGCGCCGTAGCGGATATTCGGCTGACCGGGAAGCGGGGCGCCTGTATTCCAGTTTTGCAGCACCACCTGTTCGTAGCCCAGCGATTGATCGATCAGCAGGGGCTGATTTTCCCGGTCAAAAGCAAAAACGTTGAGGCGGTAATGCTGGAAAAGATAGTTTTCGTGGAAAGTAAGCTCGTTGAAACGGGTGCGAAAAGTGCCCACATCGGCCTTGAACGGCCAGGGTTTCAGCAACAATCCAATTTGCTGTGAATCATTTTGCAGGGCGGTCCATGCATCTGGCAGCAATTTTTCCGCAATCACCGTATCGCGGTCGGTTGCCAGCGCAACGGCATAATCCATGCGCAATGACTTGTCTTTCTCCGCGCTATTCTGAAACAGTTGCGTGGAGGCAAAAAATGAAAAAACAAGTAACCAGCAAACTAACCAGCCGAATCCTGCTGCTTTCCAATGCACAAATGCATCGAGCAGCGCAGCATACAACAACGCGAAAATGGCTACAAACACGGGATTGACGCCCATTGGAACAGACAATGCCGTCACAACCACCGCCGCAACGGCCAAAGCGACCATCCGCTGCCGCAGCGGCATGTTCAGTTGCTGTATGGTAAGCAGCATCCGGTGGCTGAAAAGAAAAAGTCCGACCATCAATACAATTACGCCGGTCAGCGCCAGCAAACCCAGACTACCCAGGTTCAAAATATTATCAAAATCGAAACCAATGCGACTGTGCAAGACCAATTCGCGCATGATTTGTACGCTAAAAGGGATGCTCAGCATGGCCATCAGGTAACAAAAAGAGGCCAGTACCGATTTGATTCCCGATTTTTCCAGCGCCGGCGCGGGTATTTGTACCGTTTCGGCATTCGGCGTTTCTGCCTCTGCTGCCGTTTCCACAACGCCGAAACGCCGGTGAAAAAATATCATGACGTACAACAACAGCACCGCGTGTATGAGCCAGTCGCCAACTGATTTGCCAATCAGCGACGCATTTTCAAAGGACGGAGCGAAGAGCGGCAAAGCGCTGAATTGTTGTTGGGTGAAACCGGTGGCAATATTCAACCACAATAAAACAGCCACGCTTACCAATAGCAGCGCCGTTCCGGCCAAAGCCCCTGTGCGGGTATTCAACCAGCGCGCTGCCTGGTTCAACAGGCTGAAAAAGAGGATAAAAAACAACAGCCAGGCCGTCAACTGTAGCCATTGCAGCCAACCGGATTGCACCTGTTTTGCTGCATGCAACCAGGCCAATGGCTTCCCGTCGACGATAATCGGATAATCGCTTGCAAGGGTTGTTACGGCTATATTTTCATCAATATTTTTACCGGCAGGAAAGACATTTTCCTGATCTAAAGTATTGAAATTCAATGCATAACGAATCGGAACGAGCACGGTAAGGGTATAATCGGCGCTGGGTTCGCTGTGGCATAAAAACCAGCCCAGCGGAAGTTTCAAGAGCGATCTTCCCGGGCTTCGGGCAATGTTGCGGAGTTCGGCGCCAACGGGTATCACTTTCGTATTCGACCAGGATATGACAGAATCCTGCCGGTGCAATAAAACCGTGTAGGCTTTATCGGACTGTCCTTGCCAGGCGCCCGCTTTCGCAGCATTGGCCAGGCCCTCCGATTCCTGACCGGAGAGCCACACCGATATTTCTTCGGAATGCTGTTGAAGGAGCGTTGTATCTTTGTCCCACTGCCCGGCGCTAAATGCAAGGGCAAGCAGTATCAACATCACAACAATATAGAGAAGCAAACGCTTTATCATGTCGGGATCATAAAATGGTTCCTCGGGGTAGAGTCAAAAAGTTTCTGATCGTATGTGTCGGCCAATTGGTCGTGCAAAAGTATCCAAACAAAGTTTAAGCCAATACTGAATTTTTTTAGAAGTGAGAAGTGAGAAGTGAGAGGGTGAGAGTCCGTAGAGTACACCGCTCCGCTTTTGGGAAAGCGAAAAGCGGAGCGGTGTACGCTACGCCTCTCACTTCTCACTCTCTCACTTCTCACCTCTAAAAAACAGCCGCAGATCGCTCTGTCGCCTTTCGGGGAGGAAAGTCCGGACAACACAGAGCACCGCACCGTCTAACCGGCGGAGTTCTTCCGAAGGGAAGGGCATAGAAAGTGTCACAGAAAATTACCGCCTTGACCCGGTTTTCCGGGACAAGGTAAGGGTGAAAACGTGTGGTAAGAGCGCACGACCGTTGCAGGCAACTGCAACGGGGGACAAACCTTGCGGGTTGAAATGCCATGTACACCTTGTTAATGTGCGGCTCGCACAGTTTTGGCTCGTCTCCGGACGGGTCGGGAGCAAGGGGGGTAGGCAGCGCAGATCCCGTCTTGTACGGGACCAGATAAATGACAGAGGCTTTGCGCAAGTGAAGCACAGAATCCGGCTTATAGATCTGCGGTTTTTTTTAGAGGTGAGAAGTGAGAGGTGAGAGGGTGAGAGACATCCCGCTTGGCATTTGGTTGTACTTTGGCATAGGCTTTTCAGGCGTGAAATCGTGAGTGGTGAGTCGTGAGTGGTGAATGGCCTCTCGTTAGAAAGAAGGAACTCAACATTCTTCTAACGAGAGGCCACTCACGATTTCACGCCTGAAAAGCCCATGCCAAAGTACAACCAAATGCCAAGCAATGTCTCACCCCTCTCACTTCTCACCTCTCTAAAGGACCAACTCCTCAAACAACCGCTTCGCCGTCGCTTCCATATCCTCGCACAATCCCGGGTGCGGCCGGGAAGTCTGGATGGCGGAGCTTCTGACCGCCGTCAGCCAGCGGAAGCGGGAGGCGACGTCCAATGCAGCGATAGGGCCGCAATGCTCGGCGCCCATAGCTATTTTTTCCAGCGACTGTACATTCAATTTGATCTGTTCTACATCCAGATCAGCGGAAAAAGACAACAATTTTGCTTCATCCACGGCGTAATGTACCCTGATGAACTTCGCTTTTTTACTAAAAAGGATAATACCCACATTGAGGAATTCCTCCCGTTCAACGATGGGTACCACGCGAATGATGGCATACTCATACAAGTGCTTCTCTTTCATCCTGGGCCTTTTTGGTAAAAATATCGGAATGTTTCAAGCGGGTAGTCAAATAACGGCCATACACTTCACGGAGCATGGCAGGCGTTTCTTCCGTATCTCGCCATTGCAGCCACTCATCTGGAATAAGCGCCACAATCGCCCGGATTTTTTCTTCCGTCAAAAGTTGTTTGAATACCGCGTCCGTTTCGGCTAATAAGGTGGCTTTCGACAACAATACATGGTTTTTCACCAACGGGAAAGGGCTTTTTGCATGCGTTTCCCAATCCGTCCAGGAATGGTGAAAATACAAACAGGCGCCGTGGTCGATCAGCCACAACTCCCTGTGCCACATCAACATATTCGTGTTTCTGAACGTGCGGTCAACATTGGTGATAAAAGCGTCTAACCAGACAATTTGGGAGGCCAGTTCCGGCGTCACGACCGTAACAACCGGGTCGAAAGTGATTGCGCCCGACAAAAAATGCAAGGCCAGGTTCATGCCTTTGCTGCCCTGCAGCAGGTCCTGAATTTCTTCGTCGGGCTCCGTTTGTCCAAAAGCCTCATCCAGGTTGGCAAATACCAGTTCGGGCACTTTTAAACCCAGGATGCGGGCTATTTCGCCGCCGATCAATTCGGCAATTAAAGATTTTTCACCCTGCCCGGAGCCTTTGAATTTCAGGACATATTTAAAATCATCATCCGCCTCTGCCAAAGCCGGCAAAGAGCCGCCTTCGCGCAAAGGCGCGATGTAACGTGTGACGTTTACGGTTCTTAACTCGATCATTTATTTCAACTCCACCAGCCACTTGGCGATTTTCGTCATATCATCTTTGGGTACTTTTTGCGCGACCATAGGCGGGTAACCCGGCCAGTTGGCAGGTTCAGGTTTGCCGACCAATTGTGTGATCCGTTTTGCAGAATATTTTTTGGCGGCAATGGCAGGCCAGATCGGTCCTACCAATTTGCGGCTGACATGGTGGCAGGCTGTACAGCCGTTTTTATCAAGCAGCGCCTGCACATCCGCAGGAATAACCGGATCGGCTACAGGCGGATTAGCAGTTTTGGAGGCAGGCGTAAAGGCAGCCAAAAGAAGTACAATCGGCAGGAGGGCAAAAATTTTTTCATATTTGAATTGGTTGTGTGGTATAAAAATATCCACGCTGATGAATACTCCTGCAAAAATGCAGAACATTTATCTGAGTTGTGGGTTGCAAGTTTCTCTTTTTCAATTCTTTAACAGCAAAATCCACTGCGCGAGCCGTCAGGAATACCGCGCCATGTCAGACAGAAGGTTTACTTCTACTTATTCGGATTTTTTGCTGCTTCCACCCAAGGGTAAACAGCGCATCCTTCGCCCGAACATTCCAGGGCTTCCCGGAGGAAAAAACGCATGGTATCGCGCTGCGCCCAGTAAATATTATGCCGGGCGGAATCCAGGGTCACATATGTCACAGCCGTATGCGGCGCGAGTTGCCGGTACGCATGATCGGCATTGGAAGGATAGATCAGGCCGTCCTTGTTGCCGTGCAAAATCCAGACGGGACATTTGATACGGCTCCAGCCATCCTGAATGGTTTCCAGCGATCTGGAATGTGCGTATTTTTCCTTCGTTGCTACCCGCGCCCATTTGGGAAATACAACGCCCAGCGGCGAGTGAATCCAGCGGGCTATTTTGGGTGTACGTTCTGCGTTGGGCTGCACTGATGCAGATTGCAAAAACAGGGAACGAATCTGTTCGGAATGATCCATCGCTAATTTGGCGGCCACCGAGCCGCCATACGAGGAGCCGCACAACACGACCGGACCGTTTTCCGCCAGTTTTTTCAACAGCGGCGCAATGATGTCGGCTTGTTGTGCAATGGAAACCACCGCTTTGCCATAATGGGATTTTCCATAACCGGGGCGATCAACCGCAACGAGCCGCGTTCGGTTGTAAACAGAGGAGTCGCGAAACAAGGCGCTGAATTTCACCATCGAACTGGGCGCGCCGTGCAGCAGCAGGGTTACAGGCAGCGAATCGGCGCCGATGGTCCAGCCACGCAGGGTATATGCGCCGGAGCGGAAATAAAAAATAGTGGGCTGTACGGCTTCTTCGGCAAACGTTTTCCAAATCTGGCGATCAGAAGAGGTCATTTTCCAGACGCTAAAGTGCGGCGGAAACCGGCGACTACACGAAGTAAGCAATAAGACGAATAAAAATGCAACGGTTGGGACTATACAAGATTTCATACTTTGCACAACGCGTGTTTGCGCCGCTTGTTTTTCAAAACCATTGTCGTTTTCCGGCGTTTGTCTTGTTATTTGTCTATGTGCAACTTTTTCGACATACATACCCACTTTCCGACGGGAAATGCAGGGGTAACCGAGCTGGAAAATCTTCGATTCGGGCAGGTCGCTTCGGGCCAGACAAAGTTTTGCTCCGTCGGCCTACACCCCTGGTACCTGAAAGCCGATGGATTTGATGCCGAAAAGCAGTGGCTGGATCAGCAATCCGTTTTGCCCGGCGTTTGCGCCATCGGGGAAGCCGGACTGGATAAGGTATGCGACACGCCCTGGTCTTTGCAGGAAGCGGCTTTCCGGTATTGTATCGACGTTTCGGAAACGGTTCAAAAGCCGCTCGTGATTCACTGCGTCAGGGCTTACAACGAAGTGATCCAAATCAAAAAACACCGAAAACCAAAGCAGTCATGGATTTTTCACGGCTTTAATAAACATCCCGACACTGCCCAAATGCTGTTGAAAGAAGGATGCTTCCTGTCTTTCGGGGCTGCATTGCTGAAACCCGGCAACCACAGCGCCGAAGCCTTGATACAAACGCCGGTGGATCGTTTTTTCCTCGAAACCGACGATGATCCCGATGTTGAAATTGCCGCCATTTATGAGCAGGCAGCACTGCTGCGAGGCATCTCTTTGGAACAATTGAAAAGGTTGATGGCCGAAAATGTGCGAAAGTGCTTTGGTGTTTAGTGTATGGTGTTTAGTGTTTAGGGCGCTTCGCCTTTGGCCATTCCCCCGACCCCTGAAGGAGAGTGTTCAAGAAACATGAGTCATCCGGGTTTTTGTAGCGACTCTTAGTACGCACCGGCACAATTTTTATTGATGATTGCTTATTGACAATTGATGATTTTTGATGCAAGGTGGCATCTTCGCACATCATAAATCATCAATTATCAATAAGCAATCATCAATAAATACGAGTTTGACCTTTTTGTGGTCGTTTTAGGCAAATCATGTTTCTTGAACACTCTCCTTCAGGGGTCGGGGGAATGGCCAAAGGCGAAGCGCCCTAAACACTAAACACCAAACACTAAACACGGCTTTTATGCTTCCTCATCCGCCGCGGGTTATTCCACAACACAAAACCGCTGATGGAAAGTAATATCAATCCCGAAGCAACAATCGTGGTGTATGTCAGTTTTACCTGATCGGATTCCGTTTGAAAAAAATAGTCAAGGATGGAGCCGTCGTGAATTTTTTCAATGAAATCGGAACGGCGGGTGGCGCGGGACAACACGGCTCCGCTATGGCAGTCGATTTGAATTTCCGTAAAATGGTGCAGAAAAACGATCTTGGCAACTCCTTTTTGAGGACGGATGTCGATGCGGTCTATTTCAGAAGAAGCCTGTAAACTGTCCCGGGCATAATCCTGCGCAATCGCCTGAATCCGGTCGAGCGTCAGCCATTCGGATGCTACGCGACTGGAACCTTTTTGAGTAGGCGGTAACAGGTCAATATTTTTTTTCCAGCCCAGCAATAAACCGGTACAACCAATCAGGAACATAAATACAAACAAAGGAACCGCCAGCCATTTGTGGAGTTTTCGGTAGAATCGTGTTTTCCGGGCGATGTGTTCTGTTTTTGTTGTCAAAAGTAGTTGTCGGTTATTAATTATTGATTATCAGGGCAAATTTGCAAAACTAACACAAACGCTGTATGCAACAACTTGATTTACTTATTATCGGCGGGGGGCCTATCGGTCTGGCCTGTGGCCTGGAAGCGCAAAAAGCGGGACTGCATTACCTCATTGTAGAAAAGGGATCTTTGGTCAATTCCTTGTACCACTACCCTGCCAATATGACTTTTTTTTCGACCTCCGAACGCCTGGAAATCGGCGATATTCCCTTTGTTTCCAACAATGCCAAACCTACCCGTTCGGAAGCGCTGGAATATTACCGAAGGGTGGCAGAGTCGAAAAAACTACAGTTGAATCTGTATGAAGAGGTGCTGCGTGTCGAGCGACAAACGCCTGGCTTTCAGGTATTTACCAATAAACACACCTATCAGGCCAAACAGATTGTACTGGCAACTGGGTTCTACGACATTCCGGTCCGATTAGGCATCGAAGGGGAAGATTTGCCCAAAGTGACGCATTACTACCAGGAACCGCATGCCTATTACCGGCAAAAAGTGGTCGTGGTCGGCGCCAATAACTCAGCCGTAGATGCCGCGCTGGAAACCTGGCGCAAAGGCGCCGAAGTGACGATGGTGGTGCGCAGCGAAGAGATCGGAACACGCGTCAAATACTGGGCGCGGCCCGATATTGTAAATCGTATACAGGAAGGTTCCATCCATGCTTATTTTAGCTCCGAACTGCGCGCCATTCGCCAGCATGAAGTGGATATTGAAACGCCGGAAGGCCTGATTACAATAGCCAACGATTTTGTGGTGGCCTCCACCGGTTACCAGCCCAACCTCGATTTTCTGCGGGCACTGGGCGTGGAACTCAGCGATGACGGCCGTTTTTACCCGCAATACAACCCGGAAACGCAGGAATCAAATGTCCCGGGGCTTTATCTGGCGGGCGTGATTTGCGGCGGCATGGACACGCATGTGTGGTTTATTGAAAATTCGAGGGTGCATGCGGAGCGGATTATGCAGAGCGTGTGTCGTGTATAGTGTTTGGTGTTTGGTGTTTGGTGTTTAGGGCGCGTTGCTTTTGGCTACGGTATATGAGTAAACTGATTTGCACGAGGAAAAAAAAGGTTAAAAAAAAAAACCCCTTGGCCCCCCCCCCCCCCACCAAAAAAAGAAAAAAAAAAACCAAAAATCAACTGCCAAAGGCAAGCCCCCAACACAAACCAAACACTAAACACTAAAAACCCATAGCCTTCCACAGTATCCGGCCGCTCCAAACCATAATAACAATTCCAACCAGGACGTACATGACCCGGACAGGCAATTTTCCAGCCAGCCGGGCGCCCAGCGGCGCCGCTGCGACGCCGCCTACGATCAGGCCGGCAATGACCAGCCAGTGCGACAAACCGATAAAGGAAAAGAACGTAACGGCACTGGCCAGCGTGACAAAAAATTCGGTCAGGCTCACAGAGCCAATCACATATTGAGGTGTTTTACCTTTGGCAATCAACGTACTGGTCACCAATGGCCCCCAGCCGCCGCCGCCGAAGGAATCGAGGAAACCACCCGCTCCGGCCAGCCAGCCGAGGTTGCGCGCCCTGCGTTTTTTGTTTTTCCGCACAAATGCCCTGCTCAGAATACGCATACCCAGCAACAAAATATACACCGCCAGGATCGGTTTGATGTACGCAGCGTATTCCTCGCCCAGCCAGGACAATAGCGCAGCACCCACAATAGCGCCGATGACGCCCGGCCCTAAAAGTACCCTGACCAAACGTCGGTTAATATTGCCGAACCGGTAATGCGAATACCCGGAAGCGCCCGCAGTAAATACTTCGGCGGTGTGAATACTCGAACTCACCGCCGCCAGGGGTACGCCCGCACCCATCAAAAACACCTGGGTGACCACGCCGTAACCCATACCAAGCAGCCCGTCGGCCAATTGTGCCAGAAAACCCACGCCCACAAATATCCAGAACTGCCGGTCTATACTACCTACCAAATCAGGCCAGGTATGCGTAGGCACATAAAAAGAAACCACATTAAAAATGAGCGACAAACCAAAGGCCGCCAGGGCAGCCGTCGCCAAGCGCCGCCATTTCCGGTCGCTGATACGCTCCAGGTTCTGGTGCGGAATGACCGCCGTAAGCGCTTCTTCACCTGCCTCAATAGATGCCGTCAAAGCGCTCCGTTCTACATGCTGGGGTGGTATCGCTGCTTCGCCCGCCGCAATGGATGCGGTTAAAGCATTGAGGCTGCGTATTTTTTCCGCAAAATCTCCCCCCAGCTTTTGCCGAATGACCGGCATGTGCTGCAACAGGTCGTCGAGCTCGCCCGGCAACGTTTCCTGAAAGGTTTCTTTCAGGCGTTTCGCGATGGTGGGCGACTTGCCATTGGTAGAAATGGCGATTTTCAGGTCGCCTTTTTGTACGACTGAACTGAGGTAAAAATCGCAGAGGTGGGGGGTGTCCGCTACATTGGTCAGGATACCCCGCGCAGATGCCAGGGCTTTGATTTGCCGGTTCACAAACGCATCGTCTGTTGCGGCTATGACAAACTGCTTGCCCTGCAAATCCGAACGGTCAAACGGTTTTTCCAGCAACACCACCTGCTCGTAATCAGCGGCAAAAGCCCTGATTTCGTCGGAAATAACGGAACCCACCAGCGTGATGCGGGTAGCGGGGCTGTTGCGCAACACCGCTGTTATTTTTTCCATACCGACGTAACCGCCCCCGACAATCAGCACGTCAAACTGCTCCAGTTTTAAAAAAACAGGAAACAGTTTGTTGCCGGGCGTCGGCGGTGAACCTGCATTTTCGGAAACCTGTGCAGCATCGAAATGCAGTGGTAGTAATGCTTCATCCATATTTTTTTCGTGTATAGTGTTTCGTGTATGGTGTTTGGGGGTGCTTCACCCAGTGTTTGGTGTATAGTGTTTTGTGTTTCGGGCGCTTCGCCTTTGGCAACAGTGGGTGGCTTAGGCGAAGCGCCCGAAACACTAAACACTATACACCAAACACTGGGTGAAGCACCCCTAAACACCAAACACTAAACACCAAACACTAAGAATGAAAGTTCGTGCCGTGCGTCGTCGCCTTCACGTATTCCTTTCGAATCACAAAATCGCCGAATCGCTCGCCGCGTTGCCTGTCTTTGGCGTACGCTGCAATGATGGGTTCCAGTTCGGTCAGAATTCCCGCTTCATCCAGCATTTCCCGGTACAGTTTATTCAGGCGTTCGCCGTTGTGCGCTGCGCCAAGGTAGAGGTTGTAACGTCCGGGCGACTTGCCGATAAAGGCAATTTCTCCCAGATAAGGCCGTCCGCAACCATTGGGGCAACCCGTCATACGAATATTGATGGCGTCTTTTTCCAGGCCGTTGGCGCGGATGATCAGGTCGATCTTGTCGATGAGCGAAGGCAGGTAACGCTCCGCTTCCGCAAATGCCAGGGAGCAGGTATTCATGGCCACACAGGCGATGGAATTTTGCCGCAAAGCCGTTTGCTGATGGGTGGCGGCGAGTATGCCGTATTTATCCAGAATGGCCTCCACCACCGGCTTTTTTTCGGCGGAAATGTTGCCGATCACCAGGTTTTGATTGCCGGTCAACCGGAAATCGCCGTCGTGAACGGAAGCCAGCAAACGCAGGGCCGTGCGCAGGGGGAAACCGGGGTATCGGCAATCCTACCGCCTTCGATAAACAGGCGAGGTTGTACCGCCCGTCAAGGTTTTGGACCAGCCCATCGGGTCGCCGGAGTGGGTAAATTTATAGGGTTTTGCTTCCTGAAAAAACGACTTCCGACCGGCGTTCCACCTCTTTTTTAAACACTTCCAGCCCCATGCGCTCGATGGTGTATTTCAGTCGGCTGAACTTGCGGTTTTCGCGGTTGCCGTTGTCGCGCTGGGTGGTAATGACGGCCTCACAGACTTTCAGCACATCTTTTTTGTCGATATAGCCGAGCATGTCCGCCAGGCGGGGAAATGTTTCGGGCATCCCGAAAGTCATGCCGAGACCGCCGCCGGCAGCCACGTTGAAACCGGCCAGCACGCCGTCTTTTTCGATGGCAACCAGACCAACATCGTTGGCAAAAATATCGGTGTCGTTGTACGGCGGCACCGCAATGGCGATTTTGAATTTGCGGGGCAGGTACGTTTTGCCGTAAATCGGCTCCTCGTCTTTTTGTTGAGGGGTTGAGGGGTTGGGGGGCGTTGAGTTGAATGGTTGAGATTCGTCCACGGCCTGGCCGTCCATCCATATTTCGTAGTAGGCCGATGTTCTGGGGGTAAACTCGGCGCTGATCTGTCTGGAAATATCCCACACTTCCGCGTGCACCTTGCTTTCGTCGGGATTGGGGCTGCACATCACATTCCGGTTCACGTCGCCGCAACCGGCAATGCTGTCGAGCATCACCTCATTAAAACCCTGTATGGTCGCTTTCAGGTCGCGTTTGCGGATGCCGTGCAACTGAAATGCCTGGCGCGTGGTGAGTTTCATGGTGCCGTTGCCGTATGTGGTGGACAACTCGTCCATACGCAGCCATTGTGCGGGCGTTGCCACCCCGGCAGGCACTCGGATGCGGATCATCATGGAATACAGCGGTTCCAGTTTTTGCGTTTTGCGCTCGCTTTCCAGGTCGCGGTCTGTTTGCTGGTACGCGCCGTGGAACTTAATCAATTGAGTATCATCGGGATACAGTGCCCCGGTGATTTTATTGTCGAGGCTCTGCACCAGCGTACCGCGGAGGTAATCGCTGTTGTCTTTGATGATTTCGACTTCGGATAATTTTTTTTCAGCCATGGTATTAAAATGTTGAAAATGTTGAGGGGTTGATATTGCCCGACGTAGAGTTAATAGCAACGCGGATTGGACGGATGACGCGGATTGACGGATTTTCCGGATTCCAGTTCGATTTTTGGTGTTTTTGTCGTTTGAAAAACCATCCGATAAAATTTAGGTTTCTGGCCAAAATTCAAAATGAACCCAAGTTCAATTTTACTTGCTTTGAGGTAGTTCTGTAATTGAGATGCGTGTTCTCTTGCAATGGCATCGCAAGCCTTCAGTTCCAAAATAATCACTTCGTTTACAACGATATCAGAAAAGTATTCGCCGACTTCGCGGCCTTTGTAAAATACAGCACAACGCTTTTGAGGGATAACATCTAGTCCTCTTTTTTAATTCAAAAACAATGAATTTTGATAGACTTTTTCTAGAAATCCATAACCCAAACGGTTATAAACTTCATAAAAAGCATTTAAAATCTGGTCTAGTCAATTCTTCGTGTAGTAGCATAAATGAAGGTATTAAATATGAAAAAAATCCGCGAAAATCCGCGTCATCCGTCCAATCCGCGTTGCAATTATTCCTACGACGGGCAAGCAATCATCTACATCTAGACTAAACCATATCGCAACAACCCCGCCGCCACACTCACCCCGATCCACACCATCAAATTTACCTTAAAAACCTGCAAAGCCGCCAGCGAAATCGCCACCCAGGCCAAAGCCAGCCACTCCACATCCGGCAGATTCGGCGCAACAACCGCCTGACCAAGATACAAACACAGGCTCAGAATAACCCCCACCACGGCAGCCGTTGCAAATTGTAATACCGCCTTCACCACCGGACTGGCGTGGGTGCGTTCGATCAGCGGCGCGCCCGCAAAAATAAACAGAAAAGAAGGCAGAAACGTGTAGAAAACCGTTGCAGCCAGCCCCAGCGTTGCGGCGGCCAAAGAGCAGTCGAAACTGTGATAACCCGCCATAAAACCCACAAAGGCCAGAACGATAATCAGGGGGCCGGGCGTCGTTTCGCCCAAAGCCAGGCCGTCCAGCATCTCCAGTTGCGTGAGCCAGCCGAATTTTTCCACACTCACCTGCGCCACATACGGCAACACGGCATACGCGCCGCCGAAAGTGACCAATGCCGCCTGCGTAAAAAACAGGCAGAGTTTTTTCCAGAAATCAAAATTCGGCGCAAACAACCCGAACAGCAGCAAAGGCAAACTCCACAACACCAGCGCCGTTCCTATTTGCCGCAGCAAACGCGCGGAGGAAAAGCCGCCATGCGCGATGACCGTGCCGCTATGAATGACATACATTTGTTCATCCGCGTTTTCTTGCAGCACACTGCTTTTTTGTGCGCCATTGCCGTTTTTCGCGCCGTAATGCACCGCTATGCCCAACGCAATGGCGCCCAGGATAATGAGAGGAAACGGTACATTTCCAACATAAATGGCCAGAAAAGCGGCCACAGCGACGGCATAATGCAGGGGCGTGAGCAGCGATTTTTTTCCAATTTTTACAATCGCGCCGGCCACCACCGCCACCACCGCCGGTTTTAACAATTCAAAAGCCGCCTGCACGATGGGCAGGTGCCCGAATGTCACATACAAAGCGCTCAGTCCCCATAAAATAACAGCCGAAGGCAATACAAACAGGATGCCCGCCGCCAGACCGCCCCGTACGCCGTGCAGCATCCAGCCGGTGTACGTAGCGAGTTGCTGCGCTTCCGGGCCGGGCAGCAGCATACAGTAATTCAAAGCGTGCAGGAATTTGCTGTCGCTGATCCAGCGTTTTTTGTCCACCAAAAACGTATGCATGATCGCAATCTGCCCTGCCGGTCCGCCAAAGCTGATAAATCCCAGCCGGAGCCAGAAAGCCAGCGCTTCGCGGAAAGAGGGACGAGCAGGTGGAGCGAGTTGTTGCATAGTTGATCGTATTGCGGAACGCTATTCCGCAGTTTTATCCCGGGTTTTGTCAGAGATCGAGATGTACAAACTTCCCGAAAGTTTTAGAACTTTCGGGAAGTTGGAGGTAACGCGAACTTAAATTTTATCCTAAAAAACCTGGCTCAAGTGGGGGTTCGATTTTTGAAACGTTCCCTACTTCCGCAAATCAAAATTGTGAAAATAAAATACCCGTATCGTGTGCTGGTTTCTAAACTGATTACCTGAAGCAAGTTGCTGGTACAAATTCATGTAGCCGCCGTGCAACTGCGCATGAGCATTCACCTGGTACACCAAACCCGCGAAAAAGCGGTTCTGATCAAAGTGGTTGTACACGATTTTTTTTCCAAAATTGACCATTATTTCGTCGTTCAGCAAGAACTGCAATCCACCCGGCGCAAGACCTTTTTTGGTAAGGGGCAGGAACAGCGCAAAATTGTACCGGATGCGCGGATTATAATTGTAACCTTCCGCCAACTCATTATCATTCAATATTTTACGCCGAAAACGTTCTTCCAGCCGCACCCATTGCATCAACCGTACTTTGGGCCAGCGCACGAACCACTGGATCTGCTGCCAGGGTCGGTGCTCGGGTTGTGCCACGTTTTCGTGTCCTTCTGTAGGGAAATGATGTACATAAGCATACGATACCGTCAGCCGGACATCATCCGTGATATAATACATCGGTCCGGCCCTAACAATGCCCTGAGACAACTCGCTTACAAAATCGTCTTTCAGCCTCAGGTGCGCATCCAACCAAAGTCCCCATTTATGGCTAAACCTGGTCTGGCTTAAAAAGCCAAACCAGGTTTGTTCATCAGTTGTTGTAATTTTTTGCCCCGACAGGGAAGTAGCACCAAGACAAAAAAAGAAAAGTAAAAGCCAGATTTTCATACATATGAAAAATAACGCATGTGTATCACAAGAGGCTCATTTGAAATAATACAAATTTTTATGTCGTTTTTGCCACCAAAAACCTTCCAGGTTTTTAAAACCTGGAAGGTTTAGCACTCGATAAAAATAAAAATCGGTTCATTTTTTTCCGGCAGGGACTTGTGATACACCTGCCGCTTAGAACGATTGCCGTAAAGTTACGCCAAAGGTTGCGGGGTCTCCAAGTACGCCTGCGTAGTGCCCCGCGTTGCCCGCCGCTGGTAAAAGTTGTTCAAAATAATCCTTGTTCAGCAGGTTGCGGCCCCACAGGAAGATCGAGGTGCCTTCCAGAGCACGGAAACCCGCCCTGCCGTTCAACAAGGCATAACCGTCGATATTCAGATACTGCGAAGGAGATGCGCTCGAAGAAAACGAGGAACGATAATAGGTGTCGAATGCGAGGAATAATCTCCCGGTCTGTCCGAGAAATTTGCCCTTGCCGCTAATTTCGCCGCCAAAAGAGCCTGCCCATTTGGAAATGCCAGGCAAGGCGCCGCCGGAAACATCCTTGAACGCTGTCGGGCCGCCGGTTTCTTCGAGTGGTACCGGAGCATTGGTGAAGGAGACATATTTGCCTTCCGTGTAGGCAAGCGCGCCATAGAACGAAAGAAATTCCTTCACCCGGAGACTGGCGTCGACCTCAATGCCGAGTACATTTACTTTTTCGGCATTGGCCAGATAACCGCGGTTGACGCCGACTTCAGCAGTCTGCACCTGTGTCTGATAGTCCCTGATATCCGTATTGTGGAACACCACGTTAAACGTGGAATGAGCGGTCGGCGAGGTTTTCACGCCGACTTCGATGTGGCGCACGTCCTCGGGTTTGATGACTGCCAGTTCCAGCAACGGAGCGCCATTAGCGGAGGGCAAACCACCCAGATTAACGCCGACGGGTTTGAAACTGGTGGAATACGTGGCAAAAGTATTGATGGCCTTACTGGCTTTGAAAGCCACCGTCAGTTGGCCCGAAAAGTTATCTTCTTCAGCGCTTGCAACAAAAGACTGGTTGCTGTACACCGCATTTTTCAGGGCGAGCAGCGCAGGGTCTTCGGTTTGCAGGCCGCCGTAAGTCTGCCGGCTGTAGTCCACATCTTTTTTATCGTAGTTGAAACGGATGCCGGGAAGCACGTGCAAACGATCGATGATTTCCCAATCGACATTGGCAAATACCGCCGCGCCGAAGCTCTTGAGTTTGGAAACAGTTCTAATTCCGTACCCGTCAAAAAGACCCGGGGTTTGCCACAAAGTACTGGTCGAACTTTGCGAAAAACGCCATTGTGCCGCGCCGGATTCTTCCGTGTGAACGGGATCCGTATCAAGTTCCTGGCCGATGGCGTAGAGGCCGACCACACCACTCAGACGGGAAGAGAAATCGCCGGCGTAACGGATTTCCTGCGACCAGTTCTGGTGTCTCGAAGTAGCTTGTGATAATGACAGTACCGGCAGACCGGTAAAGTCCCGGTCGTTGGAAGGATCCCAGTTCCAGTAGCGCCAGGCGCTGGTGGAGGTCAGCGTACCTTTCCCGATCTCTATATCGATATTGGCCGAAACACCGCCCAGTTCGTTGCCCGAACGCCAGGGCGTATCGTGGTCGATAATCCGGTCAAAAGGGTTGCGCGAAGGCAAGGTATAGTCAAGATCGGCGATAATCTGATCGAACTGGCGATATGGCGCGCGTTTGGTAGGCGCCACACCGGCGAATACCTGCGCGAAGCCGTCCGGGCGCTGCCGGGTAACGTCTCCTACCAATGTAATCTTGATCTTGTCCGTCGGCGTTATCAGCAACTGGCCCCGGAAGCCCAGGTTATTAATATCGTTCACTTTTTTGGAAGTTCTGACGTTCTGGAGCAGTCCGTCGCGCTGCGTGCCGGAGAAAGACAAGCGTCCGGCGACTTTTTTACTCAGCGGCCCTGTGATGGAACCTTTTGCCTGGATGTATCCGTAGTTGCCAAAGCTGAGCTCGAAATTGGCGCCCGGCGTAAAACTCGGTTTGCGTGTGGTCACATTAAAAGCGCCTGCGGTGGTGTTTTTGCCGAACAACGTGCCCTGCGGCCCGCGCAATACTTCTATCTGTTCGATGTCGATAAAATCGAGCGCTGTCACGGCCGGACGGGCAAAATACACACCGTCCACATAATAACCGACGCCCGGATCGATGCCGTCATTGGTGAGTCCGTAGGTCGAACCCATGCCGCGGATATTCAGGGTTGTGTTGCGCGGATTGGAGGAGTAGAGCTGTACCGAAGGGACCAATTCTTTCACGCGGTTCACATTGAAGGCGCCGGCATCGGCAACGAGTGCGCCAGTCAACACGGAGATCGGAATAGGAACATCCTGCGCCGCTTCTTTACGGCGCCTGGAGGTGACGAGTATTTCATCCAGCAGGCCGTCCATTTCAAGAACTATTTGCAGCGGCGTTTCCGGCAGTTTGGAAATCTGAATTTCCTGCGTCTTGTAGCCCAGGTATCTGACTACGAGCGTGAAAGGCAGGTATTTGGGAGCAGCAAGACTGAAATGACCGCGCTCATCCGAAATATCATAAATATTGGTACCCTTTATGCCTACGGTAGCACCTGCCGAGAGCGATCCTTCGCTGTCTTTAATGACACCCTCTATTGGGTTTTGGGAAAATGCGGTGCTAACGAATAGCATAAACAATATGATGAGTATTGATATATGTTTCATGTAAAGTTGTATTCAAAGTTAGTAAGTAGTTATCCGTTATTAGTTATCGGTTATCCGTGTTGATAATCAAGCATTTGCAAAGAATTTAATCTAAACCATTTTGATTAATACACGTAATGGGGGTTAAATGCAGCTTACGGTTTTCGCAACACTGCATTTGTTTGAAAAACGAATTCTACCAACAATATGGTCGTAGGAACAGCCGAAATGATGTCATACAAAAGTGCTTTTAAATTTGTTCAGGCAAATGTACGACATTAGTCCATAAAGTCTATAATTTTAGTAGACTTTATGAAAAAATATTTGAGAAGGTTTAAAAGTTTGATGGTTTGAGGAGGTAACTCATAGCCAAGAATTACCACCCCAAACCATCAAACCTTCTCAAACCATCAAACCTTTTCAATCCCACTTAATACACATCCTCCAGGTAACGCCGTTGCTTTTTCAGGTTTTTCAAATACTCCGCTGCGTATTCTTCTCCCTGGCCGCTTTCTTTTGCAACAATCTGAATCACAGCATTTTGCACATCGGAAGCCATGCGGTTTTTATCGCCGCACACATAAAAATGAGCGCCGTTTTCAAGCCGCTCGAAAATCAGGCGCGAGCGCTCCGCCAGGCGATTTTGCACATAAATTTTGTATTTCTGGTCGCGGCTGAAAGCCACGTCTAAGCGGTCGAGGGTGCCGCGTTTCAGGTGATTGAGCCACTCGATCTGGTATAAGAAGTCGGTTTCAAAATTCGGGTTGCCGAAAAACAGCCAGTTTTTGCCGGAAGCGCCGCGTTCGCTGCGTTCTTCCACGAAAGCGCGGAAAGGCGCCACCCCGGTGCCCGGGCCGACCATGATGATATCCGTCGCGTCGTCGGCAGGTAATTTGAAATATTCGTTGTGTTCCATAAAAACTGGAACGGAATCGCCTGTTTTCACTCGGTCGGCGAGGAAGGTAGAGGCTACGCCCTGGTGCGGGCGACCGTTGAAATCGTAGCGCACGGCTGCTACCGTGAGGTGTACTTCGTCGGGGTGCGCCAGGAGGCTCGACGCGATGGAATACGAACGCGGCGGCATTTTGCGCAGGAAACCGAGCAGGGTCGCTTCCGACAGGGCTGCCGGGAATTCGCGCAGCAGGTCGGCCACATTGCGGCCCCAGAGAAAGTTTTTCAGGGCCTCGTTGTCCTGCACAATGGCTTTGAGTTTGGCGTTGTTGGTCCAGTTGGCATATTGATCCACCACTTCGCGGGTCAACACGCTCAGTTCCACGTCGCGCAGTAGTATCTGGCGAAATTCGGCCTCTTTCCCGTTGAATGTCAGGGTTTTATTACCATTGAGCATGGCGGTGTAAAGCACCTCTTTCACCAGCGATTCGGGATTGGTGGCGTAGATGGCCAAAGAGTCGCCCGGTTCGTACAACAAACCAGAGCCTTCGAGCGAGAGTTCCAGGTGCCAGGTTTCTTTCTGCGAGCCGCGCCCGTTGAGTTGTATTTTTTCCAGGATGGGTGCTGCAAACGGTTTTTTGCGGTCGTACAACGTACCGGCGGCTTTAGCCGCCGGAATCGCAGTCGGCTGCCCGTTACTGTGCACAACCGCGCTTCGCGTGTCGGCGGCTAAAGCCGCCGGTACAGGCAATTTTTCCAGCACATTGGCCAGCCAACCTTCCACGGCGTCTTCAAAATCGACATCACAATCTACCCGGTCAAACAGCCGTTTGGCACCCAATACTTCCAGGCGGGCGTCTATTTCCTTACCTGTCTGGCAAAACTGGAGATAACTCCGGTCGCCCAGCGCACAAACGGAGAATTGTACTCCGTCTAATTGCGGCGCTCGCGTACCCAGCAGCCATTTGTGAAATTCTTCCGCAGCGATGGGCGGTTCGCCTTCGCCCTGGGTGCTGATAACGAACAGCGCGATTTTTTCCGACTTCAGATTTTTGGTTGGATAGTCGTTCATATCGGCCACCACGACCTGAAACCCACGTTCCCGCACTTTGGCAGAGATTTGATGGGCCACTTTTTTGCTGTTGCCGGTTTGCGAACCGTACAGGACGGTGACCTGCGGCAAGGTCGCTGCAGGCGGCGCCAGTGGGGCAATTGCAACGGAAGGCGCTTCCAGCACCCCGTTCGGCGCGGGTTGACCTTTAGAAGCAATGCCGTACAGATAGCCGCTCAACCACATTTGATGCAGGGCGCTGTGTTGCGCCAGTTGTTGCAACAACTTTTCGTCGAGACCGGCCGGCGGTGGAGGAAAGGTGGTAGTCATATCGTTGTGTGATTGAGAGCGTTGTACTGAAAGTTGAGAGGTTGAGCCTGTTGATGGTTGAGCAAGCATTGGTAGTCAGTGAATTAATCTGCTTTCTTGTTCAAAACCACTTAGATTTGAAAAATTTAGATGGTTCTGTTTTCCTGCTGAAGTACGTGGTCCAGTTCCAGTCTATATCGCACCACTTCGCCCGCCACAATAACTGCCGGACTGCCGGCGCCGGCTGCTGTTGCTTTTGCTGCGATGTCGGCCATCGTGCCTGTTATCACTTTTTGGGTCGGCAACGTGGCGTTCTGGATCACAGCAATCGGCCATTCGTTTTTTCCGGCAGCCGCAAAAACTGCTGCTATGTCGGCTATTTTAGCCAAACCCATCAGAATCACCAACGTGGCATCCGTTTGGGCCGCTGTCGATATTTCAGGGTTCAGCGCGCCCGTATCGGTCGTAGCCGTCAGCACCCAGAAACTTCGGCTGGCGCCACGCAGGGTAAGGGGTATTCCCACTGCGCCCGCGCCGGCAATCGCACTGGAAATACCCGGCACATATTCGGCTGCAACCCCATGATTTTGAGCGTATTGCATTTCTTCAAACCCGCGTCCGAATACAAAAGGATCGCCGCCTTTCAGGCGCACCACATGGCCGTAATCTTTGGCATAACCCACGATGAGTTCGTTGATTTCATCCTGCGTAAACGCCTTGTGTTGACGGCGTTTTCCTACATAAATCCGCGCAGCCCCGGAAGGCGCATAATCCAGCAATTCCTCGTTCACCAGCGCGTCGTACAACACCACATCGGCCTGTCCCAACGCTTTGATCGCTTTGAGCGTGACCAGTTCCGGGTCGCCGATCCCTGCGCCGACAACGGTCAGTCTGGGCGTTTTGGAGGCTGTCGCTTGGCCGGGAGGCGTTTGCTTGCCCGTGTGATATGTATTTGTCAGGTTGGACATGGTTGGAAATGGTTTGGAAGGTTTGATGGTTTGATGTTTGATGGTTTGAAGGTTGGATGGTTTGGAGGTGGTATCGCATGTTTATCAGCTTCCCGAAAGCTCAAACCTTCGAAGTTTTCAAATGAGTTACCACCTCAAACCATCCAACCTTTCAAACCATCAAACTATCTTAAATGGCAAAATCCTGCTGCAACGTTTCGCTTACAGGCACTTCATGCAGCATTCCCGCTGCTACGGTATCGAACGTATTGTCGTTGATCAGAATCAGGCTGCCGGTGGTGCGGTTGAGTTTGTAGGAATCAAATACCAATGGTTTGGCGGTGCGCAGCCGGATGTAGGCGATATCGTTCAGTTTCAGTTGCTCGGCGGGTTGTTGTTCAAACGTGTGCACATCCACCCGGTGGTAAATTTCCTTGACAATGGCTTTGACCGTAGCGGCATTGTGACGCAGCAACAAACGGTCGCCGGGGTACAGGGGGCGTTCGCTCATCCAGCAAATATCCAGGTCCAGGTCTTGCGTGACGTAAGGCTGTACGCCTTCCACCCGAATGATGGAATCGCCGCGCGAAATGTCGATGTCGTCTTCGAGGTGCAGCACGATAGGCTGCGGCGCAAAGGCTTCTTCTACTTCCTGCTGGTGTACTTCGATGGCTTTAATGGTGGTTTCAATTCCGGCCGGCAGCACCTGCACCCGGTCGCCGCGGCGGAAACTGCCGCTGCGCAGAGCGCCCGCGTACCCGCGGTAGTCGTGCAGTTCTTCCGTGCGGGGACGGATCACATACTGCACCTGGAAACGGGTGGCTTCGTCTTCCTGAACCTCCGCCAGTTCTACTGTTTCGAGGTGATCCAGCAAGGTTTTTCCGGCGTACCAGGGCATTTTTTCTGAAATGGTCACCACATTGTCGCCGGCCAAAGCGCTCATCGGAATAAACGTAACCTCTTGTAAACCAAGTTTTTGACTCAGTTTTTGGTAATCGGCGGCAATACGGTAGAACACCTGTTCGTCGTAATCCACCAAATCCATTTTATTCACAGCCGCCACAATGTGCGGAATGCCCATCAGGGAAGCCACCATGCTGTGGCGGTGCGTTTGTTCCACCACGCCCTGTCGCGCATCGATCAGGATAATTGCCAGGTCGGCATTGGAAGCGCCCGTTACCATGTTGCGGGTGTACTGTACGTGGCCCGGCGCATCGGCGATGATAAATTTGCGGCGCGGCGTATTGAAATATTTATACGCTACGTCGATGGTTATACCCTGCTCGCGTTCGGCGCGCAGGCCGTCGGTCAGCAGCGAAAGATCCAGTTCGCCGTCGGGTTTGTTGCGGCTCTGGCGTTCGAGCGTATGCAGCACATCGTGCGAAACGGCTTTGGAATCGAACAACAGGCGACCGATCAGGGTGCTTTTACCGTCGTCGACGGAACCGGCGGTTATGAATTTAAGTATATTCACTTTACTTTTTTTAAAAAGTTATTAGTTATCGGTTATTAGTTATCAGGGTGGTAACCCTCGGCGTGGTTAATTGATAAAGCCAAACAAAAGTGGCCTGATAACTAATAACCGATAACTAATAACAACTTGATAACCAGTTAGAAATAACCATTTTTTTTGCGGTCTTCCATGGCTGCTTCCGACAGGCGGTCGTCGAGCCGGGTGGCGCCGCGTTCGCTGATTTTGGTGTCGATAATTTCCTGGATAATGTCGTCTACGGTAATAGCCGGGCTTTCCACCGCAGCGGTGCAGGTGGCATCGCCAACGGTGCGGAAGCGCACTTCCCGGTTGGTTCTCACATCATCGGCGTCGAGGTGGATATGTTCGGTGATGGCTAATAACTGGCCGCCGGGGGTGATGACGCAGTCGCGGGAATGCGAGAAGTAAATGTTCGGCAGTTCAATTTTTTCGCGGCGGATATAATTCCACACATCTAGTTCTGTCCAGTTGGAAATGGGAAATACGCGCATATTTTCGCCTTTGCGGATGGCGCCGTTGTAAATATCCCACAGTTCCGGGCGCTGGCGTTTCGGGTCCCAGGCGCCGAATTCGTCGCGGATGCTGAAAATCCGTTCTTTGGCGCGGGCTTTTTCCTCGTCGCGGCGCGCGCCGCCGATGCAGGCGTCGAATTCAAATTCTTCGATGGTTTCGAGCAACGTATTGGTTTGCAGCGCATTGCGGCTGGGAAATTTGCCGCTGCCGTCTTTCAAACCCTGGCGACGGATGGTATCTTCTACTTTGCGGACAATCAGGCGTTCGCCCAGTTGTTTAGCCAAACGGTCGCGGTATTCGATGACTTCGGGGAAATTATGTCCGGTATCGACATGCACCAACGGGAAGGGAAATTTTCCGGGCCGAAAGGCTTTTTCGGCTAATTTTACCAGTGTTATCGAGTCTTTCCCACCAGAAAACAACAAGGCAGGCCGCTCAAACTGTCCGGCAACTTCCCGCAGAATATGAATCGCCTGCGCTTCTAAGTGGTCGAGATAATCGAAATGTTTTGACATTTACATGAGTGTTAGCAGTGATGAGGAAAATGAGGGTTGAGGATTGTTGAGGGTTGAGGAATGAGGATTGAGGATATAGGGATGAGGGATGATCTTTCATTAGATGTCGGCCATCACGCTCGGTCATCCCTCATCCCTCATCCCTCATTCCTATATGATGTAGTCCGCATTCCTTTTTAGAAGTATCTTCCCACCAC
Source organism: Lewinellaceae bacterium (assembly GCA_016711435.1). GTDB lineage: Bacteria > Bacteroidota > Bacteroidia > Chitinophagales > Saprospiraceae > M3007. The sequence goes on from JADJSY010000029.1 coordinate 36,373, forward strand.
CAGCGGCCGGCCCTGAAATCCTCGCCTTCGCGGATGGCGCGGGTGCAGGGTGCGCAACCGATGCTCACAAAACCTTTGTCGTGTAGCGGGTTGTAGGGTATTTTATGTTCTTTCACGTAATCGCGCACTTGCTGGAACGACCAGTCGAAGAGCGGATGAAACTTGAACAGTTCATGCGGGGCATCCCATTCCAGCGAACTCATGTCATGCCGGTTGGCCGATTGTTCGGCGCGGATGCCGGTCACCCAGAGCTCCTGTCCCTGCAACGCCCGGTTCAGCGGCTCCACCTTGCGGATAAAGCAGCATTCCTTGCGGTTGTCGACCGAGTCGTAAAAACTGTTGGGGCCTTTTTCAGCCAGCAAGCGTTCCAGCGCCTCCGCTTGAGGCGCATACGTTTCAATCGGCTTTTTATAGCGTTGCACCGTACGCGACCAGGTATTGTATGTTTCCTGAAAATTGCGTCCGGTATCGAGGGTGAATACCCGTATCGGCAGGTTGTTGGTAAAAATCAGGTGACTGATCACCTGATCTTCTATGCCGAAACTGGTGGAAAATACCGCCTTGCCGGGAAACCTGCCGGCCAGCAATGCCAATGCATCCAGCGGATCGCTGTGTTGCTGCAGGGCGATCGTTAATTCCGGCAAGAGGGTAACTGAAACGGACATACTGGTTGAGTGTTGAGAGTTGAAAAGGTTGAGGGTTGAGAAGGGGTTGGTAATCAGTGCATGAATATTCCTTGTTTGTTCAAAACCACTTTGTGCTGACTATAATTACTTGAAAGAAAAACCGTAAATAAAAAAAGCCTTTCGGATAGATACCGAAGGGCTTTTTTATGGAATGGGAGGTGTTGAATTTCGTCTTCAAAAACATTCATTCAACCCGTATTGCATTCGAGCCGCTTCGAGTAGCCGGGAGCAGACAACAACAACAACAAAAGGTATGGAATGAAATCGAATAGTAATGCATGGCACAAAAGTATGCCTATTCAGTAGAGAATTGCAAATGAAATTTTTGTTTTTTATTTTATTTCAGCAGCGCCTGTTTAAAATCATGTCTATTTAAAGCCAAAATTTGAGTAAATTTAGTCTCTTTAAAGGTTTGAGGGTATAAAAGTGCGTATAACAATGAAATATCAGTCTATTAATTTAGTAAACTGTTTAAGAAACTTTAACCTATATATCCGGCGTTGCCAACAATATTCCCCCAAACAACAAGTACGACCACAGCAGTGTCCAGAAAATATTGAACACCTGCGCGCCGATAAATACCAGCGCCGGACGTCCGCCCTGTATCTTGACCAGATCGGAAAAACGCGCCTCCAGTCCGATGGCCACAAATGCCAGCGCAAACCAGAGGGTGCGCAGACTGTTCAGGAAGCCGCTTACCTGCCGGGTGGTTTCTGTCGGAATCAGGAAGGAAAAAATTAGAGAAGCTGTAATAAATCCCAGTACGAACTTCGGGAAACGCTCCCACACTACTTTCAAAGAAGGTTTTTCGGCCGTTGTTTCCTGTGCTGCTTTTTTGCTGAACACCCACCAGCTCGCTATAAAAAACGCCGCAACACCGATGAGTACGTTTTGGGAAAACTTGACAATTACACCTGCTTTAGTCGCCGCCGGCCCTACCAACTGTGCCGCAGCGGTAACCGATGCCGTAGTATCGAGGGTGCCGCCGAGCCAGGCCCCGCCTACAATTTCCGGAATGTTCAATGCCCGGATGATCCAGGGCTGCAAAATCATCATCGGGATGGCCACTAAAAGCACCAGTGTTGTCACGTAAGACAGTTTTTTCTTATCGCCCTGAATAGCCCCGCTGGCTACAATGGCCGCTGAAACGCCGCAAATCGATACCGCAGAAGCAATAATGACCCCGAATTCATCGTCCACTTTCAGGCGGCGTGACAACCACAGGGAAAAAAACCAGACAACGCTGACGACTGCAATCCCTTGCAAAATACCCGGAAGTCCCGCTTTCACGATGTCCGTAAACAGAATACTCGTGCCCAGAATGACCAGTCCGGTTTTGATAAAAAATTCGGAACGCGCCGCCGTTTTCAGCCATTCGGGCAGATGGAAAACATTGCTCAACAGAAGACCGAACAAGAGCGCAAAAACCACATATTCAATCCCGAAGTAAGCAATGCTCTTGTTTCCCGCTACCAGCAGAGCAAGTATACCCAGCACAAAGCTCAGCACAAACCCGGAGAGGTATTTCACAAGTGGTATGCCCGACAACCTTATTGCGATGGACGACAAGGCTGCAAAGAGCAGACCGATGCCCGTTATGATTGATAAGTTGCTAAAAGTCAGCACTTTGTTCCATAGCGTATCGGCATCTTCCCACTGGTAAACAGGAATGGAAAACTTAAAACCGGGCGCTACAAATGCCACGATCAGTACGCCGGTAATTATTGTAGCGGCAATCAATACCGCCCAGATGTCTTCGCTGATACTTGCCAGGCGCGAAAGCGGTTTATGCGCAGTTTCATGCGCCGTAGCGACTTCTATAACAGTCTCGTTGGATTCGTTTGCCATGTTTGTATATCAGTTACCCGACGGAGCGTAATGCGGCGCCACCTGCGGCAACCGGAAAAATGTGGCAATTTGATGCACCAGATTGAAACTGCCGGAAACGACGGAATACTGCGGCAGGTATTTACGGAAAGACGTACTCCAGCCGCGAACGGCATCGGCCGTAGTTGCCTCGCTTTGCGCCAATCCGGGGATGGAAGCAGGAGCATGCGGAATATCATTTTCGAGGATAAAAGCATAGATTTGATTATCAGTCCAGTAAACCAATGGACTAAAAATAAATTTTTCCCGGGCTTCATCCCATTTCAGCGGAGTGGCTTCCAGGCGTTCTTTGCGGAGCGAAGAAAGCAATACGTGTTTGTTTTGGAGCACATAACTCAAGGGCGCGATTTCCGGTTTGGCGGCCCATATCAGGACTTGCTCCTCATTGTTGTCTGCAAATGACTGAGAAGCCAGTTCTGCCTGCCAGAAAGAAACTTCGATGGCCTTTCCATAGTGGTCGATTGTCTCTTTCAATATCTCATATTGATGTCTTCCGCTGCGCGTAAAAACCCTGATAGGAATATCATATTGAAAAATAAGGTGTGTAAGTACCTGATCTTCAAGTGTAAAATTGGTTTCTAATAGCGCTCGGCCGGGAAATTGTTGGGCAATCATCCGGAGTGCTTCCACGGTATTCAGGTCTACGGAAATACGAGAGGTGTGCGTTGGTTTGGTATTCAAGTTGAGTATAGACATAAGATAGAGTTGTGGTGGCGTGAATAAAAAAAGCCCTTCGGATTTTTTGACCGAAGGGCTTGATGCAAAGTTTCTGTTGGCTTTTTATTGTCGTTATGACCTTAAACCACACGAAACATGAACCGCTTCGGGAGTGCAATTGATACAGCAACAACAATTCAGGAACAGGCGCATGTTTGTGGACATTTTTAAAATTTGATGAAGCAAAGGTAAATTGTTTTTTTAAAGTCTACAATATCAGTAGAATTATTTTTTTTATTTTTTATTAAGCCGCTGCTCCCTGAACTTTGCACCTGAAAGATTCTTCTTGCATGTGATCAATCTATTATGAAGAAAACTAAAATCGCCGACCTGTCGGTATATCATCCCGAAAGGATCGTGCCGAACAGCGAACTGGAAATGCGCCTCAATGCCGGGAAAAAGGTGCTGCCGGAAGGCAGTCTGGAACGCCTGTTCGGCCTGCGTGAACGGCGTTTTGCAGCGGCGGACGAACAAGTATCCGATCTGGCTGCGAAAGCGGCGCAACCTATTGTTCAAAGAATCGGCGCCGATCAAATCGAATGCCTGATTTTTGCCGCCGCCTGTTCGGACCTCATAGAGCCTGCCACCTGCAATATCGGACAGCATAAGCTCGGGCTTCGCTGCCCGGCTATGGATATAAAAAACGCCTGCAACAGTTTTACGTCCGCCCTGATGACCGCCGGCAGCCTGATTGCAAGTGGCATGTATCAAAACGTGCTGGTCGTGAACGGTGAAAAACTGAGCGATGCCATCCGGTATGACATAAAAACGGAAGCGCAATTGCGCCGCCATTTAGCCGCTTACAGCCTCGGCGATGCCGGCGCCGCTGCCCTGGTGACGGCTTCTGACGACGACAGCGGGTTTGTTTTTCAACGTTTTATGACGCGGGGCGAACACTGGGAGCTGTGTACGATCAAAGGCGGCGGCTCCATGTATCCGCACGACATGGATCAGAATTATTTTGAAGGCCAGACCGACGCCCTGAAAACCGTACTGGCTGAAGAAGCAAATGCTTTTTTACGGGCCTGTTTGCAGGAAGCGGGCTGGAATGTTCGCGATATTCAACACGTTTTTACCCACCAGGTTTCGTCAGGCACTTTTCGCCTGATCGCCAATATGACCGGGCTGAATCCCGATGCGTGCGAACAGGTTTTTACCAATTTTGGCAATACTGCCGCCGCTTCTATTCCGCTGGCCATACACCAGCGATTGCAACGCGGCGAACTTCAAAAAGGGGATAAAGTGTTGCTGCTGGGACTGGCAGCCGGGGTGAGTGTATCGGTGCAGTTGATGATCTGGTAAAGGGGTGGTGTGTGTTTTCGGGTTGGGGGGGGATTGGTTTGGGGGGGTGTGGGGGGGGGGGGGTTTGGGGTGTGGGGGGGGGGGGCCCGGCCCCCGCGCCGCAGGGGGGGGGGCGGTAAACCCAAAACCCAAAACAAACCCCCCCCCCCACAACCAACAAAAATAACGGATAACTAATAACTACGCATGTTTTCTACTCCATTGCTCTCCTTCCTGAAAGCCCGCGACCCCGAAATGCCGGCAGTCGTTTATAAGGGTCAAACACTTACGGTCGGGGAACTGCTGCACCGAAGCGAACAGTTGGCGGCGAGCCTGAAAACGCTGGGCCTGAAACCCGGCGACACCGCCGTACTGGCTGCCATGCCCGATGCAGGCTTTGTTCAAATCGTTTATGCCGCCATGATGTGCGGCATCCGGCTGGCCGTTATCGACCCGGAAATGGGCCGCGACAACTACCGCGAAAAACTGCGGCAATTGAACCCCGAATGGGCTTTTGTGGATGCACGACTGTTGCTGTTGCAGGAACACCCGCTGCTGCGCCGGTTGTATTTCCGGCTATCCAAAAAAGGGATGTATTTTCCCCGGACATCTGGTGTAGGCATCATTGCCACCGGCCCCTGGATGCCGGTTTTTCAGAAAAAAACATGGCTGAAAAATTTGTATAAAACTGTTCCAAAGGAAAACCCGACGCAAAACTTGCCCGAAACAAGTGATTTCCTGATCACTTATACGTCCGGCACTACTTCAATTCCCAAGGGCGTCGTCCACAGCATCGGCGCCATTACCGCAAGCATTGAGCAAATAGCCGACCTGATCCGGGGCGGACACAACCGGCGTATCGCCACGCACCTGCCTTATTTTGCCCTGATCGGATTGAATGCCGGCGTGGAAGCCCATCTCTGGGAATACAAAAGCAGCGCCACTGCCAAACTGCAATTTATTGAACAACAAGGCATTACAACATTGTTCGCTCCGCCCTGCGATTACCTGCCGTTGATGGAAATTTGCGAAAAAGAAGGACGGCTACTACCGGATTGCCTGCAACACGTGTTCTTCGGCTCTGCGCCGGTATACCGTTCTTTTCTGGAACGACTCCTTCCTTTGCTGCCCGGCCATGTGCGACTGAGCTGCCTGTACGGCATGACCGAAAACCTCGTAGTTGCCACCATCGACGGGCGAGAAAAAGTGCAACTTCCCACCGATGCCGGCGATATTGTCGGTTATCCGGCCCCTGGTGTGGATATTCAGTTCGCTGCCGACGGCGAAATCCTCGTCCGCTCGCCACAGATGTACAGCCGCTACCTGCATTTGGACAGCCGCGATGCCTGGCACGCTACGGGCGATCTCGGCCACCTCGACGCAGCAGGGCGTCTGGTGCTGACCGGCCGCAAAAAAGATATGATTATCCGGCGCAATTTCAACCTGTACCCAGGCCTGTACGAACCGACCATCAACCGCATTCCAGGCGTCACGGAATCGGCGTTTGTCGGCGTATATGACGAACAAAAACACGATGAAACCGTCATTTTGTTTGTCGAAACCCACCGCCCGATGACGGAAACAGCCCTGCTAAGCGCCCTGTCCTTCGGCCCTTACTCTATCGACCGGGAAGCCCTGCCGGACAAGATTGTGTTTGCAACGCTGCCCCGGAAAGGAAGGCAAAGCAAGGTGGACAAGGAAGCGCTTAAAAAAAGAAGTGAGAGGTGAGAGAGTGAGAGGTGAGAGGAAGCCGCTCAATCTACATATGCAGCGTACCAGCCGCTCTTCCCGAACAAGCGCCCCGGCAGCGCCAGCAGCCCAAACACGAACCGCTGCACCGGATATGGCGGCTTTGCCAGGCGGAACACCTGCGAAAAGCGGTTCATCAACAAGGCCGATTGCAGGATATCCGGTGTGCCCTGCGCATTTGTTTTCCCGTCATTGGCCAGCCCGGTAGCGGTTTCAAACAGGTATTCCGAGTCCAGCGCCGGACGCACTTTCCAGTTCACGACAGCTTTGCTGTCCGTGTGGTTCCACATGGAATGCACCTGATTTTTAGGGATATGCAGGGTGTCGCCTTGTCGCAAGATGCGCAACTGCCCATCCAGGCGGACCGTCATTTCGCCGGTTAAAACCACAAAATCCTCCTCTTGAAAAGGATGGTAATGTGGCGGCGGCTCCGGCGAGTGTGCCGGGTAAGCCGTTTCCATTTCAAGCAGTTGCCCGTCGGTGTCTTTACTCGTTTGGACGAATCGGGTTTCAATACCCGTTTTGGAGTTTAGCATGGTTTTGCCTTTGTATGCCATACTGGTAAAATTGTTATTTTAATATTCATGGCACACGGATGAAAAGGATGAGACACGGATTTGCACAAACATACTTTCATAAAATCCGTGTCTCATCCTTTTAATCCGTGTGCCAACCAAGGTCTATTTCACCGCATCCGGCGCGTCTTTATACTTCCCGTATTTCCCTAACAGTGTGCCCACAAAGACAATAACAGGAAAAACTACCTTTTTTACAAAGGCCGGAATTTCGCTCATTTCAAACTCCGATTTGTATTTGGTAGTCAGGTAGGCGGAGTCAAACAGACCGGGCCTTTCACCGCCGTTTGCTTTGGTCGATTTGAAAATTTCTGTGAGAAAATACTCGATGTTGTCCGCCGGTTTGATATATCCTTTACAAATCAGCGGCTCCGTACCTGCGCTCCAGAAGCGATGCGGCACTCCAGCCTTGAACGTTGCAGTTTGTCCTACTTCAAAGAATTGCTCTCCTTCGCCCAAAATCTGCACGCCTATTCTCCCTTGAACGACTGTTAAACTTTCTTCCTGCTTCCAATGCACGTGCATCGGCGGCCCGGCATTGGGCGTCACCGTGTTTTCGACTTCCAGGTAATCGCCTGCTTCGTCCTTTACATATTTTACAAAGGTGATTTGTTCGCCGCTGCCATTGTCAATGGTGTGCGGATAAAGATAGCGTTCCATTTTTCAATATTTTTTTGGTTTGTAAATGCCTGACCCTGTATACTGAAAGTTGAGAGGTTGAGAAGGTTGACGGTTGAGAACGCATCGGTCCGACATCACGCTCGGCCATTCCTCATCCCTCATCCCTCATCCCTATCAACGCCGCGTACATATTGGCCCGCCCGTACGCTGAAGTTCGTTCGCCTAATTTTTGTACGGAGGTAAGACCGTGGCTAAAAAATAAAGGTTGCAGTGATTTGAAACTTATGGGATACGGCACCCATAGCTGCACCGGCCGGTCCGTATCATATTCCACAATCAGGAAACAACCGCCGGGTTTCAGGCAGGCTGTCAGTTTGTTCAGCAGCGCTTTTTTATCGGAAACGAAATGCAGCGAATTGGCCATAAGGATACCGTCCAGGGGAGGCAGCGGGAGCGTATCAGCGACAAAATCCAGTTGTAAAGTGTGAATCGCAATGCCATTTGGATTCGGCAACGGCTTGAGTACCGCCGGGGCTCTGTCCACTGCATGAATGGTACTGCCGGGTTTCAGCAAATGCGCCAGGGCAAAAGTGAACATTCCGGAACCGCAACCCAGGTCTGCCCAGATACCAGGGCCGGATGGCGGCAGGTGATCGTTTTGAATGAGTGCAATGGCTTCAGATAGTTCCATAAATTGCTATGTGTTCTATGTGGAAATCCTACTGTACACTATGTGGTAAATTATTCTCCGGCGCCAGCCATTTACTGTCGGCATAAAAATTCCCGAAAGGAACCAGGGAAATCAACAGTAGCAACCACGTTTTAGACGAACTCCAGCGATGCTCAATTTTGGTCAGAAACACCAGCAGCACATAAGCCACAAACAATGCGCCATGCACGGAACCTACCGCGCGTACCGCCGGGCTGCTCAAAAAAGTATTTCAGCGGCATGGCAACAAACAACAGCGTCAGGTAAGAAACACCTTCTATAAAGGCAACAAGTCGCAAGCGACCCAAGGTAGTGGCGATGAATTTCAGCATTGGAAAAGGAGGTAAGGAAATGAAAAGTGAAGGTTTGACTGGTTTGATAGTTTGTTGTTTGATATTAAAACCCTCTGATAAATGGACGTTGCGCTAGCGGTGAAAAGGCCAGGAATAGCCACCAGGATAATCAGCAAAGCCACACAATAGTATTTGAAGACTATTTTAAATTTAACCAGATCATCCTTTTTCGCGATGTGCAAGCGCCGAGCCGATGGTAATCAGTACAATTGAAATAGCCATCAGTCCAAAATGCACCAAAGCAAAAAACAACGAATCATTCCAGCGCAGCGAACGGTCAGCCCAGAATCCCTGCGCTACCGGACTCCAGAGATACAGGCAAAAGCCCAGAATCAACTGTATCTGACTCAACACAGAAGTTGTACTGACTGCAATCCGGTCAGATCGCCGAAAAGGCCGCCTGCGCAAACGCCCCTCAAAGGCGGCAACAATAGCCCACAAAAGCGCACCAGTATGAGCCAACGCAGACGCTGTGCAAAGAATGAGGTAATACATGGCACAAAAGTTGGGCACGCACTGGATTTTCATTCAATGCTACCATCGCAGGGCGAAAATGACTGGGCGATGACGCTGAAGGCCAAAGAGCAAAAAAACAAGCCCATCTGAGTGACCAAACGGGACGTTTCTCACCCTCTCACCTCTCACTTCTCACCTCTAACCTCCTGCGCCTTTCTCAAATCAGCCTGCATCATCTCAATATTACCCATCATTTCGTATACCCTGGCGCGATTTTGATAAGAAACAACCGCATCCGGTTTGAGTTGAATGGTTTTGGTAAAAGCCTCAAGCGCCTGCGGCAATTGTTGTTTGCGCATATAAATCATGGCGATATTGTTCCAGGTCACCACATCGGCGCTGTCCATCGTGACGTATTTGTTCAGATCGGCCAGGGCGAGATCCATCTGCCCGGCCTGCGCGTACAGGCTGCCCCGGAATTTGTATGCATCGCGCATGGTCGGATTTACTTCGATGGCCCTTGAAAAATCCTCGATGGCTTCCTGCTGGCGGCCTAAATCGCCATAAGCAACCCCGCGCCCCATGAATACGATACCATTAAAGTAATAACCGTTGTCGATGGCATTGGAAACAACCGAAATCGTGTCTTTCCAAACGCGGATTTGCCGAAAACACAAAATAACCATAGCGAGCAGCCAGATTTGTCCCGTTAAACGCAGCGCTCCGGCCATATCGGGAAAACGCTGCTGCAAAGCCTGCCAACCTTCCGCCAGGATAAAAAAGATGCCGATACAGGCCAGGTAATTGTAGTGATCGGCGCACAACTCGAATGTCCCCAAAGTGGCAAACGGCAGCGCCACCACGATATTACTGAGAAAAAACAACAGTCCGATAGCGAGGTACGGCGCTTCCCGGCGATACCGCCAGGCCGCCCAGGCCATGCCCGCTACTACCAGCGGCGACGCAAAATACTGCCAGGGCAACTGCCCGTCCACTTTATCAAACGAGTAATAAATGTTGAGTTGTAGCGGCAATATCATTTTATACAGGTAAAACAGCGGCGCATAACAAACCAGCAGCACCCGTTCAAAAGCAGAAAACGTATCCGTCACAGTCCCGTTCTGGATAACCGCCGATTCACGGGAATAGATTGTCAGCAAACCGAAACCCAGCGCGATCAGGAAAAAAGGCGCGTAACCTGCCCATTGCTGCAAACGGGTCAAACGAGCCGGTTTGCGCCACCAATCCAGGATAAGCAGGGTCAGCGGCACGGTTACCGCCGTACTTTTTGCCAAACAACCCAGCACAAACATGCCCAATGCCAATGCGTAAAAGCGGTAGCGCCCCGGTTTGTCGGCAGCGTAGTCTAAATAGTACAAAAAACGACAGCAGGCAAAACATGGAGTACAAAGGCGTACTGAAACCTGCAATCCAGGCGACCGACTCCACCTGTATCGGGTGAATGGCAAAAAGGATAGAAATGGGCAGCAGCAGATTTTGGCGAATCTCAAGTTTTACCAGCAGGCGGTACACCAACCAGGTATTGAACACATGCACCAGCAGGCTCAGCAGGTGGTACATCATGGCATTTTCTTTCCCGATGGCGTATGCCAGCGCATAACCGATCCAGGTAAGCGGGGCGTACATGCCGAGGTTGAAATGGTTAAAAACCGAAGCCAACGAGAAGTTGGTCACCACCGGGTTATCCGTAGTAGCCGTGTGATCGTCTATACCCGTCATGCCGTTGTTCAGGCCGGAAGCAAACATCAGAAAGGCCAGCAAAACAGGTACCCACACCGCCAGGCGACTCCAGTCGGTCGATGGAGCGGCAGCGGGTTGTCTGGCAGGTTTGATCGGAGAAACGGGTCTTTTTTGTATTTTTTTTGCCATTTAAGTAGTTATCGGTTATTAGTTATTGGTTATCAGTGTTCATAATCAAGCATTTACAAAGAATTTAGCCAAAACTAATTTTGCACACCTACATAGTATCTTGTATTTATGCGAATAATGGGTTGCAACGAATCCAAATCGCCATAATATGCTTGAAACTGCCCTAACGCGGGTATCATTCCAACGAGTAGGAGGAATGACACTTACGATTCACGACTCACGATTCACCACTCACGACTCCAGGCCTAGAACACCCAGACTAAAAATATAACAAATGCCAAAGGGGATGTCTCTCACCCTCTCACTTCTCTCACCTCTAAAAATGCACCCATCCCTGCGCTTTCAAATCGTGCAGGTTGCCGCCTTTTGTATTCAGTTTGATGCCGTCTTTGGCATCCAGGATTTCACCGGCAATATAAATCTCCGGCAGGTACTTCACTTTTTCCACATCAGCCGGATCGATGGTAAACAATAATTCATAATCTTCTCCGCCGTTCAGGGCGCAGGTAGCCGGGTCGAGTTTGAATTTCAGCGCCAGCAATTCCGCTTCCGGGTGCATCGGTATCCCGCTTTCTTCCACCAGCGCCCCTACCCTGCTTTGTTTGCAGATATGGAAAATTTCGGAGGCCAACCCATCGGAAATATCGATCATCGCGGTTGGTTTCAGGCCCACTTTCCTAAATACTTCAATCATATCACGGCGCGCCTCCGGTTTCAACTGGCGTCCGATAGCATATTTCTGGTCTTCCAGATCGGGCTGAATGCCGGGATTTTCCTGCCAGATTTGTTTTTCTCTTTCCAGCAACTGCAAACCCAGGTATGCCGCGCCGAGATCGCCCGTGATACAAATCAGGTCGCCCACCCGCGCGCCATTCCGATACGTGAGGAGTTCTTTTTCACACTGCCCGATAGCGGTGATGCTAATAACCATGCCTTTTGGAGCAGAGGTGGTGTCGCCGCCTACCAGATCCACGCCATAGGCTTCGCAGGCAGCGTGAATACCGGCATACAATTCGTCGAGCGCTTCTACGGAGAAGCGGTTGGAAATAGCGATGGAAACCGTGATCTGCCGGGGAAAAGCATTCATGGCATATATATCGGAGAGGTTCACCACCACCGCCTTGTATCCGAGGTGTTTGAGCGGCATGTAAGCCAGGTCGAAGTGAATGCCTTCTACCAGCATATCGGTACTGACCACCGTACAAAAAGGGCCGTTATCGATCACCGCCGCATCGTCGCCCACCCCTTTGATGGAAGATGGGTTGTTCAGGGGAAATGCACGCGTGAGGTGTTCAATCAGGCCGAATTCGCCAAGGGTGTTTACGTCCGTACGCATGTTTAGTTATTGGTTATCAGTTATCAGTTATCGGGTTTCAGGCTGGAATGGGTTGTGAAGGGTAGGTTTCTGTTCCCTAGTAGTTATTTGTTATTTGTTATTTGTTATTCGTGGTGGTAGTGGGCCATCAGTTGAAATGTAAGGCATTCCTTATCGTGTAGCCCAGCAATTGTACAGATGGCCCACTACCACCACTAATAACTGATAACAAATAACTGATAACTATTATCCCTCCGGCGGCCGAACCGGTGAAGAGTTTTGTTCTTCAATTTCTTTCAGTTTTTCTCCAGTTGGATCAACTTTCGTTGCAGTTCGGGCAGTTGTTTAAAGACAATATGCGCCCGGATAAAATCCTTGTATCCGATAGCCGGACTGCCGAACAAAGCGGTATTCGGCTCGGAAATACTGGAAGCCAGTCCGCTCTGCGCCTGGATACGGGTACCGTCGGCTATGCTGATATGTCCGGCAAAACCCACTTGTCCGCCTACCTGCACATTGTCGCCGATATGCGTGCTGCCGGCTACGCCGACCTGTGCGGCCAATGCGGTATTTTTACCCACTTCTACATTGTGCGCTACATGGATCAGGTTGTCGAGCTTTGCACCCTGCCGGATGATCGTACTGCCCAGGGCAGCCCGGTCGATACAGGTACACGCGCCGACTTCCACATTGTTTTCCAGCACGACATTGCCGACTTGTGGTATTTTTTTCCAGGTTTTATCTTCCTGTTGTGCAAAACCGAAACCATCGGCACCGATCACGGCATTGGCATGTAACACGCAGTTATCGCCCACGACACAATCGAAATGAATGCGCACACCGGGGTAGATGCGGCAATTGTCGCCGATGCGGGCATTGCGTCCGATGTAAACCTGTGGATAAATAACACAATTGTTGCCGATTACAGCGCCTTCTTCGATGACCACAAAGGCGCCCACGCTGGTATTCAGTCCGATTTTTGCCAACTGATGTATAGCAGCTTCTCCCGAAACGGAAGTTCCGTTACTGCTGCCGTTGTTGGCGCCGTCAAATTTTTGCAGGAGCAGGGCTAAACTGCTACGCACGTCATCCACCCGGATCAGGGTACACCGAACAGGCTGGGAAGGTTGAAACGACCTGTGTACCAGGAGTATGGATGCCTTGGTGGCATACGCATACGACTCATATTTGACGTTGTCGAGAAAAGCAAAATCCCCTTCGACAGCCTCTTCAATACGGGCAGGACGATAAACAGTTGCGTTCGGGTCGCCATCGAGCGAGCCGTTCAGGAGTTGCGCTAATTGAGCGGCAGTAACTTTCATGCCGGATGAGAATGGCAGGGCTGTGAGACTAAAACGGATTGGAGTAACTGCGCAAAGGTAGATAAAATGATATAAAGGGTGGTTATCAGTTATCAGTTATCAGTTATCAGTGGTTTTTCAGGCAAGAAGGAGTGGTGAAGTAGCATTTATCTCCCTTTCCAGCCTGAAAAACCACTGATAACTAATAACGGATAACTGATAACTTTTTACAGGTCGATCACCATTTTCACCGGACAATGATCGGAATGCACCACCTGCATCAGCTGGCCGGCACTGATTATTTTGTCGGATAAATTATCTGAAACGGACTGATAATCAATACGCCAGCCCTTGTTATTCCCCCTCGATCCGGCCCGAAAACTCCACCAACTGTATTCCACCGTATCGGGATGGCAATGCCGGAAAGCATCCTTGAAGCCGCTTTCAAACCAGCGGGTCAGCCAGGCGCGTTCATCGGGCAGGAAGCCGCTGCTGTTTTTATTGCCTTTCGGGTCGTGTATGTCGATTTCCCGGTGGGCAATATTGTAGTCGCCCACGATAATCAACTGCGGGCGTTCCTTTTTCAAATCTTCCACGTAGGCTGTAAAATCATCGAGAAACTTCATTTTAAAACCCTGCCGAATATCGCCGGTGGTGCCGGAAGGGAAATAGCAGTTCAATAAAGTCCAGTCGCCGAAATCGGTGCGCAGCACGCGGCCTTCCCGGTCGTAATCGGCAATACCGCAACCGGTAATCACGGCGTCGGGAGCAATTTTTGAAAAAGTAGCCACCCCGCTATATCCTTTTTTTTCGGCGGAATACCAGCAGTGCCGGTAGCCCAGCGCTTCCAGTTCGAGCACCGGCACATCCGAGGGCAGTGCTTTTGTTTCCTGGATACAAATAATATCGGGCTGTTCCTCGCCCAGCCATTCCCAGAAACCTTTGGAAATGGCCGAACGGATCCCGTTGACGTTATAGGAAATGATGTTCAGCATTGTTTTTAAGGTTGAGATTGTTGAGGGTTGAGATTGTTGAGGGGCTTAAGGAAATGTCTCAACAATCTCAACCCTCAACAATCTCAACATTTTCACTCACCCTTCCACCAGCGTCCCAACTTTTTCCCCCAGCACGATGCCGCGCAGGTTGTCGGGTTGGTTAATGTCGAAAACAATGATCGGCATGTTGTTTTCCGCGCAAAGGGTAAAAGCCGTCATATCCATTACTTCGAGGCCCAGACTGATGACCCGGGCAAAGGTCAGTTTGTCAAATTTGACTGCCATCGGGTCTTTTTCCGGGTCGGCGGAGTAAATACCATCCACGCGGGTGCCTTTCAGAATCACATCGGCTTTGATTTCATTGGCGCGTAGAGCGGCGGCGCTGTCCGTAGTGAAGAAGGGATTGCCCGTACCCGCCGCACAAATTACAACGCGGCCTTTTTCCAGGTGTCGGATGGCACGGCGGCGGATGTACGGTTCGGCTACATTTTCCATTTTGAGGGCTGTCATCAGGCGGGTTTGCACCCCTATGCCTTCCAGGGCGCTTTGCAGGGCCAGTCCGTTGATGACGGTGGCCAGCATGCCCATGTAGTCGCCGGTTACCCCGTCGATACCGGAGCTTTCCGACTGCAGGCCGCGGAAGATATTGCCGCCGCCGATCACAATGGCAATTTCAGCGCCCATCTCGCGCAACTCTTTGATTTGCCGGGCATAATGTTGCAGCATATCTGCTGTAATGCCAAATCTTTGCTGGCCCATCAGGCTCTCGCCCGATAGTTTCAGCATGATGCGCTGGTACTTTAATCTGCTCATAGAAAGTTTGAAATTGGATCGCTTTGAAAGGAGACAATTAGGTGCTGCAAAGGTCAAAAAAAAGTGCCACCCCCGCTACGGAGTGGCACTTTTTGTATGGAAAAATTTCATTGCTGAAATCGTATGTCTTTGATAAAATCTTCATCGGTAAGCGTTTGTAAAAAGGCGATCAAGGCCTGCTTTTCTCCGGATGTAAGTGGAACGCCTAATTGCCCGTTTTGTTTCAACAGTGGGTCGAGCGTCGGCGAGTCTTTTACCCCGGAAGCATAGTGCTCCAGCACGGATTCCAGGGTTTTAAACTTGCCGTTGTGCATATATGGCCCGGTAACGGCTACATTGCGCAGGCTCGGCACCCGAAACTTCCCTACATCTTCCGGCAGTGTGCTGACTTCGCTTCGCCCCTGATCCAGGGAAAAATCGCTGAGTATGCCGTTGTTTCGGTAGCGCTGATCGGTAAACAAATCCGTCGCATGGCAGCTCGCGCATTTTTGCTGGAATACTTCCAGACCGTTGATTTCCAGCGCGTTCAGTGTTCCGCCAGGCTCGTTTCTAACGTAATGGTCGTAGCGGCTGTCCGCACTGACCAGCATGGCCATAAACTGGGAAAGCGCAAGCAGCATTTGTGGGCCTGTGACCGTATCCTGTCCGTCAAAGGCCGCTTTAAACAAGCCCGGATACTGTGGATGCCTGTTCAGTTTCGCTACTACCCGCACCGGATCTTCATCCATCTCCACCGGATTTGTGATGGCGTTGAGCGGAATAAAATCCATCTGGCCGACTCCTCCGTCCCAGAAATAACTGCTTTGCCAGATCAGATTTTGCACAGGCAAAGCATTGCGCCGCCCAAACAAACCTTCTATTCCATGGCTGGTAGCGTGGTCAGGATGGCTGAATGCGGAAAATGAAATATGGCAATCCGCGCAGGCAATCGAACTGTCGCGACTTAAAATGGGATCATAAAATAACTTGCGGCCCAGTTCAAAGCCCTGCTTGGTTACCGGATTTTGCGACAGATCATAGGTTGGCGCAGGGAAATTGGCCGGCAAAAACACTTTGTATTCCTGCTGTTCATCCGCATCTTCTTTTTTGCAGGATGAGAGCAGGAATACAATGAGCATAGCCATACCGATAGCCATATTGCCGAATCGATACGGCAAGGCATGTAGTATATTTTGCATGTTTAATTTTTTATTTTGGTGATTTCAATAAGAAAAAGGGCAAAATAGCAAGGGGCAAAAAGCAATGTAAATCAATGAGTTACAAAAGATTTAGTATGAACTGATTTTGCGCGCCTATTTAAAAATGCCAAACCACCTCGACGGGCTCAACCTTTAAACAAGACCACCTGACTCGACACCTGCCCTTTGCCCGTTTTCAGTGTAAGGGTGTACGTTCCTGCCGGATAAGTGCCGACTTCAAAACGAAACGACTGGTTTCCCGCCGCCAGGGACAATCTTTTTTCCTGCAACAACTTGCCCGACTGATCAAACAACGACAATTGAAAATGTTCCGCCTGAAGAAGTTGTAGCGCCACGTCAAAGTATTCGCGGGCGGGATTGGGCATCAAAACGAACCGCACACCCGGCAAAACCTCTTCTTTGATGCCGCTCACCTGTTGCACACTGTTGTCTTTGGAAATCAGCCACAAATCCGGGTCGATCGCTACTTCCGTTGCCGCAAAATCGAGGTCGAAATCAAATGTTTGGCCGTCGACGAGGTGTTGCAATACCAGCGTGGTATCCTGCTGGCCGTTGGAAAAACGAACGGGTACCGGCAGTTCAAAAAAAGATACGGAAGGATGCGACTGCTGCTGATGCAAGGCAATGCTCAAATGGCCGAACGTATCCTGCGCCCAGTTCAACTGATAGGAAGGATAACCTTCCCCTGTGACCCAGTCTTCAAAAAAACCGGCCAGATTTTTTCCCGAGGCTTGTTCCAGGTAAAAACGCAAATCATCCGTGCGGGCATAGCCGAATGCAATGCCCGGCGCGTTCAGGTAATTGCGCACGCCGGCAAAAAAAGCGCTGTCGCCGCACACCCATCGCAGGGAGTTCAGCACCATCGCACCTTTGGCATACGTGAGGCGGCCGCTGAAAATCCGGCTTACATCGGTGGTATCGTCTACGCGCAGTGCGCCGCCGGGTTGGCTGGTAATGTTGTCGATGCGTTGCTGTTTGAAATTCTGCCAGTACTGCGGCGCCAGGAATTCATAACAGAGCCCGCTCAGGTAGGTGGCAAAACCTTCGTTGAGCCAGATATCTTCCCAGGAGCCGCAGGTCACCTTGTCGCCAAACCAGTGGTGCGCGAGTTCGTGCGCCAGCAGTTCATACCCGAAATTGCCCACAAAAGTCATGGTTTGGTGCTCCATGCCGCCGCCCCAGTTGAACTGCGCGTGTCCGTATTTTTCATCCTTGAATGGGTATACCCCGAACAAGTCATTGAACAACTGCATTTGAGACACGATAAACGAAGTACCCCAGGTGGCGTCGTCCACACTTTCCGGGTAGACATAATTCAACACCCGGATGGTATCATCGCCTGCAGGTACCAGGTTTTCAAACGTCACGTAATCTGTCACGGCCATACAAATCAGGTACGTCGTAATGGGATACCGGTGCTTCCAATGTGCCGTTTTTTGTCCGTTCAGCGTGGTTTCCGACATCAGCAATCCATTGCCGGCCGCGCGGTAGGCAGCAGGCGTCGTGATAAAAATATCCACTGAATCAAGTTTGTCATCGAGCGAAATTTTGCAGGGAAACCAATCCTTGGCGCCGTAGGGTTCGGAAAGCGTCCAGAGTACCGGGATGCTGTCGGGGCCATGCACCTCGGCTGCAAATGAACCGAAACCTTCGGAAGCGGGCACGCCCTGGTAGTAAAATGTGAGCGAGTCCGGTAAAAAAGACGGCAGCGTTGCCGGGAAAAAGACGGTCAGAATATCGCCGGTTTGTGAAAAATTCAGCGACTGCCCGTGATACCGGATGCTGTCCATCGTCAGGGCCGCAGAAAAATCGAAGTCCAGGCTGCCGATACTTTCCAAGGGTTCAAACACTGTCATCACTTCCCCCCGGATGTAATTTACCGCCGGGTCAACCTGCCAGTGATAACGGCTGTAGCGCTGGTCGCTGCGGTTGACGGCGCCATTCTGTTCGTTGCGCTCCATGACCTGCCGGCGCAAATAAGCGGCTTTTTCCTGTTGGATAATGGCTTCCATATCGCCGGTTTGAGCGGATATGGCGCTTAAAAGCAAACAGAAAGGCAGCAGGGAGAGAAGTTTTTTCATGGAGGGAAGAGTTGGATGGTTGGATAGTTTGATGGTTTGAAGGGGTTTGATGGTTTGATGGTGATAACTCAACGCTTTAGTTACCACATCAAACCATCAAACCTTTCAAACCATCAAACCCTTTTTAATCAGTGATGGTTGTGCACATGATCCAACTGGAACATATCAGCGTAGTTATCAGCGATTTTTTGTGAAAAAGCGCCTGCGTGGGAAGTGGGCACATCCGCTATCCGGAACGAATTCGGAGTAGTGAAAACTTCCAGCACATCTACATAAAGGTGGAACATCGGCGCTTCACCGTCTTTGCTGTCTTCCCGCACCCGCGCACTTTCGCTGCTGCTCGTGATGGTCACTTTTTTCAGGTTATTCAGCGTAGGCGAATCCTTACCGCCGAACAAACCAGTATGGTATTGTACCGTGCGCTCACCCGTTCCTGCATTTACAGGCGCTTGCGGCGAAGTACCTTCCACTTTTACAAAATGTAGCCTGAATTCCAACTCCAGTACATCCCCGCAGCGCCTCCCGTCGGATCCAGCACGCCGAGGCGTTCACCCACCGGCGACACACTTTTCAGGCTGTCCACACCAATGGAAAACTTCACGGATTTGTAATTGCCGGCCGGAATATTGCGCAATACCAGTTCGCGGCTATCCACATCTTCGTGTTTGCAAAGGAAGTAGCAGGAATCTTTCGGCACCGTGTACTCTGTTCCATCTTCATTAACGAGGATAAAATTAGAAACAAAATAATTGAAGGTGGAAAATTGTACGGTATCGCCAGCAGCCGTCACATATTTTTTGCCAAAGGTCAGCACGTCGTCGCCTGCATGGTTATCCATTTCAATAACCACATCGCCAAAGCCTTTCAGTTCGTCGTCGTGTTTGTGGCAGTTGCTGAAAGTAAATGCGATCAAAACAAGGGCAATAAGCCCGGAAAGAATATTTTTCATGTTTTTTTTAATGTTTGAGCGGCTATTTATCCCATAGTGTTTCCTGTTTGTAAAACCTTTTGCGACCTATGCGATAAGAGCCTGATTTGTACTGTTTATTCAATTTTTCAACGGTGAAACATTCAGGAACGTCGGAACAACCGGCATGACTGCCGCTTTTTTGCCGCCGAACATCCAGGTAGCCGTTACGGAAAGATTGCCTTTCGGGGTGACCAGCCCATCGCCCAAATGGCTCCAAACCGGGGTTTGAAAGCCCGCACCCACCGCGAAATCGCCGAGATAAACATCCAGTCCGAGATCTGCGTACGTGGCATATCCTCCGGTCGCTTCCTGCGTGCTACCATACCAGACATCCTTTTGTGCAGCATCGAGCACGAAACCGGCGCGTGGCAAGACGGAAATATTGCGCCCGATGTTTTTCCACCAAAAGAGGCGGATTGCTGCATTTTGTCGGTGACCGAAGCGATAACGGTTCGCATTTCCTGTGTTCAGGCGTGTCTGAGCATCCACTTGCAGCCCCAGCGATCGGCGGCGCAAGGTGTAAATGACATTCAGCAACGCATCCGTGCTTCCTGTACCCGGCTGCAAGTTGGCATGGTACCGCACCCCGTCGGAATCCGTCAGGCGGTAACGGCCGGTGGGTAGTTTGATGCCACCGCCTACCTGCAGGGAATGTTTCCAGGTACGCATGACACTGTCGCCGGTATTGAGCAAGGTATAGTTCGCTATAATCGTCGCATCTCCCAGGCCCCTGGTTTTGATAAGTGCCGTACTTTCATTTTGTTCAAAAAAGTGTACCGGCACAAAGGCCAGCACCTGAACGCGGCGAAGCGGATACCAGCGCCCCCAAATATCGAGCGTGCGAAAAGTACTGCGTGCATTCGCAGCGGGTTCGAGGCTACTCGCCGGGTGGTAAGAGTCCAAGACCCGTTCCTGCCAGCGCATACCCGCAAAATGGCGTTGAAACTGTGGTAAAATACCAAAGTAGCCGCCTCCGCCCGAACAACCGCATACGTCGCATGCCCGCACATCGCGGGGTACGGCAAGTACCGCTCCTGCCAGCAGCAGGAACAGCAATTGTTTCATCGTATAGGATGTTGGTGAAAAATAAAATCGTGAACTTGTTATTTCATCGTTCCTAACAGGAGGGCGTGCCTGGCGGCTTGAAAACGCGCTGACCCGGCGCCGCAGGCAGAAATACCTCAAAAGGTGGAAAGGCGGCCGCCGGTTCAAATCGGGTGAAAAACAGTGGTAAGTCGCTGCGATACTCAAAAAACAGCAGCGTATCTTTTATCAGGTGAAAATTACCGGGGAGTTGAGGTTCGTTTGTGTCGCGTTTGCTGTTATTCTCACTCACTGCAATTTCTTTCTTCAAACAGCACTGACCGTCACAATTGAGTTCCGGTTTGTCCAGGTTTTCACATTGAGCGATGTAAAGCGCACGGTTCCATTGATAATGCAGCGTCCAGGCCGTACGGACAAAGGCTTGCATGCGCAAACAACGTATCAATGTGACAGATATGAACTCTTTCATTACAGCGGCAAATGGCATCAGTCATGTTTTAACAGCAAGCCACCCTTTTGTCATTATTAGCAATGATTAAAGTCACCCGTTGCCGGGGTGCATACCACAGGTTGTAAGACCCGCGCACGGCAAAATTCGGCGTAGAGTTGACCACTCTTTTTTTAGTCTTTTGTGATGATTCATGCCAGGCTTACAGAAAATACTAAGCGGGACGAGTCAACGCTACGCTTTGTGTCCTTTGTGAAAACCACTTCGTGTCCGTTGTGGTAAAAACAAGCGGTAAAAAGTTTGTAAACGCAGCCAAACAAAAGGTACAAAAACCCGCTTTCGCTGTTTCTTTGCGTCTGAAACAATTTTGATAAGTCATCAAGCAACATTCGTTTTGGTCAAATTATTTGCAAATGATTGATTATCAACACAAATAACCAATAACTAATAACGAATAACTACTTACCGGTACCATGGCAAACAAAGCATTTCTCCTCATCCTCGACGGCTGGGGAATCGGCCCTAAACACAGTGCAGACGCGATTTATCAGGCCAATACGCCTTATTTTGACAGTCTGATGCAGCGTTATCCGCACAGCACGCTCGTTACATTCGGAGAAGAAGTAGGTCTGCCCGAAGGGCAAATGGGCAACTCGGAAGTGGGGCACCTGAACATCGGCGCCGGCCGGATCATCTGGCAGGAACTGGCGCGGATCAACAAAGCCGTCCGGGAACGGGAACTCCATCAAAACCCGGTGCTGCTGGATGCCATCGCTTATGCCAAACTAAATGACAAAGCGATTCACCTGTTGGGTCTCGTCAGCGATGGCGGCGTGCATTCGCACATCGAGCACCTGAAAGCGCTCATCGACATTGTGGAAGAAAACGGTGGAGATCGCTGCTTTGTCCATGCTTTTACCGACGGACGGGATTGCGATCCCAAAAGCGGCAAGGACTTTATTGGCGAACTCCAGCAGTTTCTTTTTGGTAAAAAAACCCGCATCGCATCGCTGATCGGTCGCTACTACGCCATGGACCGCGACAAACGCTGGGAACGCGTGAAACGCGCATACGACCTGCTGGTACACGGCGCCGCAGCAAGCAGCACCGCCGATTTTGCAGCATATCTCCGGGAATCATATGAAAAAGGAATTACCGACGAATTTGCGGAACCAGTTGTTTCCGCCCATGCCGGCGGAAATATTCAGGAAGGTGATGTGGTGATCTGTTATAACTTTCGCACCGACCGCCTGCGCGAACTCACGACCGTGCTGTCTCAAAAAGATATGCCGGAATTTGACATGAAGGCCCTCCCACTCTACTATGTAACCATGACGCGTTACGATGAATCCTTCCAAAACGTACACATCATGTTTGAAAAAGACGATGTGGCCATGACGATGGGAGAAGTCGTCAGTCTGGCAGGACGCACACAGGTGCGCATTGCAGAAACAGAAAAATACCCGCACGTCACTTTTTTCTTTTCCGGCGGCCGCGAACAACCTTTCGAGGGCGAACGCCGACTGATGGTACCTTCCCCAAAAGTAGCGACCTACGACCTGCAACCTGAAATGAGTGCGCCCGGTATTACCGAAGCCATTATGAAAGACATCCGCGAGCACCAGCCGGATTTTATCTGCCTCAACTTTGCGAATACGGATATGGTGGGCCACACCGGCGTATTCAGCGCCGCCATGAAAGCCGCAGAAACGGTGGATGAGTGCCTGAGCCGGATCATACCGCTTGCACTCGAAAACGACTACGCCTGCATCCTCATTGCCGACCACGGCAACTCCGATTATATGATCAATGAAGACGGCACGCCCAATACCGCCCATACGATGAATCCGGTGCCTTGTATTCTTGTTCGCAAGGAAATGCGCCCCAGCGAAACGCTCCGAAACGGCCGTTTGGCAGACGTGGCGCCTACCCTGCTGGAATTGCTGGGCGTGGCGCAGCCGGAGGTGATGACGGGGAAGAGTCTTTTAATGATGAATGATGAATGATTATGAGTTATGAGTTATGATTGAAAGTCAATTTGTTTAGGCTGGAATGAAAAAGAAGCATTCTTCTCATTCCAGCCAAATATTCAGCGTTCATCATTCATCATTCATCATTTTTTCAAAACCGGATCATCTTTTGAACCGCCCGCTGCTCCGCCGTTTCCAACTGGTAATACAGAACGCCCGGTTGAACAGCTGTCAGGTCAATCATCACCGAGTGCATGCCCTGTGTGAAGAATCCCGATTGTGTAAATACAACCTTTCCGTTGCTATCGAACACCCGTAGAGTGGCCTCCGATGCGCGGGGCAACTGGAAGCGGATCAGCGTTTTATCAGTAAAAGGATTGGGCTGGTTTTGCAACAGCGCAAAGCCGTCGACATCTGTAAAACTCAATGCCACATGCGCAGGAATAACCTGATTTTCCGCTCCCGGTAACCAGGCAGCAGCAGGTGTTATTTCGCTGCCGAGTCGCAGCAGATCGCACAACTCGCCTGCACGCGCAGCCCTGAACCGCAGGGAAAAAGTGCTGGGCTTTGTGTTTTCACAAGACACCGTAAGCGCGTTTTTTTCAGAAAAATGGGCAAACTGATCGGACGACATGCCTTTGCCCGGCAGTATTTCCAGCAATTCCATATCCTGGTACTGCATGGTAAATTGAAAACCCTCGCTCGGCTGAAGGGTGGAAAAAGTAGCGGTGAACTCTTCGCCATCCGCCACACTCCTTTGCCTGGTTTGTAAAGCCAACACCCGTTCCCGGCGTTCCGGGATGTCCGTATCAACGTTTTGCGGATCAACAGAGGCATTTACGTCGCCGACTTTCAGCCCGATAAAATCAAACAAGCCCCCGTTCAAAAAGTAATAAGAAGTGTCGGACTCCGGGAAAACCGGCTCAAACGGATTGATCGGATCCGGGAATACATAAGTAGCCGGGACAAAACGCCAGGTCGTGTTATCCGGCAGGGCATCATAAATGCCCAGAATCAGTTTCCGAAGTTCCACTACATCAAAAGAGGTGACGAGGCCTGATCTATTGGCATCGGCAGCAATAATCTTGTAAGGCGAATCGAGGGTGTCTAATCCGAGTATGTGTCGGGAAATCTGGAGCAGGTCAAATGTGGAAACCCCATTGAATGGCGAGGTATTTTTATACGGATAAACGGCGGCGGTACCGCCGGTAAAAGCCGATCCGATCGACACCGGATCTACAAAAATATCGTATGCGCCGTTCAGGTCAGTGGTATCGGAAAGTGTTAAACTGCCGGCGCCCTTTACCAAATAGCTCAGTATGGAAACGTCTTTTACGCCATCCCCATCTTCTGTTGTTACCATCCCGACTATATGATTGGCTTGTGGCGGCACTTCCAGGTCGCAACTATCCACATGAACGTTCACCTCGCAAAAACGCGCATTCCCCGAGGCGTCCCTTGCCCAAACTTCGACCACCTTGTCGGTGTTACCATCGGCAACGCAAGTAAAATCAATCTCCTGCGCTGCTATAGCAGGGAATCCTGTCCCAACGCCTGAAAGGCGCAAACCCCTTTCCAGGAGATTTGAAGGCGTACAATTATCCGTAGCGCTCCACAATAAATCGGCTAATTGAAAGGTGGCAATGCCCGGATTTTCCTCGAAATAGATCGTCGTTTCATCGGGACAAATGATATCAGGAGCCTTCCCGTCGCGGATAGAAAAATTGCTGGAACAGGTCGTCTGGTTGCCGCACTCATCCGTGATGTACCATTCAATACGATGCATGCCATGAGGCAGTTGCGGCACAATGTAAACATTCTGGGCAACCAGCGTATTAAAGCGCAAAGCGGCCGTGGCCTGCGCAGTCGACTGTACTACCTGTAAAGCAAATCCCCACTTTTGACTGGCCGACACCTGCCGTTCGTCGAACTGGCGGATCGTACCGCCGCTATTATTCGGCGTATTGACATTATTGTATCGTATGGTATTGAAACCGGGCAAATTATCGCTGCTCACCACCGTTTCCTGTATTTCATCGCCATTCAGATCGAGGAACAGGAGGTAACGGAAAGTCAACGCTCCACCGCTGCAAAGGTCAGTGGCCGTAATACTTAAATCCACCGGCGCCTCGCACAAGTTACTGGTTTGATTGAATGGATCTTCCCAGTAACTTTCGTTCCATAGTTGTGTATTGTTATTCGACGAATCCACTACAACTAATTGATTCGTCAGACAATTTTCAAGAACAGGCGGCTGGTTATCGATGATGCGAATGGTCTGTTTATACTGATAACCATTCGTATTGGGCGACCAGAAATTTCCAAACAGGGCGGTAGGCGCCCATTCACCGGTTGTACCCGGCGCCGAAACGACCGGACCTGTCAGAAAGGGAGGATTGGGAATAGTAACCAGCGGAATTCCTGAATTGAACTGGCAAAGATTACGCACATACCAGGTTCGTTCTATTTCAGAACAAACATTCGGGATGCCCGTATTCACTACATCAGTAAAGGAGACGTCAATAAATTCGCAACCGCCCGGCAACTGAAATATTTCAGGCTCCCCGTAATCGCCTGACGCCATGCAGGTCGCCATGTTCAAGTCGTCGGGAAATCGCACATAATAGTGCTGCGGCGCAGGTTCGACAGTGATTTGTTGCAAACAATAAGACGTTTGCCCGATCGAATTGACAATAAAAAAAACACGTGTGATTTGACCTGTTTTGCATAAGGTGTCGAAGAGAGATAAATCCAGTTCAATAAAACTGGAATCGACCACGCAGGAGCTGGGGAAATTGCCGTAAGCAGCAAGAGTCGGGTCAAATTCGGCACAATTAACCGTGATGTCCGGCAAATTATCACATAGCGGGGGAAATGTATCCCTCAATATAACACGAGTGGTGCACTGAGCAAAATGACCTATTCCAAAAGTGTCCTGCACGGCGCCCGATGGCGGCGCGTTATCATATACCCGAAGCGTCGCCGTCAGCGTATCTCCCAGATCGCCACAGCACAGCAACATCGTATCATCAAAAGCCGGCGCAGCCTGACAATCGCCTGCTTTATTCAATTTGGCTTTGAAAGCGATGGGCAGGCAATTGTCTGTTGAACCGATATCCAGTATCCCGGCGGGCACCAGGGCGCGCCCGTCCGGCCCCAAATGCACCACGATCAAATTTTTACAAACAGCAAGCGGCGGCGTCATATCAAGTACGGTAATCTCAAATTGACAACTGCCGGTGTTACCGCAGGCATCAGTGGCAATATAGGTGAGCTGGGTTGTACCCACCGGAAATTGCGTTACGTCATCCAATACGCCCAGGGTATCTAATACAGCCGGATCGTTGCCAGGAAAATCCGACAACGCACCCAACTTTGTCCGCATGGTATCGCCCTGCATCCAGCGCGCCTCAATGGAAGCAATATACGAGCACCCATCGCTGATGACGGCATCCGGCAAGGACACCGTTCCCCGGCACGCAGTCGCGTTCACGGTTACGGTCAGTTGAGCGGAACAAGCCAGATCGGGCGGCAAAGTATCCTGTATATCAATGAGTTGTATTCCTGACTGCTCTTCCGACGTTTCTGTGTCCAGCAGGTACCAGTTTCTGAAAACCTGTTTAGACCGGCCACAGGTAGCGCCGATGCTGTCGACATGCGTAAAAATAATGGCGCAGCCATCGATCGGAAAAATATGATCTGCATAAACGATATAGGGTTGTCCTGCCACAGCAGGAGCATAAGCGACCGAATCGGCGCACGCATACGTTACATCTGCCGGGAAAAGCACATCCTCCAGGTTACTTTTTGTCTGGTAGATAAATTGCTCGCAGGTAGAACTATTGCCGCTGTCGTCAGTAGCAGTCCATACCCGGCGAGTAAATTTGAGAACTTGCGTAAGCGGATCGTACACGTCGACAAAATCAAGTGTGCTCAAAAAACTGGTGTCCGTCAGTGTACCGCAGGCATCGCTGATTTGTGGAAAAGCGGTGGTAATACCGAGGCTGTCATATAAATATTCAGGCCAGGCTGAAGCAATTTCGCACGGAATAACAATATCCTCACACAACATATTCGGCCCCTGCACATCTCGAACGGTGACGCTACCGGTACACATATTGGTATTGTGAATGTTCCTTACCCGAAACATATATGTTTTATCTTTATCTGTAATATTGAATATGCCGGGCAACCAGGGACCATTACCCAATGGCAACGATTTATCCACTTCCAGCAAATAACTTTCCGGGCAGCCTGGTTGTAAATTTTCCAGGAAAAAAGTAGCCGGAGGTATCGCTACACAGTTACTCCCCAGGCTGACTTCCCGGGCGGGCCAACAGTCGACGAGATGCGGAAAATTGTTGACGGTTACGGTGAAGGAGCAAGCCGCCGAATTGCCTTCTGCATCCGTTACGAGAAATGAATTGACGGTTTGTCCGATCGGAAATGGCTCCAGGTTTGATAAACCGCCGAGTTGTGTCAACACAAATCCCGGTTCATCGTCGTAGGCCACCACGGTATAGTTATACAAGGTGTCGCATTCGCCCGGCGCCAATGTAAAGGTTGTGTTGGCTGGACAGTTGATGGCCGGAGGCGACGAGTAGGCAGGCTTTGGCTCAGGATGGTTCATGTGGGCCACGGGACTTTTGGCATTCAATTGTCCCAGAAAAAATAGCAGGGGAAGGAGTAGCAATCGGCTCATGTTAGTTATCGGTTATTCGTTATCAGTGTTGATAATCAAGCATTTACAAAGGGCTTTTCCCCAAAAACCCCGGGGGGGGGGCCAAAATGAGGGGGGGGGGGCGGGGTTGGGGGGGGGGCCGCGGGGCAAGGGGCCCCCCGCCCGCCCCGGGGGGGGGGGGGGGGGGGGGGGGGGGGGGGGGGGGGGGGGGCAAGCGGGAACCCCCCCCCCCCCCCAAAAAGAACCCCGCCCCGGCGGCCCCCGCCCGGCCCCCCCCGCCGCCCCCCCCCCCCCCGCGCCCGGGGCGGGGGACCGGGGCCCCGGGGCCGCCCCCCCAACCCAACCCAACCAAAACCGGCCCGTTTTTGGGGGGGGGGGGGGGGGGGGGGGGGGGGGGCGGGCCCCAGGCGGCCCCCCGGCCCCCGAGGGGGGACAAAAAAAAAAAAAAAACATAACGAAATTCACGCCCAAACCGAGCACCCCTCCGTACAATTGGTACAAATATCGATCTGGTCGCGCCCCTTGAGGATATTGCGCCGGAATGCATTGTAGGCCGGGCTGTGCCAGAGCTCCGTGAACGGCATCGTTTTCAGGTCGCCCAGGCGGTGTTGGGCATCTTTATCAAAACAGCAGGGAACGACCAGGCCATCCCAGGTGATGACGCAGGAATGCCACAATTTCCAGCAGTGGTTGGCGAGGGCATTTTTAACAGACCATTGCCCGTCGGGTTGTTGTCGGTAACGCGCAAAGCGGTCGATGGTGGGAATCAGCGGATTACCTTGTTCATAATCATATACTTGTGCCGTTTTTAGTTTTACCTCATCCACGCCGATTTCCTTAGCCAGCCGATAAATATCGGGAATCTGGTGTTCATTCGGACGTACCACCAGGAATTGAAAAACAATATGTGGATGACGGGCGCCGAGTTTCTTTTTCCAGGCCACCACATTGCGCGCGCCCTGCAGCACGGTTTCCAGTTTTCCTTCCACCCTGTATTGTTGGTAAGTATCCTGCGTGGTACCGTCTACGGAAATAATAAGCCGGTCGAGGCCCGATTCGACGGTGCGCCGCGCATTTTCATCATTTAAAAAATGTCCGTTGGTACTGGTAATGGTAAAAATCCGCCGGTCGTGCGCATATTTCACCATCTCCAGGAATTTGGGATTGATATACGGCTCTCCCTGAAAATAAAAATACAGGTAAAAAAGATCGCGGTGCAGTTCATCCACCGTACGGCGGAAAAAATCTTCTTTCAAATTGCCCGTTTCCCTGCTGAAGGCCCGCAGGCCGCTCGGGCATTCGGGACAACGCAGGTTGCAGGCAGTGGTGGGTTCCATACTCACCGTCACCGGCAGGCCCCACTGCACCGGGCGGCGCAACCACTTGGTCAGCTGGTACGAGGCCAGCACTTTGGCGAAGTTCCAGGCGCGCCGAGGCGTTATTTTGACTATGAAATTGAGGCTGTCATTCCAGGAGATATACATCATACAAAGGTAAACCATGATTCAAGGGATTTGGATGATGAACCGGATTAGATTTTTATGATTTACTTTTGCGTGAAAAAACATGTCTACAGAATCCAAAACCGGTAAAGGCGCCATGCGCGAAACAGCGCTCCTGATTGGTGTGGCGGCTGTTGGGCTGATCGGCTTGTTGGTACTCCAGTTTGCCCGCAAAGATGCCGCCCCGCCCAAAGAAAAATCGATGGTGCAGGCGGAAAGCCAGCAGCAAAGCACCGACGCTCAAACCGCCGCGCCGCTACAACGTATTCCCGGCGAATTGCTGCGCACCAGCGAATACCCGGAAGCAGGCAAACCATTTAAATTTTACATGATCAAATCCAGCACAGGACCCAGTTACCAGCTGGATTTTGGAGACGGAAGCCCCCGCAAAACTTTTGTGAACGGCGCAGTGAGCCACACTTTTAAAAAACACGGCCCCTGCATGGTCACACTGTATGCCTCGTACGAAGGCCAGGAAGTGCGGCTCGATACCCTCCAAAAAGTGGTAGCACGGGTGAAAACAGAAGCCCCAGTGGCGCCAATTGTTGATTTTTGAGACTTTAATTGCCCAAAAATCTCGGATGTATTGGGTACAATTACCCTTTTGAGTAGTTTTACCGCTTTAGAGCGTGCTAGAGAAAAGCGCAAAAAAAAAAAATTTAATTTTTGATCTTTTCCCATTTCCTCTTTTTGTTAAATAGCGCTGCTATTCGCCTCTAAAAACAGAATCTGGGACCAAAATCTTTGCCTGAAATTGCACTTTATTTTGGCGGTCCGGATTATCCTGCCAAACGGCAGCTCAATCAAATTATCCAATCAATAAAATCAACAATGAAGAAAATCGGAATTTTACATGGCAAAGAGCGCTCTTTCCCGGAGGCATTCGTAGCGCGCGTCAACTCCAAAAATGTGAAGGGAGTACATGCTGAACCCACACTCGTAGAAGAGCTGATGCAGGGCGAACCGAGTCCTTATGCGGTGATGATTGACCGGATCAGCCAGGACGTGCCTTTCTACCGCGCCTACCTGAAAAACGCCGCACTCAATGGCACGGCTGTTTTAAATAATCCTTTCTGGTGGAGCGCCGATGAGAAATTTTTCAACAATTGCCTCTCTACCAAAGTGGGCGTTCCCGTACCCCGCACCATCCTGCTGCCTTCCAAAGAAATGCCGCCGGACACCTCCGGACAGAGTTTCAGCAACCTGAAATACCCACTCGACTGGGAAAAAATGATCGATTACCTCGGCGGTTTCCCACTCTTTATGAAACCGCACTCCGGCGGTGGCTGGAAAAGTGTGTATAAAATCGAAAACTTCGACGAATTCTTC
Organism: Lewinellaceae bacterium; assembly: GCA_016711435.1. Taxonomy (GTDB): domain Bacteria; phylum Bacteroidota; class Bacteroidia; order Chitinophagales; family Saprospiraceae; genus M3007. Next base: position 66,945 of record JADJSY010000029.1, read on the forward strand.
CGCGACTACAACGAGACCAATACCCTCGTGATGATGCTCCAGGAAGCCATCGACTTCGATGCCTATTTCCGCTGCTATTGCCTCGGCGGCAAATACGTGCGCATCATGGACTATGAGCCACGCAACCCGCATCACCTGCGTTATGTGGCCGACCACAAAGTATCCAAAGAACTGCGCGCACAAATGCATGACTACGTATTGAAGCTCAACCACGCACTGGGTTACGATTTCAATACGGTCGAATTTGCCATCCGCGACGGCATTCCATATGCTATCGACTTCTGCAACCCGGCGCCCGATGCCGATATTGCTTCCGTAGGGGAAGAAAACTTTGAATGGGTGGTGGAAAATGCCGCTAATATGGCTATCGAAAAAGCGCTCGCCCACAAAACCGGCGCGAATAACCTGACCTGGGGAAGCTATGTCGGCGGTGCAGTCAACGGATTAATTCCCTCGATGCAGGTTGCTGAAAAAGCAGAGTGGCTGCTAAAAAAGCCACCCACAAGGCATCTAAAGCGAAAAAGTAAAACACCTTATAGGAATGAGGGATGAGGAATGAGGAATGGCCGAGCGTGATGTCAAATTAGGAATGAGGAATGAGGAATGGCCAAACGTGATGTCCGACATCGCGCTTGGCCATTCCTCATCCCTCATCCCTAATTTGACATCCCGTTCGGCCATTCCTCATCCCTCAACCCTCATTCCTAACTTTGCCTTTCCCTTCCCCGGGTTGCACATTTCCCATTTTTTTTCGTCCGTTTCTAAAAAAAAACTACCGCAGAAAAGGCTTTTCCTACCCTAATAAGGTTAAAAGGCGACCAATCCGACATTTATTTTAAAAAACAAGCGCATCCGGGTTGATTTGGCACTCATTTTGGTCTATGATATATAACATTGGTAAAAAACAAGCCAGTGGCCCCAAATATCAAATTAACCATCATTGTGTCATGAAAAAATTGAAGGTTTTTCCGGCTATTTTTCTGGTGTTGCTCAGCATCGCACACCTGCATGCCCAGGAACCAACTTTTCAGGATTTTCTGGATCAGTTCCCCAAAGCCACCCTGCCTTATACCTTTGATGCCGTAGAATTGCAGGATCAGATTGAAACGCGTCCGACGGCTAAAATCAAACGCCTCGGCTGGGAATTTTACCAATTTTTACCCGAATTGGAGCGCAGCGCACAGTTTAGCAGCAAGCCGGTACATCCCGAGCCGGTAGCAGTTTTTCAAACCGACGAATTTTATGCCGTGTTGTACAACGTGGCCCGCGGCCTCACCCGCGGCACCAAAACATACAGCATCAGCGTATTTGAAAAAGACGGCGCTTATGTCGGCACCCATTTCGTTGCCGGCGTCAATGCAGAATACCTGACAGTCGCTACCATCGACGAGCAGTTAAAAGCCAGCGTGCTGGAATACCAGATCAGTTGGGAAAATGAGTTTCGCTACAACGGCGCTCCCAACAACAAAGTCAGCAACCTGATCCTGAAGGATACACAAACGCTGGAACTGACCGCTCCCGGCAATCCCGATCCCATCGAATGGACGGCGCGCATGACGCCCGAACAGGTGGAAATGAGCGCGGATATTGCGAAGATGAAGTAGATTCAAGCAGCCGGTATCTCTCCGTTTCGCTTCTTCCAATCCTCAAAACTCGATCCCGGTAAAAAGGAGATCACGTCGCCGAAACGGCCCGGCGCCCGCAACTTAAAGTTGATCACGCGCCTGCCTAAGCGCTTTTTTTCCTCGTAGCGCTCGATGTCCTGCCAGGGGTAACGCACCGCCGTCCAGTAGTTGGTGACGTAAATGTGCGTATCATCCGCATCCACCCGTTTCAGACGCCAGATGGTGCGACTTATGACTAACAGCCACAACAACCACAACACCACGACCGCAACACGCGCCCACAGCACCGGCACCGGCAGGTACAGGTCACTTTCATCGATGAACAGAAAAGCCAGCATGAGTCCGCTGAGAAATACCGTTCCGAAAAAAGGTACAAAAATCCGCCAGAACAGCGTGAGGTTGGAAGAGAGTACCATTTGCCGGGAATGCCCGTTTTTGGGGAGATTCGCCGTATCTGTGGGGATTTGTTGTCGATCCATTGTTCCTTAAGTAGTTATCCGTTATTTGTTATTCGTTATCAGTGTTGATAATCAAGCATTTGCAAAGAATTTAATCAAAAATAATTTTGCACACCTGTTTATAACAAAATACCGCGCAACGGAGGGAATTCCGGTGCGCGGCAAAGGTAATGTATGCGGAAGTGCTAAGTGGTCGTCTTGTAAAAATATCAGAGTGATACAATGGAAGTATTATGTTCGGCAGGTCTCTTGATGTTTACATACTGAATATGAACGATCGTCACACTGCTTTCGTCGTGGGTATGCAGGTTTTCACCTAAAACAAACCGGTACGTGCCCGACTTTTGAAATACCGGCTGATTTTCCATGATACCATAGATATACGGGTCGGCTTTGAAGGTCTGTGGATTGATCTTTAATGAATTCAAGTGCACAAATTGTTCGCTGGTAACGTATGGCTTCAGATTGCCTACGGCGTTTTCCGCTGGGAAAACGACATAGAAAAATTTGCCGTCCGGATTAACCACACCCAGATAACGGGCGTGCGGCATGTCAAAATGCAGGTCGATGGTTTCACCTTTGTACAGGTATTCCTTTTCTGTCCACATTTTGGGTTTAGCCTCCATGTGAATAGGCTCAGGGGTACTGGTAAGAATCGGCTGGGATGCCGGCCCTTTTGCGGACTGCTGCAAGGATTGCAGGGTGCCCGACAGCAGTAAGCCGGCGGCGGGGATAGCAAGGATTAATTTCATAATATACATTTGACTGGATGAAAAAATCGGTTCATTATGTGTTTCGTGTGTAGTGTTTGGTGTTTGGGGGGCTTCGCTTTTGGCTATTGTAGGTAGTCCGAGCAGAAGAACCTTTCGTCTAAATTTTCCACTATCACCAAAAGCGAAGCCCCCTAAACACCAAACACTACACACGAAACACCCTTTATGTCTTTAAACTTTCAAAACGTGAATTTCTTTTATAAATGATATAAAAATTTCATGCCAAAAGCGCAAAATCCCCATTTCGGGCAAATAATTTTATGTTAAAGCCCAAATTTGCCGCATCCTGTGGGGATTTTTGTGGTTCTCTATACCATTATATACGGCGCAAACGGAGTTTAGGTTTCCATTCGTTCCAACCACCTCATTTTCAGCAGTTTTTTGGCACGAAATATGGCAATGAAAACTTTGTCGGTTTAGGGCGAAAACCCATACAACCTCATCCGTTTGTAATCCATTTCTTTTCTTCGCACCTGTGAATATGCACCTCGTACGTCTGATCGGTTCCTTTGCCTTGCTGCTGTCTCCCCTGGGGCTGGCCAGACAGTATGGTTTTGTGCCGCCGCCGGCCAAGGTGCTGCACGGGATGGATGTTTCTCATCACCAGAAACAGATTGAATGGGATTCAGTAGCCGTCAAAGAACCCATCGACTTTGCCTTTGTCAAAGCCACCGAGGGGCACGATTTTGTGGATAGTTTATTCTGCCGCAACTGGGAGGCCCTCCGACGCCATGGCATCCGCCGGGGCGCTTACCACTTTTTCAGGGCGTATGGCTGCGGCGACGAACAGGCCCAAAATTTCCTGCAATTAGTCGAATTTCAACCCGGCGACCTGGCGCCCGTGCTCGACATTGAACGCACCGATGGCATCGCACCCGAAATTATGATTCAGGAAGCGCAAATCTGGTTGCATATCGTTGAAAAAAAACTCGGCGTCAAACCCATCATTTATACGGGTTTAAATTTTTACGAAACCCACCTGAAAGGGCATTTCGACCACTATCCGCTCTGGATCGCGCGTTACAACAATGAAGCCCCTTTGCTAACGACCGGCAAACGCTGGGATTTCTGGCAATACTCCAACGAGGGCTGTCTGGAAGGTGTTTCCAAAAAAGTCGACTTGAATGTATTCCCGGGCACAACGGCCATGCTGGAACGTTTGTGCTGGTATCCGCCTGCCACCGAAACGCTGGAAGCAAGGGTTGTAGCGCCCTGAATATTATTTAACCCATTGACTTACATTGCCTTTTGCCCTTTGCAATTTTGCTCTTTTACTTACCTTTGCGGCCAAAATTAAATTGACCATGAAGTTAATATCGCTTATCACAGCCCTGCTGCTGGCTGTTTCCAGTTGTTTTGCCCAGGAAATTTCAGAAAAAAATCTTCGTAAACACGTCACCTACCTCGCTTCCGACAAATTGCAGGGGCGCGGCACCGGCACACCCGCCGAACTGAAAGCGGCCGAATACATCGCCAAACAGTTCAAAAAAATAGGCCTCAGCCCAAAAGGCGACAACGGTACCTGGTTCCACGCGTTCGGTTTTAAAAAATCATCCGATCCGCACGGCGGCATTTCGGAAAACAGCCCGCAGATTTACAGCCGCAATGTGGCGGGCTACCTCGACAACGGCGCCGAACACACCATCGTGATCGGGGCGCATTACGACCACCTCGGCCTGGGTCTCGACCACAATTCACTGGAAGCCAATTCGGCAGGAATGATCCACAACGGCGCCGACGACAATGCCAGCGGCACATCGGGCGTGATCGAACTTGCCCGGTATTTTGCCAAAAACAACATAAAAGAGCAGCACAACTTCCTGTTTCTTTGTTTTTCCGGCGAAGAACTCGGATTGGTCGGTTCCAAAAAATTTACCGATTACCCGACCATCGACCTCTCGAAAGTGAGTTTTATGGTGAATATGGACATGATCGGCCGATTGAATGCCGAGAAAAAACTGATCGTAGGCGGCGTCGGTACGGCGCCCGATTTTGTGCCCGCAGTAAAAGGCATTTCGACCGATTTGAGTATTAAATTGGACAGTTCGGGCATCGGCCCCAGCGACCACACTTCTTTTTACCTGAAAAACATACCCGTGCTGTACCTGTTCACCGGCCAGCACTCCGACTACCACAAACCTTCCGACGATACCGAACTGGTGAATTTTACCGGACAGACAAAAGTGCTTGACGTCGCCCTGCAGCTCATCAAAACCTTGGATAAAACATCCAAACTGACATTCCAGGAAACCAAATCGAACGAGAGTGACACGCCCCGCTTCAAAGTAACCCTGGGCATTATGCCCGACTATACCTTTGAAGGCGAAGGCCTGCGCGCCGACGGCGTTACGGATGGTAAAGCCGCTTCCAAAGCAGGCATCCAAAAAGGCGACATCATCATCGGTATGGGCGATATAGAGATCAAAAACATGCAGGATTACATGAAAGGGCTGGCCAAATTCAAAAAAGGCGACAGCACTACTGTGCGTGTCAAACGCGGTACGGAAGAAAAAAAGATGGATGTGACGTTCCAGTAGCCCCGAACCCTGTTCGTTGAACATTGGTCAATGAAAATTGGTCATTTTTTAATTATTAATTCAAATAATGTCCAATTTTCAATTTTCAATGACCAATGTACAAGTAAGAAAACACCCACTCCGCCAAACAAAACCCCTTGCCACATTGTTATCCGGCGGTGATATTTTAAATTTGCAGTCCTTTTATACCGGTTGCACTTGTTTCATTGTTCCACTTCTCAATTAAAAAAATATGTATCCGATAGCACTCACTACCCCGATGGCACAAGACCTGACGGATTTTGGTTTCGAAGCGCTCAGCACACCCGCTGAGGTAGAACAAGTTCTTGAAAATCAGGAAGGTACCGCCCTGGTGGTGATTAACAGCGTTTGCGGCTGCGCGGCTGCTATGGCTCGTCCGGGCGCTAAACTTTCCGTTCAGGGTGAAAAACGCCCCGCGAAACTCTACACCGTTTTTGCCGGTGTGGATACCGAAGCGACACAAAAAGTGCGCGAGTTTCTGGCGCCATACCCGCCCTCTTCCCCGGCTATCGCGCTGTTCAAAGATGGTAAACTGGTGCATTTCCTGGAGCGCCGCCACATCGAAGGCCGTCCGGCTCAGATCATTGCGGAGAATTTGAAATCGGCATTTGAGACGTATTGCTAGGAATTAAAATAGAACACGGATTTAATGGATGAGACACGGATTTTTCAACACATAGCACATTGAAAAATCCGTGTCTCATCCATTAAATCCGTGTTCTATTTCAATCCCGACCATCTACTTCATCTTTTTCTTCATCTTGCCCGGAAAAAGCCCCGACTGACTCTTCTTACTCGTTTTTATTTCGCCTTTGCGATTGGTTTTGGGTTTCAGGCTTTCGTTCGCCGGACAGCCGCTTTTTTGGCTACAGGCAGGGGCGGTGATGGAAATGGCGAACAGGAAAAAGAGGAAAATACCGAGATAACGCGGAAACTTCATATTGTGCGTAGTGAGTTGTGAGTTGTGAGTGGGCAAATAACGTGATTTTGAATGATTTCGTACTTGCCTTGCACATACCGAATGTTTCATTTTTTACCACAACGGACACCAAGAGGTTTCACAAAGGACACTAAGCGTAGAGTTGACCACACATTTCCGGTCATTTGGCCAAATGCAGCTGCCGTGCGCGGGTCTTTTGACCCCGCACTTTTTCCCGAAAAGTACACGTAATATTACGTTCACATCATTTTCAACCCCTGATTAAGTCGGAAAGTAAAAGGCCCCACAGCAGGAATACTAAGCGGGACGAGTCAACTCTACGCTTTGTGTCCTTTGTGAAAACCACTTGGTGTCCTTTGTGGTAAAAAATCTTCGCGTTAAGGCAGAAATGTCTTATTTTTTCTGCTACGGTAACTCCGGCGCCGGACAATTTTCCCATTTCGTCGTTTTCAAAACATACACCTCCCCGCGATTCCGTTTTCTTTTGGGCATTACCAGTCCTTCCCACGCCCGCCCGCAGGCATTGTGCAAAAGCGCCCCGTCTAACCAAAGCCTGCCGCCTTTTTCTACGGTGATCTGCGCTCCGGCGGGCAACGACAGTCGACACGAGATGCGCAGCGAACCGCCGGCTGCCACGGTCAGGTTGCCTTCCAGGTCGCGGGCGCCGCTCCAGACGACCGAATCCTGAATGACCACATCCCGACCCTCCCGGCGTTCGCACCAGGTGGGTACCAGGCAGCGTCGCAGCCGACTTTTATCGCTGGACAATACCTGATGAACGCGCCCGATCTGGCAGGGGGTCATTGCCATCTGGTAGGCGTTGTAGTCCATCATATTGTTGGTAGCCTGGTCGCGGCAGGGCGGCGTTTCAGTCCATTCCCAGCATTTATTGGGGTGTTTGTCGGTATCCGGGCAGTTGTCTTCGCCCCAGGCGTGGCTGAGCGAAAGCAGGTGGCCGACTTCGTGGTTGAGCAGGGCTTCGTGGCCGAAAGCAGCGTTTCCCTGTTCGTACAAACCCGCCATTTTCAGGGCCGTACCCAGCGCAATGCCTTGTAAATTAGCCTTGTACGTGCGTGACCGGATGCTGTCGTCGGGATGTACCTGGATAAAGATATTTAAAATAGAATCCAGGCCGATGCCGTATTTATCCAGCACCTGTCGGTTGTAGTTGTTCTGGTTTTTGCCGACATAAATCAGGTAGTACAACGAATCATCGTAGTGGAAATAAATCCCGTCGTCGCCGGGCTGCGGCCATAACACGTAGCGATAATTTTTGGGCAGCACCGCCGTTCCTTCCGGCGAGCGCCAGTTGCGGATATTGGTATCGAGTTGACGGTTGGCGCCTTCCAGCAGGCGTTTGCAATAATCTCGCCCCGCTTCCGGTCGAAAATTGTGGCTGCTGTCCCGGCTGTTCATGATGTGGAAATTCACGCGCAGCAGCCGTTCCGGCATATATTCGGGATGGACTTTATCGGGCAGATAACTTTGCCAGTCGCCGCAGCGGGCTACCTGTCTCGCAGAAACAGGAGATTGCCCGCGCAGCCCAACGCAGCCGATTGAAAACACAACTGCCACCAGGCACTATTTCGTTATCCAAAACATTGATTATCAATTAATTTTGGAAAGGAATTCATGCCTGCCATTTAAGGCTTTGACATACCGTAGGAAGTAATCCAGGCCATCACGCCACCACTCAGGTTGCGCACATTTGAAAAGCCATTGGCCTGCATCATCGATTGCGCCATACCGGAACGTTGGCCGGAACGGCAATGCAACACGATTTCGTCGTTTTTATGGTCATCGAGTTCCCACATCGAATTCATGAGATCTCCGAGTGGAGTCAATTTGGCGCCGAGGTTGAATTCTTCGTATTCCCAGGGTTCGCGGACGTCGATAAAGATGAATTTTTCGCCAGCTTCGAGTTTTTGTTTAAGTTCTTCTACTGTAATGTCCATGTGAGGTATGTGTTTCGTGTTTGGTGTTTAGTGTTTGGTGGTGATTTTCGTTTGGCGACCGTGAGTGGTTTAGGCAACGCACTCGAAACACCAAACCCGAAACACCAAACACTAGTCTGTGCAATTCTTCGGTTTTTCCTGGGTCAGAAACAAATCCACCTGTTCGCCTTTGCGCATCGTGCCGTTGGCGTCGAACTTGGGCGTTTGTCGCCACACGTAGGCCGTTTCTTCATCCGTCACGGTCGCATCTTTAAAAATAGTGCCGATACTGAGTCCGCTGGCCTGGATCAAGAAACGCGCTGCATCGAGGCTTTGACACAAACAATCGGGTATATTAACCGTGGTTGTCACTTCCTCGCTGACTACAAAATCGATCGTGCCGCCCATTTCGATGGAATACCCGTAGCGGATTTTCTGCGTGATGGTATCGCCGCGATAAATCACCGCTACAATTGTATTCGCCTCCAGTTTCGGATCGGCGGCGCGCGCCACAATACGCGGTTTCAAGCCCAGGCGACTCAATTTACGGCTGTAAATATCGTAATCGTCGCTGCCGGCGAGGCCGGGCAGTTTGATAATATCCGGGTTGTTTTTTGCTACGGTGAAGTAGATCGTGCGCCCTTCTTTCACACGGCTTTCCGCTTTCGGGTCCTGTGCGATGATTTCTCCCGGCGGTTTGCCCGGCACATAAATCGAGTCGCTGACCGCCACACCAAAGTCGCGGGCGCGGGCTTTGCGGGCTGCTTCACGGAAACCCATGCCCACATAACTGGGCACCTGCACGCTTTCACCGTGGTTGGTATAGCACTTGAGCCACCAGAATGTGAGCAGCAAAATGCCACTCACCATGGCCAGCATACTCAGGCAGTTTCGGATCACGAAAGCCGCCGTAAAAAAAGCATATAATTCAACGCCGAAGCGCCGGAGTCTTTGCCACATGGTTATCTGTTGTTTGTCGAGGGTGGTGTATTCATTGTTCTTACCCGCAAAGATAGATGTAGTGGTGGATATGTAGTTATCGGTTATCAGTTATCCGTTATCCGGCGGAGACTGAAGCTTTTTATAAAAATAAACCAAACTGAATTTTATACAGTTCCTCAGTTCGTTTTCGTTTTCAAAAAATTTGATAAAAGTAGGGCTGGTAACCGAGACAATCGTGCGCAGGCTTCCGTTTCTTTGCGGATGTTTTTAGTGTTTTTGTGTTTTGGTTTTTTTGTGTTTTAGTAGAACACCTGCTTGGTATGGATAGAAATAAGACAGGGAATACTGAAATGCCCAAAGCGAAGCACCTCAAAAACACTAAAACACCAAAACACAAAAACACTATTCACATGTACGAAAATCCGCGTCTCATCATCGATTCTTCCAATCCGCCCGAAGCCGGCAGCATCACCTGGCGCTCGCCCAGCAATATCGCGCTGATCAAATATTGGGGCAAATACGGCCGGCAACTGCCTCAAAACCCCTCATTGAGCCTCACTTTGGCGGCCTCCTGCACGGATACCATGCTGGAATACGCATTCAAAGAAGAAGCCGGCGACGGACAAATCGACCTGGAATTTTATTTTCACGGAGAAGCCAACGAGGCATTCAAAAGCAAAACAAAGGCATTTCTGGAAAGCCTGCTGCCCGTTTTTCCGTTTTTGAAACAATTGAAATTAGTGGTACAAACCGGCAACTCCTTCCCGCATTCGGCAGGCATCGCTTCTTCGGCTTCCGGCATGTCGGCGCTGGCACTGTGCCTTTGTTCGCTGGAAGACGCCTTGTTCGGCACCCTGCAAGACCCGGCTGATTACGACAAAAAAGCCTCCTTTGTTGCCCGTTTGGGCAGCGGATCGGCTTGTCGCTCCATTTTTCCCCATGCCGCCGTCTGGGGCGAAACGCCGTTGGTGGCAGGCTCTTCCAACGAATTTGCCGTGCCTGTGGCCGAACAGATACACGAGACGTTCAAAAATTTCCACGACGATATCCTCATCGTCAGCCAGGACGAAAAAGCCGTCAGCAGCCGCGACGGCCATGCGCTGATGGATGGCAACCCGTATGCCGAAGCGCGTTACGCACAGGCACGGCAACGCCTGGCGACCTTGCTGGAAGCCATGCGCAGCGGCGACCTGGCCACTTTTGGTAAAATCGTGGAAGATGAAGCCATGACCCTCCATGCGCTCATGATGTGCAGCAACCCATCCTATACCCTCCTGCGCCCCAACTCATTAGTTATTATCGAAAAAATCAGGGCATACCGCGCAAAAACCGGCCATCCTGTCTATTTCACGCTCGATGCAGGCCCCAATGTGCACCTGCTTTACCCGGGCGATATTGTCCATGAAGTGCGCGCTTTTATCGAAGACGAACTGAAAGATTACTGCGAAGACGGCTATGTGCAGCAGGACTGGGTGGGAGAAGGGCCGGAGGAGATGTGACTATCGTGAGTGGTGAGTGGTGAGTAGTGAGTTTACAATCACTCGGGTTAAAGGGTGAATAGATAGGCCTCACCCATTGATGCCTGGAACCTTTGAAATTCAGGGTTGTGTCAAAAGTCGGATTCTACTTTAGCCATGGTTTTAGTGTGGAAATTTCGCGTTACCTCACGCGCCGAAGAATTGCCCAAAATTCGGGATGACTCATGTTTCGCACCGAAAAAACCAAGTATAATTTGGCATCTTATTTTACTTCGACCCTTTTGACACAACCTCCTGCAAAATTGGGCTTTTAGACTTGCAAATAGCTAGGATTTATGTTTATGATGTAGGGGCGACCCTTGTGGTCGCCCGAATTTCAAAGGTTCCAGGCATCAATGCGCATCACCTCACGCCGCTTTCAATTGCAAACGCCATGTGAAACATCAAAAGAACCTTTCCTTTTGGCATTATTTCGTGTACTTTTGCATTGTTATTTGAAAATTCAGGAATCCAAAAATTTCGGGTACAAATGATTGTTAACCAGTCATATACTCGAATACTCAAAACTTCAAATACTCAATACATCAACATGTCTGTTCTGGTAAAAAAATCGTTCGCCTGGATCTGGATGGACGCGCTGCTCACGGCCACGATGGGCGTCAGCGTACACCAGATATACTGCTATTGTGCAGGCATGCGTTCGGTGTCTCTTTTTACTGTTCAGGACGAATGTTCGACCCAAAAAACAAATGAGGAGCAGGCCGCAAACATACCTGCCTGCTGCGCCAAAAAATCGCCCGCAAAACCTTCCTGCTGTAAAACAGGTGCTGCCGATTCCGAAAAAGAACCCGGTTGCACGAAAAAAACCACCCGGGTATTTCAACTAAAACCCGAATTCACCGTCGCGGAATCGGATTTCGGCAAAATTATTCACTGCCCGGCAGATCTTCCTCCGGCGCCTGTTTTTGTATGGCAAACTGAAAATGCATCCACCACACAATTAGTTGGTATTCAGGCATTTCCAAACCCTCCCCCACCCCTTTCCGGGCGCATGATCTGTGTGCGCCATTGTATTGCGATTTGTTAGACACAGGTAGGTAGCATGGCCTTCAGGCATGGAGGGCGGAATTTATTACGCCTAAAGCGTGGAAAAACAATAGGAAGCGGAATAAATTCCGCCCTCCGTGCCTGAACCAAAAGGACGTGCTACCCCCGGCTTCGCACTACAATCAAGTGAATCTTCCAATCACAATAATCGGGGTCTACCTGTTGTCTATGAAAAATATCGTTGTCCTGCTGGCAGGACTATTCCTATATACGCATTCGCTCTTTTCACAAACAGCCGCACCCCTGACGGGTATGGTGACCAATGAAAACGAGGAATTACTGATCGGCGCTTCCGTCTTTTGGAAAGACACCAAACAAGGCGCCGTTACGGATACAGCCGGACGGTTCAGTCTGCCGTCCCGAACCGCTGAAGCCACTTTGGTGATCAATTACATTGGTTATACACCTGCCGAAGTGCAGGTATTGCCCGGTGAAAACAACATCTGGGTGGAAGTGAGCGGCATCCGCCAATTGCAACAGGTGACGGTGAACGGCGCAGGTTTTGATACGCATGTGTCCACACTCGAAACCCGCAATGTGGAGCATATTTCCAGCAAGGAACTGCGCAAGGCGCCCTGCTGCAACCTGTCCGAAAGTTTCGAGACCAACGGCGCCGTGGATGTCAACTACGCCAACGCGCTGACAGGTGTGAAGGAAATCCAGATGCTCGGTCTGCGCGGCGTGTACAGCCAGTTTATGGTGGAAAACCGCCCGACAATGAGCGGCATTGCCACACCTTTTGCATTTGAATACGTGCCCGGCACCTGGCTGGAAGGCATCCAGTTGGCCAAAGGCGCCAGTTCGGTGAAAAACGGTTTCGCCGGTATTACCGGCCAGATCAATGCCGAATTGGTGAAACCGCATTTGGATAAACCCTTGTTTGTCAATGTGTTTACTTCGACGGAAGGTCGCGGCGAACTGAACGTCCACCTGAATAAAAAAGGGAAAGGCCGCATTTCCAACGGGCTGTTGCTGCACGGCAGTTTTGTGGAAAATCGCTGGGATATGAACGACGACAACTTCTACGACTCGCCCAGCCGCCAACAGTTGAACGGCCTGTACCGGGTGTTTTACGAAAGCCCCGCTATGTGCGCTCAATTCAATGTGCAGGCGCTGACCGACCGCCGCCAGGGTGGACAAATCAGTCCGATTGCCGGAAAAACAGGCCTTTTCGGTATCGATCAGAACAACGACCGCGTGGAAGTGTGGGGCAAGGTCGGTTACGAAGGCATCGGCGGCAAACCCTACAACCAGTTGGGCAATATGATTTCGGCTTCCTGGCACCGCAGCAATGCCTTGTTCGGGCCGAACAGTTACGCCGCCACACAGCGGTCATTCTACTGGCAAAGCCTGTATCAGACAATTATTGGCACGACCGACCACAAATTTGTCGTAGCGCCTTCCCTGCAATACGACGATATTCAGGAAACTGTGAATGAAGGCGATCTCAGCCGCAAAGAGGCCGTGCCGGGCGCTATGGTAGAATATACCTACAGCCGCCCGAACCTGGAAATGGAAATACCCGACCTGGTGGTGGTGCTCGGCGCACGGGTCGACTGGAACAGCCGCTTCGACCGCCTGCTGTTTACGCCAAGGATGAGCGCGAAGTACAATTTTTCTCAAAAAAGTATTGCGCGCATTTCTGTGGGAAGGGGTTTCCGCTCGCCCAACCTGATGGCGGAAAATATCAGCCTGCTGGCCAGCAACCGGATACTGAATTTTGCCAACAACCTCGGACTGGAGGAAGCCTGGAACTACGGCGTCAACTTTACCCAATCGTTTAAAGTCGCCCGCCGGGACGCCACGTTCAGCGTCGACCTGTATCGCACCCTTTTACAATGTCGACGGCAAGTCTTTCTCGAATAGCTTCCTCGCCTCGCTTTTATACAATATTTTACCCGGCCTTGACGTGAAAATGAGTTACAAATGGAACGATGTGCGTGCCACTTACGCCGACGGTGTGTTGCGGAAAGTACCGCTGGTCGCCCAACACCGGGGGCTGGTGACTTTCGATTACACGACACCCAACAAGTTGTGGATGTTCAATACCCGCGTACAGGTGGTAGGCCCGCAACGGCTGCCCGATAATTCGGATATTCCACACGAATACATGCACGATTTTCCGGCAAACAGCCCGACCTACGGCATCTGGAACGCCCAGGTGACCCGGACTTTCGGCAAAAAACTGGAAGTATACATCGGCGGCGAAAACCTCAACGGTTTCCAGCAACACAACGCCATCATCGCGGCCAACGAACCGGAAAGCCCCTTTTTCAACGGCTCCCAGGTGTGGGGACCGATGATGCGGCAGGTGGCATATCTGGGGATTCGTTTTGCGCCGGGCGGGTTGCAGTAATTGCCGTGGCATACCTCGGGAAAACAACCAATTCATCTTTAAAATCTAAAACATGAAATACATATTGCTTTTCAGTATCCTCTTCCTCACAAACCTCAGCATATCCAACGGCCAGACCAACGCCGGAACAGAGGTTTCCACTATGACCACCAAATTCAAAGTACTCGGCAACTGCGGCATGTGCGAAAAACGCATTGAAAAAGCCGCTACCATAGACGGCGTCACCGTAGCCGACTGGGATGTGGACAGCAAAATATTGACCATCACTTTTGATCCGGCAAAGGTGAAACCTTCCCAGGTGCACAAAGCCGTTGCTGCGGCAGGGCATGACACGGAAAAGGTGAAAGCAGCCGATGACGTGTATGCCAATCTGCACGGTTGCTGCCAGTACGAACGGGAAAATTAAGCCGTTTGGAAATTTTTGCTTTCAAAAGCGGCCTTTATTTGTAAAATGTCGCAGAGCGTTTTACCTTTGCCGCCGCTTTTGAAAAGCATGGCGCGATAGCTCAGCTGGTTAGAGCATGCGATTCATAATCGCAAGGTCGCGAGTTCAAGTCTCGCTCGCGCTACAAACAAAACGCAGGTTTCAGCAGGAAGCCTGCGTTTTTGTTTTTCAAGGCAAACCCCTCATTGGGTTGATGAAGGTTGATAAGGGTTTATAAAGGTTGATATACATCCGCTCGAAAATGAAGCGATTTTACTTTTTCGAGGATCTGTATATCAACCTTTATAAACCCTTATCAACCTTCATCAACCTTTACCCAAATCATCGTTACCTTTGCGCCCGCATGACGAACCTGGTGATAGACATCGGCAATACGCGCAGCAAAATCGGCCTTTTTAAAGAAAATACGCTGGTCGAGCAAGCGATTTGGACAGACTGGACGTTAGCAGAACTGCTGCGTTACGGCAACCTGAACGGTGTGCGTTGCGTCATCTTCAGTTCGGTAGCCTCACCCGATGCCGGCCTGAAAGAAGAACTGGAGGAATATTTTAACGTACTGGAACTGACGCACGAAACGGCGTTGCCTTTTCAAAACCTGTACCGCACCCCGCTCACGCTGGGGAAAGACAGGCTGGCGGGGGTGGCCGGCGCCCAGGCACTTTACCCCGACCGCCACAGTCTGGTGGTCGATTGCGGCACCTGCATCAAGTACGATTTAATCACCTCCGACGGACGTTACCACGGTGGCAATATCGCGCCGGGGGTGATGATGCGGATTCGGGCAATGCACCACTTTACCGCCCGTTTGCCGGAAGTACCCATGGAAATGCCGGAAAATACCATCGGCGACAGTACCCAAACGGCGTTGCAAAACGGCGCCATACGGGGCGCCGTTTTAGAAATAGAAGGTTTTGCCCGGCTGTTTCAACAGCAGGTTGCTCCTTTACAAGTGCTGCTGACGGGTGGCGATGCGGCGTTTTTAAAAGGCTTTTTGAGCATTCATCATCCCGATCTGATCTACCAACCCGACCTGACGCTTTTTGGACTGAACCACATTTTACGACATCATTTTCAATAGAGAAAAACGATACAAGTTTTTCATTAGCAACAAATTATGCGCTTTTTAGCCTCTGTCTTTTTTTGCCTGATTACGTTTGCTGCATGGGCGCAGCCCAAATTAAACTCCCCGTATTCGCGTTTTGGAATCGGCGATCCGATTACACAATCGCTGATCCATCAAACGGGCATGGCCGGTCAGTCGGCGGCTTTTCACGATCCGTTTCACCTGAACCTGCAAAATCCCGCTTCTTTTGCTTTTCTGCGTTCCACCGCACTCGAAACGGGCTTGTATGCGAAATACAGCCATTTGGCAACCGCCACTGCAACGAAAGATAACTGGTCGGGTAACCTGGCCTACCTGGCGCTCGGTTTTACCCTGAGAAGCCCGATCAACGAGGTGCTGGACCGCAACAAAACACCCTGGAAATTTGGCATGGGCTTCGCGCTCACCCCTTATTCCGTGGTCGGCTACAATATCCAGGCGGATGAAACCTTGCCGGATGTCGGGGAGGTGCAAACCACATTCCAGGGCAACGGCGGCACTTACCGCCTGCAATGGTCGAACGGCGTTCGGCATAACAACACAGCGTTCGGCGCTACACTCGGCTGGATGTTCGGCAAATCCATTTACGAAAACACGACCATTTTTAATGATACGCTGTTCCCCACTTTTCAGGATAATATCCGGCAGGACATCGGTATCAATGGTTTTGTCTGGAACGTGGGCGCACAGCAGGATATTCCTTTGGCGTATGCCCCCAATAACAAGGATGTAATGACGCGCTGGATCACGCTGGGCCTGACTGCGGAAAGCAAACACAAACTGAACACCGTATCGGACGCGTATTTCATCCGCAGCAATGGCCGTTCGTCTAACGGACAATATGCCAACGCCGATACGCTTACGCAGGAAACGGACCTGCGCCGCAATCTTACCCTGCCCGCCGGCCTTACCTTCGGCATACAGTATGTAAAACTGGAAAAACTCAGGCTGGGCGCGCAATTCGGCTTCGAATCCTGGTCCAATTACAAGAATGAAGCCCGGCCGGAAACGTTCCGCAATACTATTTCTATTTCTGCCGGCGCAGAATTTATACCTGATTTCTCTTCCTATAACCGATACGCCAAACGTGTTCGGTACCGCGTAGGCGGCTATTATCGCCAGGATCCGCGGGTCATCAATGGCCAGGGCCTCGACGATGTGGGTGTTTCATTCGGTTTCGGATTCCCGATTGTGCTGCCCCGCCAGCAGACTTCTTTTGTCAATTCTGCTTTTGAAATCGGTAAACTTGGCAGCGATTCGCCGATTGAAGAGACGTATTTCCGCATATCGCTGGGCTTTACTTTGAACGATAATACGTGGTTTTATAAGCGGAGGTTTGAATAATTTAGTTAAGTTTGATGGTTTGAAAGGTTTGATAGTTTGAGGTTTGGAATGTTTGAGGGTAAGTAACTCAAAGCTCAGTTACCACCCACCTCAAACCTTTTCCAACCATCAAACCTTTCAAACCATCAAACCACTCAAACCATCAAACCACTCAAACAATGCCCATCCAGCAACACAGCGACCTGATCCGGCAGGAGGCCTACAGACTCGGCTTTGAATTCGTAGGCTTTGCCCGCGCGGAGCAACTCGACGAAGAGGCGCGTCAACTGGAAAAATGGCTGCAACAGGGTGCGCATGGCCGGATGGCGTACATGGAAAACTATTTCGACCTGCGCATCGACCCGCCCAAATTAGTGCCCGGTGCAAAAACGGTGATTTGCCTGGCTTTCAATTACTTCCATCCCGATAAGCAACAAGACCCGGAAGCGCCGAAAATCGCTACCTATGCCTATGGTGAAGACTATCACCATGTCGTGAAAGACAAACTAAAGGCTTTGCTCGCCTTTATACAGGCTGAAATCGGCGAAGTGAACGGGCGTTGTTTTGTCGATTCGGCGCCGGTGATGGAACGCGAATGGGCGCGCCGCGCCGGTCTGGGCTGGAACGGACGCAATACCCTGACCATTCACCCCAAACGCGGCTCTTTTTTCTTTCTTGCTGAAATTATTTGCGACCTGCCGCTGCTCTACGATGATCCCATCCGCGACCACTGCGGCACTTGCCGGCGCTGCATCGACGCCTGCCCCACCGAGGCGATCTCCCCGGAAGGTTACTTTCTGGACGCATCCAAATGTATTTCTTACCTGACCATCGAACTGCGGGATAATATTCCTGCCGAATTCCAGGACAAAATGGACGGCTGGATGTTCGGTTGCGATGTCTGCCAGGACGTGTGCCCCTGGAATCGTTTTGCAGAACGGCATGCGGAGCCTGCGCTGGAACCGCATCCCGATCTGCTGCAACTCAGCCGTCGTGACTGGCAGGAACTGACGGAGGATGTTTTTAACAGGGTTTTTAAAAAATCGGCGGTTAAACGGGTGAAATTTGAGGGACTGAAGCGGAATGTGGCGTTTGTGATTCCCTCGTAGCGTGCTGGAAATATAATCCCATCCATGCATCACGAGGCATCGGGCTTGTAACAAAGCACCGTAATACCACATTCAAACGACCTGGCTTCGATCAATTTGAACGCCTGCCTGTTTTCCAGACCCTGAAAAATGGACATGCCGCTTCCCAGCGCGGACGGATTCACAAAAAGATGGTATTCGTCAATCAGCCCGTGTTTGATCAGGTTCGTTACAAATTTCCCGCCACCGTACACGATAATGTCCTGCCCATCCTGGTTTTTTAGGTTGGTGACTTCTGTTACCAGATCGTTCTGGGCGATAATGGTATTCTGCCAGTCGTGTGTATCGAGTGTTTTGGAAAAAACAATTTTATGCGTTTCGTGCATTTTCCGGGCAAACGGCTCGGTGGTATCGGGATTGGTCGCGATGGCCGCCCAGTGGTTGATAAAACCCTCGGCCAATACGCGCCCCAGGATAATACAATCTACAGGCTCCGTGATATCCATCACGTAATTTCCAAGCGCGGTATCCCAGTTCCAGACCATCCAGTCCATTTCACCATTTGGCCCTGCGACAAATCCGTCGAGGGAGATTTGCATTTGCAGCTTTACTTTTCGCATATCGAGTTATTAAGATGACAATGCCGATGATGGCTCCTTCCCATTTGGTAGTTTGTGGTATTGCACATAAGAAACGGCCAAAATACCAAGCAAAACAAGGGGAAACAAGATTTGTGCCCCGAATCCGTCCACAGCCCAAAGGGACACGGCGGCTGAGATAAAATTGATGCCAAAACCCACATACGCCCACTCTTTCAACCGGCCGGGAATGGCCGGTACAATCAAAACGATGGATCCAATAATACAGAACAGGCTAAGCATTACCCTGAAGTATTCCGGGTATCCCAAATGCTGAAAACCGTCTTTCGCTATTTGAGCGTTGAATGTCAGGGCGGTCATCAGGCCTTCCCACAGGAAAATGATAGTTGTTGTTACCCAGTAAATAATTTTTGTCTTTTTCATTGATGAGAAATTTCAAAAGAAAACTGTGTTCAATTCTTCCAATTGATAAGACAAAAGTAGGACTAAGAGACTGAAGGCTGTGAGTAGTCGATACGACAAACAAACAGGGGTTTTGCGACACTTTTTGTTTTATATTTAAATGCAACTAATGTCTATTTCTAAAAAAACGCTTGAATTTGGACGGCTCCCAAGTGCGAAGTCGTCAGTGCGAAGTGCGAAGTCCGTAGAGTACACCGTTTCATACTTGGGTTTCCCAAACATGAAACGGCGCACTCTACGGACTTCGGACTTCGCACTGAAGACTTCGGACTTGCTTCTATCTCTTGGCAAACGTGCCTTCCATCCGTCCTACCTCGCTCGACACGACCAACCTGTACATGCCTGCGGGCAATGCAGAAACGTTGAGTTGGAAATTACTGCCGTCGGCCACTGTTTGATGGATCACCAAACGCCCGTCAGCGCTGTAAACGTCGATATTGCTTTGTCCGGCCTGAATGCCGCCGGGCATTTGCGCAGCCACCTGAAGCCAGTCGCCGGCCGGATTGGGAGAAAGGCTCAGGTGAATGTCGTTGCCGGGATCCGTTACAGGAACCGTACAAACAATTTCGCCCAACTCGACTGCGTCGTGGCATTCCGGGTGGAAATGGTCGCGCACGGCAAACTCATAGTTGGTTCCGTTGCCCTGGAACGGCCCTAAAACGATCGGTTGCGGGTGGTTGTACGGGAAGGTGCCGTAATTATTTCCATTGCCGACGATGTCGAAACCGCCCGAGCCGCCATTGTTAAATTTGAAATTAACTACCGCAAAAAACTGCCCGCACAGACAGGGCGTATGGATCACATGCAAATCGTAAATCTCGCAGTTTTCAGCATTCAGGCAATCGGGCACCGCAAATTCCTTGATGCGGCAACATTCGGTTACATTGTTGCCGATGCAGATTTTGATCACATCATTGACGCCGCCGTTATAGGGGAAATTGGGAATGGTCAGCGGCAACTGGTTGATACCGAATTTTCCAAAAAAGTTGCCGTTGGCAAATACCAGGAAAGAGTCGACGATACCGGGAGCAACTACCCCGAAATTGACCACCAGTTGGTAGCTCGTATTAGACGTACAGGCGCCCGGATCTACAGCCAGGTCGGTGATCGTGCAGGGGCCGCCCAAACAATCGGGTACCGGAAACTCCTTGATCCGGCAGCATTCCGCGAGCGTATTCGCTACACACACCTTGATCACATCGTTGGCGCCGCCATTATAAGGGAAATTGGGAATCGTCAGCGGCAACTGATTGGTCCCGTATTTTCCGAAAAATACGCCGTTGGCAAATACCACAAACGAGTCGATGTCGATGTTTGATTGTACCTGGAAATTGACCAGCAACTGATAACTGGTATTGGAGGTACACATACCGGGGTCTACGACGAGGTTGAAAATTTCGCAGGGACCTGCCAGGCAATCCGGCACTGCAAATTCTTTAGTACGGCAGCATTCCGTTTGGTCATTGGCCACGCAGATTTTGATCATATCTGTGGCGCCGCCGTTCCAGGGGAAGTTGGGAATCGTCAGCGGCAACTGGTTGACGCCGTATTTCCCAAAAAAACTTCCATTGGCAAATACCATAAACGAGTCGATGTCGCTGGTAGATAGCAGTCCGAAATCCACCACCAACTGGTATGTGCCATTGTTGTGGCATTCGCCCGGATCAACGACTAAATCAATAATTTGACAGGGGTTTGGCAACATACAATCAGGCACCGCAAATTCTTTGGTACGGCAGCATTCCGCTTGATCGTTGCCAATACAAATTTTAATGACATCGTTGACACCGCCATTATAAGGGAAGTTGGGGATCGTCAGCGGCAACTGATTGACGCCGTATTTGCCAAATAAATTACCATTGGCAAACACCAGAAAAGAGTCGATAATACCGGGTGCTACAACATCAAAATTAACCGTCAACTGGTACGTGGCATCATTGCAGTCGCCGGTTTCAACCACCAGTTGCGAAATTTCACAAGGATTCAAGCCACAATCCGGCGCCGGGAATTCCTTATATTTACAGCAATTCGGATTGTCGTTGATACAAATTTTGATGGCATCGTTGGCGTTGCCACTGGCCGGAAAATTATTGATCTGAACAGGCAACGCGCTGATCGGGAATATGCCGAGGTAAGTATTGCTGTAGGTCCAAACCTCGAAAGAACCATTGGTCGGCGCAGTTACCTCAAAATCGAGGGTCAGGCTGTAATTGTGGCTATTCGGCTGGCAATCGCCTGTTGTCACCACCACATCGTAAATATTGCAGGGCGTGGGGTTGCAATCCGGCGCCGGAAACTCCTTGTATTCACAGCAATTCTGGTTATCGTTGATACAAATCCTAATGATATCGTTGTCATTGCCACTGCCCGGGAAATTGTTGATCTGTACCGGCAATGCACTGATCGGAAAAACGCCGAGGTATTGGGTGTTGCCGGCCCACACTTCAAAAAGGCTGTTGGTCGGCGCAGTTACCTCAAAATCGAGGGTCAGGCTGTATTGGTTGCTGTTTGGCATACAGTCGCCCGTTGTCACCACCACATCGTAAATGTTGCAGGCGGCAGACGTCGAGCAGGCCGGAATATTGACCACAATATCATCTAAACAATTTTCAGCAATCACATCCCGCACCACAAATTCGCGCATGGTTGGTGTATTGCCGGCCGTAAATGGGCCTAAGGTGAGGGGCAACTGGTTGTAGGTAAAAGTACCGTACATGGTACCATTTCCCTGCACTTTGAACTGATTGGTGGTACCGGAGTGGTCAAAATTAAGTACTACGGTGTACTGACAGTTGGCGGGATTGATGTCGGAAACCGTAGCCGTAAGGCCGGAAATGTTGCAGTTGGTTTGCGCAGGCAAAAACGCTGCAAACAACAGCATCGGTAAGAAGGATAAGAACCGCATGAGAAGGATTGGGTTTGGTGAAAAAAGTTAAATGGCATGGGATTTCGCTGAAGATACCGTGCAAGGGAATTTCGCTCCCGGGATAGAACCTTATTTTCAAAAAAACAGATGCGGGTATCTGTTTACCACATAAAAGTTATAGGGCTTTACCACAACGGACACAAAGCGGGTTCACAAAGGACACAAAGCGTAGAGTTGACCCTTCCCGCTTAGTATTTACTGTAAACTTGGCATAAATCATCACAAATGACTCAAAAATGCGGTCGACTCTACGCTTGGTGTCCTTTGTGCAACCACTTTGTGTCCGTTGTGGTAAAACCCTATGTCTTCTCTTGGTAAATCTATGTGGTAATCAGAAACAGGCGCGGAATAAAAATGAGCAGCCCGACGGCCACCGCGCCCGCCGCCGCCAGCAGCACAGCCGCCGCCGCAACATCTTTTGCCTTTCCGGCCAATGGATGAAATTCGGGGGAAACAAGATCGGTCAGGTATTCCAGCGCGGTATTCAGCGCTTCCAAAGCCATCACCAATGAGATGCAAATGCTCAGTGCGATCCATTCCATGCGGGAAATATGGCAGTAAAAGCCCAGGGCTACCGCCAAAACGGCGGCCAGCAGGTGTATCCGCGCATTGGGCTGGCGGCGAAACAGATCGGACAAACCCCGGAACGCATATCGGAAACTGCTGATCCTGTTTCGTAAGTAGGTGTGCATAATTAGTTAAGACTAAATCTTTTGTAACTCATTGATTTACATTGCTTTTTGCCTTTTGCAATTTTGCCCTTTTACTTATGCTCATGATATTGGATCATTTTCATCTGCCACCTCCGGCAGACGATACAAACCGGTTACGCCGTCCCACTCTTTAGCAGTCCACCCGATTTCCCTTGCAGGAACGATCAATAAGGACTGTTCGCTGGAAGTCTGGGGCGCTTCGTTTTTGTAAAAACTGATCGCCGCACTACATCCGAAACACACAAACATGAGCCGGGGCTTGTTGATAATCAGGAAGAAAAGGCCGAATAACAAAAAACTCAGGGCAATTATAAAAGCCTGGTCGGCCCACCACTGAAAAGCAGGCTGCTGTGGTGGGAACATACATAACAAAGTGCCGCATAGCAGCGCTATCGTCAGAAATTGCCGAACTCTTCGATGATCAAATATCCTGAAAACCATTTCGGGGCAAAGATATATCGTCATTCAAGTGATTGAGCAGAATGGCTGGATTGATTTTACTGATTTTCAGCAGCTTGCAGGCTGCGCGCTGTTCCTTTTTGTTTTGTTGTGGACGGTCTGATAAACCCGCTCGAAAAAACTCTCTGAAAACTATATTGGATTTTGCCGTTGCTATTACTATCTTTGCCGCCGCTTTTGAAAAAGCGCATCTGGAGAGATGTCCGAGTGGTTTAAGGAGCACGCCTGGAAAGTGTGTATACGCCAAAAGCGTATCCGGGGTTCGAATCCCCGTCTCTCCGCCCAGATTTTGAATTAAGCAGCATTCGTTTGAGTGCAAACCACGGAGAGGTGCCAGAGTGGTCGAATGGACTTGATTCGAAATCAAGTGTACTCGCAAGGGTACCCAGGGTTCGAATCCCTGCCTCTCCGCTCAAGTTTATAGCGCATCTGTCGGATATATGTCCGGCAGATGCGCTTTTGTTTCGGAAAATCGCCGTACGCATACGTGAACGTCGCCGAAGTGGCCGTCGGTTTCGTACGGCTCGACCAGGAGCCGATTTCTTTGCGTTCGGCGTCGGTGAGTGGGCGGTCGATAGATTTGAACTGGTAGATTTGAAATTCGGACATGCAGGTATAGTTTTTCAGCCTTATCAATCATGTTGCTCTGGGCAACAAATTTATGGAACTGGTACAAATTATTACCTTTCAGGCAAGAAGAAGAAAACACACCTGGCACCATGTCCCTCCCCACAGGTTCAAATATCAACCGTTTCAAGTCC
>JADJSY010000030.1 GCA_016711435.1 Lewinellaceae bacterium
AAAAAGGATCAACTGATTATTTCACGGGTAACACATGGGCAGTACTTAGTGCCGAACGATGACACCTTCAATACGCTTGTTCTTAGTGTTGTATTTGAGCCGGTGCAAGAAATTATGGCATACACATCCGGGCGGTCAAATTCTTATAGCCATTGAAGGAACCGGCTATTATCAGGAAAAGACAAACCGATCCAACTACTTCATAAAGGAGATGTTGTTACAATTAGTCCCAATGTGGAACATTGGCATGGAGCATCACCCGACAGTGCATTCACCCACATTGCAATCAATACAAATACGCACAGAGGAATCGTAAATTGGTTACAAGAGGTTTCAGACGAAGAATACCGAAAACTGGATAAGCCTGCTTAAACAGAAAAGACAGAAAGAAATTCTTTAACCAAAAAAAGGTAACTGCCATGAAGTTAGTCTTCATAACAGCAATTGTTTACATAACATTGCTTACATCCGGTTGTATGGAACAAGATGCTAAGAATCAGGAAAAAAATGAACCGCAAGCCATTTTTCCCAAGGGTGAATTAGGCCCGGCGGAAAAATTCACCGGAAAGGCCTGGAATATCGGCTTAGTTCCCAACGACTCCATGTATAACACCGTTGTCGGAAATGTGTATTTCGAGCCTGGTGCAAGAAGCAATTGGCATATGATCCAAGCGGTCCAATCCTGATTATTACCGATGGCGTAGGCTACCACCAAATAAAAGGACAACCCCGGCAAACCATCAGAAAAGGCGACGTGGTGAAGTGCCCACCCAACGTATTGCATTGGCACGGCGCAAGCCCCGACAGCGGCTTACATCAATTATACATCCTACCCAATACAGAAAAAGGAATTGTTGATTGGAAAGAGAAAGTTACGGATGAGGAATACGGAAACCCAAAATAATGTTTTTAAAACAATCATATGATGCAAAGATAAAAATCACAATGCCAATTCATCCAGAGAAAATTCATTCATCAAACCTCCATAGCGGGTGCAGGATTAATTCTTGCCAATCCGCTGATTTTTTCAGGCAAACAATAAACGCACCATGGACAAAAACATAAAATCAAGGGGCTATGCAGCCAAAGATGCTTCAGGAAAACTAAGTCCCTGGGAATTTGAGCGGCAGGCCGGTTGTAATAATGACATCCTGATTGAAATCAAATATGCCAGTATTTGCCATTCCGATATACACCAAATGAAAGGTGATTGGGGACCGCAACAGTATCCGCAGGTTCCGGGCCATGAGATTGCCGGCATCGTTACAGCAGTCGGTAAAAACGTCACCAAATTTAAGGTAGGTGACAGGGCAGGGGTCGGATGTATGGTAGACAGTTGTATGCAATGTGAAAGTTGCAAACACAGTGAAGAGCAATTTGCGACAACAATGCAACGATATTCACTTATGGCGCTCCCGATAAAACTTCCCCTTCCGGAATCACACAGGGTGGCTACTCGAACAACATTGTTGTTAGAGATCATTTTGCCGTGCATATTCCCGATCATATCAGCCTCCAGGAAGCGGCTCCCCTGCTTTGTGCGGGTATTACGACGTACTCGCCGTTGATGAATGCCAATTTTAAAAGAGGCGATAAAGTAGGCGTGGCCGGTATCGGCGGGCTGGGACATTTGGCTGTGAAGTTAGCGGTTTCAAAAGGTGCGGATGTGTACGCGTTCACTACGTCACCCGATAAGGTAAAAGACATTCTTGCGTTCGGAGCCAAAGAAGTAATTGTTGTGGACGATGTCGCTAAACTAAAACCTATAAAGCGAAACTGGATTATATGATTTCCACGATTCCGGCACAGTATGATGTTGCTTATTCCTCCGTGGTGAAGCGCGGTGGTTTTTATACGCAAGTGGGAATGCCTGTGGGTTTTGAATTAACGCTTAACAATATCGGATTGGCCAATAGCCGTGTAAATTTCAACGCGTCGCTTATCGGCGGCATACCCGAAACACAAGAGGTGATGCATTACTGTACGCAGACAATAAAGTTTTACCACAAATACAGATCATCAAAGCCGAAGATGTAAACGATGCCTGGACAAAGGTGCTCAATAAACAGGCCCGCTACAGGTATGTAATTGATGCGGCAGCCATTTAAAACGGATTGCTTTCGCCGATCTTGGTCTTTGACCAAGATCACACGTAACAGAATCAACCCTTACGCCGGCTAAGCAGATAGTTGGCCATTTTTGTCCACTTTCGTAGTGGAAAAGATTGAGGCGGAAAGCATCGTGATATGAGTTAGGTCTGCCTTATTTTTGGTCTTGGTCAAAAGACCAAGACCGGCGCTTGTGGACGATCATCGTGCAAGGTTGAAGAGCCAAGCAAGGCGTAAAGAAACTCCCGCAGCGCTAGACTTTCGCCGATCTTGGTCTTTTGACCAAGATCACACGTACAACAGAATCAACCCTTACGCCGGCCAAGCAGATAGTTGGCCATTTTTTACGCATTTCTGGTATGGAGAAGGTTGGGGCGGAAAGCATCGTGATATGAGGTAGGTCTGTTGTACTTTTGGCCTTGGTCAAAAGACCAAGACCGGCGCTTGTGGGCACATTTTGCAAGATTGAAGAGCCAAGCAAGGCGTATCAAACATCCTACCATGAATCGATTCCATATTGCTCTCCCTCCTCTTTGCTGCTGCTAACGTCTGTCCCGTTTTGGGTCAAAAACAAAGGCAAACTATTTATTATTGGCGGCGGCGAACGCAGCCTGGACATGGTCCAGCGCATGGTGCAGGAGTCCGGCCTGGACAAAGGCGGTTATGCTGTGGTTTTACCGATGTCCAGCGGGGAACCCGACTCGGCTGTTTTTTACACAAAAATACAGTTTACTGCTTTGGGCATTCAAAACGTCTACGGCGTTTTTTGTACGAAAGCGCAGGCCAATGATCCGGCTAAAGCCGATTCCATGGCCGGCGCCAAACTGATCTACATCAGCAAGGGGCGATCAAAGCCGTTTTATGGATGCTGTGGCCGGTTCGAGGTAAAAAAGCCATTCTCAAGCCTGCAAAAACGGCGCGATGGTGGGCGGCACCAGCGCCAGCGCAGCGGCGATGAGCGCCATCATGATCACTGGAAATTCCAGGAAAAACCCCGAGTATTCGGCTACGTTCAATACCATTGAGGCGGACAATATCGAGACCCGGCCCGGCCTGGGCATGCTGAAAAAAGCCATTGTAGATCAACACTTTGTAAAACGCAGCCGCCATAACCGCCTGATCAGCGCCGTCATCGACTATCCGGCCATGAAAGGCATCGGCATCGATGAGTCCACCGCTATTTTGGTCAAAGGCAAAGACGCCGAAGTAGTAGGTATTTCCCAGGTACTGGTATACAGCAACGCTAAACGTTCCAAAAAATATGGGAAGTCCGGAAACTGGGTGCAAAGGGTTGCGGCTGGATATTTATTTACCGGGCGATCATTTTAAGGTGGAATGAGCAGTTAGGGATGAAGTTAGATGAGGGTTAGAGGAATGAGGGACGATCACATCTCCTGTACCAAAATTCTCTTGACTATCAATGACTTCCGAAATAGATGGCGCATTGTTTTGTAAGTCATTTTTTTTAATGATTGCGATCATTGCCCTATTGCAGGAGGGAAATTCAACTTTGTATCAGGCAAGATATTTTGCCCAAAAAGTTGTGCTCCAACCTGTAAACGCCATGAAAAAGGTTCTTTTTATCCTATTCCTCGTTTCTTTCTTCGCCTGCAAACGCAACGACGAACTGCCTTTAAACGATGTACCGGGGCGTATTGCCATGCAAGGCCAGAATAGCCGGTTTATTCAATACAACATAAAAGCAATGACTATTCAGAACTCACCGATCTGAAACCCTATCGCTGGTCGCACGACGGTTCCAAACTGGCATTGATAGACTATTCGTTGGGGCATTTGAAATATTCCATCGTAGATGCCAATACCCTGACAGAAATCGTGAAACTGAACAACAAAGATGATCAAAGCATCTGCTGGTCGCCCGACGATAGCGAGGTAGCCTACATCGAGGCATTCGATAGTAGTATTGTACGGATCAATCTGGCAACCCTGCAAAAACAGATCATCCATTTGCCCGGCGGAAAACTTTACAACGGCGGAATAGACTGGTCGCCGGACGGGAACAGTTTTGTTTTTATCGGGCGCGATGACGTGGATTACACCGCGCATGTATGCACGATCGGCGCCGATGGAAGCAATTTTAAAGCCTTGAACGACGGGCCATTCAACAACCCTCGCTGGTCGCCCGATGGCCGGACGATTGCCTTTGAATACATCCTGGATATCTATTTTATCGATTCGGACGGTACCAACATGCGAAAAGCAATAGAACGCGCCGAAGATCCCTGCTGGTCACGAGACGGTTCTGTTTTGATGTTTACGTATATCGAAGAACTGGGCTGGACCAGCAGCAAGATCGACATCCGGGCCAGAGAAATCGGTGGCGACCAGCGCGAACGGGTGATTTACGAGAACTGTGGGCTGATTGACTGGTGCCCGGTGGAGTAAAGTACAAAAAAGACCAAGACCGGCGCTTGTGGGCGAACATCGTGCAAGGTTGAAGACCAAGCGAGGCGTAATTTAGGTGCAAAATAACGAAGTCCTTCGCGAAAGACTTATCCCTGCGTCTTGGCAGGACGCCAGAGCGGTCCTACCGCAAGCAGGAGCACCAGAAGGTTAAAAAGAGCGTTCGAGGCATTCCCCGATGCAATGGACCCGCCACTGTCGAGCACAAACCACGATAGCATGCCCGTCAGCACAGTTTTACGCACAGGTTCGGGCGCATGGTCATACACCCAGGCCGACAGGCACCAGACCGTGACGCCCCAGCCGAGCAAAAAGCCGCCGGTGAGCGCCGAAAGAAAGTGGGTATCGGGAGAATCGTAGGTGGTAGCGCCGTCGATGGGCCAACTGAGCAGGTCGAGCGTCAGTCGCGCCGGTTCCGAGGTGGAGGCCATGGTGCCCAGGAAAAAGACGGGAGCGAAAGACCAGATGGTAAAAGCGGTGATTTTGAGCCAGAATTTGTGAAAGCGATGCGACATGTTTTAAAAAATTTAAAAGTATGTCGCGAAGGTAGAAGTGTTGTTTACCTCATTTTAGACGCTTCCGTACAATCCGGCATCAGTTAAAATGATGCGCGATCCTTTTTAAATTGGTGAAATACCCGGAGAGCCAATCATAGTGCAGGTTTTCATAAGTGATTTGCAGAAAAAAGTTTTCGAGCGCCAGTTCGAAGAGTGCCTCCAACTGTCCGGGATTTAATTTTATATTTAATTCTTTGGCCCAGAGGTACACAAAAGCGCTGCCTACAGTCCGATTCGATTCGGCGAGCGCGTCGTAAAATTGTTTTTCGTTCCTATGGATGCGCAATTGCCGGCTGAACAGTAAATCCATCTTGTGTTCCAGCAGAACGGTGATCAATTCCGGATCGATGTTTTTGCTGCTCAGCTCTTTTGCGGCCATTAACTGCGCCTGATGAAGGTGGTGCTCCAGCAACTGCTCGATGAACAAGGACAAGTCTGCAAAGTGGTGGTAAAAAGAGGATTTGCTGATTCCCACTTTTTTGGAAATCGTTTCTACTTTCAGGGAGCCGGGGCCGGACAAAGCGAATAGTTCGTAGCCGGTTTTTATCCAGACGTTTTTATGTTCGATCATAGCTCTAAGGCAACTTGTTTTACACAGCCAAGGTAGGTAGAATCGGTAATATGAACATGCAGGGTAGCATGGCAAGGCAGAAAAGTGTACTTTTATCAAGAAAAATTTATCGCCCCAAAAAGTGGATTAGCCCATAAATCCAGCATTTTTCAGAACTTCCACCTTTTTTTAAACAATCTTCAATCAGATAACAATGGCAAAAATTAAGGTCGGCGTGGTCGGCACCGGTTTTATCGGACCTGCGCACATCGAGGCACTTCGCAGGCTTCCGAATGTAGAAGTAACCGCGCTTTGTGAAGTAAACATAGAATTGGCCGTCAGCAAAGCGGCCCAGTTGGGTATCGAGCGACCCTGCACGTTCGAGCAGTTACTGGCGATGGAAGATATTGCCTGCGTGCACGTCTGCACCCCCAATTTTCTGCACCATTCGCAGTCGAAAGCAGCGCTGCTGGCCGGCAAACACGTGGTTTGTGAAAAACCGCTGGCTAAAGACCTCCATGAAGCCGAAGAGCTGGTCGCCCTGGCCAAAGAAACCGGCCTGGTCAATGCCGTACACTTCAACCTGCGTTATTACCCACTGGTGCGCCAAATGAAGACCATGCGGGAGCAAGGGGATCTGGGCGAGGTATACTCGATCCTGGGTTCTTATTTACAGGACTGGTTATTCTACGAAACCGACTATAACTGGCGCCTGGAGCCCGATAAATCGGGCGATTCCCGGGCCATTGCCGACATCGGCTCGCACCTGATGGACGTGCTGGAATACATCACCGGCCTGAAAACCGTGGAAGTCATGGCGGATTTCAACACCATTCATAAAACCCGGAAGAAGCCTTTGAAACCGGTAGAAACCTACTCCGGCAAAATGCTGCAACCCGAAGACTACGCGGACGTGCCCATCCATACCGAAGACCACGCCAACGTATTGTTGCGCTTCGACAATGGTAACCGGGGCGCGGTCACCGTCTCGCAGGTGTCGGCAGGCCGTAAAAATCAATTGAAACTGGAAATATCCGGTTCCAAACAAACCTTTGCCTGGAACTCGGAAGCCCCGAACGAACTGTGGATCGGCAACCGCGACCGCAGCAACGAGTTATTGATGCGCGACCCTTCCCTGGCCTATCCGGCGGCCCGCGATCTGATGAGTTTCCCCGGTGGACACAACGAGGGATTCCCGGATACGTCCAAACAATTGTTCAAAGAAGTGTACGCCGCCGTGGCTGCCGGCAAACAACCGGAAAACCCACCTTTTCCCACTTTCGCCGACGGGTACCGGGAATTGTTGATTTGCGAACGCATCCTGGAGAGTAGCCGGAAACAGGGTTGGGTGATGGTGTAAAGAGGAAAACCAAGCGAGGTAAAATGAATAAAACTACTCAAGTAGAGGCAGGATTCTGGAAAGGGTTGGCAGTGCTCTACCATTGCGCGTGGTGTTGAAAAAACACCACGCGCGGCCCTAGAGGGAGTGCAATGGAGAATGTGGACACTTGGCGAGGCGGAAATTAGATAGGTCTGCTGTGGATTTGGTCTTGGAAAAAGACCAAGACCGGGGGGCGTTAGCAGTTGAGGAGCAGGAACACCAAGAAGGCCGAAAAATTTAAAACATGCAACGAGAAATCAAATTACCTGAAAATCCAACTGCCGATAAAATTTATAGGTTCTTGGAAAGGAAACATCAAGTTTGGACTTCCGTAATCCTTTTGACATACTTCGCTATTGGGCTACTTTTGCCAAAGTTTTCCCCAATTTCAATTCGCCCTAATCAAAAAGTTTACAGCGAAACAAAAAATGTTTTTAGGGTAAGAAAAAATGATAGCCCAGGTGTACTTTTTTCGCCGATCTTGGTCTTTTGACCAAGATCACACGTACAGCACAACCAATCCTTACGAAGCGCAATCATTTCCACTAAAACCAAGATACGAAAATGCCCTCCAGTCATTCGCCTTCCCCCAGAAATCACGTATTCTTGTGTTCGCTTAATCCATCTTTTCCTATATGCGCTTCGACTTTCAATACAGGTACCTGGACCTCTACTTCACTACAGCCACCATCAAAGGCTGGAAACATCTGCTGAAACCAGACAAATACAAGCAAATCATCACAGACTCCTTTGAGTTTTTGGTGAAAGAAAAAAGTGTTTCTGTATACGGTTTTGTCATCATGCCCAATCATTTTCATTGGATCTGGCAAATGCAGGGTACAACAACCTTATCGCATGCAGCTACGCCTGATGAAATTTGTGGCACAACACATTAAGTTCGACCTGATAGCGCATCATCCAGCTGTATTAGAACATTTCAAGGTACGACGCAACGATCGCCAATATCAGTTTTTTAAGGAAAGCCTTTGTCGGTTGCGCTCTATCGGGATGAGGTTGTCTGGCAAAAACT
Source organism: Lewinellaceae bacterium (assembly GCA_016711435.1). Taxonomy (GTDB): domain Bacteria; phylum Bacteroidota; class Bacteroidia; order Chitinophagales; family Saprospiraceae; genus M3007. The sequence continues at coordinate 8,051 of JADJSY010000030.1, forward strand.
GGAATATATCCATTGGAATCCGGTCAAGCCTACATGGCGGTTGGTGAGGTCACCGGAAGAATACCTGTATTCCTCTGCTGCATTTTATGCCGGTCAAGCAGACAGTTGGCCATTTTTGACACATTTCTGGTATGGAGAAGATTGGGGCGGAAAGCATCGCGATATGAGGTAGGTCTGTTGCATTTTTGGTCTTGGTCAAAGACCAAGATCACACGTACAGCACGATCAAACCTTACGCCAGCCAGCCAGATTGTTGGCCATTTTTGACGCATTTCTGGTATGGAGAAGATTGGGGCGGAAAGCATCGCGATATGAGGTAGGTCTGTTGCATTTTTGGTCTTGGTCAAAAGACCAAGACCGGCGCTTGTGGGCGAGGTAATACGCCCATGGATTTAGATATAAAGGAGAAGCGTTTAAGTTCCGAAACGAAGTAATTGGGTTGGTTACAAATGTGTTTCGGTCGTCCGAAGAAGTATTCGGGTTGGTTACAGATATTTTTAGGTCGCCGACCCAAACGTTTAGGTTGCCGACTTAAATTTTCAAGTCCTCCAACGTAAAATTTTAGGCTCCCGACCTAAACGTTTAGGTCACTAACGAAAAAGAATAGGTCCTCCAACGCATTTTTTACGTTAGAGAACGATTCAATTGGGTTATGAACCTAAAATATCTGTAAACAACCTATTCGCTACCTTTCAGGGCCGGAATGTTTGGGTATTTCGGCTTTTCGCCGATCTTGGTCTTTTGACCAAGATCACACGTACAGCACGATCAACCCTTACGCCAGCCAGATTGTTGGCCATTTTTGACGCATTTCTGGTATGGAAAAGATTGGAGCGAAAAGCATCGCGATATGAGGTAGGTCTGTTGCATTTTTGGTCTTGGTCAAAAGACCAAGACCGGCGCTTGTGGGCGAACATAGGGCAGGCTTGAAGACAACAAGCCAGGCGTAAAGCGTAATTCTCTATCAAACAGTTTAATATTACCCATACAAAAAAAGGCCGTCCCCACAACTGGAAACGGCCCTCTTATTTCATCCCAAGCAATTGAATATCAAGACACATCAAACCGGTCCAAATTCATCACCTTATCCCAGGCCGCCACAAAATCCCGCACAAACTTGTCCTGCGCATCATCGCTGGCGTACACTTCGGCAATTGCCCGGAGTTCTGCATTGGAGCCGAATACGAGGTCGGCACGAGTAGCGCTCCATTTTGGGGTGCCGGTGGCGCGGTCGCTGCCCAGGTACAATTCCTGGTCGTCAGACATCGCTTTCCATTGCGTACCCATATCCAGCAGGTTCGCAAAAAAGTCGTTGGTCAACTTGCCCGGGCGCTGGGTGAAAACACCGTGTGCCGAGCCGTCAAAATTGGCGTTCAGGGCGCGCATGCCACCCACCAGCACCGTCAGTTCGGGGGCCGTGAGTGTGAGCAGTTGCGCCTTGTCGATCAGCAATTCTTCTGTGGAAACCTGGAATTTGGTTTTCCGGTAATTCCGGAAGCCGTCTGCGGCAGGTTCCAGAAACGCCACCGATTCCACGTCCGTTTGCGCCTGTGAGGCATCCATGCGACCGGGTGTAAAGGGAACAACCACGGAATGGCCGGCGTCACGAGCGGCTTTTTCCACAGCGGCACAACCTCCAAGCACAATGAGGTCGGCCAGGGATATTTTTTTGCCACCCGATTGTGATCCGTTGAATTCCTTTTGAATGCCTTCCAGTGTGGACAGCACCCGGGCGAGTTGAACGGGGTTGTTCGCCTGCCAGTCTTTTTGCGGTGCGAGGCGGATACGGGCGCCGTTCGCGCCGCCTCGTTTGTCCGAACCGCGGAAGGTGGAAGCGGATGCCCAGGCTGTGGAAACCAGTTGAGGTACCGTCAATCCGGAATCGAGGATGCGGTCTTTCAGGATGGCAATATCGTTTTCGTTCACCAGCGGATGGTCGACGGCCGGAATCGGATCCTGCCAGATCAGTTCTTCCTGCGGAACGTCCGGACCCAGGTAGCGGGTGCGGGGGCCCATATCGCGGTGGGTGAGTTTGAACCAGGCGCGTGCAAAAGCGTCTGCAAAAGCGTCGGGGTTTTCCAGAAAATGCCGGGAAATTTTTTCGTACACCGGGTCGAACTTCAAAGAAAGGTCGGTGGTCAGCATGGTAGGCGCATGCTTTTTAGAGGCATCAAAGGCATCTGGAATAATATTGTCTGCGTTCTTCGCCACCCATTGGTGCGCGCCTGCCGGGCTTTTGCTCAATTCCCATTCAAAACCGAACAGGTTTTCAAAAAAGTTATTGCTCCATTGTGTGGGCGTTTTGGTCCAGATCACTTCCAGTCCGCTGGTAATGGCATCCGGGCCTTTACCGCTTCCAAAACTGTTGTCCCATCCGAAACCCTGCGATTCTAAACCTGCGGCTTCTGGTTCTTTGCCCACGTGGGTGGCCGGCGCTGCGCCGTGTGTTTTACCGAAACTATGGCCTCCAGCGATGAGCGCCACGGTTTCTTCATCATCCATGGCCATGCGACCAAACGTATCGCGAATGTCTTTGGCGGCAAGGATCGGGTCGGGATTGCCGTCCGGGCCTTCCGGGTTCACATAGATCAAACCCATCTGAACGGCAGCCAGCGGATTCTCCAGATTCCGGGAGTGTACATTTCCGTCGGCGTTATCTTCCGTTATCAGCACGCTGGGGTTATCCGGCACACCGGGCGAACCATGGGCATAACGGATGTCGCCGCCGAGCCAGGTTTTTTCGGCGCCCCAGTACACGTCTTCATCCGGTTCCCAGACGTCTGCGCGACCGCCGGCAAAACCGAACGTTTTGAATCCCATCGATTCCAGCGCGACATTTCCCGTGAGGATCATCAGGTCGGCCCAGGAAATTTTGCGGCCATATTTTTGTTTGATCGGCCACAGCAGTCGCCGGGCCTTGTCCAGGCTGACATTGTCGGGCCAGCTGTTGAGCGGTGCAAAGCGCTGTTGCCCTGCGCCCGCTCCACCTCTTCCGTCGCCTACACGGTATGTACCAGCGCTGTGCCATGCCATCCGGATGAACAAGGGACCGTAATGGCCGAAATCGGCGGGCCACCAGTCCTGCGAATCCGTCATAAGGGCATGAAGGTCTTTTTTCAGGGCTTCGAGGTCGAGGCTTTTAAATGCTTCGGCATAGTCAAAATCTTCTCCCATCGGGTTGGACAGGGAAGAATGCTGGCGCAGGATATTCAGTTTTAACTGATTGGGCCACCAGTCGCGGTTTTTGGTGCCGCCACCGCCGACATGCTGCTGCTGTTTTACACCGTGGACCGGGCATTTTCCGATATCCTTTGTATCTTTTTCCATTATATAAATTTTTTATTTGAATAACTCAGGTGAATGATGCCAAGTAGTTATCTGTTATTGGTTATCAGTGTTGATAATCAAGCATTTGCAAAGAATTTAATCTAAACCATTTTGCTTGATATGTTTATTAACCATCAGACCAGATTAAGAACCTTTCCAAGGCGTTACAAAAGTAAGATAATAACATTATCATTACAATCAATTGATTTTATATTTCAATAGATAATGTCTATTAGTTATCGGTTATCTGTTATTAGTTATCGGGCTGGTAGGCAAGTCCGAAGTCACGTCATCAGAAGTCCGCAGAGAACCGCCTCAATTTGGAAACCGGGTCATGAAACGGGCACTACGGATTTCGCAAATCTGCACAGAAGTGCTTCGCCTGCTTAGCCACCCTGATAACTAATAACTGATAACTAATAACAAATTACCAGGCCATCACCCGCTGCCCTTCCGCCATCCCAATCGGCGCACGGGCGATAATCTCCGCCCGCAGTTTTTCCAGCAGCAACTGCCGGGGGAAATTCTGGGCCGTCACCAGGCTGATTTCGCGTACAGGTTTGGGGAAATTGAACTCCCGCAGGTTCTTCTTCTGGTGCGGTTTCAGGTGCATTGTGGCTAATTTGGGAATGATCGTAATACCGCCGTGGTGATCGACCAGGTTGATCAGCGTTTCAATACTGCCTGCCTCATACCATACTGCCATCTCCAAATCCGAATTGTTTTTGAGTTCGCAGAGGTTGAAAATCTGGTTGCGCAGGCAATGCCCTTCCTCCAGGAGCCAGAGTTTGGAGGGGTCGATATGGGCAGGCAGGACGTATTTCTTTTGCGGAAAACCTTCATCTTGAGCCACATACGCAAAAAACTCTTCCTGAAAAACGGGATATTCGGCAATGGCCGGATCGCTTAAAGGCGTGGCGAGCAGTCCCATATCCATTTCGCCCCTGCGCAGTAGCCGGATGATGTCGTCGGTAATTGCTTCCTTGATGAATATTTTCAGTTTTGGATAGGTTTCGGAAAAATGTTTCAGGAACAGCGGCAACAAATACGGCGCAAGGGTGGGAATAATGCCCAACCGCAATTCGCCACTGATCTCGCCGCTCAAACTGGCCGTGTATTCCCCTGAGGTTGCCTACTTCTGCCAGGATTTGCCGGGCACGCCGGATGATTTCTTCCCCTTCGCGGGTGGGAACGACCGGTTTTTGGGTGCGTTCAAAAATGCGCACACCCAGCTCTTCTTCCAGTTTTTGCACCATCATGCTGAGCGTCGGTTGCGTCACAAAACTGCTTTGGGCTGCTTTGGCAAAGTGCCGCAGCCGGTCGACGGCGACAATGTATTCCAGTTGTTGCAGGTTCATTTTGATAGATTATTTCTATGCAAAGATAGAAACAATCAGTTTGATATATGACACTCTTCCTAGTTCTACCTCCCCAGTATTTTAGCCGCTTCCAGCATCTTTTCAATTCCTTTTTGGTCGTAGTACTTCCCCCCGATCCACAAACCGCTGATGCTCCGGGTATTTCGGATATCCTCCAGCGGGTTTTTATCCAATAACAGCAAGTCGGCTTGTTTTCCTTTTTCGATGGTTCCTTTCCGTTCGGAAACGCCCAGGTAAGCCGCCGTATTGACCGTTGCAGTTTGCAGAGCGCTGAAAGGACTGATTCCTGCCTGCACAAAAGTTTCCAGTTCGTCGTGTATCGAAAAGCCCTGTGCCAGAAACCATTCCGGCGAATCGGAACCTGCCATAAGCGGCACACCTGCTTTCCAGAGTTCAAAAGTCATTTTTTGCGGAGGTAAACGTATTTTTGCGGCTTTCCTCGGGCGGCGGGTTTTTCCAGTAGCGCTCTTTGATGTTCCAGCGTTCCGTTTTAATATTGGATGGAATATATTGATAATCAGGTCGTTGCTTGTACTGTTCATCCGTGCGGCCTTCTCCGAAAGAAGAGAAGAAAAAGAAATTGGTCGGCGTCACATAGATGCCGGCGTCCTTCACTATTTTCACCAGCGCGGGAATTTTATTTTCATCCAGAAAAGGCACGGTGGCCCAGGCGTTTTTGCGCCAGATGTTCATGTCCGAAACACTTTGTCCGTAGTTGTAGGAAGTATCGGGCAGCAGCATGTCGATGAATTCGTCCATGTGTTCAATTTGCTGCCGGGCGGCTAAAGCAGCGGGCAGTTTGACCTGCGGCCCCACGTGTCCCGTCACCTTCATACCTTCTTTTTTGGCCGTTTTTATAATCGCGTCGTACACGTCGCGTTTCACCATAAAGGTGATTTTGATCTCGTCGTAACCTTCGGCTTTGTGTTTTTTTACAGCGGCTTCCGCTTTTTCCGGGGTGTCGCAAACGGCAGCAAACACTTTTCCCGGCCAGGGCCATGCGCCTACGAATTGTGGACTGACCACACACAATTGCGGCCCGATCCATTCCTGGTTTTTCACTTTTTCCCTGGCGTCCAGGTACACCGGATCGCCGCATTCGATGCGCACGGTGGTAAGTCCGTTGGCCAGCATCATTTGTAACTCCTCCTTGCAGGTATTGATGTTGTCGCCCTGTTCATAAAAAAAATGGGCGTGCATATCGAACAGGCCCGGCATCAGGTATTTACCCCTTCCGTCTACAACTGTCACACTTTTGCCGATTTTAACATCCTGTGCATTGCCGATTTGTGTAATCACACCTTTGTCAATCAAAACGGTTTGATCCAGCAGCGCCACTTCCCGGTTCATGGGGATGACGGTAACGTTTTTGATGGCATAAGCAGTAGAAGTTTGTTGCGCCGGCGCGGGATGACAAAGCACAAAAAACAGCAGTAAGCAGGATGATAGTTGTTTCATAAACAAGTAGTTACATTTGAATACCTGAAACTCAAATGTAAAAATTGGCGACCTCCCGGCGCATAAAAATAGACCATTGGAAGGCTTGAAGCAGCCAAATGCAAAGTGGGTTGCCTGGATAACGTTGTCAAGCGCTATCGGCCAGTGAAGATTTGCTCAGAATAGAGGTTGTGTCAAAAGGGGCGAAGTGGAATGAGACGCCAAATTATACTTGGTTTTTTGGCTCAAAACTTCCCGAAAGTTTAAAACTTTCGGGAAGTTGGAGGTACGCGAAATTAAATTTTACACTAAAACCATGGCTCAAGTAGAATACGACTTTTGACATAACCCCTAAAAAACCACCTTTTTCACAGCCACCTGCCCGTCCCGCATCCGGATTTTCAGAAAAAACAAACCTTCCTGGCGAACAGGCCAACTGACCTGCGTCTGCCCACCTCCATCGGTCATTGTATTGGAAACGAACAACACGCGACCTGTTCCATCACAAAGCGACACTTGTACCGGTTGATTTGTAACATACGGGTTATTCAGCCGCAACAGACCGCCGGAAAAGGGGTTGGGCGATACGGCCCATTGTTGTCCCGCCAGATCAGGATCGCCCGTCGACACGACATCCGGCATCAGCAAACGATCGGCCAGCAAAGTACCCACCAATTGATCGACCTGCGGACGCCCGGCATCGATGGTGATGGACGGCGCCAGCGCATTGTTGATTTTGAATTTATCCACCATAAAAAAGTAGGTTCCGAACGGCAGGTTTTCAAACCGGAATCTGCCGTTTTCATCTGTCACGGTAAACCGCAGCGGCTGGTACTCGGCATCGGCAATCCACAACACCAGGCCGGAAACAGGAAAATCACTATCCTGAAACTGTGGGAGCAGCGATGAAATACTTCCTCCGAGCAAGCCATTGCTGTCCGGCAGCATCTGGACATCCAGCAGGCGGATGGGCGCCAGGTCGATGGTATCTTCGGCAAGGGAAATATCCACGGCGTTTTGAACAAAAAATTTGCGCGTATACCAGGTGGGTGCGGTCTGCGGATGCAACAGCGTATCAGGACGTACCCGCACCAGAATGAGGCTGTCCGCCCCCCTGATTTCATCCTGGAAATAGCCGGAAATATCCGTTAAAAAGAAATGATAAAAGGAAACGGACTGCCCTGAATTGCTTTTTTTTGTACACTTCTACCGGCGTGAAAAGCATACCGGCGGTACTATCGGGATTCATAACCCGGCCACGCAAAATCCGGGCGGGGTGGTACAACACATAAAGCGAGTCGTGCCGCTCGCAGCCGTAAAAATCTTTGACCGTCACGGCTGCGTAGGTCGTATCAAATACGTACAACGGGATTTGACTGCTCGTATTCGGGTTGTTGAGCCACTGATAGGTGTACGGCGGGTGAAGCGTGCCGCTTACCGAGGCAACATAATCATAATTATCCGCTCCGTAAACCATTGTAGGCCCCGCCAGCTGGGCTGCATAATCGTATAGGATTGTTCTGACCGTATCGCTTCTCACACAGCCTTTGATGGTGTCGGTAAAAAACACCCGGTAGGTGATACTTTCCTGAACATTCTGTACCTGTGCGGCAATACTATCCGCGTGCAGCAGGTTGGCCGACGGTTCCCAGTGCACCAGGTGGGGATCCTGATACAGGCTAAACGGTTGCAACCAGCGATTGCTGCCGATGCAGGACGGCTGATCGGGTACCGGAAAAAACGGAACCGGCGACTGTAACACGATAAATCCTGTGGTTCTTGCGGCGTTTTGCCCGGCAATTTTCAGGCTGAGGAAAAGGGTGCGATCTCCGGCGAGGTTGAAGCCGTCATTGACCACAAAATTGACCACACCGGAATTGCCGCCCGTTGACAGGTAATTGAATGTATAAACAATGGCCGATGAATCCAGGATACTCACCTGCACGCTGCTTCCTGCTGGATAGGTCGTACCTTCCACATTCCAGTATAAAGGAATGGTATCGCCGGTGCAATAGCGCGTTTTTGGAAGCGCCTGCACGCTCAGGTCGTAGTTGGCCCAGTGGTTCAGGTAATTGGTATTGCTTGCGCCGACGCCGTTTGCGGTGGTTCCGGTTGCAAAAATGCTTTGATCCGGCTGAACCACCAGGTCGATTCCCGTTCCGCTGCCGTTACAATTCGCCCAGGCATAACCGCCGTCGGCATTAAAGCGGGCAATAAATGAAACACTGTACGGGCCGTCTTCGCATACGCCGCCGTATTCGAAAACCAGTCCGCCCTTACAGCCGCCGGTGATGTACACATTGCCGTCGGCATCCGTTGTAACGCCGTAGGCTGTTTCCGAAAAATTGGAACCATCGTCGCCGTTGCGCGACCAGAGTATCTGCCCGGCAGCATCCATTTTTCCAACTAAAACATCGATGTTGTAGCCGCTCTTACTTCTCGGATTGCCCGCCTGCAACTGCCCGATAAAGGAACCTGCAAAAGCGACATTTCCAGCCTGGTCGCTGGCAATATCATAGATCTGGCAATTGTTATAGACGGACAACACAGGCGACACCCACACCAGTCCGGCGTTCAAATTCCAGCGGAGGATTCCGCTTCCGATTTCCGGTATTTCCGTTCCTGCCAGCACCACTTTACCGGAAAACATGGAACCGCCGACATACCAGTCGCCGCTGGGCGCGGGCGCCAGGCTGAATTGTCCAAAATCATACTGAGAAGCGCCGACGAGCGCAGCAGACAACAAGGTTCCTCCGGGGGTATACCGCGCCAGAATCATGGAAACGGGCGCATCAAGCGCCGGTTGCAGGTTAAGTCCCAGGTAAGTGCCCACTGCATTGGTCGTCAGCAATACCACCACGTTGCCATCCGCATCGCTGGCAATATCCTTTACCCGTTCGTAAGTATTGATGCTGCCGATCACAAAAGCGTTCTGGTAATTTCCGGACGTATCATATCTGCCGATCACGATACTTTCATCGATGTCGGTCGTAGACATAATATCCGTACCAATATGCAACAAACCCGTGAAATCAGAAGCCCAGTATAGGTGTCCACCGGCAGGCGCATACGACATCCAGGTCCTGTAAGACGTTTCATCGGAAACGCCACGCACCCATTCAATTTGTCCGTTGGGCTGATAAGCAGCGATAAAGCGGCGATTTCCGGCGGCATTCGCCAGCAAGCCCTCAAAATTATCGCTGAACTGATCATACGTGCCGTACACAAAGATTTTTCCTTCCGGCGTTCGTTCTATTTGCTGGCACAAACTGCCGTAGTTGGGATTGCCGTGATCAGGGTTGATCTGACGGGAGTTGAGTAGTGTTTGTGTGTGAAAGAGCAAAAAACCTAGAAGGAAAAGCAGTGTTGATAAGCGTTTTTTCATAAAATAGAGGTTATTTTCGTTCCAATTGTTCCAGCAGCCACTCCCGCTCCGTCAGTACTTCAGCCTGCTCAATTTCTGTGCGGAGCGCTGTTTTTTCTGTGCGGTTTGCCGGTGGCAGGGCAGTTATTTTCTTTACAAAAGTGATAACATTCAGGTAATTGCGCCGGTGGTAATCGCTCAATTCCCGGCGCCGGATAAACTGCCGGAACGTATCCAGGTGCGATTCCAGCAGGTCGAATTCTTCCAGTTCGAAGTAAATTTTCAGCAGCAGCGTTTTGGCGATCATGTTGTTCACCAGGTCTTTAAAATCGGCCGTTTGCAGCAGGCGAAGGGCGGTGTTGTGGTTGCCCCGTTTGTATTCCAGCCGGGCCAGGTTAAAACTGACCAGGCTTTCCTGTTGAGCAGGTTCCAGAAAACTTTGGTAATGCCGGATAAATTGTTCCACATCGGCATAGACACCAAGTTTGATACCAAAAGCCACTATGTTGTTAAAAGTAAAAGGAGAAAGTCGTCGATTTTCCAGTAAAAACCCTTTTTCCAGGCCTTCCCGGTAGAGTTCCCAGCCTTCCCGGATAAAGGGTTCTCCGCCTTCGTTGATCTTGCGGATACAATAATTGATGGCGAGCAAATACAGGTCTTTCAACTCGGTATCAGGGAAAAAATGGCCGTTTTGCTGCAATTCGGTTCTGAATTTTTGAAAATACAACAGGCTGACAGGTTCTGTCAAAAAGCGATAACAATAGTAATACAGTGCTATGGCAGGCACCTGCAAATAATTGTCGCTTTCCACCTGATCCAGCACATTCGGCAGTAACCCGAAAACATAGGACGTTTTAAAAACCGCCTGATGTGATATTTGGGTACAGCTGTGGCGCAGTTTTTCTGCGAGGTACAGGATGTCGATCGAATTGGAAATATCCTGTAAAGGCAATTCGCCCGTGCGCACCGTTCTGGTTTGAAACTGCACGATTTCCACCTGATAATCCAGCATTTTCCGGTGAAAACGGGCGTTCCGCACGCTGTCATCCTCCAAATATTGCTGCAATTTTCGGGTGGTTTGTTGAAACAATTTAGAAAGATTGCGCTCCCGGAACTCTGCGACCAGGGCCAGTTTTGCGGCTACTTCATCGGCTCGCAGGCGCTGCCAGATCAGGTATTCTTCCATTAATTCGCACAAGTCGCTCATCGTAGCCCGGAGCAACAAATCGTGGTACGGACGATCGGGAAAACTTTTGCGAAACAAAGTCTCTTTATCCGGCAGGGCTTTTTCCCGGTACCTGCAATGCGCCAGAAATGCGTACATCCGCTCCATTTCCGAGCGGTGGGTAAAGAACGGGGAGCGCACAAACTTGCCGAATTGCCGGAGTTCGGACTTGTCAAACGTGTTTATCACTTCATAAAGCACAAAATCTGCCATGATAAGTAGTTATCCGTTATTAGTTATTTGTTATCCGTGTTGAAACGCAAGCATTTGTAAAGAATTTAAGCAAAACTAATTTTGCACAGCTGCTTATTAAATAATTATTTCCACAAAAATAGGGCAATTGGTTGGAAGGTTTGATGGTTTGATAGTTTGAAATTAAAATGCAGCAAAATTTCTTATTTCGAGCGCATGTATATCAACCCTCATCAACCTTTATAAACCCTCATCAACAAAAAATATCCACAATTGATTTTTTTTGTATTTGAACCCCGGCATCGGTAGCGAGACTTTTGTATCGTTCAAAAAGTCTAAGGTTTCCCGTTAATAACTACCAGCATTTTATGAGAATACATGACATTCGCCCCGTACGCATAGCCGTCATTTGCAGCCTCTTTCTAATTTCCTGTTTCCGATTGTCCGGACAAGGATGGTCATTCAGTTTCGCCCAGAGCGCCGGCGGACCTTTCGAGCCGGAAGGCAACTACGTCACCGGCTTGCACGAGATTCCAGGTACCAATTACGTCTGGTTCATCAGTAACATGCCCGATGGATATGCGAATTATATGTTTGGTTGTGTCGCCCAGCCTGACGGTGGGCATTACGGCGGCAACAACAACTTCGGAAACGAAGTGCCGCAGTTTCATCATTTTTCCCGAAAGTCGCTGCTGTTGCCGGATGAAGCGCTTATGGTCCTCGAAGAAACCATGCCGCAGGATACCAGTTACAGGAGTTTGTACCTAACTCGTTTTAATCCGAACGGTCAGGCTTATCCGACCAATAATTACGTGCTGGACTGGCACAAACCGGTGTATGGGCTCAGCAATGCGCGTTGTTTCGCTCAGGATCTTATCCCCGCAGCAGACGGCGGATTTATCATACTGGGAACCCTGCGAACGAATGCCGCACCCGGAAACAGGAACGTATTGTTAGCCAAAACGGATGCGAACGGCGCACTGCTCTGGACGCAAATCTATGCCACTCCCGACGACGACTCCGGCGTACAGGTCGTGCCGGCAAGCGATGGCGGCTTTTTTATTCTGAAAAACCTGCGCCCCCTGCCTGATCCTTCAAAAACGGAAATTCATCTGGTAAAAGTTGATAACGCAGGTAACCAGGAATGGGATGCCAGTCTGAGCGGGAGCGATCCCGACATTGCTTCGGACCTGATTTCTACCCAGGATGGCAACCTGGCCATTACGGGCGCCCGGTCAACGACGGACAAAAACGTAGTATTGATGAAAGTGTCCATGGCCGGTATCGTCCTGTGGCGGCAGGATTATGCTATGCCAGGTCGCTCAGCCGAAGGGCGGCAGATCCTGGAAGATCCGAACGGCGATCTGGTGATTGCTGCCCATCATCGGGAAAACGGCCAGCAAGGCCAAAAAATCCTGCTCTTAAAAACCGATCCCGATGGGGCGCCGCTCTGGGAAAGGCTATTCGGATTGGCAAACAACGTCAGGGAAAGCAATATCCTGATCAAAATGGCCGACGGTGGTTATCTGATCGGCGGCGCCACCAATTCCAGCAACTGGCGGGTTTCCCTGTTGATTAAAACGGACGTTAACGGCATCGTCAAAGCGGGTGTGATCAAAGGCAATGTATTACACGATCTGAACGAAGATTGCACCAATGCGACGCCTGACACACCGCTGGAGAACTGGGTCGTAGTTGCCATCAGGGACAGTACAAAGGTGTTTTATGGCACAACCGATAATGCTGGAAATTACCGAATCCCTTGTGATACAGGCAATTATGTGGTCAGATTGATTTACCCCGCCGCATACTGGAATGCCTGTGTTCAGGATGTAGCGGTGCATATAAGTTATCAGGACACGGTGCAGGTCGATTATTCGGTGCAGGCGAGTATCGATTGCCCTTACCTGATCGTGGAGCATAGTTCCAGCTTAGTACGTCCCTGCGATACCACCTTTTTCAACGTGCATTATTGCAACCAGGGCCCGATCACCGCTCCAAACGCGTCTTTCAGCATCGAGCTCGATGAGGTATTTACCTTTTTGTACGCCGATGCCCCGCCTTCCAGCCAGGTTGGCAACATACTGAGATTCCCGCTGGGAGATGTCCCGTCCGGCGCCTGCGCCGATTTCCAGGTAGCCGCTTTGGTAGATTGTTCCGCGCCCATGTGGCACACGGCCTGTTCGGAGGTGCATATTTTCCCGGACAGTGTATGTTTGCCGCTTAACCCGGCCTGGTCCGGCGCGTTGATAGAGGTTGAAAACTCCTGCGAAGGCGATTCGGTACACTTTATTTTGAAAAACACGGGCCCGGTGAATATGCCGGCCGCACTTGATTATATCATTATCGAAGATGCCGTATTGCTCATGCAGGGTGAGTTCCAACTGCAATCTCTGGAAGAACAGGATATCGCTTTGCCGGCCAACGGCGCTACGTACCACATGCTCGCGCAACAGGAACCCTTCGCACCAGGCAGCTCCCTGCAAATATCATTTGTGGAAGCCTGTAACACCAACCCTTCCGGCGGCAGCGGCGGTTTTGTCAACCAGTTTCCGCAAAATGACAGTGATCCGTTTGTCTCTATCTATTGCCCGGTTGTGCAAACGAGTTACGACCCCAACGACAAACAGGCGATGCCGTCCGGCTTCGGACCCGAACACAACATTTTTGCCAATACCGACCTGGAATACACCATCCGCTTCCAGAATACCGGCAACGATACGGCTTTCCGGGTGGTGCTGCTGGATACTTTATCCCGCTTCCTCGATCCGGGCAGCATTGTGGCGGGCGCTTCCAGCCATCCATATGAGTATGAACTGGAAGGCAACGGCGTACTGCGTTTTACTTTCCACAACATTCTGCTGCCCGACAGTACGACAAATCCCGATGCATCGCAGGGATTTGTGACCTTCCGCATCAGACAACAACGTAATAATCCGGTCGGTACGGTCATCGAGAACAATGCCGATATCTATTTCGATTTCAATAAGCCGGTGCGCACGAATACGGTGTTCCATAAGATCCATGAATCGCTGTTCGATGTGGTCAGCACCACCACCGTCGATCCTGAAATAAAAATGGATGTGGAAACGCATCCGAATCCGTTCTCGGAACAGTTGCGGATAAAACTGAGCGGCACAACGCAGCCGAATACAACTTTACAACTGTACAATATGACCGGCCAATTAGTGCGCAGCCTTGAACTAAACGAAAACCAGGCGCTGCTGCAACGCGAAGGACTGGATGCGGGATTATACTTCTTTACGGTACTGTCAGGGCAGAAATTGCTGGGAACGGGGAAGGTAGTGGTGAAATAGTTATCGGTTATCTGTTATTAGTTATCAGGGTGGGTAGGGTCAATCAGTACGAATACTTGGCGTCTGTTTTTGAGCGACCAAATATTTGTACTGATTGACCCTACCACCCTGATAACTAATAACAGATAACCGATAACCTTAAACAAGGTATCCGAACAACTTATCATCCTTATTGATCTCCGAAAAGTCAATATGAAACCGGTGCAGGTTGGCGATCAGCAACTCATAATCGGCCCGTTGTTGCAATTCAATGCCGACAAGGGCCGGGCCGGAATCTTTATTTGTTTTTTGCATGTATTCGAAACGTGTAATGTCGTCCGACGGCCCTAAAACATTGTTGACGAATTCTTTCAGGGCGCCCGGGCGCTGGGCAAAACGAATCAGAAAATAGTGTTTCAGGCCCTCATACTGCAAGGCGCGTTCCTTGATTTCCGGCATCCGGTCGATGTCGTTATTGCTGCCCGAAACCACACAAACGACGTTTTTGCCGCGGATACGATCGGCATAGTCTTCCAGCACCGCAATACTAAGCGCGCCGGCCGGTTCGGCCACAATCGCATCTTCGTTGTACAGTTTGAGAATCGTGCGGCACACGCGGCCTTCCGGCACAAGAGCAATATCGTCCAGCACCGTTCGGCACACCTTAAAGGTAAGTTCGCCCACACGTTTAACCGCTGCGCCGTCTACAAAACGGTCGATGGCATCCAGGGTGACCGGGTGGTTGGCCTTCAGGGCTTCGCACATGGAGGGTGCGCCTTCCGGCTCCACGCCTACTACAAACGTTTTTGGGGAAAAAGTTTTGAAATAAGTACCCGTTCCAGCGCTGAGTCCGCCACCGCCGACGGGTACAAACAGGAAATCCACGTCTGGCAATTCCTCCAATATTTCTACCGCAACGGTGCCCTGTCCTTCGATGATATGCGGATGATCGAAAGGTGGTATAAAGGTTAATCCATGTTCTGTGGTATACTGTTTAGCCGCAGCCGCGCATTCGTCGAAGTTATCACCCACCAATTTAATGTCGATAAAATCCTCGCCGAACATCCGGGTTTGCGACACTTTTTGCCGGGGTGTAATGACTGGCATAAAAATGACGCCCTGGGCGCCGAGTTTTTTGCAGGAATAGGCAAAACCCTGGGCGTGGTTGCCTGCGCTGGCGCAAACGACGCCGCGTTGCAAATCCTCCGGAGACAACTGGCTCATCATGTTGTAAGCGCCCCGCAGTTTGTAGGAGCGCACCACCTGTAGATCCTCGCGTTTGAGCCAGACATTGCAGTCAAACAACTTGGACAGATTGGCATTGCGAATCAGCGGAGTATGCCGCACGACGCCGCTCAGGCGTTCGGCTGCTGCCAGAATATCTGTCGGCTGTATAAAAGGAGTCTGTTTAAATTGTACCATGATGAATACCTTTGACTATGCTGAAAAAAATCCTCCTGTCGCTTATACTGATAAATGTTGCGGTTGCTACTTCTTCCGCCCAGTCGCTCGCAACTTATGAACTGCGCTCGCCCAACGGGGCTATTACGGTGCGCATTGTTGCAGATACCTTATTGAGGTACCATGTTTTTTATAAAAATCAGGCCCTGATCCGGGATGCCGCCACTGCTTTGCACATTCTGAACGGCCCTGTTCTGGGTAAAAGCCCTGCTGTGCGCCGAACCGAAAAGCGCAGCGTACGCGATACGATTTTCCCGGTCGTGCGCGAAAAACGCGATCGGATTCCTGATATTTTTGAAGAACTTACCCTGCATTGCGCCGGCAGTTTCAAGATTATTTTCAGGGCTTACGACGACGGCGTAGCGTACCGGTTTGTCACAGATTTTCGGGACAGTATTACCATCTGCACCGAAACGGCGCATTTCCGTTTCCCCGACAACCGGCTCGTTTATTACCCGGCCGTACAGCCCCGCAGCGATGCCGATATTTTTCACACCAGTTTTGAATCGCCGTACAGCATTTCCCGACTGGATACCTTGCCCGCACAGCGCCTCGCTTTTTCGCCTGTTTTGCTGGCAGATTCTACGGCGCCTTTTGTGGTCATCACGGAATCCGATCTGCTGGATTATCCGGGTATGTTTTTACAAAAAGCAGCGGATCGTGGATTAAAAGCGGTGTTTGCACCCTACCCTGCCAACATCCGGGTCACCGAAGGAGAATTTCCTCAACAAATCGTCACCGAACGCCGGAACTGGATCGCCCGCCGGGGCGGAACCGGCGCTTTTCCCTGGCGTGTCATTGTGATCGCCCCTGCGGCTGCCGATCTGGTTCAAAACGACCTGGTTTTTCGCCTGGCCTCCCCCAACCGAATCAAAGAGACGGACTGGATCAAACCCGGTACCAGCACCGAAGAATGGATCATCGGAAGCAATATCTACGGGGTACCGTTTGAAGCGGGCATCAACACCAACACTTATCGATATTACATCGATTTCGCGCATCGTTTCGGCCTGGAATATGTGATGCTCGACGCCGGCTGGAGCGATGTGAAAGATTTGTTTCGCATCACGCCGGGCATGAACATAGACAGTATTGCCGATTATGCCCGCTCGAAAGGTGTCAGCCTCATTCTCTGGACGCTTTCCATGACCCTCGACCGTCAGTTGGACAGCGCCATGCAACAGTTTCAGCGCTGGGGCGTCCGCTGCATTATGACTGATTTTATGGACCGCGATGACCAGCACATGGTGCAGTTTTATGAACGTATTGCAGAAGCAACGGCCCAGTATCGCATCATGGTCATGTTTCACGGGGCCTACAAACCCGCTGGTATGCAGCGCACTTATCCACACCTCATCACCCGCGAGGGCGCCCTTGGCTCCGAATTTAATATCTGGAGCGATCTGGTCACCCCGGAACACGATCTACTGCTGCCTTTTATCCGGCAACTCAGCGGCCCCATGGATTACGAACCGGGTATCCTCGACAACGCCACTCAACAAACCTTCCGTTCGATCGGCACCAAAGTGATGACACAAGGCACCCGCAGCCACCAGTTAGCCATGTTTATCGTGTATGAAAGCCCGCTCCAGATGTTCAGCGGCAACCCCAGCACCGGATTCCGCGAACCGGAATTTATGGAATTGCTGGGCAGCCTGCCTACTACCTGGGACGAACTGCGCGTACTGCGCGCTCAATTTTCAGATCACCTCGTTCTCGCCCGGCGACACGGTCGGGACTGGTATTTAGCCGCTATGAACGACTGGACGCCTTTTCAAACCGATATTTCACTCGATTTTTTACCGCCGGGCAGTTACCGCGCCACTATTTGTGCCGACGGCGCCAATGCCCATCGCTATCCTTCGGATTACACTATTTCTGAAAAAACAGTTGGCCCGAAGGATGTCCTTCCCATTCGGCTAAAGCCGGGCGGGGGATGGGTGGCCCGGCTTCAGCCGGAGTAGTTATCAGTCTGTTATCAGTTATCTGTTATTAGTTATCTGTATTCAGCATAGGGAAATGGATGTAGCATGTATTCATTATCCAGCCTGAAATACACTGATAACAGATAACTGATAACCAACCAACTACGCTTCTGCCTCGGCAGGCTGATTCTCCGGCCGCAAACTGCGTACCGTTTGACCGGCCTGCCACATTTCGCTTTCGCGGAGTTCTTTCAGTTCTTCTTCCAGTTTCACGCGGTAATCCGGCTGGCTGTTGGAAGCGATAGAACGGGCGGCTTCCTTACCGGTTGCCACGCTGTCGTAGAGTTCGCTGAATACAGGCAGGGTGGCATCGCGGAATTTTTTCCACCAGTCCAGTGCGCCGCGCTGTGCGGTAGTGGAGCAGTTGGCGTACATCCAGTCCATACCGTTTTCTGCAACCAGCGGCATGAGCGATTGGGTGAGTTCTTCCACCGTTTCGTTGAATGCCTCGCTGGGTGAGTGGCCGCGCTCACGCAGCACCGCGTATTGAGCGGCAAAAATGCCCTGAATAGCGCCCATGAGTGTGCCGCGTTCGCCGGTCAGGTCGCTGTACACTTCTTTTTTAAAGTTGGTTTCAAACAGGTATCCGCTGCCGATGGCGATGCCCAGTGCGATGACCCGCTCAAAAGCGCGGCCGGTGGCGTCCTGGTGGATGGCATAACTGCTGTTCAGTCCGCGGCCCTGCAGGAACATGCGCCGCAGGGAAGTGCCGGAACCTTTGGGGCTACCAGGAATACATCAACGCCCTCCGGGGCAATGATACCCGTTTGATCGCTATACGTGATGCCGAAACCATGGGAGAAATACAGCGCTTTGCCGGGTGTGAGGTGTTTTTTCACGGTCGGCCACATTTGAATCTGCGCTGCATCGCTGAGCAGGTAACAGATGACGGTGCCGCGCTCGAGGGCTTCCTCGATGTCGAACAAAGTTTCGCCGGGTACAAAACCGTCGGCCATTGCTTTGTCCCAGGACTTGGAATTTTTGCGTTGTCCTACGATGACATGAATGCCATTGTCGCGTTGGTTAAGCGCCTGACCAGGCCCCTGTACGCCATAACCGATCACGGCTACGACTTCGTCTTTCAGGATAGCCTGTGCTTTTTCGAGGGGAAATTCTTCGCGCGTGACGACGTTTTCAAGTGTGCCGCCAAAGTTGAGTTGTGCCATATTTTTGTTGAAATTGTTTAATTTTTATTATTTGTTTTGTGTTTGGTGTTTAGTGTTTGGTGTTTTGGGCGCTTCGCTTTTGGCAACTGTGTGCATTTTGGCCAAATTACACACGGTCACCAAAGGCAAAGCGCTCAAACACCAAACACTATACACCAAACACTACTTTCACATCACAAACACCCTTTCCTTTTCATTGAGGTATTCGTTTTCAGTCGGTTCTTCACTGGGGTCGCGCCGCTCAAAATCCCGGAGCATTTCGTTAAATCCGCTGCTGGCTTTGATAATCGCGACCCGGGCGCTGCGCACAAATTCGATCAGGCCATAAGGCTCCAGTACACGAATCAGGTTATTCGTTTCCTCCCGGTGTCCTGTCGTCTCGAACACGGTATAATCCTTTCGGATGACTACGGCTCGTGCACCATGTTGGCGCAAGAGGCGCTCCACTTTCACTTTTTCGGCTATTTCATCGGTCGGCACTTTGTACAGTGCCATTTCCTGCCAGACAATCTCGTCTTCGGTGTTATAAAAAGCGCGCAACACATCCACCTGCTTTTCAATCTGGCGCGTGAGTTTGTGTACTACTTCTTCCGTTTCATCAATAACAATGGTAAAACGGTGAATACCCTCCACCTCACTGGGCGAGGTATTCAGGCTGTCGATGTTGATTTTGCGCCGGGAAAAAATGATGGCGATGCGGTTCAACAGGCCTACCTGATTTTCGGTGTAGACGGTGATGGTGTATTCCTTTTTCATTTTTGTTATCAGTTATCTGTTATTAGTTATCTGGGGTGGATAATTTGGCATTTCGGTTTATTTTTGTGCTTTTAATAATTCGTTTCATTTATGGTAATCAAGTCGTTTACACAATTAGACTCTTATAAAGAGTGTCGTTTGCTTCGTAAAAACATTGCGCAACTGGTTAAGAGTTTTTTTCCAGCAGATGAACGGTTTAGACTTTCTGATCAGATCATTCGCTCTTCTCGGCGTATTACTGCCTGTATTGCAGAGGGTTATGGTCGTTTTCATCATAAGGAGAATGCACAATATTGCCGGATGGCAAGAGGTTCGTTAGAAGAAACTCTTGAGCACCTTATAACTGCTTACGATGAAACTTATATTACTGCGGAACAACTCAAATCTTTCAAAACCCAAATAGACAACTGTTCCAGGCTCATTAACGGGTATATTTCATACCTTTTGAAAGAAAAGCAATTGAAATCTTGAGTTGGTTATCGGTTAATAGTTATCAGTTATCTGTTATCTGTTATCAGTATGCGGCATAGGGAAATGAAATCAGCATTATTTCACCATTCTCAGCCTGAAACCCGGATAACGGATAACTGATAACCGATAACTTATTCCAGCCTTATCTCCGCCACCCCGCACCCCTGCGGCACCATCGGGAACACATTATTTTCTTTACCGACCATAATTTCCAGCAAATAAGCGCCCGGATGTTGCAGCATCTCCTGCAGGGCAAGGGTCAGTTGTTCTCTTTTCGTCACTTTTTGGCCGGGAATGCCGTAGGCATCGGCCACTTTCACAAAATCGGGACTCATAATATCTACAAAAGAATAGCGGCGTTCGTGGAACAGTTGCTGCCACTGGCGCACCATTCCGAGGAATTCATTGTTGAGAATGATGATTTTGACATCCGCACCGAACTGCTGAATGGCGCCGAGTTCCTGAATGGTCATCTGGATACCGCCGTCGCCCGCAATGGCGATGACCGTGCGATCCGGTGCGCCGTATTTGGCTCCAATGGCCGCCGGTAATGCAAAGCCCATAGTACCTAATCCACCGGAAGTGACATTGCAGCGGGAACCGTTAAACTTTGCGTAACGCGTTGTCACCATCTGGTGCTGGCCCACGTCCGTCACACTGACGGCGTCGCCGTTGGTCAGTTCACTGAGGATGCGGATGACTTCACCCATCGTGAGTATGTCGCTGGTAGGATGGAGTTCGTTTTGAATAACAATTTTATGTTCCTGCGCATCGTGTTCGCGGAAACGCTGGAGCCATTCGGGATAGGTTTTGGTTTCAACGAGTTTGGTCAGCATCGGCAAGGTTTGCTTGCAATCGCCCCAAACCGGCACGGTAGCCTTCACATTCTTATCAATTTCCGCCGGATCAATATCGAGATGAATCACTTTGGCCTGCTTGGCATAGCGGTCGAGCCGCCCCGTCACCCGGTCGTCGAAACGCATCCCGATGGCTATCAACACGTCGCATTGATTGGTGAGCACATTGGGGCCGTAATTGCCGTGCATACCCAGCATACCCATGTTCAGGGGGTGACCGGTTGGCAAAGCGCCCAGGCCCAGAATCGTCCACGCCGAAGGGATTCCACTTTTTTCTACAAATGCGCGGAATTCCTGCTCTGCATTTCCGAGAATCACACCTTGTCCGAACAACACAAAAGGCCGTTCGGCGGCATTGATCAACGCTGCGGCCTGCTCGATGTATTCGTGCCGGACAATGGGCCGCGGCCGGTAACTGCGGATGTGTTCACAGGGCGTATATCCTTCATAATCAAATTTTTGCAACTGTGCATTTTTGGTAATATCAATTAATACCGGACCTGGGCGACCGCTTCGGGCGATGTAAAATGCCTTGGCTAATACCGCCGGAATTTCGGATGCATCCGTCACCTGGCAGTTCCATTTCGTGACGGGCGTGGTGATGTTGATGACGTCGATTTCCTGAAAAGCATCGGTGCCGAGTAAGTGCGCAAACACCTGACCGGTAATGCACACCACAGGCGTACTGTCGATCTGGGCGTCGGCCAGTCCGGTGACTAAGTTGGTCGCTCCCGGGCCGCTGGTAGCAAACACCACCCCTACCCTGCCGGAGGTACGCGCATAACCCTGCGCTGCGTGGATACCGCCTTGTTCGTGCCGCACGAGAATGTGTTTGATTTGTTCGCCATAGTCGTACAAAGCATCGTAAATAGGCATAATGGCGCCGCCCGGATACCCGAAAATAGTATCCACCCCTTCAGCAATAAACGCTTCCAGTACGGCCTGCGAGCCGGAGAGTTGTGGTAAAACAGGGGTCTCCAAAGCGGAGAGACTTGTTTCAGGAGCAGTAGTCGGAGTGGCTGTCATGTTGTAATAATTTATGAGCGAAAGTGGTCGAGGGGTACTAGGGATGAGGAGGAGGAAGGAGGGGAGGGAAAGGAGGAGGAGGGAGGGGGAATGAGGATGAGGATGAGGATGAGGGATAAGAAAAAAATATTGTAAATAATATAAATACTTGAAAATCAAATGATTAAATTATTCACAGGCCAAAAATTTTTCGAGTGGATGTAAATCATTCCTCATCCCTCAATCCTCATCCTCATCAGTAACACACCCCTCTGCCGCCGTGCTGACCGATTTAATGTATTTGTACAAAACACCTTTGGTGGCTGCCAGCGGCGGCGCTTGCCATTTGGCCCGGCGTTGTTGAATTTCGGCATCGCTGATCTTCAAATGTATCGTTCGGTTTACGGCATCCAGTTCGATGGTATCTTCGTCATGTACCAGGGCAAGCAGTCCGCCTTCCGAGGCTTCCGGGGTGATATGTCCCACCACAAAACCGTGTGTGCCGCCGCTGAAACGACCGTCCGTAATCAGCGCCACACTTTTGCCCAGCCCGGCGCCGATCAGCGCGGAAGTTGGTTTCAACATCTCGGGCATACCCGGCGCGCCTTTCGGGCCCACGTAGCGGATCACCACCACGTCGCCTGCTTGTACCCGTCCATTCTGAATGCCTGCGATGAGGGCTTTTTCTCCGTCAAAAACACGTGCGGGGCCAACAAAACGCTCGCCTTCCTTACCGCTTATTTTGGCGACGCTGCCCAGTTCGGCGAGGTTGCCGTATAAAATCTGCAAGTGGCCGGTGCTTTTGATCGGCGATTCGACCGGGAAAATGATTTTCTGCGTATCAAAATCCAGATCGGGTACGGAAGCCATATTTTCCGCAATGGTTTGTCCGGTGACCGTCAGGCAATCGCCGTGCAACAAGCCTTTTTTCAACAAATATTTCATCACTGCCGGCACGCCGCCGATGCGGTGCAAATCTTCCATCAGGTATTTGCCGGAAGGTTTCAGGTCGGCCAGTACTGCTGTGCGGTCGCCGATACGCTGAAAATCATCCTGCGTCAGCGACAAATCCACACTTTTTGCCATGGCAATGAGGTGCAAAACGGCATTGGTAGAGCCGCCGAGCACCGTTACCACCGTGATGGCATTTTCAAAAGCCTCATTGGTCATAATATCGGAAGGTTTGATGTCCCGTTCCAGCAACAGACGAATCTGGCGACCGGCGTCGGCGCATTCCTGCTTCTTTTCCGCGCTCAGCGCCGGATTGGAAGAAGAATATGGCAAAGACATACCCAGTGCTTCGATGGCAGAAGCCATCGTATTTGCCGTGTACATACCGCCGCAAGCGCCCGGTCCGGGGCAGGAATGCATGACAATTCCTTTAAAATCAGCCTCGTCGAGCGCGCCCGCAATTTTTTGTCCCAGCGCTTCAAAAGCCGAAACGATGTTCAAATCCTGCCCTTTCCATTGTCCCGGCGCGATGGTGCCGCCGTACACCATGATGGCGGGGCGGTTCAAACGCCCCATCGCAATGATCGAGCCTGGCATATTTTTATCACATCCCGGCACTGCGATCAGTCCGTCGTAATACTGTGCGCCGCAAACGGCCTCGATGCTGTCTGCAATGATGTCGCGGCTCACCAAGGAAAAACGCATCCCGTCGGTACCGTTACTCATACCGTCGCTCACGCCGATGGTATTAAAAATCAATCCGACCAGGTCATTCTCCCACACACTTGTTTTGATGTCGCGCGCCAGGTCATTCAGGTGCATATTACAGGTATTGCCGTCGTAGCCCATGCTGACGATGCCTACCTGTGCTTTTGCCAGGTCTTCATCCGTCAGGCCTATGCCGTAGAACATGGCTTGTGCGGCAGGTTGTGTCGGATCCTGCGTGATGGTGCGGCTATATTTATTCAAATCGTTCATGCGTCGATGCTTACCGGTTGAGTTGTTTTTTCGCGAACGAGCAGGAGGTACATCTGGCGAAGTTTGCTCCCGATCGAGTCGGTCCATGCTTGTTTAAATTCTTTATGGTCGATGGCTTTTATGCCGATTATTTCCGCACCCGTGCCGCAGAAAAAGGCGCTGTCGGCTTCAAAGAGGTCTTCCGCCGTATAGCGGCCTTCCTCGACGCTGACGCCGAGTTCCCGGCACATTTCAAATACCGTTGCGCGGGTGATACCGGGTAAAATATGCCCCTGTGCAGGAGTATACAATTTGCCGTCTTTTTCAAAAAAGAGATTTGCGCCCGGGCCTTCCGCCAGATAACCGTCGCAATCGAGCAGCAGCGCCTCATCATAACCACCTTTTCTGGCATCCGACGAAGCCAGGATGGAGTTGACGTAATGGCCGACCGCTTTGGCTTCCATATGTACGGAGCGCGGATGCGGGCGGCAATAGGGACTGATTTTCAGGCTCAGCAGTTTTTCTCCGAGGTAAGCGCCCCATTCCCAGGCAGCAATCACAAGCCGGGTGGATTGACCGTTGATGAGGGTCATGCTGGGGTCGCAAATGACTAATGGTCGCAGGTACGCATCGCTGAATCCATTGCTTTCCAACACTTTATAACTGATCTGCGTCATTTCCTCCACGCTGTAAGCAAAGGGAATGCCCAGCAACTCACAGGAGCGGATCAACCGTTCGTAGTGCTCGCGGGCTTTAAATATGCGGGGGCCATGATCGGTATCGTAACTCCGAATTCCTTCAAAAGCACCATACCCGTAATGCAGGGTTTGACCGTACAGGTTGGTATGGGCTTCTGTCGCCCGCATCATCTGTCCGTCGTAGAACAGGATGGTATTTTCATTAAAATATGTAGCCATTTAGTTATACTGAAAGTTGAGTGGTTGAGAATGTTGAAAGTTGAGAAAGCATTGGTAATCAACGAATTACTTGTTCTTCTCGTTCAAAACCACTTTGTGTTGACTATATCAGTTATTCGTTATTGGTTATCAGGGTTGATTTGGCAACGTTTACTAAACTTTAAAAGTTTAGTAAACGTATCCTCGGCTTATCCTTCATGCAGATGCTATTCTTGCCTTTTGCCCTTTGCTGTTTGCCTTTTAAATAATAGGCAAACTCGACAACAACCGCTTGCGGCGTTTGCCTGTGCCGGGCGCCTGTTCGTCTTCAATGCGGGCGCTGATGATATCGCCTACCTGTGAAGTGTAATGGTACTGGTTTGGATCGAGGTCCTGGGTGACAATACTTTCTGCCAGCGACCAGTTGACGGCTTCGCGCACGGCTTGGGCTTCCTCCGGCAATCCGATGTGATCGAGCAGCATGGCAGCGCTCAGAATAGAACCCAATGGATTGGCAATGTCTTTGCCGGCAGCCTGCGGATACGAGCCGTGGATGGGCTCAAACAAACCAGCGCCCTTGCCGATACTCGCGGAAGGAAGCAGTCCCAGCGACCCGCTGATGACAGAGGCCTCGTCGCTGATGATATCGCCGAACATATTTTCCGTCAGCACGACATCGAATTGCGCCGGATTGAGGATAATCTGCATGGCGGCATTGTCCACAAAGAGGAAGTCGACCGCTACGTCGGGGTATTGCGGGGCGATTTCCTGCACCACTTTACGCCACAAACGGCTGGTTTCCAGCACATTGGCCTTATCTACCAGCGTGAGTTTTTTGCGGCGTTTTTGCGCGTGCTGAAATGCCGGATGCGTGATCCGCTCTATTTCTTCGCGGGTGTACACACAGTCGTCGGAGGCAACTGTCTGGGCTTCATCCACCGTTTTTTTACCGAAATAAATGCCTCCGGTGAGTTCGCGGTAAATGATAAAGTCCACATTTTCGAGGCGTTCGGCTTTCAGGGGCGAGAGGTGTTGCAGTGCCGGATAGGTACTGATCGGGCGGATATTGGCGTAGAGTCCCAGGGTTTTGCGAAGTTTGAGCAGGCCCTGTTCCGGGCGCACTTTGGCTGAGGGATCGTTGTCGTATTTCGGGTGCCCGATGGCGCCGAACAGGATAGCGTCACTTTTCAGGCAGGCCTCTATGGTCTCGTCGGGAAGCGGGTTGCCGGTTTTGTCGATGGCGCAGGCGCCCATGAGCGCATATTTATACCGAAACGTATGTCCGAACCGGGTACCGACCGCGTTCAGCACTTTCACGGCTTGCGCGGTTACTTCCGGACCGATGCCGTCTCCTTCGATGACAGTGATATTTTTTTTAGTGGTGGTTACTATGAACTGGTTTTGGGATTAAGTTAATGGGTTAATTCAAATGCTTCGATGTCGCTCCGAATACTCAGCAGGTAGTCGATGTCGTCGTAGCCGTTGATGAAGCAGGTTTTTTTGTATAAATTGATGTCAAAAAACGCCTGTTCGCCGGTAGTCACGTTCGTAATACTTTGTTTTCCAGATCGATGGCGATTTCAGCAGCCGGGTTTTGGCGAATGGTTTCAAAAAGTTGCTGCAAAAATTCGTCGCTCACCTGCACGGGTAGCAGGAAATTATTGAGCGCGTTGTTTTTAAAAATATCGGCAAAAAAACTGCTCACCACTGCGTCGAAGCCATAGTCTTTTAAGGCCCAGGCCGCGTGTTCACGGCTGCTTCCACAGCCGAAGTTTTTGCCTGCGACCAATATTTTACCACTGAAAGCCGGATTATTCAATACAAAATCCGCTTTCGGTTGCGCTTCATCGTCGTTGTTGTAACGCCAGTCGCGGAACAGGTTTTTACCAAAACCATCCCGGCTGGTCGCTTTCAAAAAGCGCGCAGGAATAATCTGGTCGGTGTCTACATTTTCATCCTCTAAAGGGACGGCGGTGTTGCTGATGTTCATTGTATTAGTGTGTGGTGTTTGGTGTATAGTGTTTAGTGTGCTCCGCTTTTGGCGACTGAATAAGTTTTGGCGATTTGGTATTGTCGGGTATCTCATATCAACCCTCATCAACTGAGCGTTGAGGTGACATCTGCGAGGCACGAGCAGGTGTTATCTCAACGCGGAAGTGTTACCGTTTCGAGATGTCACCTGCTCGTACCTCGCAGATGACACCTCTGCTAGTCCAGCAATTCCCGCACATCCGTCACCACCCCCGTCACTGCAGCCGCGGCGGCGCTGAGCGGACTGGCCAGCAGCGTACGGGCGCCCTGCCCTGGCGGCCTTCAAAGTTCCGGTTGGACGTTGAAATACAATATTTCCCGGCGGGGATTTTATCTTCATTCATGCCCAGACATGCCGAACAACCTGGTTGACGGAGTTGAAAACCGGCCTGCTCAAAAATGTCGTGCAATCCTTCTTCCCGCGCCTGCGCTTCCACCTGTTTGCTACCCGGAACGATCCATACTTCCACGCCGTCCGCTTTGCGTCGGCCTTGTACAAATGCTGCCACTTGTCGCAAATCCTCTATCCGGGAATTGGTGCAACTGCCGATAAATACGTAGTCGACCTTTTGGCCCTTGATGGCATTTCCCGAATGCAAACCCATGTAATCCAGGGCTTTGCGGAAAGAAGGCCGCTCTTTTTCTTCGAGCAGTTCTTCGCCGGGAATTCTGCCGGTCACCGGAATGCCCATGCCGGGATTGGTGCCGTAGGTGACCATCGGCTGAATATCTTCCGCCCGAATATGTATTTCGTGGTCGAACACGGCGTCCGAATCGGAGTACAACTGACGCCATTCTGCCAGTTTTTGATCCCAGTCTGCACCCACAGGCGCAAATTTCCGACCTTGCAGGTAAGCGAAAGTAGTTTCGTCCGGGGCGATCAGTCCACCGCGGGCGCCCATTTCAATACTCATGTTACAGATGGTCATCCGCGCTTCCATCGACAGGCTGCGGATAGCCGAACCGGCGTATTCCACAAAATAACCGGTAGCGCCGCTGGCCGATATTTGTGCGATAATGTACAGGATGATGTCTTTGGAAGACACGCCTTTTTGCAGTTCACCCTCGACGCTGATGCGCATCTGTTTGGGTTTGTTTTGCATCAGGCATTGAGTAGCAAAAACCATTTCTACTTCGCTCGTTCCGATCCCGAACGCAATGGCGCCGAAAGCGCCGTGTGTGCTCGTGTGGCTGTCGCCGCAAACGATGGTCATGCCCGGTTGGGTAATGCCCAGTTCAGGCCCGATCACATGCACGATGCCCTGGTAAGGGTGGCCGAGTCCGTACAATTCCACGCCGAAAGCCTTGCAGTTTTCTGTCAATTTTTCCACTTGCAGGCGCGACAGGGCTTCCTTGATCGGCAAATGCTGATCCCAGGTCGGCACATTGTGGTCGGCTGTTGCGATGGTTTGGGCAGGCCGCGCCAAAGGGATGCCGCGTTTGCGCAACCCGTCGAACGCTTGCGGACTGGTCACTTCATGGATGAAATGCCGGTCTATGTAAAATACAGACGGACCGCCTTCAATTTGTTTGACGACGTGTTTGTCCCAGATTTTATCGAATAATGTCATTTTTCAGTTATGAGTTATGAGTCATGAGTTATGAGTATTGAATTACGAGTTGGTTGACATAACTCATAACTCATAACTCATAACTTTAGAAGCCATTACTTTCAGGTCTTCATCCTGCACTTCTTTTTTCTCGTCGGCCACCTGCAAAAAGGCTTCGTAGAGTTTGTCTACCTCGTCGCGGTTGAAGTCGTAGCCGAGTTTTCGGAAACGGTATGCCAAAGCAGAACGCCCGCTGCGGGCGGTAAGTATAATTTTGGATGTATCAGCGCCCACTTCTTCCGGCGCGATGATTTCGTATGTCTGCGCATCTTTCAAAAAACCGTCCTGGTGGATGCCTGACGAATGAGAAAAAGCATTGCTGCCTACGATGGCTTTGTTGGGTTGTACGGGCATCCGCATGGTATCCGAAACCAGGCGGCTGATCGGATTGAGTTGGCGGGCATCCACGCTGGTATGGAAACCGAGGTGGGCGTGTTGCCGGATAATCATCACCACTTCTTCGAGCGAGGTATTGCCGGCGCGTTCGCCGAGACCGTTGACGGTGCATTCTATCTGCCGGGCGCCGGCGATGATACCTGCAATGGAGTTGGCGGTGGCCAGTCCGAGGTCGTTGTGGCAGTGGCAGGAGATAATGGCTTTGTCAATATTCGGCACATTATTTACCAGAAAAGCGATTTTTTCGCCGTATTGGTAGGGCAGGCAATAACCTGTGGTATCCGGGATATTCACCACCGTTGCGCCTGCTGCGATAACCGCTTCGATCACCCGCGCCAGGTATTCGTTGTCTGTGCGGCCTGCGTCTTCGGCGTAAAACTCCACGTCGTCAGTGAAGTTGCGCGCCCAGCGAACGCATTGTTTGGCGCGTTCGAGAATATCTTCCCGATTGGAATTGAACTTGGATTTGATGTGGTAATCGGAAGTGCCGATCCCGGTATGGATGCGGGGTCGACGGGCGTGTTTCAGGGCTTCCGCAGCGGTTTCGATATCTTTTAAAACCGCGCGGCTCAATCCGCAGACCGTGACATTTTTCACAGCCAGTGAAATTTCCTGCACGCTCTGGAAATCGCCGGGAGAGGAAATGGGGAAACCCGCCTCAATAATGTCTACCCCGAGCGCTTCGAGTTGTAAGGCGATTTCGACTTTTTCAGCCGTGTTGAGTTTACAACCCGGCACCTGTTCGCCATCGCGCAGCGTGGTATCAAATATGTGTATTTTGTTGCTTGACATAATTTACTTTGGCCCAAATGGATAAACAGAAATATTTGTGTTCGTATCGGGATGTAAATATAGTCCCTAACTAAGTGTACTTTTTACTAAAAGTATCTTGCTTTCTACGTTGTTTATAAATCTTATACCGGCTCTAACAAATTGATATACAATAAATTATACAAAATATTACTACAACGGCCAAAAAGTGTTGACGCAGGTTTTCCGGGTAGTTAAATGATCGGAAACCGCAGCAAAACGACATTTCAGCTGCGAAACAATTTCTTCATCCTGACTTAATGCTCTGTTTCCTTGCTTGACGATGGTAGCCTCTACTTTTGCCGCAGCATGTGGAATTTGTACGAAACATACGTACGATTTCATCTTGACCGGCCCTAATTTCTATTGCATGAGAAAATCTTTACTGCTTCTACTGCTTCTTGGCAGCACCACAATTCTTAACGCCCAAAACAGATTACCCCATTCACCACTGCCATTGCCCATTGCTCGATGGACAACTCTGGCAGAAAAACTGAACGGATACTGTAAAAAATATATCGACGAACCCCTTGACCTGAAATACTCGTTACCTGACAGTCTTTTCCAGCAATGGCGTTCGTATGAATTTGTCAAAGATGAAGAACAAGCATCTAAATACCTGATAATCATTACTTTAGATGGAATGCGCTGGCAGGAAGTGTTTATGGGAGCCGACAGTATTTTATGGAACCAGGCTTTACAAAAATCCAGGCTACCTTTACAAACAGCAGATTTTCAGGGTGCGTCACCCGAAAAAAGGCGCGAAAAACTGATGCCATTTTTATGGTCGCAGATTGCCCAACACGGGCAGATTTATGGCAACCGGAACAAGGCATCAACAGTATCCGTGACCAATAAAATGCGCATTTCCTACCCCGGTTACAATGAAATATTTGCAGGTTACCCCGACGATCAGCACATCAAACTTAATTTTAAAATTCCAAATCCGAATTCAAATGTCCTCCGCTTTATCGGGCAAAACCGATCCTTTCGCGGGCGGGTAGCGTCTTTTGCATCGTGGGACGTATTTCCAAGTATTTTTAATGCGAAAATGGGTGGATTATACATCAACGCGGCATTTCAGCCAGTTCAAAACAATCACTTTTCGCACCTGAACCGACAACTGAAATCTGTATCCAAACTCTGGGGAAAGCACTTGCGACCCGATAGCCTCACAACAGCTTACGCCCTGCAATACCTCCGGCAGCATGCACCCAGGGTACTGCATATTGGTCTGGGCGAAACCGACGAATATGCCCACGAAAAAAAGTATGCCGAGTACCTGTTGGCAGCGCAGGCAAATGACCGGATGATCAGCCAGATATGGCAATTTGTACAGTCCAGCCCGCGCTACCGGAACAAAACAACGCTGTTTATCACCACCGACCACGGCCGTGGAAACAGTCCTGCTACCTGGCATAAACACCACGGCTGGGTGGATGGAGCCGAAGAAATCTGGTTTGCCGTAATGGGGCCACAAACGGCTCCGCTGGGCGAAATAGCACACAGTACGCCCTATTTTCAATGTCAGTTTGCACAGACATTCGCCGCTTTTCTGGGACTGGAATATCAAGGCAACAAAGCCGTGGCAGGAAAAATTTCAGACTTATTCATACAGAGAAGCCTTCCGCTTGAGCAGAAAATAATCAATATAAACCCTGATAATCAATTAATTACAAAAAAATAAAGATGTTTCTTTTGGCGATTTCTACATGGTAAAAATGTCCGTATTGCATTCATTTCAACAAATACCCGCCGTTCTGGAAGGCAAAAAAAGTCAGGTTGTGTGCTTTACAGGAGTTGCATTTTTTCTTATGTTTACCCATAAAATCTAGTATCAAAATGAGCCGATTACTTCTTCTTCTAGCATTTAGCCTCCCATTTCAAACTTTACTGTTTGCCCAACAGCAACCGGGTAAACAAACCGGAGCCGCAATAACCCTTTTACCCAACGGTTGGTCGCTCAGCCCGGCAGGCAGTTCTTTGCCCTTGGGCGATTTACCGCTCAATATGGCTGTTTCGCCCAACCGGCGTTACATCGCTGTCACCAATAATGGCCAGGGAAAACAATCGCTTCAACTATTGGATAGCAAAAAAGGAAAACTACTGCACACACTGGAAATCCCAATTTCCTGGCTTGGGCTGGCTTTTGCGTCCGATAATCGCACTTTGTATGTTTCTGGCGGCAACAGCAATGCCATTCTTCGGTACCGGATCAATCAGGAAAAACTCGTTTTGCAAGATACCTTAACCTTAGGCAACCCCTGGCCCGTGCGCATCTCGCCCGCAGGTCTTTGTGTGGACGACGAAAAGAACCTGCTGTATGTGGTGAGCAAAGGAAATAATGCTGTTTATGTGCTGGACACCCGCAGCAAAGCGGTGTTACACCGCGACTCTATTGGCAAAGAACTCTATACCTGTGTTCTGACGCCCGACCGGAAAAACCTTTTGATCACGCACTGGGGCGGAAATGAACTGGTGATCTGGAACACCGAACAGCGCCGTGTGAGCAGCCGTATACCAGTAGGCGATAACCCCAACGACCTGATTATCAATAAAAAAGGAACCCTGGCGTACATCGCCTGCGCTGATGACAATACGGTAAACATTGTGGATTTACGGCGGGGGAAAGTGATACAAACCCTGGCTGCCACGCTGTATCCGAATTTACTGACCGGGTCCACCACCAACGGCGTTGCATTATCACCGGATGAAAAAACACTCTACGTTGCCAATGCAGACAATAATTGCCTGGCTGTTTTCGACGTCTCCGACCCGCTCCAAAGCCGTTCCCTGGGTTTTATTCCAACAGGCTGGTATCCCACCTGCGTCAAAACAGTGGGAAAAAACATATTCGTATCCAACGGCAAAGGGTTTTCCTCCTTCCCCAACCCGAATGGGCCTAACCCTGTAAGCAAAGAGCAAAGAGTTGCTTATCAAAAAGCCGATTCCGCCGCGATTTCCAAAATTGAATATATCGGTGGTTTGATGAAAGGTACCATGAGTATCATACCGGCGCCCAACACGCAAATTTTAGCGGAATATACCCGTCAAGTGTATCGAAACACGCCGTATACGAAAGAACGCGAGCGTTTTGCGGAAGGGGAGCCTGGAAACCCCGTTCCGCAGCGTGTGGGCGATCCCTCCCCAATCAAATATGTCTTTTACATCATTAAAGAAAACCGAACCTACGACCAGGTGCTGGGCGACATGACAGAAGGAAACGGCGACAGTTCGCTGTGTCTTTTTCCAGAAAAAATCACCCCCAACCACCATGCTTTAGCGCGTGATTTTGTGCTGCTCGATAATTTTTATGTCTCCGCTGAAGTCAGCGCCGACGGGCACAACTGGAGCACAGCCGGTTATGCCAATGACTACACTGAAAAGACCTGGGTAAGCAGTTATGGCGATCGCGGCGGTGATTACGACTTCGAGGGTCAAAACCCTACGGCCTGGCCCCGCGATGGCTTTATCTGGGATCACTGCAAACGGGCGGGTATTACTTATCGCACATACGGGGAGTTTGCAGACGATCAAAAAGCGAATATTCCGGCCCTGGAAGGCCATTTTTGCCCGTATTATACTTCCTGGGATACTTCCGTAAAAGATACAACACGCGTCAGCCAATGGAAACGCGATTTCGATTCCTTAGTCTTGGCAGGCAATCTTCCACGCCTGAATACCCTGCGGCTCATCAATGACCACACGGAAGGTCTGCGGCTCGGAAAACCGACGCCTTTTGCACAAATGGCCGACAACGATCTGGCCCTGGGACTGTTCATCGAACATTTATCCCATAGTCCCGTCTGGAAAGAATCTGCGGTATTTGTATTGGAAGACGATGCACAAAACGGGGCTGACCACGTGGATGCGCACCGTTCCATCGCCTATGTGATCAGTCCGTTCATCCGCCGGGGGTATGTGGACCACACCTTGTACAGCACCAATTCGATGCTGCGAACCATAGAATTGATATTGGGCATGCCACCCATGAGCCAGCAAAATGCCGCTGCAACACCCATGTGGCATTGTTTCACGAAACAGGCAGACTACACGCCCTGGAAAGCCAGAGCCTGTAACATCAACCTGGACGACCGGAACACGGCGGTCAACGACCTGCAACGCCGTTCTGAAAATTTCGACATGTCACAGGAAGACCGTGTGCCCGATCTGGAATTTAATGAAGTGTTGTGGAAGGCCATTAAAGGAGAACACACTGAAATGCCCGCGCCGCGCCGGTCGGCATTTTTAAGCAACTTCCGGGAAGAAGGAGAAGATTAAGCAGCCGCTGCCTTTTTGGGTGCTTTTGCTTTCTTTTCCACTTGTTTGGAAGCGTTGGCTTCCGTTACCACGCTTTCCTTACTTGCTTTTTGACCAAGTTTTTTGGCCGCTTTTTTGGCAAATTTATAATCGTATTTGGCGAGTTTTAATGCTGCGCGCTTGATTTTAAACGTAAGTTTGGCAATTTTCATGGCCGTCCAAATCTGGAAAAACACATTTTTGGCAGGTTCGTTTTGCAATGCTTCTTTATAGGCTGTTTGCTTTTTTTCAAAGTCTGCAAAAGCCTTTTCTGCTGCTTTTTCAGCAGTATCGGCTTTTTGCTTTAAAGTATTGAATGTTGGTGAAATACTTTTTTGAGTGGTCGTAGTATTTTGCTTTGCTTGTTTCATATATAAATGTTTTGCATTTAAGTGCGGGGCAAAATTACCACACTTAACAATTACTTAATATTAAGTTTACGCAGACGTAACAAACTTAACATTGAAACACATTTTTCAACCCATCCGATTTCATTTTGTCATGAAAACATATCCTGTTTTTTTATTGATTCTTCTTGTTTTATCCGCCTGCTCCGCTCCACGCAAACTGAGCACT
Organism: Lewinellaceae bacterium; assembly: GCA_016711435.1. Classification (GTDB taxonomy): domain Bacteria; phylum Bacteroidota; class Bacteroidia; order Chitinophagales; family Saprospiraceae; genus M3007. The sequence goes on from JADJSY010000030.1 coordinate 42,498, forward strand.
TCCCAAAACAATTCCTCGATCATACAGCCTCCTGCGGGGGATTTATATTGCCAGATTAATCCAGCCGATCGGACAATTATTCCTAACGGACGCATCGTACAACCAATGGGTCAAACGCTGCGGATTGCCCCGCACCCGTATGGACTGGCATTGTCGCCTGATGGTACTGTAGCGGTAACGGCCAATTCGGGTAACCGGCCGTTTTCCATTACTATTCTGGACAATGCGCTTTCCAGCAATCCAACAACACGGCAGGTACCGGAAGGCCCGATGAACGACCCTCAACTGCTCGAAGACGTATTTATGGGGCTGGCTATTACACCCGACAACCGCAGTGTGTGGGTTTCGGGCGGCAGCGCGAACAAACTATTCTGTTACGACCTGAAAACCGGCGCCAAAACGGATTCTATTCTTTGTGCGCAGCCCGACAACCCGGATGGTTACCTGGGCGATTTGGCGATGTCCAGAGACGGGCGCACTCTTTTTGTCTGCGACCAGAGTAATTTCAGGCTGCTTATAGCCGATATACCCAGCCATAAAGTGCGGTTTTATGTGCCGGTGGGCCGGTATCCTTTCGGCGTGACGCTCTCACCGGATCAAAAAACGGTATTTGTAGCCAATGTGGGCATGTTTGAATACAGTCCGCTGATGAATGAGGACAGGCAGGACACAAAAGTTAAGGGAGCAGATTTCCCAACTTCTGCTTTTGGATCAAAAGAAATGAAAGAGGGATACAAAAAAGGCAATTTGGTAGTGCCCGCTTTGGGCGACCCCAATGCGCCGGAGTCCTTCTCAGTCTGGGCCGTGGATATTTCCGGAAAAACGCCCCGGGTCGCACACAAAATCAAAACCGGTTTTCTGGTGGGCGAAAAAATAGAGGGCATTCCGGCTGTGGGCGGCGCCAGCCCCAACTCTTTGGTCGCGACGAATCAATTCGTTTTTGTGAGCAATGGCAACAACGACTGTATTTCGGTCATCGATCCGGCGAATGCAAAAGTTGTCAAAAATATTTTTCTCAAACCACTGCCACAACTGAGTCGTTTCCGGGGTGTGATTCCTTTTGGCGTGGCGCTGTCGCCCGATCAAAAACGCCTGTACGTGGCAGAAGCGGGCATCAATGCCATCGCAGTCATCGACATACCTACTCTGACCGTGCTGGGGCACCTGCCGGTGGGATGGTTTCCTTCCAAATTAGCCGTTACACCGGATGGCCGTAAACTCATTGTCGCCAATGCCAAAGGATACGGCAGCGGCCCTAACGGCGGTTACACGTTTAAAGAAGGCCCCGAAGGCGACTATATCGGTCACCTGATGCACGGCTCTGTGACCATACTGGATATTCCGACAGACGCTCAACTACCCGTTTTTACCCAACGGGTGCTGGACTATAATTTCAAAATAACACTGGTGACGGACGTTTCGCTGGCAAACAGAAAGAACAATCCAATCCCCCTGTTTCCCGGCGACAAAAAAAGCCCGATCCAGCACATCGTATTCATTTCCAAGGAAAACCGGACCTACGATGAGGTGTTCGGACAACTGAGCAAAGGCAAAGGAGACCCCGCTATTGCCCGTTACGGATACAAGCGCACGTTTTCCAATAAAAACAAAACCCAGACGGTAACTGATGCCACGATTATGCCCAATCACCTCGCACTGGCGCAGCGGTTTGGCACGGCCGATAATTTTTATGTAGACAGTGACCACTCCGCCGACGGACACCGCTGGTTAGCCAATACCTATCCGAATGAATGGATGGAAACAAATGTATCTGCGGAATACGGCGGTCATCGAAATGTGAAAAGCGGCAGCAAAGCCAAAGGCCAATATGCCTGGACCGGTGGCGCGGGCGCTATCTTCCCGGAAGATTACAACGAAGCAGGCTCGCTGTGGGACCACCTGGAACGCAACAACATTTCCTTCTATAATTTCGGTTTCGGAACGGAAATGGGTTCCAATATGACCGACTCGACCATGAAATATTACGGGCAGAAAGTAATGGTCAATTTCCCGATTCCGGGGCCGCTGTATGGACGATCTTCCCAAAAATACGCCACGTTTAATATGGCCATCCCGGACCAGTTTCGCGCCGATGTGTTCATGGAAGAGTTCAAGGAAAAATGGCTAAGTGGTAAAGAACCTATGCCGCAAGTCATCACCCTGATGCTCCCACAGGACCACGGCGCGGGGGAGCGCCCCGAGGCGGGTTACCCATTCCGGGAAAGTTACATGGCCGACAATGACCTGGCCTTAGGCAGGGTCGTAGAATTTTTGTCGCAAACGCCCTACTGGAAAAATATGGCCATCATCGTGACGGAAGACGACGCCCAGGATGGTACCGACCATGTCGATGCGCACCGCAGCATTTTACAAGTGTATTCGCCTTATGCCAAACGAAATCATGTCGGGCATCAACACTACAGTTTTGGCAGTATTTTTAAAACATTCTGGAATGTATTCGGCGCGCCTTATCTGAATCAATACGATGCCGGAGCGGCGGATCTGGGCGATTTTTTTACAGATCAGCCTGATTTTACGCCATACAAAGCCCTCCCGGTTGATCCGCGGGTGCTGGACCCACAAAAACTGCTGACACCTTTCGATGCGCAATTCGACTGGAAATCGCTCCTGGAATCGCCCAAGTTAGATAATGTGGAAGATTTTATACGGGAAAAAGAGGAGGAAATTAATCATTTTTATGAAACAGGCATTTATCTTTTTTGGGTTTCTGGCACAATTTGCCTCCGTCGGCGCACAAGTGCTTTCCCCTATTGATACAAGTGACCAGGGCGATCCTGTTGTTTGGAAAAAAGAGGTGGTCGTAACCGCACAAAGACAACGCCACGAAGCGTATAACCTTCCGGTGGTCACCACGGTATTGGATGCGAAATATTTGAAAAAACCGCATCGCCCGGAGTGTTCCGGAAATGCTGTTTGAAGCGCCCGGTGTGTTTTTGCAAAAAACCAACCACGGTGGCGGCTCCCTTTTCCTGCGCGGTCTCACCGGCCAGCAAACGCTGTTGCTCGTCGACGGTATCCGGCTCAACAACGCTACCTTCCGTTCCGGCCCCAATCAATACCTCAACACGCTCGATCCGGCCTGGTTGTACAGGATTGAAATCCTGGAAAGCGGCGGATCTGCGGAATACGGCAGCGATGCCATCGGGGGCGTTGTAAATGTGATGACGCACCCCTTGCAATATGCGGCACAAACAACTTTCCAGCCCGAAGCAGCCATCAAATGGATGTCGGGCGCCATGGAAAGCAGCGCCCAGGCAGCTCTGACAGGCTCCGGGAAACGCTGGGCGGTCCGGGCCGGCGGCGCTTACCGGCAGTTCGGCGACCTGGTGGCGGGACAAGGACTGGGCAGGCAATCGCCCAACGGCTACGACCAGTGGAGCGTGGAAGCCAAAGCGCTATTTCAACTGAACAGCCAAGTCTCCATTATTGCCGCATATCAGGATTTGCAACAACAGGATGTGCCGGTGTACCACAAAGTACAACTGGAAAACTTTGCGTACAACAGCTTCGACCCGCAGCGCAGGCAGTTGATGTATACACGCCTGCAAGCCGATTTCACCAATAAATGGTGGCGCAAAATAGAATGGACGGCCTCGCGCCAGTATTCTTATGAGGTGCGGAAAAGCCAAAAAAACGGCAATCCCGTACAAGTAACCGAAACAGATAAAACATTGACCCACGGTCTGCAAATCAATGTATTATCCAAATTCCGGGAATACTGGGATATGACGACGGGCCTGGAATGGTATGGCGATGCGGTGCGCAGCGACAAAGTGGAATGGAATGAAAACACGGATATGCTTACCCTGAAACGCGGACTGTACCCCGACCGATCCACCATGCAAAGCTGGGCGGCTTACAACCTGCATACTTTTTCCTGGAAACGCCTCAACCTGACCGCTGGAATGCGCTACAACGGTTTCCGCATATACGTGCCGGATGAAAATATCGGAACGGCTGTCGTTACACCTTCGGCTCTGGTGGGCAACCTTGGTGTCTCCTGGGCGTGTACGCCCGGTTTGCGGGTGTACGCCAATACTGCGACTGCTTTCAGAGCGCCCAATGTAGATGATCTCGGCACTTTGGGTATTGTTGATTTTAGGTACGAATTGCCCAATTATCAGTTGCAACCGGAAAAAAGCCATACGATAGAAGCGGGCATTAAAGTGAATACCCGACACTTCAAAGCCGGCTTATCCGCCTATCACATGCGCCTGTACGACTTGATCGGGCGAATACGAACGGATGACTCGCTGCAAGGGTATCCGGTGTATCGAAAAGAAAACATCACCGAGGCATACGTTCGCGGCCTGGAAGCGCAGTTCAAGTGGCAATGCAACAAACAACTGCTCTTTGCCGGCCATGGCACGTACACGTTCGGCCAGAATACATCCGCCGCCGAACCCCTGCGCCGGATTCCACCTTTCAACGGCCGGGTATATCTACAATACGCGCTCCGCCCACTGCTGGGATTACGGGCGGAAACAGTGTTTGCAAGCGATCAGCGCCGCCTGGCAAAAGGAGATGTTGATGACAACCGAATCGCCGACGACGGCACACCCGGCTGGTACATTTTTAACCTGGCAGCTTCTTATCAATACAGATTTTATTCCCTGAACGCCGAATTCCACAACATGCTGAACAAGGCTTACCGAACGCACGGATCTGGTGTGGACGGAATTGGGCGCAGTATGTGGATCCGGCTGGCGGTGCATTTTTAAATTTTATTAAATGACTATCCGCAATTGTACCCCAACGAAGGGACCAAAGGGTCGCCCCTAACCAATTATTGATTTGAATCCAATGTAGGTAAGGTTTTGGTTTGGTAGGGGCGACCCTTGTGGTCGCCCAATTGCTAAGGGTACAATATGCGGATAGTTATTTTAAATTTTATTAAAACCATGCAAAAAACACTACGATTTGCTCATCATCGGCGGGCGGTGTCCTGGGCATTTTCCACGCTTACCATGCCCTCGAAAGGGGATTAAGCGTTGCAATTCTCGATAAAAACAAACACGCGCGCGGCTCTTCCGTCCAGAATTTTGGCCAGGTCGTTCCTTCCGGTATGAATACTGAATGGCAGCAATACGGCCGCAAAAGTCTGGAAATTTACAAGTCCATTCAGGCCAAGTTCGACATCTCCGTACGCCAGAACGGTTCGGTTTACATCGCTTCCGACGAAGAAGAACTGACGCTTCTCGAAGAACTTGCCGCGCTGAATCGACAACAGGATTACCCATCCCAATTACTGACCGCACAGGAGTGTTTGCAGCGATACGAGGGCTTGCGCGCCGACTATTGCCGGGGTGGTTTGTTTTTCCCGGAGGAGATTACCCTGGAGCCTCGTACAGCCGTACACCGAATCCGGCAATACCTGGAAGAACAAAAAGGACTCGATTATTACCCTCAAGTCCTGGCCACTGAAGCGGAAGTAATCGGCGACAGTTGTCAGGTGGTAGCAAGCGATGGCCGGGTGTTTTACGCCGATCAGGTACTGATTTGTAGCGGGTATGAATTCCAGACGCTATTCCCAAAAGAATATGCGCAAAGCGATCTGCAAGCCTGCAAACTACAAATGCTGCTGCTGGAACCTCAACCCACACAAGTCATTCCCGGCTCCATCCTGACGGGTCTGAGCATACGGCGATACGAAAGTTTCAGCGAGTGCCCCTCTTACCCTGCCATCAAAGCAAAAGAAGTGCCCGACAGCCTCGCGAAAAAATGGAGCGTCCATATTTTGTTCAAACAGGCTGTTGACGGCTCGGTTATCCTCGGCGATACACATGAATACGCCGATGCGAGCGATGCCGAAAGCCTGGGAACACTGATACGGGAAGACATGAATCGCTTTATGCTGGACGAGGCAGCCAAAATTTTTGAATTACAAAACTGGAACGTTCGGGAAACCTGGATCGGCACTTATTCACAGTGTAAAAACAGCGATATTTTCCGAAATACGATTGATGGGCGGATTCACCTGCTCACCGGAATTGGAGGCAAAGGAATGACCGGCAGCGCAGGGTATGCATCTGCACATTTACAGGACATTATTTAAGTAAAAAGGCAAAATAGCAAAGGGCAAAATTTTTTGGTTTTTTTTTTTTGGGGGTTTCCGGGGGGGGGGCGGGGCCGGGGGCCCCCGGGCAATGTAAGTCAATGAGTTACAGAAACATTTGTAACAAACAATTACGCATCTATTTAAAAAAACAAAAAAACAATCCAAAAATGATCCGATTAGTCGTGTTTGACATGGCGGGAACCACCGTCAATGAACAAAATATCGTGTACAAAACAGTACATGAGGCCATACTACGCGCCGGTTTTGATGTTTCCCTCGAAACCGTTTTGCTGTATGCTGCGGGCAAAGAAAAATTCCAGGCCATTTGTGATGTCCTGATGTTTCTGCAGGAGGGGCCTGTGGATATGGCCCTTGCGCTCGACATTCACCGCAATTTTGAAGCCATGCTGGATACCGCATACGCCGAACTCGACCCACTACCGATGCCCGGCGCGGCGGAGGTGTTTGAAACGCTCCGGGAACGCGGTATTAAAATCGTTTTGAATACCGGTTATAAAACGACCGGTAGCGGAAGGCCTGCTGCAAAAAATCGGCTGGACAGGGGAGCCATTTTGATCTGCTGCTGACAGCAGATGATGTAGAAAAGAGCCGCCCGCATCCCGATATGATTTTTCACGCAATGAAATATTTCAACATCGATGATGTCCTGGAAGTGGCTAAAATCGGCGATTCCATCGCTGATATTGAAGAAGGAAAAAACGCCGGTTGCGGTATAGCGGCTGGTATAACTACCGGCGCGCAAACGACAGAACAACTGCAAACCGCGCATCCAACGCATATTTTCCATGCACTGGTCGATCTGATCCCTTTTTGTAAGTCCATGATATATGTACCTGCGTTGCAACGGTATTTAGGCCGTGCCAGTCCGGTCGTTTTTGTGCTGGTGGCAGGACTGGTAGCCTTCGCTGCCTACGGCTGTGTATATGCTTTCCGAAAACCATTTACAGCCGCCAGTTTCACGGGACTGGAAATTTGGGGCGTGCAGTACAAAATTGCCCTGGTCATTGCCCAGGTAGCCGGTTACGCGCTGTCCAAGTTTGTGGGCATTCGGATCATTTCAGCACTGGGCGCCACGCAACGCGCCAATATGTTGTTGCTCATTTTAGGCATGGCGGCGCTTTCCTTGTTGGGCTTTGCACTTTCACCCCCAAACTGGGGTGTTTTCTGGATGTTTTTGAACGGATTTCCGCTCGGCATGGCCTGGGGAGTTGTATTCAGTTACCTGGAGGGGCGGCGGGTAACGGAGGCGCTGGCCGCGCTCTTGTGCATCAATTTTATTATCTCATCCGGTTTCGTAAAAACCGTCGGGAAATGGCTGATACTGGAAAAAAGGATTTCAGAATTTTGGATGCCTTTTACAGTGGGGATGCTTTTTTTGCCGGTTTTGCTGGTTTGTCTGTGGTTAATGGAACATTTACCAGCTCCTTCCGAAGCGGACAAAGCGCAGCGCAACGAACGGCAGGCGATGAGCGCTACAGACCGGAAGCGGCTTTTTAAGAAATATGCAACGGGATTAATACTACTCACCGGGGTTTATCTGGTACTCACAATCATCCGGGATGTACGCGACAATTTTGCCATTGAAATCTGGACCGATCTGGGCCTGGGCAATCAACCTGCACTGCTGACGACCTCCGAATTACCCATCGCATTATTAGTCATTCTCTGCGTCGGCGCCATGACGTTTGTTTCGGACAACTTCAAAGCGCTGTGGATCAACCACGCCGTATTAATCGGCGGCGCATTGCTCACCATTGCGTCTACAATCCTGTTTCAAAAAGGACTTTTGTCTCCGATTCCCTGGATGGTTTTGTCTGGCGCCGGCATTTTTTTATCCTACATTCTTTTTAACGGCGTCATTTTCGATCGTTTGCTGGCGGCCTTCCGTGAAAAAGGAAATGCCGGTTTCCTGATCTATCTGGCAGACGCTATCGGTTACCTGGGCAGTGTGCTGGTTTTGTTATGGCGCAACTTCGGCCAAAGCGATCTGAACTGGGTACATTTTTTCGGCGATTTATGCCTTTGGGGAAGCCTCGTTATAATTTTTCTGAGTTTACTTTCGCTGGTATACACACAGAATTTACTAAAAAAACATCGAAAAGCACCCATCGGTTAATACTTACTTCAAGCAAACTTAACCCGGATAGCCCCACTTACAACGAGCATCGGTTCTACTTTTGCGTATCCAAAAAACAGTCTTTCAGAATCATTTTCCCGCTTTTCGTTTTTCAATCCAATTTCCTTTTCATCAATCTTTTCTATCAATGAAGGCACAATGCTACACCTTCAAGGGCCTGTTTATTGCCCTTGTATGCACTTTATTCAGTCTTACCGCACAAGCGCAGCGCGTGACTGGTAACATACTGGATGCAGACACAGACGAAGCCCTCATCGGGGTTTCTATTGCAGTAAAAAATACCAATCGCGGTACTGTTTCTGACGCTACCGGCGCTTTTGCACTGGACGCAAAAACAGGCGACCAGTTGGTTTTTTCGTATGTTGGTTATCAGACGCAGGAACTTACCATCGGCGCCGGTACTACCCTCAGTATCAAACTTTCGGTACAAAATCAACTCAACGAAGTAGTCGTGACAGCGCTCGGCCTGAGCAAAGCAAAAAAATCGCTGGGATATGCGGTACAGGAAGTCAGCGGCGCCAATCTCGACAAGGCCCGCGAAACAAATATCCTGAGCGCATTGTCAGGCAAAGTAGCCGGTGTTACCATCGTTGGCAACCCATCCGGTATCGGATCTTCTGCCCGGGTGACCATTCGGGGAGAAAGATCGCTCAATATCAACCGCAACCAACCCCTTTTTGTCGTGGATGGCGTGCCGATCAGCAACGAATTCCGCGGCTCTTCGGGCAGCAGTTTCCAGGATGCCGACTACGGCAACGGCGCCGGTTTTGTGAACCCTGACGATGTGGAATCTATAACGGTTCTGAAAGGCGCCAGCGCTGCCGCTCTGTACGGCTCCCGCGCCAACAACGGCGTTATTCTCATTACCACCAAATCGGGTAAAAACACGAAAGGTATTGGTGTTACCATCAATTCTACTGTTTCTTTTGAAAATGTATTGCGCCTGCCCGACTACCAGAATGTATACGGACAAGGTCTGGGTGGCGTTTTTGAATTCAAAGACGGCAACGGCGGCGGCGCGGCGGACGGCGTCGATGAAAGTTGGGGACCTAAAATGGAAGGCCAACTACTCCCGCAGTTCGACTCTCCAACCTCCAACGGGTTTCGCGGCGGCGATGTAGGCAACTTGTTCTCTTCTATCGGCCCGGTCAACCTGAATGCACAGCTGGCGGCTCGGGGTACCATCAATGCAACACCCTTCTCTCCACGGCCCGACAACATCCGCGATTTTTTTGAAACCGGCGTGACACAAACACACAATGTGGCACTGGCCGGCAGCAATGAAAAAAGCGACTTCCGCCTGTCGTATACCTGGTTGGACCAGACGGGAACTGTACCGAATACCGACCTCAAGCGCAATACCATCGCGTTTGCAGGTGGCTATAACTTGTCGCCCAAACTCAAAGTACGCACCACCATCAACTACCTGAACAACAAAAGCGACAACCGCCCGAATCTGAGTTACGGTACTGAAAACATCATGTACCTGTTTAACTGCTGGTTGGGTCGCGGCGCCAATGTTGCTGCCATGCGCGATTACTGGATGGCCGGTCGCGAGGACCTGAACCAGTTCAATTTCAATTACAACTACCACGATAATCCTTATTTCGGCCTGTATGAAAATACCAACGGCCAAAGTATCGACCGTATTTTCGGAAATATCGCGCTGACTTATGACTTTACCAACGAACTGAGCCTGATGGTGCGCAGTGGTACGGATGTGAGTAATGAATTGAGAACACGCCGCCGGGCTTACAGCACGCAGCGTTTTCAGCGGGGTAGTTACCGCGAAGAACGGGTAGGATTTACCGAAATCAATACCGATTTCCTGTTGAATTACAAAAAAGCCCTGAGTGAACAACTCGACCTGAATGTGGGCGTGGGTGGCAATGCCATGCGCCAGACAGGCCGTTTTTCTGATGTCATCGCACCTGAACTCGCGGTACCTGGCATCTACACACTCCGGAAACTCCCGGGTAGCCTTGCAAAATCTTACAAACTCACCATATACTCAAAAGAGAATCAACAGTTTGTATGCTACGGCTCAGGTAGGTTTCAACAACTACCTCTACCTCGATTTATCTGCGCGCAACGACTGGTCCAGCACTTTGCCTTCCGATTCGCGCAGCTACCTGTACTACGCAGCGAACGTCAGCGCGGTATTATCGGATGCGTTCAAGATCAAAAGTGATGTATTGTCTTTTGCAAAAGTCCGTTTCGGTGTAGCCCAGGTGGGTAATGACACCGATCCATACCAGTTGATAGCTGTTTACAATGCACAGACAGCCGTTCAGGGTCAGCCGTCATACAGCGAATCCAGCATCCTGGTCAATCCAAGCCTGAAACCTGAAATCAGTACTTCCATCGAAACCGGTCTGGATGTTCGTTTCTTCAAGAATCGTATCGGCCTCGACCTGACGTATTACAACACGGAAAGCCGCAACCAACTGCTGCCGCTTGCGCTGAGCAACACAACGGGCTATTCCAGCCGCTTTATCAACGCCGGTTTGATCCGTAACCAGGGTATGGAAGTTACCCTGAATATTACACCGGTTAAAACCCGCGATTTCAACTGGGATGTGGCTTTCAATTTCTCAGCCAACCGCAGTAAAGTGATCGAACTGTACACAGATCCTGTAAGCGGACAAGAGGTAACCAACTATGTCATGGCCAACCGTTACGTAAACGTGGAAGCACGCGTCGGAGAACAAATGGGCGACATGTACGGCATTGGTTTTCAGCGTGTTAGCGCTGACCCAAACAGTCCTTATTACGATCCTACCGGTCAGTTTGTCGGTCAGGTCGTTTACAGCCAGGGCAAACCGGTTGCAACTGCAAGCCTCGTCAAACTGGGTAACTACAACCCGGACTGGTTGGGCGGTATCAACAATACGTTTACTTTTAAAGGCGTGAGCCTGGGTGTTTTGTTCGATATCCGCAGCGGTGGCGAAGTGTATTCCCACACCCAAACGGTCGGTCGCGAAGGTGGTCAGATCAGCGAAACCCTTGAAGGCCGCGCAGATGGTTATGACCTCAACGTAACCGGAAATGGTGTAATTGGTGAAGGTGTCGTGAAAAACGTCGACGGTACTTTCAGCGCCAACAATGTCAAATTGAGCGCCCGCGAATGGCATACCTCTTACACCCTGGGCCGTCGCCTGATCGAGGGCGTTATTTACGATGCTTCCTTTGTGAAATTGCGCGAAGCCCGTATCGGGTACACTTTCCCCAATCGCATGTGGGGCAAAGCGCCTGTCCGTGATCTGAGCATCAGTGTGGTAGGCCGCAACCTGGCGCTTTGGACAAAAGTGCCGCACATCGACCCGGAGACTTCCTCCACTTCAGGCGGTACCGTTATTCCCGGCGTCGAGTCGGTGGCGTTGCCTTCTACGCGGAGCTGGGGTTTCAACCTGAATTGCCGCTTCTGAGTAGTTATCCGTTATTAGTTATCAGTTATCCGGCTTGATACTCAAGCATTTGTGATAAAAATAACCCAAACTAATTTTAATCCGGTACTTAGTTTGGATTAGTTGATTGTAAATGCTTGAGTATCAAGCCGGATAACTGATAACAAATAACCGATAACTACTTAAAAGTGACGAAGCGCTTAACATTTTCACATTAAACAACAATTCAATGAAATATACAGGAATAAAATCGCTTATCCTTTGTGGTTTTCTGGCATTTACCGCCGGTTGTACCAAGGATTTTGATGACATCAATACTAACCCAAATGCGCCAACTGCCGTGAATTCCGGTCTGTTGTTGCCGCAAATCCAGCGCGATATGATCGGTTCCGTTTTGGGTGAAACCTGGGGCATCGGCAATATCGTCATTCAGCACACGGCAAAAAACCAGTTTGTGAATGAAGACCGCTACCTCTGGGGTGAACTGAACAATATCTGGAACAATGTGTACGATAACATGCGCGACGTCAACAACATTATTATCCAGAGCGATGAAAAAAATGAACAGAACTACAAGGGTATCGCATTGGTGATGCGCGCCTGGATGTTCTCCTTAGCAACTGATGCTTATGGCGATATTCCATACTCTGAGGCGATTAAAGCAAAAGAAGGTATCAACTACACGAAATATGATACACAGGAAGAGATTTATAACGGCATCCTGAGCGATTTGAAAGAGGCAAATACCATTCTGGGCACTACGGGCGAAGTGGTAGCAGGTGATTTGATTTATGCAGGAGATGCAGCGAAATGGAAAAAATTAGCCAACTCATTGCGCGTGCGCTATTTGTTGCGTATTTCCAAAAAACGGGATGTAGGCGCCGACCTGAGAAGCATTGTGAACGACGCCGCGAATACTCCACTCTTTGCAAGTATTGCAGATAATGCCGTTTATAATTTTAAAAGCACCGCGCCGGACCAGTTTCCACTGCATACTTCTCGTATCGGTTCTTTTAATGAATTCCGCGCTTCCAAAACCCTCCTGGATACGCTGGATGGTCTGAGCGATCCGCGTTTGCCTATTTTCTTCCGTCCAACTCCGGCTTCCGATGGCAGTGCCACTCCGGTGTATATAGGAATACCCAACGGCCTGAACGATGTCGATGCATTGCAATACAACGGCGGGCCTCAGTTTCAGTCTCCGATAGGTAAACTCTACTTTGAAAATGCTATTTCCACACAAGGACTTACCATTGCCAAAGGGGTGATCATGACCTATGCGGAACTGCAATTCCTGCTGGCCGAAGCAGCTGAAAATGGGTTGATTGGCGAAAGCGCGGAAACATCCTTTTATGAAAAGGGCGTCAATGCTTCTTTTGCGTTTTATGGTCTGACTACGCCTGCCAATTACTTTGCACAACCGGATGTAGCTTATACCGGCACGAAAACCGAAAAACTTCAGAAAATTGGTTTTCAGAAATGGATTTCTCTGTATTTCCAGGGCCTGGAAGCATGGTTCGACTGGCGCCGTACAGGCATCCCGGCATTATCACCCGGCCCGTCCAACCAGAACAACAACAAAATTCCCGTTCGTTTCCGCTACCCGATCATCGAGCAATCGCTGAATGCAGTTGGGTATCAGGGCGCTATTCAACGCCAGGGGCCGGATGACCTGAATTCAAAAATGTGGCACCTGCAATTTTAAGTAGTTATTAGTTATTGGTTATCCGTGTTGATAATCAAGCATTTGCTTTTTGTTTCAAGAACTTCATACGAAAATTTGATTTGGTTAAGGTGGCAAAGCGGCGTAAGCCTGCTTTGCCACCATTTTTTTAAAGATTGCTCAATACAATTTTGTTAAAGCAGGTATTTGGTCTAACCAAGTACCATGCTTATCGAAATTTTTCTGGGGGTTTCTGCGTTTGCAAGTTGCTTTGGGAAAAAAAGTTGATGAGGGTTTATAAGGGTTGATGAGGGTTGATATACATCCACTCTAAAATGGACCCTTTACCATTTCTCGAGCGGATGTATATCAACCCTCATCAACCCTTATAAACCCTCATCAACTTTATCAACCTTTTCCCCCCTGCAGCGGCACACTAAATCGTAACTATGAAATCAACAGGAGATTTTTTTCTTTTTTGCGCCGGCACGGATGCTTCCATCCTCGACAAATGCCCGACGGATCGCAACAAATACATGGGTATCGGCGCTACGGTATTTTTTACCGGCGTACTGGCTTTTTTCTCCTCTTCCTACGCGTTGTACACCGTTTTTGAATCGTATGTCATGGCTGTGGCCTTCGGGCTGGTCTGGGGATTGATGATTTTCAACCTCGACCGCTACATTGTGATGAGTATGAAAAGCCAGGGAAAATGGTGGCGCGACGCATGGGTGGCTTTCCCACGACTTGTTATGGCCGTTTTACTGGCCGTGGTCATTTCCAAACCCCTGGAACTCAAGATTTTTGAAAAGGAAATCCGCGCAGAACTTGTGCAGATGGAGCAGGAGGTATTCAAACAACAGGAAGACAAGGTGAAAGAGCGTTACACCGGCCAGATCGCAGATGTACGCAACCAGATCGCGGCTCTTCGAACGGATATTTCGCTCAAAACGGCTTTCCGCGACTCGTTGGCCAGGGTGGCGATTCAGGAAGCCGACGGCACAGGCGGTTCCAAACAACGCAACCTCGGACCGATTTACAAGGTCAAAAAAGCAGCCGCCGAACAGGCGCAAACGGAACTCGACGGGCTGCTGGCAGTACACCAGCCTGCCATACAGGAAAAAGAACGGATGCTTCAGCAATTGGACAGTACGGCGCAAAGCAATATCGCTACCCTCGACCGCAACCGATACGACGGACTGGCCGCCCGCATCGACGCCCTGTCGCGGCTGACCCAGAAAAGCCTCGCTATTCTGTACGCCAGCCTTTTTCTCACCCTGCTTTTTATTGCCGTGGAAACGGCGCCGATTCTGGTAAAACTGATCTCGCAGCGCGGTCCGTACGACTACGTACTGCACCAGGAAGAACAGGTATTTGAAATGGCGAACCTGGAAAAAACCACGTTGCTGCGCAACAGCGTGCAAAACAAACTGAAATTCGATACTGAAATCGGCACCTACCGCACGGAAGCCAATATTGAAACCGAAAAGGCGGAGATCGACAGGGAGCGGAAAAACGTGTTTAGTGTGTAAGGGTTTTTTAGTGTTTTGGGTGATTTTGAGTGTTCTTAATTGAGGTGCTTTACGCCCAAGGCCAGTTAATTGGGATGTACTTCGGGGAGCGAAGCACCCCTAAACACCAAAACACCTAAAACACCAAACACCCTCAAAGCCCCAGCGCCTTCAAAAACTCCACATTATCCGGCTTCACCTTCGAAGCAAAGAACTGGGTCAGTTCGCCCTTTTCATTGATCAGGTATTTGCAAAAATTCCAGGAAGGTTCCTGGCTGTTCCAGCCGTTTTGGGCCGGATCGGTCAACCATTGATACAAGGGCGATTTAGCGGCGCCTTTAACCGCCACTTTTTCAAACATCGGGAAGGTAACGCCGTAGTTTTTCTGGCAAAACGCACCGATTTCCGCAGCGGAACCTGGCTCTTGTCCGCCAAAGTCGTTGCAGGGGAAACCCAGCACCACCACGTGTTCCTTGTTTTCATTGTAAAACTTTTCCCAGTCGGCATACTGGGGCGTGTAACCGCACTCGGAAGCAACGTTGAGTACAACAATAAATTTGCCCCGGTAATTTTCTAATGAAACGGGCGTGCCATCGAGGCTGTTTACGGTAAAACCGTACACCGAACTACGGGTGGAATCGGAAGTAATACTATTCATAGGACGTGAAATAATATTATTGGTGTAAGCGCTTAAGGTGAGCGTTGCCAGACCGGTGATCAAAAAAACCAGACCAGGCAAGCAAATATGTTTTTTTCATGGAAAAAGAAAAGTTTCCACCATAACCTGCTTTTCCTCAATATGTTGAATGGCCCCTTTGTTTTTTTTGAAAGACGGAAAAGGTTGACCGTACTTTTTCGGAGATTTGCAACAAAAAGCGATGGCCAAACGCTCGTCGGACGAATTGTTTCAGTTGATTAAGTCTTTGGAAAAAGCGGAGAAACGCAATTTCAAACTGTTTGTGCAGCGCAACCTGGGCACGGCTGATTTGAAAATCACGTTGCTGTTTGATGCTATCGACAAAATGGATGAGTACGATGAAGAAGCATTGCTGCGCAAAGTAAAAACCCTCAAAAAGGTACAGATTCCCCAACCTGAAAGCCAATTTGTACCGCCAGATACTGGCCAGTCTGCGCACCCTCCGCGATGATACGAACATCGAAATTCAACTGCATGAGCAGATGGAGTATGCCCGGATTCTGTACAACAAAGGCCTGTTTCAGCAAAGCCTGAAGTTGTTGCAGCGCATCAAAGACGTGGCGAAAACCTACCACCAGACCACTTTCTGGCACCAGGCGCTGGTATTTGAAAAAAAAATCGAGCAGCTGCACATCACCCGAAGCATTCAAAATCGCGCCGGTCGCTGGTGGGCAACCTTTCCAACCTCTCGCTGCAATTGTACAGCTGGTATATCAATGTCGGCCACGCCCGCAATGCAAAAGACGAGGTGGCTATCCGGGAGTTTTTTACTTCACGCCTGCCGCCCGAGGCGCACCTGACCAAGGGTTTTTTCGGGCGCCTGTACCTCTACCAGGCTTATTGCTGGCATGGACTGATTTTGCAGGATTTCCTGATGTATTACCGCTATGCGCAAAAATGGGTCGATCTGTTCCGCGATGAGCCGCACATGTGCCGGGTAGAAACGCTGTTTTATATCAAAGGGCTGCACAACCTGATGATCGCGCATTTTATGCTGCGCAACCACCGGAAGTACGATGAAACGCTGTGCCTGTTTGAAGCCTTTTCCGACACGGACGAAGCCAACTCCAACGACAACACCCGTGTACAAACCTTTGTCTATCTGACGATTGCGCGCATCAACGGGCATTTCCTGAAAGGCACTTTTTCGGATGGCCTGTACCTGGTACCTGAAATAGAGGAAAAACTCAGCCAATTCCACCTGCTGATCGACCACCACCGGACGCTGGTGTTGTACTACAAAATTGCCAGCCTCTACTTCGGCGCCGGCGACGCGGAAAAAGCCATCGAATACCTGCACCGCATCATCCACTGGAAAGTAAATCTGCGCAGCGACCTGCAATGCTATGCCCGGTTGCTACACCTCATCGCCCATTACGAACTCGGCAATTTCGGCATCCTCGAACACCTGATTAAATCCGTGTACCGGTTTATGGCACAAATGGAAACGCTTAGCGTAGTGGAAGAAGAAATTTTCCGTTTCCTGCGCAAAGTGTTCCAACTCGACAGCCCCGACCGCGTGCGCGCCGCTTTTGTGATCCTGAAAGAGAAACTGGAAAATCTGCAAAACAGCCCCTTTGAAAGCCGCTCTTTTATGTATTTAGACATCATTGCCTGGCTGGAAAGCAAAATCGCGGGTGTGCCGATACAGGAGGTGATTTATAGGCGGGAAAGCGGGATGGGCAAAGAAAATGAGGAATGAG
The DNA here is from genome assembly GCA_016711435.1 of Lewinellaceae bacterium. Taxonomy (GTDB): domain Bacteria; phylum Bacteroidota; class Bacteroidia; order Chitinophagales; family Saprospiraceae; genus M3007. The sequence continues at coordinate 59,716 of JADJSY010000030.1, forward strand.
GAATGATGAATGATGAATGATGAATGATGAATGTGAATGATGAATGATGATGTGAATGTGAATGATGATGTGAATGGAAACAACACTATCGTTGCAAATCAATGTATTAAAATAAGAAAAACTGATGTCACTTCACCTGTCAGGTAATCATTCATCATTCATCATTCATCATTCATCATTAAAAATCGTGCATCGACCGAAAACCTCCCCGGCCCCTGCAAAAAAATCGCGGCATATACCGCCAGGTACAACAGCGGCAGTTCCTTATCCGTAATATCATTTTCCCAGTGAATGCGCAGTACTGCCACCGACATGGTAATCATAAGCGGTATCAGGGCCCAGCGTGTGAACAAACCGATCAGCACCAGCGCGCCGCAGATCATTTCCGCAAAAGGACCAAATAAAAAAGAATTGGCGGCCCCACGGCAGAGGCCGTTTGTTCCTTGTCGGCCCAATGAATGATTTTGAACTCATTGTCTTTCAGCCGCTCCAAAAGTTGTTGGGCAATGTCTTTCAGTTCCGCTTTTTCCTTGTCGCTGATTTTCTTATCCCGGCCCAACATATCAAAACCGCCAATTCTTCTTCGGTTAGGTCTTCCCGGATGGCTCGTTTACCTTCTTCGCTCAGGTCTCCGTAAAAGTCAACGAGTTTATCAAAAATGTCTTTGATAGCGCCATAATCCTTGCCGGTGTTGTACTCTTCGATAATACGCTGATACCGTTCGTAATAATCCACCCGGAAAGGGTTGTCACGCAGCATCCGGTCGAGTTTCTCTTCCACCCTGTCTTTGAGCGATTGCACGGCAACGGCCTGGTTGCTCCCAGTTTTAAAAACTCCCTTTTCGATGCGCTCGAAATCCAAGTGACTCAAATCAATTTTGTCTCCGTAACCTTCGACCGGCTCCAGGGCAATATTCAGGCTTTCAATGGATTGATCGACCACCTGCTGCACCTGTTTGACAATGGCCGAAATATCGGCTTCATCTTCGTTGCGGTTGATAACGGCATAAATGGCATTGATGGCATCCCGTTGCGGTTCAAAGGCAAAAACCTCTGGTTTGGGAATCAAGGCTTTGAATTTTTTAAAAACCTCCCTTGCCAGCACGCCGAATTTGTTCCGGCTTTCATCGTTCAGGCACACGGCGTTTACACCTCTTTGAATAGCGGCTATTTTGTAAACCCCTTCGCTTTGAATGGCATCGGTCAAATGAAAACCCATCTCCTGTAAGAACACTCCGGTCGCTCCAATTGTCTCGCTCAGATCGGCGATGAGTTCTTCGATGGGCTTCACCGGCGCTTCTGCGTCGCCTCCTTCGCCCGGCTTTCCCTTGTCGCCACCAATGGCATAAATTGCCAGGGCTTCCAACAGGGATTTATAGGTTTCGATATAGTCAACGATCAACCCGTTGTTTTTCCATTCATCATGCACCCGGTTGGCTCTTGCGATGGTTTGCATCAGTGTATGGGATTTCATCGGCTTGTCTATGTACAGGGTAGACAGGCTTTTCACATCGAAGCCGGTTAACCACATAGCACACACGATGACAAAACGAAACGGGTGTTCGTCGTCTTTAAATTCCTTTTCCAGGTCGCGTTCGTTCATTTTCAGCCGGTGCGGTTCGATGTCCAGACCCCATGCCTCAAAACGTTCGATTTCATTTTGTTCATGGCTCACCACCACCGCCATTTCCGTTTCTTTCGACCATTGCCAAGCCTTCATCTGAATCAAATACTCCTGTTCGTCGGCGCTTTTTCAATTTCCTTTTGCGCCGTTCCAGGTACGTTGCCTGTTCCTCGCTGATCAGGTCGAACATTTTCACAGCGGTCACTTTATCGAGCGCCACAAACATGGCCTTACCTTTATAGCCCCGGTTATTGAAATGTTCCACCACGTCTTTGGCGATGGATTTCAGCCGTTTGTCAGCCGTTAAAATCGGGTAGTCTTTGGCGAACAGCCGTTTCAGTTTTTCTTCCTGGTCGGGATCGAGTTCGGCGGCTTCAATGGCCGCGCGGATTTCGTCGTTGATCTTTGGGTTGTCGAGGCGCAATTTTTCGCCCCGGTTTTCATAGTACAGCGGCACGGTTGCTCCGTCTTCGACGCTGCGTTTGAAATCGTACACCGACACGTAATCGCCGAAAATGCGCCGGGTAAGTTCGTCGTCTTTAAACAACGGTGTGCCGGTGAAACCCATAAAAGAGGCATTGGGCAATGCCTTGCGCATATTCAAAGCCAGGGTGCCGCCCTGTGTTCGGTGGGCTTCGTCGCTGATGACGATAATGTTTTCCCGCTCCGTGATGGTCTGGTCGAAGTTGAATTTGTGAATCAGGCTGAAAATGTATTTTTCCCCTGATTCCAAAAGTCCCTTCAACTCATTGCCGCTGCCAGCCCGTGCTTTTTTGTTTGTCACAGCCCCTACCCCCGCAAAAGTGCCGTAAATCTGTTTGTCCAGTTCCACCCGGTCTGTTACCAATAGGAACGTATAAGCCCCGCCGAAGCGCCGCTGTATTTTCTCGCAGAGGAACACCATCGAATAGGATTTGCCGCTGCCTTGCGTATGCCAGAACACCCCTAAGCGCCGCGCTACTTCCGCGCTGATTTCGCTGTTTTTATACCGTTTCAATTGACTTTGAAAATGATCGACCGCTTTGTTCACCCCGATAAACTGATGGTTGCGGGCAATGAGTTTGACCATCTTACCCACCGAATTATCAAACAGGATAAAATTCTCAAACAGATCGAGCAGGCGGCTTTTTCACACACGCCTTTCAGAATGGTATCGAGCTCACCCCCTTCTTCATCTTCCCGGATGCGCTTCCAGTCGTGGAAATGCTCGAATTTGGAAGTGAGCGAACCGATTTTGCTTTCAAAGCCGTTACTCAGAATAATGAGCGCATTGCAATGAAACATCCGGGGAATTGTGTTTTTGTAATCGCTCAAGTTGGTTTCGTAGGCCACCCGAAGTTTGCGGTGGTGCGCTTTCAGTTCGATAAAAACCAAGGGGATGCCGTTCACAAAACCCACGATGTCGGGACGTTTGCGGCGTTTCGATTTGCCTTCGAGCCACATTTGCTGCACGGCGAGAAAGTCGTTTTGCGCTGGCTGCTCAAAGTCGAAAACCCGCATGCGCTTGCCTTCCACCCGTTCGCCTTTTTCGTTCACGAAAGAAACCGGGATGCCGTCTTTCAGGTAATGGTGCTTTTCGTGGTTGAGGTCGGGCAGGGTCTTGGACGTGTTGTCGGCGTTGATTTCCTCAAAAGCCGCCTGATAGGCCGCCTCGGGCAGGCCGGGGTTGAGCGCCCGCACCGCCCGAAAAAACCGCTCCTGCAACAGCACCTCCGCTTCGGAAGCACGACCCAAAAGTACCACC
>JADJSY010000031.1 GCA_016711435.1 Lewinellaceae bacterium
AATTAGCCGATCTGTTTTTGCGCTTCTCCGGTGAACACCACAACATAGCGCTGAAAGACTTGTTTGATGCCGGTTCCGATAAAAAAACAGACTATATCGCGCCGTATCCACTCATTAATACTTGTCTGAACCTGCTCAATCCTGCAGGCGATGACGTGTTTAAAGGCACTAAAACGAGCGATTATTTTTTGCTCAGTCCGCTTTTTTGCGGCTCCAAATTAGTGGGTTATGTGCCGACGGATCGCTATTGGGATTACCAGCGCATGACCTTGCCGGCTGCGGTGACGATCTCTGCTGCCGCCGTGAATCCGGGCATGGGCATGTATTCCAATAAAGTGCTGAGCGTCCTGATGACTTTGCTGAATGCACGCCTGGGGTTCTGGATTTCCAATCCCCGCATTTTGATCAAATCCCGCGCTTTCCCCTGGTGGCCGATCTATTTTTTCCGCGAACTGCTGGGCCGTATCGGTTCCAACAACAAAATGATTAATATCTCCGATGGCGGGCACATCGAAAACCTGGGCGCCTACGAACTGCTGCGCCGCGGTTGCCGGCTCGTGATCGCCGTAGATGCCGGAGAAGACAGGATTTATGCCTTTTCTGACCTGAATAATCTCATTATTCGCGTCCGCAACGAACTTGGCCTGGAAATTCGTTTCCGCGAAAACGAACAACCCGAAGACCTGATCCGGCCGCGGCCTTCGCAGGTATATTCCAAAAAGCGTTATGCCGTTGCCGATGTGTATCAATGGTGGGAAGACGATAAAGTGATCGACCCGACCACACAGGTGGAAAGCAATTGTGTGGTCAACTTCGCAGAACCGCGCAAGGTGGGTACTTTTATTTATGTCAAATCATCGGTGCTGGCCCCGACCGGCAAACCGGTTTTGTCTGAAAAAGAAGATCGCCTGAAATTCGGCACTTATAAATACAAAATCTACCACCCGGACTTTCCACACGAGCCGACCAGCGACCAGTTTTTTGATGAAATCCAATGGGAAGCCTATTATCAGTTGGGGCAATATATCGGCGCTGATGTGCTGGGCGTGACCGACCTGGAGCAATACGCAGACCATTCCGCTCCGGAGATTTCTGTCGATCAATTGATCGCCTGGTTTGACAGGCAGGAAAATCCGCTGGTCATGCCGTTCAAACCGCGCGGCATGGTTGCGCCGGAATACAGCACAGATGGCCTGGAAAGCATCGGCGGCGAAGAACCGACGACTGCCACGCCGCCGAGGTGGGGAATACCAGATGAAAGGCAACTAGCGCAAGTCCGAAGGTCGAAAGTACCGTATGTTGGAAGCCCGGACATGGAAACGTGAGTCTGAGGCTGGCACTAAGCTGCTCAAGCTTTGTGACTTGCAACGGTCTACTCTACGGACTCTCACCTTCTCACTTCTCACCCTCTCACTTCTAACTAATCCCTGTCTGCTTTCAGATTCAAAAACAACTTGAACCCGATATTGCCCGACAACACCTCCGCTTTGGTGTGGTAGTTGGCGCTCAGAAGTTCGTAATTTTTGAATATATCCCGGATAAAAAGTAGCCGAATTCGGCGCCGACGGTGTAATCGATGACGCCGGTTTCATCGATTTTCTTTTCATCTTTGGTGTAGAAACTGTAATTCACCCCGGCTTTAGCCATTACGGTAAAAGCGTTTTGCTGGGTGCGGGAGCATTTGTTGCCGTTGGAGCGATAAATACCGGCGCCCACTTCCGCTAACAGGTAAGGATTGATCTGGAAAGATTCCGCAACTTTCTCGGCGTCGGGGCTGAGCGAAAATCTTCCGCCGCCGCCAATGCGCGCTACCGACCAGTGGGTGCCGACGTTAAAAGCCGTCCCAAGATCGAAACCCATACGATTGCTGGGATTGGTGACATCCGGAACCGCAAAAGAGATGGTCGGAATATCGAGGAACAGACGGGGGCCGTATTGCGCCTGGAGCATAACAGATGTCAACAGACAGGAAGCAAGCAGGATTGTTTTTTTCATAAAAGTAAAATTTTCGTGATGTTTGGGTAAAGATACGTTGGCGCCTTGATTCGCTGTTTGGGAAGGTTTGAGGTTGATGGTTTGAGGGTTGATGGTTTTGAGGGTTGTAACTCTTGGCTTTATTAAAAATTACAACACCTTTCAAACTCAAACCATCAAACTCTCCAAACATCAACCCTTCCAAGCAGCCATTCTTTTTCGGTCAGGATTTCTTCCTGCTCCATTTTACTGCGAAGCGCCGTTACGGCCTGAGGGTCATGCAAGTTAACAGCCATTAATTGCCGGGTGTAGTAGACGATACGGCTGTAATTGGTGCGGTGATAGCCGATGGCCGTGTGTCGCCGGATGAAATTAGACATACTTGTCAGGTGGCTGTCCAGCAAGTCGTATTCATCCGTTTCATAGTAAATCTTTAATTGTAATGTCTTGGCAATCAGATTATTAAGCAAGTCTTTATAGTCAGATCGCTGGAGATGGCTTAAAGCCGCAGGGAAGTCCTTTCGGGCGTAGGCGACCCGCGCCAGGTTGAGGCTGGAGGTGACCTCGCGCCACTGTCGTTCGAGCGAGGGCTTATAATCCAGGATAAATTTTTCGGCCCAGTCCACTTCCCCCACCCGCAGGGCGATGGCCACGATATTGTTGAAGGCAAAACGCGACAGGCGCTGGTTTTCCAGCAGAAGCCCGTGCTGGAGTGCGCTTTGGTACAATTCCAGCGTTGCGCGCAGCCAGCCTTCCGAGGATTCATTGATTTTTTTGATCCCGTAATTGATGGCCAGCAAATACATCGTGCGGAGTTCTTCGGGTGGGAACACCCCGGCGTGTTCAAACAACATGGCTTTAAACGCTTCAAAATGGGCGGTTGCCTGCGCGTCGTTTAAAAAATGATAACAGTGAAAATACAGGCCGATAGCGGGAATTTGCACGAGCCCTGTTGTTTCAACGTGCTGCAATACGGCTTCCAACAATCCCATTTGGTAATCAGTCCGGAAAACTGCCTGGTGGGAACGGGCCAGACAGGCCAGCCGCAATTTGCGTGCAATGAACGCGGTATCCATCATATCGGAAGTCGCCTGCAAGTTTAGCGATTCGGTGCGGCGGGCAGTGGTGTCGTACTGGTATTGTTCCCATTCGATCAGGTTCAGGTCGTGGTAATAATCGGCATGTCGCCAGGGGCGGCGTTCGCGGCTCCGGCGGGCCTCGCGCAGGGTGATAAGAAAGTGTTTGGGCAGGTTGCGTTTGCGATACAGCCCTGCCAGGCGGATTTTTGCGCGCTCTGTGTCCTCAAATTTTTCGCGGTACATCCAGTATTTTTCCAGCAAAGCCAGCAGGGCGGAATTGGCCAGCCGCGCTTCCACGCCCAACTGCCGAGGCAGGGGAGCGTTTCGTCGGGGACAATGGACGTGGCAATGTTTTTTATTTTTGGCGTTGCCGGCTGTTTTGCCGTCAAAGCATCGAATAAATCCACCAATGGCTGCCGGGTATTAAAAAACGGCGAGCGGACGAATTTGCCGAACTCCCTTATTTCAGCAATGAAGTTGTTTTGAATGTACTTCTGCGGATTTATGCTTGCTTTCAACTAAAATAAAAAATACATTTTATGCTTTAAAGTATTGATTTTCAATTGTTTTAATATTTTTTTAATAAATTTTAAAGTACAAATATGAAAATTTGTCTTTGTAAACCGTGAACGAAATCCGAATTTTTACATCGTTAAAAAACTGTCATTCGGGTTTATGCTGCCGTGTACAGGTCAATCATCCGGTACAAAGAAATATCACATGAAAAAACATTTACTTATGTTGTCCGCTCGTTTTATCTATCTGATCGGTGCTGTTTTTAGCGCTTTAGCGGCGGATGTGCATGCCCAATGCTCGGCGAGTATTCCGTCTGGTTCGCAAGCTACCTGTGCGGGTGTTCCGGTCACCATTCCGGTCACCTTAAGCGGCACGCCGCCCTATACGTTTGTTTACGACACCAATGGGGCTTCACATGCACCCATCACAACATCTGAATCGACCTATAATCTGGTGCTGGACGGATTGTTTCAATCGACGGTAGTACAGTTGGTGGATATGGAGGATGGAACGGGGTGCCAGGGCCAAACATCCGGCGTTACAACGCTTCAGGTAAATGAGCCGATTTTGATTGGGATTCAAGTGACGAATACATCTTGTTTAGGCGCGGGAAATACGGGTGTTATCGCTGCGACCGTAGATGGGGGCACCCCGCCGTATGCTTTTAACTGGTCGGGCGGGCTTCCCAATACGCAAGTTGTGCAAAATATTGTTGCCGGCACGTACGCGCTCACCGTCACGGATGCCAATGGTTGTACGGCCACTACTTCCGCTACCGTGAATCAAATATACCCTGTCATTGTCAGTATGCTGTCGACACCGGTCTCCTGTACCGGCACGAATGACGGAAGCATCAATCTTACGGTCGCGGGTCCGGCTAGTTATTTGTGGTCCAACGGCGCTACCACGCAGGACCTGACTAACCTCAGTGCGGGAACCTACAGGGTTACGGTTACAGACAACATAAGTGGATGCACCCTGGTCAGGCAAAAGGCAGCGTAGCACAATCATCCACACTCGTGCTCTCCATTGTCACGACTCCCGCTACCTGCTCCAACTCCTCGGACGCCAGTGTAGACCTGACGGTGACCGGAGGTACTCCGGGGTACACCTATCTTTGGTCGAATGGCGCTACAACACAGGACCAGAACGGCCTGAACGCTGGGGTAAGGACGGTGACCGTTACGGATGCCAATGGTTGTACCCAGACTGCTTCTGCTACAACTACTACGCCCAGTACATTTTATTCCGTCCCAACCGTACAGCAGCCTACCTGTGGCAACAACGACGGCAGTATTGATCTCAGCATTTATGGCGGAACACCTCCCTACCAAACGCTTTGGTCGAATGGCACTACGCAGGAGGATTTGATCAATGTAGGTACCGGCGCCTATTCCGTTACGATTACCGATGCAAATGGGTGTTCTTATGTACAAACCAGAAGTTTAGGGTCTTTTGAAGTGACGATTCAATACAGCGCCTTTCAGTGTTTGGCAAATCTTGACTTGAGTGTAAACGGAGGTACTGCGCCGTATACTTATTTATGGTCCAATGGAGCCACTACCGAGGATCAGACGGGTTTAACAGGAGGCACCTACATTGTGACCGTAACAGATGCGCTGGGCTGTAGCGCCATTCGTTCTATTTCTTTTATTCAACCGGCACAAGTTTCAGCATACATCACCACAAATACCAGCGCCTGTTCGGGAGGCCTGACGGCGCATATCGTTGGTGGCGGGCCATCTGGCGCCGATTATGCGTGGTCGACCGGGTTAAATTCTCAATTTTTGACAAATGTACCTGCCGGTACGTATACGGTGACCGTCACATCCAGTTATAGTTGTACGGCCAGCGCATCCATTACGGTTAACCAGCCTATTACAAATGCACAGATTGGTGCACAAATCAGTACGTCCCCTATATACTGCTATGGCGATTCTACCGGTAGTATCGTGCTGGATAGTGCTGCGTTTGCGCCTCCACTGAGTTTTGTCTGGTCGACGGGCGCTACGACCAGAGGGCTGTACAACCTGCCCGCAGGCACGTATACCGCTACGATTACGGATGCGAACGGATGCTCCCAAACATCCACCCGAACGCTTACCCAGCCGCCGCCGATAACGGTAAACTGGTCGGTGATCAGCGCCAATTGTAACTCGAATGACGGCAGTATTAACCTGTTCGTGTCAGGGGGAACGCCACTTTATCCGGGCTTTTATACCTACACCTGGTCAAACGGCGCTACGACGCAGGATTTGAACAACCTGTATCCGGGCGCCTACCGGGTGACCGTGACCGATAACAACGGCTGTACCTATACTTCGCCGGATATCAATGTCAATGCGCCTGTTTTTTCGGTGGAAATCAATGCTTTATCCATCCAATGCACCAACGCTGTACTGACGGCAGAGGTGTCCGGCGGTATAGAGCCATTTGAATATTATTGGACGAAACCGAATGGAAGTATTTCTTTCGAACCCAATCTTACTGCCTCTCTTTCAGGTACTTATTTTGTTGGCGTTACGGATGCAAGTGGCTGCATAGCGCAGGCGGCGTATCAACTCAGCCTCGCCGGAAACGGAAATTGTGGCTACATCAGCGGCAAAGTGCTGCATGACGAAGTGGAAAATTGCTTAGTTGATCCGGGAGAGCCCGGCCTGGGCGGCTGGCTTGTCAGGGCAGAAAGCGCGGTAGATACTTTCTACGGCGTTACCAACCCGCAAGGAAACTACTGGATTAATGTGCCAACGGGTACATACACGATAGCCATTTTGCCTGTCAATGCATTGTGGGAGGTTTGTCCGGTAGGATTTCCGGTAACCCTGGATACGCAGAATGATACGGTGCCAGGTGGTAATTTTCCGGTAAAAGCATTGTACCAGTGCCCGTCTTTATCAGTGTCCATAGGCGCTAATATGCTCCGGCGCTGTTTTTCCGACAATTACTATTACGTGAGTTATTGCAATCAGGGCACCACACCGGCGATAGATCCCTATGTGCTGCTGACGCTCGATCCATTGCTCTCCCCGGTATCTTCCAGTATCCCTTACAGCAATCTCGGGGGAGGAGTACTCCGGTTTGATGTAGGCGATATTGCCATAGGAGAATGCCGCAGTTTCCAGTTGCAAGTTCTGGTGGATTGTAACGCCACATTAGGTCAGACCCACTGTACGGAAGCGCATATTTACCCCGATGGCAATTGCCTGCCGACCGATCCTGAATGGTCGGGCGCCAGCCTGCGGCTGAGCAGCCAGTGTACGCAGGATTCCGTGCGTTTTCTGATTGAAAATATCGGCCTGGGAGATATGCAGAGCACCTCCGACTACATAGTTGTGGAAGATGCTGTGATGTTGTACATGCAGCCTTTCCAACTGGTTTCGGGCGCTTCGTCTGCAATAGCGATGCCTGCCAATGGCAGTACCTGGCGCGTCCAAATAGACCAGGTGCCTTTCCATCCCGGTTTGTCGGCGCCGGCATTATCGCTCGAGGGTTGCACAGCCAATCCTTCTTTTTCAACTGGTTATGTCAATCAGTTTCCGAACGATGACGCTGATCCCTGGGTCGATATTGACTGCACACAAAACTCCGGCTCCTTTGACCCGAACGACAAGCAGGGTTTCCCTGTCGGCTATGGCGAAGCGCATTACATCCGCCCCGGCACGGAACTGGAATACCTGATCCGCTTCCAGAATACGGGCACCGACACGGCTTTTACGGTGCGTATTGTTGATACGCTTTCCTTATGGCTGGATCCGGCTACCATCCGCGCCGGCGTGAGCAGCCATACCTACCAGTTCAACTTTACCGGACAGGGTGTTGCGGAGGTTTTGTTTGAAAACATCCTGCTGCCGGATAGCAATGTAAACCTGGCAGGTTCCAACGGTTTTGTAAAATTCAGCATTTACCCGCGCGCCGATGCGCCGCTGGAAACCCTGATCGAAAACAGCGCGGCTATCTATTTCGATTTCAACGAACCCGTCATCACCAATACCACCCGGCACCGGCTGGGCGAAAACTTCCTGATGACGGTCGGCGCCTGGCAACCGCAACGCCCCGAATATAGGGTGTCGGTGTCGCCCAATCCATTCAGCGCATCGGCGAGGCTGGAAGTGAGGGGCCTGGAGTCGGCGCTGCCCGTACACCTGCAAGTATTTGATTTGCAGGGAAATGTGGTGCATGATGAAACGGCGGACGGGCCGGTGCTGGAATTGAAAAAAGAGAATTTACCAACGGGGTTGTACTTGTTCCGGTTGGATCAGAAAGGGGTGATGATCGGGAGCGGGAAATTGGTGGTGCGGGATTGATTATTTGGAACACGGATGAAAGGGATTGGACACGGATAAAAATTGGTGTGCGCGGTATTCTGGCGTTGCTGAATGCCTGAAATGCAACCTATTTTTTCATCACCTTCACCGCCTTCGAGCTTCCTGTTTCACTCACCACCCGTATCAAATACACCCCTTCCACCAGATCCCCCAGCGAAAGATTTTTTGACGTTTCACCAGGGGCCAAAGGAATCGTCCGGACAACCGCTCCTTTCGTATCCGAAACAACCAGTTCCATGTGTTCAGCGGCTGCGGGCGCTTCCAATTCAACAGTCAGTTCATGTTCGAACGGATTGGGAAACACCTTTTTGAGTGATATTCTGCCGCTTTGGCCGAATTTCCATTTATACACCAGAAAACTGCCAAGTCCCAGCAGAAGCACCCCGAGTCCACCAAAAACGAGTCTGTTTCTGGTGTTGCGCAGCCTGATTTCGTCCTGTAGTTTCAGGTATGCCCTCGTCTCTTCGGGCAAGGAGTAAAAAGCGGTATTGTTTGAAAACCGTAAGGTGTCGTTCGTGAATACAAACCGGATATCCCTGTTGGTTTCCAGGAAATCCAGGCTGGCGGACGTGTAGTCGAGTTGGTAAATGGACTTGATCTGTTCCTTAATGTTCAGGTAAATTTCCTTTAAAGTCTCCGGGTTATTGGTGTAGTAATAAAACCCACCGGTGCTGTCGGAAAGCATTTTTACCGGGGATTCGTCGACACTGCCCAGCCCGATCACGTAGATGCTTATCTTTTTTTGCCGGGCAAATGCAATCACGTCCTGAACGGTGTGTGCCGATGCGTTATCTTGCCCGTCCGTCAGTGCGACCACAACGGCTTTGCTGTAGTTTTTTGACAAAAGATCAATGCTCAGGTATAGCGCGTCGTAGTAAGCCGTGCTGCCTGCGGGCAACACCCTGTTTACAAAAGCGTCTATTTCTTTTATGTCGTTCGTGAGCGGGAAAACCTGATCTACGGTACTAGAAAACCCGACGAACAGAATGGAATCGCGGGAGTCTTTGGTTTCTTCCAGGAACCCGGAGACGCCTTCCTTGGCATAATCGATGGCCATGGTATAGTTTTTCGGGAAAGGAATACCCGAAAAGTAATCATACTGCATGGTTTCGACGCCCTTGGGCATTTGGGCGGGGTTATCCACCATCGAGCCGGAATGATCGAACACCAGACCGATGTTCAGGGGTTTGTTTTCGGAAATATTTTTCAGCCCGGTTACGGCGCACAGTTTTTCATTTTCCGTTACGGTCATTTCAGATTTATCCAGTGTCCACAGTGGTTTGCCAAACCTGTTTTTCGCCTGGAAAATGACGGAAACATTTGGAAAAGAGTCGGGGTACAACCGGATAATGGACAATTCATAGCTGTTTTCGGCCTTAATAGTGGTTTGCGCCTCGTGTGTTTGTCCGAAGCAGAATATGGATGGAAGCAGGAACAGAAGGGGGATCAGTTTTTTCATTTTTCAGGTGTTTTTTAGTACAACAACGATACAGCCTTTTTGCGACAATCGAAAACACCTGCCGCGCGGCATCTTCTACCAAGAGGGGTAGAATGTGTTTTTATTTCAGTATTTTTTATCAAAATAAAAATAAAAAATTACAAATAAAAAATTATACTATTGATTATCAATATTTTAAACTTTTTTTTTCAAATTTTAAAATACAAACTTGAAAATTTGTCTTTGATACTGTAACTGGAAAATCGAACTTTTACAACGTCAAATAATCTCCTTCAGGATAGAAGTATTTCGTCGATATTCGTTTTGATTAAATTGATTACAAATGCTTGAGCATCAACACGGATAACAATAAATAATAACGGATAACCACTTCCCCGTTACCCGGTATAAAGAAGAATGTCACATGAAAAACAAATTACTTATGTTCTCCACTCGCTTTAACCTGCTGCTTTTTATCCTGATATGCGCTTTTACTCGGAACGTACAGGCGCAATGTTCGGCAAATATGCCGTTCAGCAACCTGAGCGTTTGTGCAGGCTCCGATGCGAGTATTCCTATCGAACTGAGCGGTGTTGCGCCTTTTGTGATCAATTACCAGATCAACGGCGTACCGGCGCCCCCGGTAACCGCGCCTACGGCCGACTTTGAACTCCTGATCCCCAATATTACCCAAACGTTGTCGGTACAATTGACGTTAGTCGTCGATGGAACGGGTTGCGAGGCGACCGGCACAGGTGGGGCGCTGATACAGTTGTTTCCGACGATTTCGGCGACTCTCTCAACTACGGGAGTTACCTGTGCCACAGGCAATGACGGGGTTATCCAGGTGAATACCAATGGAGGCACCCCGCCTTATACTTACGCCTGGTCGGCAGGGCAAACTACCGGACCCGTACTGAGCGGGCTGGATGTGGGAAATTATGCGGTGACGATTACGGATGCAAATGGCTGTACCAGGGCTTACACGGCTAATCTTGGGAACATGCTGCCATCCTTTCAATATACTGTAACGCCTGCCGCCTGCAATATGTCGAACGGCGCCATCAATGTTACCTTGGCAAGCCCGACGATGTTCAACGTCTGGTCGAACGGCGCTTCTACGGAAGATCTGGTCAATATTCCTGCCGGCACGTACATCCTGATTTCCACCGAATCAGTCAGCGGGTGTATCAAGCAAGAAGAGATTATAGTTCCCGAAATCCCTCCTTATGTCAGTTCCACCACCATTACGCCCGCCAATTGCAGCGGACAGGGCGTTGGGGCTTACAGCGTAGTTGTAGCGGGCGGTACGCCTCCGTATACTTACCTGTGGTCCAACGGCGCTACAACGCCCGGAATTACTAACCTCTTTGCCGGTACGTACACCGTTACCATTACGGATGCGGCGGGTTGCACCGCCAGCGTATTTGGCAACGTTACGGCAACAGGAAATGTATTTTTAAACGCGACAGTACAGCAGCCGACCTGCAATAATCCCGACGGCGCCATCAACCTCACCGTGAGCGGCGGTACAGGCCCGTTCAGTTATTTGTGGTCGAACGGCGCTACTACGCAGGACCTGACCGGTGTCGGAACCGGCACGTACACCGTCACCGTCACGGAAGGCGGCGGGTGCACCAATACGCTCAGCAAAACGCTGGTGCCTTACACCGTCGGTTCGGTAGCCAGTCTGGTGAATTGTTTGAACAATATCGACCTGGTCATCACGGGCGGCACGGCGCCGTACACCTATGAATGGTCGAATGGTGCTACCACGGAAGACCTGTCGGGTGTGCCAGGCGGGCCCTACACGGTGACGGTGACCGATGCATTGGGATGTATCGTCGTCCAGCCGCTTTCCGGCATTACTATTGCGCCGCAAACGGCTACCATTAGCGTAAATACAAATGCCTGCTCGGGCGGCCTGAGCGCGCAGATGAGCGGGGTGCAGCCGAACAACACAAGTTTCCTTTGGTCGACGGGCGCTACTACCCGCTTGTTGTCCAACATCCCTGCAGGCGACTACTCGGTCACCACGACCGCCACAATAAGCGGTTGTACAGCCACTGCCACCTTCACTGCGACACAGGCCTTTTCCAATTCATTCCTCACACTGAGTACTATTCCTACACAGATATCTTGTTTTGGCAACAACAACGGCGCGATTGGGCTGGCAGTTACCGGAGCCTTCCCACCGTTTACATACAACTGGTCGAACGGCGCTACCACGGAAAGTATTAACAACCTTCAGCAGGGGCAATACGTCGTTACTGTGACGGATGCGAACGGTTGCACGATTGCCAGGGGACAGAATATATTTCAGCCGGCAGTGCTTACCGCCACATGGCATGTGTTGAACCCGAGTTGCAGCACAGATGTAGGCAGCGTCTCGCTGGTTGTAAGCGGCGGCACTGCTCCGTACGCATTCTCCTGGACGAACGGTACGAATATTATTGCCAATACCCAGCACTTGAATAATATTACCGACGGCACCTACCGGGTCACCATTACGGATGCCAACGGATGCACCTTTGTTTCACCCGATATTGTTGTTCAGTCACCCGTATTTCTGGCCGAAATCGAAACACTTTCCACCCAGTGCAACAGTGCTACCCTGACGGTGCAGGTTACGGGCAATGCGCCATTTCAGTTTGCCTGGAGTGGCCCGAATGGCTTTTCTGCTTTTTCCCAAAACATAATAGTGCAATTTTCAGGCACGTACACCGTAATCGTCACCAACGCCAACGGCTGTACAACACAGTCGACGATTGAAGTATATCTGGCCGGAAACGGTCCCTGCGGGTATATCAGCGGGAAAGTTGCGCGCGACGAATCGGCCAACTGTGTGCTCGACGTCGGAGAGCCTGGCCTGGGCGGCTGGCTGGTGCGTGCGGAAAGTGCGCCGGGTACTTTTTACGGCGTGTCCAATACGCAGGGAGATTACTGGATCGGTGTGCCGACGGGCGATTATTCCGTCGTGACGCTGCCGCCCAATGCCTTGTGGGAAACCTGCCTGCCCAGCCCGATTGTAACGGTCAATATGCCCAATGATACGATAGAAGGCATAGATTTACCCGTGAAACCTGTGTATTTGTGTCCTTCCTTGTCTGTTTCCATCGCCTCGGGCCTGCTCCGCCGCTGCATGATGGGGACTTATTATGTGGATTACTGCAACCAGGGCACTACCGATGGTACCGATGTATTTGTACTGGTTACGCTGGATCCATTTATGACACCTTTCTTTTCCAGCCTGCCTTATGTCGACCTCGGCGGCGGTGTGTTTCGTTTCGAAATCGGCGACCTCGAAGCCGGTGCATGCGATTATTTTGTGCTGAATGTGCAGGTGAGTTGTGATGCCGTTTTGGGTCAAACACACTGCACCGAAGCGCATATTTTCCCCGACGGCAACTGCATACCCTCTAACAGTTCCTGGTCGGGCGCCAGCCTGCGCCTGACGGGTCAATGCAGTTCCGACTCCCTGCGGTTTACCATTAAAAATATCGGCACGGGCGACATGCCTGCCAGCTCCGATTACATCGTGGTGGAAGATGCTGTCATGCTGATGCGAGCGCCATTCCAACTACCTGCCGGCGATTCGGCTATTGTAACTTTGCCTGCCAACGGAAGCACCTGGCGCGTGGAAGTGGAGCAAGAGCCTTTCCACCCCGGCCTTTCTGCCCCCGCGTTGTCGATAGAAGCCTGCTCCGGCACGGCTTCGTTTTCAACCGGTTTTGTTACCCAATTTCCCAACGATGAACAAGACCCCTGGGTGGATATCGACTGCAAGCAGAATGTCGGCGCCTTTGACCCGAACGACAAGCAGGGTTTCCCCAATGGCTACGGCGCGGAACACTACATCCGTCCAGGTATCGAACTGGAATATACCATCCGCTTCCAGAATACGGGTACGGATACGGCATTTACTGTAAGAATTGCGGATACCTTGTCGTCGTGGCTTGATGCAGGCACCATCCGCCCCGGCCCAGGCAGCCACCCGTACCGGTTCAACCTTACTGGGCCTGGTTATGCGGAATTCCTGTTTGAAAACATCATGTTGCCGGATAGCAATGTAAACCAGGAAGGTTCCAATGGTTTTGTAAAATTCAGCATTTACCCGCGCGCCGATGCGCCGCTGGAAACGCTGATCGAAAATACGGCTGCGATTTATTTCGATTTCAATGCGCCGGTCATCACCAATACCACCCGGCACCGGCTGGGCGAAAACTTCCTGATGACAGTCGGCGCCTGGCAACCGAAGCGCCCGGAATACCAGGTGCTCGTGTCGCCCAATCCATTCAGCGAAACGGCCAGGTTGGAAGTAAAGGGATTGAGTTCCTCGCAGCCCGTTCATTTGCAAGTGTTTGATTTACAAGGAAATATATTGCATGATAAAACAGCCCCCGGCCCGATACTGGATTTAAAAAAAGGTAGCCTGCCGACGGGGATATATTTGTTCAGGTTGGATCAAAAGGGTGTGTTGATCGGGAGCGGGAAATTGGTGGTGCGGGATTGAGTGGATTTGAGTGATGGTGGATTTGAGTGAGAGGTTGTGTCAAAAGCCTAAAGCGAAAAAAGGGTTTTGCGCCGCCCGCCCGGCGCGGGGTGGGGAAGGGAAGGGGAAAATTTGCCCAGTCTTAAAAAGGTTCCCAACTTCACCCCCCCACAAAAATTTATTTGGTGCCTTTGGCAGGGCTTTCAAACATCTGACTTTTGACACAACTCCTCACTACGGCTGATATATTGAGATATGTACGAATTGCCACCAGCCGGTAACGAATGGTAGTTTTTTTTTTTCATTACCTTTCCTACGAAAAATCCAACGAAACATGGCAAAATCAATCTCCACTCCCGGTGTCTATATCATAGAAAAAAACGCTTTCCCCAATAGTATTGTACCCATTGCTACGGCGGCGCCCGCTTTTGTCGGCTACACGGAAAAGGCTGTATTGAACAAGCAGTCCGTCCCAAACGTGCCCGTCAAAATTTCGTCTTTGGCAGAATACCAGGCGTATTTCGGTGGCGGCCCAAAAACCTTGTTCCAATTGGAATCCGACCCCAAAACCGTGTTCAAATGCTCGGTGGCAGGCGTCCGGTTTTTCCTGTACAACTGCCTGCAACTCTATTTCGCCAACGGCGGCGCAGCCTGTTACATCGTTTCTATTGGAAACTTTGCGGATGTGACCCGGCCTGCTCCGGCTGATTTTTTCGGAGGCATCGACGCGCTCAGGAATGAACAGGAACCAACCCTGCTGATATGCCCGGACACCGTAGGCCTGCCCGATGCCAATGCATCTGCGGAAGTACATCGGAAAATGCTGGACCATTGCGCTGAAATGCAAAGCCGTTTTGCGATACTCGATATCTGGGGCGGTTTCCAAAAAAGGACTTTGGACGGCAATGATGTCATTTCCACTTTTCGAAATGGCATTCAGAGCAACCTGAACTGGGGCGCCACCTATTATCCCTGGGTAAATACAAACATTACCGGCACAGACGAGGTGGATTTTACAAAAATGGCAAAAGATTCCCTCCCTGTTCTGGCGGAACTGCTGCTGGCGGAACTGCAACAGTCAGTGAAAAGCGGCCAACTGCGGGATCAGCAGAAATTTGTAGCAATCCAGAACGCCGTTAAATCTATCGCGACCACGACAGACCCGGACAAAGTGAAACAATTGCATCAAACCTTACAGGCCGTCAGTCCGCTGTACAAGAACATACTGAAAGGGATATTGCAGGAAATAAACCTCTTGCCGCCCGGCGCGGGCATGGCGGGCATTTATTGCATGGTAGATCAGTCCCAGGGCGTTTTCAAAGCGCCGGCCAATGTCAGTATGGCTTCGGTGATTAGCCCTGCCGTGCAGATTTCCAGTGCTGAACAGGAAGACCTCAACGCGCCGCTGGATGGGAAATCCGTTTGTGCCATACGCACTTTTGTGGGCCAGGGTGTATTGGTCTGGGGCGCCCGCACGCTCGACGGGAACAGCCAGGACTGGCGCTATATCAATGTGCGGCGGACGATGATTTTTATAGAACAATCAATCAAAACTGCAATCCGGGCTTATGTATTTGAACCGAATGACGCCAATACCTGGGCTACTGTTAAAAGTATGATCGAAAATTTCCTGACGAATTTCTGGAGGGAAGGCGGACTCGCTGGGGCCAAACCACAGGATGCTTTCTCCGTGCAGATTGGCCTGGGTAGCACCATGACGGCACAGGATATTTTAGACGGTTATATGCGGGTGACGGTGCTGCTGGCGGTGAGCAGGCCGGCGGAGTTTTTGGTGATTACGCTGGAGCAAAAGATGCAGCAATCGTGAATAAGGCGAATAATGAATACTACAAAGCGGTAATTGTTTCCGTTGTTTCTACCGGAATTGATACCATGTCGGTCTGAATGATGTGTAAATCCAGCAGGTCATCGCCGATCAGCAGATGAAACAACCAGACATTGCGCAGTGTGTCCAACGGCACTGGCGGCAGTTCGTCGATATCCGCATCAAAAGCCTTTGAAAAGGCCCGGACATTCAAATCAGGCACATAAGCACCCGAACGAATTTCTTCCTTCCACAAAAGGCAGGCAGCCCGCAGCTCGTCTGCTGCTTTTTGGCAGATATAGGTGCCGCCGCGGTAGTCTGTGATGAAAGTATAGGTTGGCATTTTAAAAGCCTTTGTGTTTTTGTGAATGGTTTTCACCGCTAAAATCTTTCTTTTTTCGGGGTTTTTCGAGCAATTTTCGGAGTTTTTTGATAAATTCTTTCTCCTCCGGCGTTTTGTTGGGCTTTTTGTCCCATTCCTCAAACTGTTGCTTTACTTTTTGCCGTTCTTTGCAAACGCCCACCCAACCGGTGGCCCGCCTCCATGAAAAAAATCTTTACCAACCTGACCACCTGGGTTTTGCTGGCCATCCTGGCCGGGGTCTTGCTGGGGCATTTCGCGCCCGCCAAGGCGGTGCAAATGGAGCCGCTGGGCAAATACTTTATCAGCGTTGTCAAACTTTTTATCAATCCGCTGATTTTCCTGACCATTACGCTGGGGATTTCGGGCATGGGCGACTTGAAAAAAGTCGGCACGGTTGGCGGTAAAGCCCTGATCTATTTTGAAATCGTCACCACGTTTGCGCTGCTGATCGGCATCGTCGTCGCGCATTTTATACAACCGGGCGCGGGCGTGACGCCCCAAACGGAAGGCGTCGACGTCAGTAAATTTACCCAGGGCGCCGCGCAGTTTTCCTGGTGGAATTTTTTGAAAGAAAACAGCACCCTGCAGGTGTTGCTGGTATCTATTGTGCTGGGCATGATGTTGAGCCGCTATGGCGGGAAAGAACGCATCGTGCGTTGGCTCAATTTTATTTCCAAATACGTCTTCAAAGCCTTGCACTGGGTCATGCGGCTGGCGCCCATCGGCGCGTTCGGGGGTATGGCATTTACCATCGGCAAATACGGTCTGCAAACCCTGCTCCCGCTCGGCAAACTCATGCTGACGGTCTATTCCACCATGGCGGTGTTCATTTTCGGCGTGTTGTATCTCATTTTGCGCTATTATCGCATCAGTATTCTCCGGTACCTGAATTTTATCAAAGAAGAACTGCTGATTGTGCTGGGCACTTCATCCAGCGAGGCGGCGCTGCCGGCGCTCATGGAAAAACTGGAAGTGATGGGTTGTCCCAAACCGGTCGTGGGTTTGGTGATACCTGCCGGTTATTCGTTCAACTTAGACGGCACGACGATTTACCTGTCGATGGCGACCATTTTTCTGGCGCAGGTGTACCATATCGACCTGAGCCTGGGGCAAATGCTCACCATTATCGGGGTGCTGATGGTCACTTCAAAAGGAGCGGCCGGCGTGACGGGAAGTGGATTTGTGGTGCTGGCATCGACCTTGTCGGCAGTGCAGGTCATTCCGTTGGAGGGACTGGCGCTGCTGCTGGGCGTCGATCGTTTTATGTCGGAAGCCCGCGCGATCACCAATTTTATCGGCAACGGGGTCGCCACTATTTTTCTGGCCAACCTCGAAGGCGAATTCGACCGGGGTAAAATGGAAGAGGCGTTTTCGAAGGAGGTGTATGAGTATGAGGAACTTTAGTGTTTAGTGTATGGTGTTTGGTGTTTAGGGGTCTTCGCCTTTGGCAGTGTTTAGGATGTTGGCCAAACCCACAACCTAAAACCCCCAAACACTAAACACCACAAACCAAACACTATTTTTCCCCCTTGCCTTCAAACAGCGCCAGAATAATACTCCCCATGTAAATACCCAGGGCGGATTCGACCAGCGTGAGGAACATGGTCATATCCTGGAAGTTGAGCACATTGGGCGCCAGGGCTTTGATGGTGATGAGGGTCAGGACAATAATAAAATGCCCGTTTACCAGCCATTTGACTAAACTATTGATGGGCGTGCCGTTTTGAGCAGCCAGGTTGGGTTCCGTGATACTGCGTCCGAGAAAGCGGAATACAGCGCCGCCATAGAGGGCAGTGATGGGCGCCAACACACCCATGAGCGAGGTAAATTCCTCAAAATCGAAGCCCCGCAGGACATATAATACGCAGGACACCCCGATCAGGATGAAGTGATAGATCAGGATCAGCCGGGCAATGCGGGTGCGCGGTGACAGTGGTGCAGCCGTTTGGCCGGTGTTGGTTGTTGCGTCGGTATCTGCCATTGGCCTTGCAATGGTCGTTGAGTCAGAGGTTGTCATTGGCGAAGGTAGTCCAAAAGTTTTTTAAAGAGCCGTCTTTGATATTCTTCCAGGCTGCTCTTATATTTTAGGTCCATGTCTTTATAGTCGTTTTTACGGGGTGGGAAAAGAATGCCCGAACCGTATTTGCCCTGAAATTCCCAGGAAAGTTCGACATCCGGTCCTTTTTGAAGTCCTTTGACATAAATGCGGTGGTACTCAAAAAAGCCGTCGGGACAAATTTCGTAACTTAAATGGCTTACTTCCAAAATAAATTCATCGTAAGCCGTATAAGAAGTATCCACTTTGGCCTTCCAGAGTATCGGCGTTCCTTTGTTTTTATAAACGTTAACCAAAAACTTGCGTGCCGTATTGCATACAGCGCTCACATTTTTACCTCTGATGAGTGTAGCGTTGTCTCCGGTGTTGACGTCTTGCAGTGAAACCGGGGTGCTTACGTCCACAACGGCAGCGGATCTGATGCTGCGTTGTTCAACGGGAACTTTGCCGTTTTTAGCATACGTTTTTGCCAAAAAGTGTGCCGGATCGTGGCAGCGAACCACCACTTCTGCCTGTTCCTGCCGCACTTCTGCGAGAAAAGCCCATTTGTGCAGCAGTCTTTCATGGAAATATTGTCCGTTCACTTTTCGGTTGGCCTGTTCCAGTTTATCCCAGGCGCGCTGGATGGAATCGCACACGTGTTTGCCTTTGTAGGCAGGGCGCAGGAATAGCGTCACTTTCTGACTGGAAACAGCGACGCTGTCGGCGATCAGGATTTTGTCTAACTTATTGTGCCGGAGCCATTGCCCGAATTCTCCTTTTTTCTTCTGAAAAAATGTCTTGTCCTTCCGAAGGTCTTGAGCCGAGGCGGAAGCGACCGAAAGCAGGTAAAAAAGGCAAATAAAAGCGGATAGCCGGATGGGGCTGTTTGCCATTATGGAAGGTTTTGTTTGCCGGTAGAATACGGAACAAAACCATTGCATATTTTTAAAAGTTTCAGATTTAACGTTTTATGTAGGTTTTTACCACATAGGTGTGCTGTGCGTGAAATCTATGTGCCTTTGTTGTAAAAAAAACTATATGGTAAAATCTACACCGCCAGCGCCCGCAGCGCCAGTCTCACCAACTCCTCCACCTTGCTTGCATTGGGATGCTCTTTGGTAACGGCATTCAGCGCTTTTTGAACGGCTATCCTGTTGAAACCCAACGACATAAGCGCCGAAATGGCTTCTTCCCGAACAGCGCTGTCCGCCATATTCAGGAGCATAAGTCCGGAGTCGGGTGCTTCTTTGCTGAGTTTGTTTTTCAGATCGAGGATGATCTGTTTGGCTGTTTTGGCGCCGATGCCCTTTACGCGTTGCAGCACATGCGCCTGCTCGCCGATGACTGCTGCGCGCACTTCGTCGACGGTCATAGAGGAAAGAATCAGTTGGGCTGTGGTGGCCCCTACGCCGGTCACGCCGATCAGTTGGGTGAACATACTCCGCTCCACCTGCGTCGCAAAACCGTATAAGGTATGCGAATCTTCCTTGACAATCAGGTGGGTGTACAGGGTGCCGCGTTCCTGGCCCTGTATGGCTGTAAACGTACTCAGCGGGATGTTCACATGATAGCCCACGCCGTTAACCTCCATGACCACATAGGCCGGGCTGCGGAAGGTGATTTCGCCTTTGAGATATGCGTACATAGGATAAGTAGTTATCTTATTAGTGAATGGGTTATCGTGTTGATAAACACGGATTTTAAACAGATTTTACAAAAATTTAACACATAGGCACTTATAAAATATAGTTAAGAGTACTCTACAGCTATGTTTTCTATGTGCCTATGTGTTTAAAAAATCCGTGTCGCATCCCCCTTTAATCCGTGTTCCTTTTTGTTCATCACGGTAACGAATAAGGCGCCTTCACCAGCACCACAACTTCCGCTTCTTCCGGCAAAAACAAAGTCAGGCGTTGTTCGGAATACTCCAGCACCTGCGCCCGCCACTGGAAATAACTGTACGGAGCGCTCGTGCCGGGATAGGTCATATCACAACTTTTGGTCGCGGGCCGGGAAATATAATGCCTGGCTTCCGGGAAATATATCCGGTTGGTATTCAACTCTTTATTGTAGGAAGACATCGTGCTGTCCGGAAAAAACACCACGAAATAAGGCATGGCAATGGCCTCTGCCACCCGTTTTACTTCCGCTGTGCTGTCGCGTTCTTCCCAGCGGTCGTATGCGCGCAGGAGTTTGCGATTCGGTTCTTCCGTTTCGTAAAACCCAAACCAGGAATGCGCACGCATAGCCCGCACCTGCTCATAGACTGCTTTCGCCTGCACCAATGGGTCCTGCTTTTTATTGACCTGCAATCCTTGTTCGGCGTATTCCAGCATTTCCCAGCGGCCCGCCAGGTTCAAATCGTCGAGCGTTTTTGGAGCCTGTTCGACCGAACCGGAAAAGAACAGTAATACATGGAGCAACAGGTAGTTGATAAGCATTATGCCGCTTTTTTACGTTTTACTTTTGTTGTGCCGTTTTGGCTGACCTGTGCTTTACTGCTTAATCCGATGGCCAGTTGCAGCACTTCTTCCATACGATCGACGTAATGAAAACTGAGTCCGCTGATAAAATCGGGTTCAATTTCTTCGACGTGTTTGCGGTTGTCTTTGCACAAAATAACTTCCTTGATACCGGCGCGGCGAGCCGCCAGTATTTTTTCCTTGATACCTCCAACGGGTAATACTTTTCCACGCAGGGTAATTTCTCCGGTCATGGCTAAGAAGGGTTTCAGCGAACGACCGACAAAAGCCGAAGTCAGGGCAGAAAGCATGGTTACACCTGCGGAGGGGCCGTCTTTTGGAATAGCGCCTTCCGGTATGTGTACGTGGATGTCGTTTTTTTCAAATACTTCCGGGTCAATTCCCAGGTGTTCCGCGTGTGCCTTCAGGTAACTGAGGGCCGTGCTGGCGCTTTCTTTCATCACTTCACCCAGGTTGCCGGTAAGTTGCAGGCGGCCATTGCCTTTATTCAGGCTGACCTCGATAAAGAGTATTTCGCCGCCAATGGACGTCCAGGCCAGACCGATGGCCACACCAGGCGACTGTACTTCCTGGTACACTTCCGCGTCGTATTTGGTCGGCCCCAGGATACCGTGCAGGTGTTCGGGGCGAACCGTGACTTCATACTTTTCGTCCATAGCGACCCGTTTAGCCACATAGCGCATCACGGAGCCAATTTCGCGGGCCAGGTTGCGCACACCGCTTTCGCCTGTATAGTCGCGGATGATCCGCACAAGGGCCTTGTCGCTGATTTTCACCTGTCCGGTTTTGATCCCGTGGTCTTTGCGTTGCTCGGGCACCAGGTGTCTTTTGGCAATTTCTACCTTTTCTTCCAGCGAATATCCCGAAATTTCTATGATTTCCATCCGGTCCAGCAACGCCGGCTGTATGGTGGAAAGCGAATTGGCCGTAGCGATAAACAGCACTTTGGACAAGTCGTATTCAAGTTCCAGGTAATTGTCGTGGAAAGCGATATTTTGTTCAGGATCAAGTACTTCCAGCAATGCGGAAGAGGGATCGCCCCGAAAATCCTTGCCTACTTTATCGATCTCATCGAGGATAAAAACCGGGTTGCCGGATTTGCCTTTTTTCAGGGACTGGATGATACGGCCGGGCATGGCGCCGATATAGGTTTTGCGGTGGCCACGGATTTCCGCCTCATCGTGCAGGCCGCCGAGGCTCATGCGGATGTATTTGCGTTTCAGCGCTTTGGCGATGCTGGCGCCTAAGGAGGTTTTACCCACCCCCGGAGGGCCGGTAAGGCACAGGATCGGCGCTTTCATATCGCCTTTCAGTTTCAGTACTGCCAGGTGTTCGAGGATGCGTTCTTTTACTTTTGTCAGGCCGTAGTGGTCGCGGTCGAGCACATCTTTCACCTTTTTCAGGTCGAAATTGTCTTTGGTAAATTCTTCCCAGGGCAAATCGAGCAGCGTTTCGAGGTAGTTCAGCCCGATGGCGTATTCCGCCACCTGCGGATTGACGCGGCGGAGTTTATTGATTTCCCGGTCAAAGGTTTCGCGCACATTTTTAGGCCATTTCTTTTTGGCGGCTTTGCGCAGCAGGTCGTTGATTTCTTCCTCCTGCGGGTTCTGGCCCAGTTCTTCCTGAATGGTTTTGAGTTGCTGGTTCAGGAAATAATCGCGCTGTTGTTTTTCAATATCGGTGCGCACTTTCGACTCGATCTGATCCTTCAGTTCGAGCAGTTGCAATTCGCCATCCATGTGCAGCAAAATAGCGCTCGCTTTTTCGCGGAGGTTGCTCAACTCAAGCAGCGCCTGCTTTTCATGTATCTTGATACCGAGGTTGGAAGCAATAAAATTCAGCAAAAAATTGTCGTTATTGATGTTTTTCAGCATCACGACGGCCTCTGAAGGGATTTGAGGCGACAATTCGATGATGTGTTTGGCGGCATCGCGCACACTGCTCAGCAGCGCCTTAAACTCCAGCTTATTCTTAGGGAGTTCGTATTCGAGCATCGTAATTCTACCCAGCATGTGCGGATCATCGCTGGTCATTTCCTCCAGGCGAAAACGTTTGCGGCCCTGTAAGATGGCTGTGGTGGAGCCGTCCGGCATTTTCAGCAGTTTCAGGATACGCGCAACCGTGCCGATACGATACAAATCGTGGTCGGCAGGCGCTTCAATCTTTACATCTCTTTGGGAAAGCACACCAATGTAGCGGTTGTCTTCATAGGCTTTTTGAACAGCCCGGATACTTTTATCGCGACCTACTGTAATGGGGGTAACAATACCCGGAAACAGTACGGTATTTTTCAAAGGCAAAATGGGAAGTATATCTGGAAATACTTCTCCCTGCCGGGTTTCCTCCTCTTCTTCCAGGGAGAAAAGTGGCACGAAGTCGGGTTCATCATCCGACTGTTGCGACATCAACCAATTTTCAAACATGCTCATATTAACTTACAAAATGATAGCCGAAGGTGAAGGGGTATATTCAGGAGATTAGTATTCTGTCCGAAAATCAATTCCTCCTCAAATATTACCCCGAAATAATAAGGAGTCTTGAGAATTTCTGCAATGTTAAGTGCAAACCTTGACAAATTATATGAAAAGATGGTAGTAAATAATGATTTGTGTCAAACTGGCAGCAAAAAACGCAGGGTAATGAACAGGTATAACGGTCAAATAATTTGCCACGCTTGAGAATCCCTGGATTTGGCAGGAAAAAACGGGGGGAAGCGACAAAAAGGCAGAAGGGTTGATAGGTTGATGAAGGTTGAGGTTTATGAGGGTTTATAGGTTTATAACAGCCGCTCAATCGATCCCCTTTTTGAGCGGCTGTTATAAACCTATAAACCCCTCAACCATAAACCCTCTCCCTCTCAACTATAAACCCCTCAACCTCTCAACCAAATCATGGTCTCGAAACATCCACATCCCGCAGGTTTTCATTAAAAAACGCTTCAATTTTTCAAACAAGTGAACCCGGTCGCCGCCCATTACATTGTGCAGGTGTTCGGGATAAACAAAATAATCAATCTGTTTGCCTTTGCGCACGCACTCGCGGATGTAGCGCAGGGAGTGTTGCCACAGCACCACATCGTCGGAAGAGCCGTGTATCATCAGTAAACGCCCGGATAGATTGTCAACATAGTTAAACAGGTTGCTTTTAGCGTAACCTTGTGGGTTTTCTTTCGGACTGTCCATGTAGCGTTCGGTGTACATGATTTCATACATACTCCAGTCGATAACAGGGCCGCCGGCTACACCACAGCGAAAAACACCGCCGGCTTCCGGGCGGCTCATCAGGGAAGTGGTCATAAATCCGCCGTAACTCCAGCCGTATATGCCGATGCGTTTCGGGTCCACAAAACCCTGCGTTTTCAGGAAATTCACGCCCGCCAGTTGATCTTCCATTTCACTGTCGCCGGCCCGGCGGTGGATAGCGCTTTCAAAGGCTTGTCCCCGGTTGGCGGAGCCGCGCCCGTCGAGTACAAACACGATATAACCCTCCTGCGCCATGTGGTGCATCCAGAGTTCGCCGCCGGCCAGCCAGCCGTTGGTGACCATTTGCACATGGGGGCCGTTGTACACATAAACCAGCGCGGGATACTGATTGGAAGCGACAAAATCGGGCGGCAGAATCATACGGGCATTTAGCATGGGACCACCGGGCGAAGGCAGCTTTACCAGGCGCGTAAGACCCAACTGGTAGCCGTCTAAAGGGTTTTTAGCCCCGAAAATGATCTGGCGTTCCTGCGGACGGGCTACCGATTGGAGGTACACCAAACGTGGTATTTCATTGCTGGAAAACACATCCAACACCCAGGCGCCGTTGCTGCTGATAAGGCCGTTGTGGATGCCGTCTTCGTTGCTCAGGCGACGAACTGTCCCGGTTTTCAGTTGAGCGCTATACACATAGCGGTTCAATCCCGACTCGTCGGCCAACTGGTAAAAACAGTTTTCACCTTTGGTATCGAAGCCGTAGAAGTTGGTTACAGGCATAGCGCCCTTGCTTATCTGGCGCTGTTCCATGCCCGATAAATTGCAGAGGTACAGGTGGTTATATCCATCGCGTTCGCTTTGCCACAGAAACTGATCGTTGCTGCCAGGCAGGAAAACTGGGGGTTTTTCGGGTTCCACCCATTTGTCATTGGTTTCTTCAAAAATCGTTTTGACGAAAGCGCCGGTGGCTGCATCAAACTGCTTGAGCCACATGTGGTTTTGTTCGCGGTTGACAACGGCAATCAGGATATATTTATCGTCGGGCGTCCAGGCCACATTGGTGAGGTATTGCTCGGCAGGTTCGCCCGTTTGCAGATAGATTTTTTGGCCGGTCTGCGTATCAAATACGCCGAGAGTCACATGGTGGCTTTTGGAACCGGCGAAAGGGTAGCGGACTTCCCGTACCTGTGCAGGCATGGAATCCAGCACATAAATCGGATATTCCGTGACCATACTTTCATCCATCCGGTAAAAAGCGAGGTGGCGACCCGAATTGCTCCAGAAAGTACCTTTATAAATGCCGAACTCTTCGCGGTGTACACTTTTGCCGTATACTATGCCTTTGGCTTCGCTTTGTGCCACACCGAGTTCTTTCCCGCCCGCATTGATCCAGAGATCATCGTTTCTGGTATAAGCAGCGTTAAAGGTTTTGGCGTGTATATCCACGTTTTCCGCATCCGCCGGGTACCGGTTTTTGCGTTGCAAACCCTGGGAAAAGGAATAGGTGAAAATCTCTTTTTCGGATTGAAACGATAGATTGTCTGCATCTACCCAGGTCAAGGCCGGAAGGCCGGTCAGCGCCGGAACACCGAATGCGACAAGGCCTTCGTTGATGCCGGTCAAGACATCCAGGGTGTCCGTTTTCTGGTTGTTCGCCTGTACCCGGACGATTTTATTGCCGACCGCATGGGTAAATTGGGTCGTACCTGGAATCCACTGTAGCTGCTTCAGGTTGGCAGGCGCCAGTACCGTGCGTCCTTTCAGGATAGCATCGGACATGGTAAGTTTTTGTTGGGCAGCAAGGCAAAGCGGGGAAAGCAGCAAGAGGCAGGGCAACGCGATAGACAGCCCAAGCCTGGCAAAATTTAGTTTCATGTATACGCCGGTTGAAATGGCGCGCAAAAGTAGTTAAGAGAAAGATCAAAACTACAAAGAGCATATTTTTTGCAACTTTGCTTTGTCCTTTTTTCCAGAGGGAGACATTGCAAAGGGCAAAAAAAAATGAGGCAGTGCCACCACAGCACTACCTCAGCCCTAACCAAATAAAACCAAATTATTCTTGTTGTTAAATTACTTTCTTGAGACAAAGATAATGCGCTTTGTGTAGAACTTACAAGAAGATTGTAAAAAAATTCAAATTTTTTTTTCGACAACTGCTTCTACTTTCCGAAAAATAAAAAAATCTTTGAGCGGGCGATTTGGCGAATGTTATTTTTTGCCAAATGATCTACTTGTTTCTGTGAAATTGTACTGGCATTTTTAAAACATAATTTTATTTGTTTTCAAATATGAAAAATTTCTCGTTTTTATCTTCTGTTTCGTGTTTCACTTTTCTTACCCTTATTGTTGTTTTTACACACCCTGTTTATCTGGCGGCACAAAGTGCCAAACCCGATGCAGACGCCTTGTTTTTGGATAAAATTTATGACCAGGCCCTTACCGACAGCCGTTGTTATGCCTGGCTGGAACACCTTTCTTTGGGTATTGGTCACCGGATCAGCGGCAGCGTCGGGGCGGAGAAGGCGGTTGCCTGGACCCGCTCGGTACTCGATACGATGGGCCTCGACTCCGTTTGGTTACAACCCTGTATGGTGCCGCGCTGGGTACGCGGCAAGGCGGAACAAATTCGTGTGTTGAACGCGCGTCGGCAAGGTTCGTTCAACCTGAACGCCCTGGCGCTCGGCGGCTCGATAGGCGGCAAACTCAAAGCGGAAGTGGTGGAGGTGAAAAGTTGGGAGGAACTGGATCGGCTCGGGGCAGAAAAACTGCGCGGCAAAATTGTTTTTTACAACCGACCGATGGATCCCACAAAAATACGCACGTTTGAAGCCTATGGCGGGGCCGTCGATCAGCGGGCAAGTGGCGCCTCCCGCGCTTCCAAATATGGCGCCGTGGCGGTGCTGGTGCGCAGCATGGGGCTTCGGCTCGACGATTTCCCCCATACCGGCAGTGTGCGGTACGACTCTGCCTACGCACTTATTCCCGCTGCGGCCATCAGCACCAATGCAGCCGAACAACTCAGCCGGGTTTTGCGCGAAGACGGAAGCGCCACCGTATCCGTGCGGATGGACTGCCGCACGCTGCCGGACGTGCTTTCATACAATGTGATCGGCGAAATACGCGGATCCGAACGCCCGGGAGAGGTAATTGTGGTCGGCGGGCACCTCGACAGCTGGGATGTGGGGCATGGCGCGCACGATGACGGCGCGGGTTGCACCCAGAGCATGGATGTCTTGCGCCTGCTCAAAACAACAGGCTACCGGCCCCGGCACACCATTCGCTGCGTACTTTTTATGAACGAAGAAAATGGTTTGAGAGGAGGCCGCAAATATGCCGAAGAAGCGCAACGGAAAGGCGAATTTCACCTCGCTGCTATTGAAAGTGATGCGGGCGGATTCACGCCGCGCGGGTTTAATTTTGATGGAGACGCCACCGTTTTCGCCGCTTTTTATGAAAAATTAACCGCCCTTGAACCGCTGTTTAAACCTTATGGATTACAATTCAACAAAGGTGGTTCCGGCGCCGATATTGGACCGCTTAAAGGGATGAAAGGACTGCTCAGCGGTTATTCCCCCGATTCACAACGTTACTTCGATTACCACCATACCGCAGACGATACTTTTGATAAAGTAAACAAGCGGGAACTCGAACTCGGTACGGCCAGTATGGCGGCGTTGGTATATTTATTGGACAAATATGGACTGTAAGCGGCTACTTTTGCAGTTGACAACAAAAGACGTATGCCCAAATTTCATATTTTTTGGCTTTTCTGCCTGCTTATCACCACCGCTACCGCGCTGCCGGCGCAAAAACCCGTCGAGTTGAAACGCTCTGCCGAACAGGCCTTTGCCAATGCCCGATGGCGGGAAGCGCAACAGTTTTACAGCCAGTACCAGGCCGTAAAACCCGGAGAAACCGATGTGCTGACCAAACTCGGCATTTCTCATTATCACCTGCATGAAGCAGATAAAGCGCGGCAATTGCTGGAATACGTGGCCGCCCGAA
Organism: Lewinellaceae bacterium; assembly: GCA_016711435.1. GTDB lineage: Bacteria > Bacteroidota > Bacteroidia > Chitinophagales > Saprospiraceae > M3007. Next base: position 27,740 of record JADJSY010000031.1, read on the forward strand.
ATCCGGACAGCCGCGATGCAGACCTGTTTTTTTACCTGGGTCGCACCCTGCACGGACTGTCGGAATTTGAAAAAGCCATTGCCGTATATAAATCTTTTTTGCGGGCAGCAGCTCCAACACACCCCCTGCGGGCTGCAACGGCAGACAATATCCGCCGTTGTCTGAGCGGCCTGTCCATTCCCGTAAATGATGCGGTGGCATTAGTCGAAAACCTGGGCGACCGGGTCAATTCACCCGGCGATGAATTTGCGCCGCTGCTTTCCTTGAACCACGCAGATCGGTTGTATTACGCTGCTGCCCGGGCAGAAAGTGCCGGTGGGCGTCGCAACGACGAAGGTTATGAAGATGCCGAAAAGGGCCATTGGTGCAGCGATATTTTTGCTGCGCATCGCAGCACGGCAGGTTGGGAGACCACGGGCGGCATGGGCGGATTGCTGAATACCTCCCGCTTTGAAATTGCGCTGGGTTTTAATGAAAACGGACAGGTGCTTTATTTTTTCAGGGGATTTACACCTTATGGCGGTGAAATTTTTGCCGATACGGCTGCAGCCAAAGATGAATACGCTGTGCAACCGCCGCTGTTTCAAAGCCCGATGCAGCCGGAATCGGGTGATGGTAGTCCGTACTTTGTGAATGACCGGACGCTGTTGTTTGCAAGTCGCAGAACCGGCGGCTATGGCGGCCTGGATTTGTGGGTTGCCGTATTTGCCGATACGGCCTGGTCTGCCGGTCAACCTCGGCCCGGCCGTCAATTCGCCCTATGACGAAATAAGTCCTTTTCTGGCGCGTGACGGACGCACCCTGTATTTCAGCAGCAACCGCACCGAAAGTATGGGCGGCCTCGATGTGTTCAAAACAGTTTTTGAAGAAGGTAAAAAAGCCTGGCAACCGGCAACCAATATGGGCACTCCGGTCAATTCGCCAGGCAATGACGAATCCTTCCGGTTTGCGGAAGACGGCCGCACGGCTTTTATGGCTTCCGACCGGCTGGATAGCTATGGCGAACGCGACTTGTATATTGTTTATATGAAAGAAGCGGCGCCTGAACAGCAATACGATGCTGCGTCCATGCTGTTTGCAGTCACCGATAAGGTTGAACCGGCTGCCGAAGCCGCCGAACAGCGCCAGTTCAGTATACCGGCAATACTGTATGACAACGACCGGGATCTGCTGTCGCCGGATAATCAGAAAATACTGGACAGCGTTGCAGTGATTGGGCGCAATTTCCCGACGCCTGTAATATTGGTGACCGTGCATACAGATGAAACAGGCCCTGCCAAATTTGACTTGTATTACGGTATTAAACGCGCCGAAATCGTGGGTAAAGCGCTGGTGGATCGTGGTATTTCGTCGTCGAGAATTGTGTTGCGCAGTGCAGGCCCGGGATATCCGCTGGCTAAAAATGTGCTGGATGCTGCGCCGAATCCGGTCGGCGCGCGCCTGAATCGCCGCGCCGAGATCAGTTTCGTATTGCCTGCCGATGCATTGCCGTTCAGTTTTCGGCTGGAACGCCCGGCCGTATCGGAACTGATGGCCGCACCAGGTATGAAATATTTTGACGGGCTGGGCGCCGGTTTGTCGTACCGGGTGGAGGTAGCGACTACCCGCCAGATACTTACCAATGATGCGTTGAGTATGTTTGACGACATGATGATTGAAAGTCAACCCGGCTCCGGCTCTTATCGATACACGGCAGGTTGGTTTGCCCAGCACGACAAAGCCGTTCAATTGCGCAAAGACCTGGTGCAGCAGGGGTTCGCAGAGGCTACGGTAGTTGCTTTTCTCAATGGTCTTCGCATTTCAAAAGCAGAAGCGGTGGGACTATTGAAAAAATTTCCTGATCTTACGGCTTATATTAGGGGTTGATGAGGGGGGTTGATGAAGGTTTATAAGGGTTGATGAAGGTTGATATACATCCGCTCGAAAATGAAACGATTTTACTCATTTCGAGCGGATGTATATCAACCCTTATCAACCCTTATAAACCTTTATCAACTTTCATCAACCTTCATCAACTTTGTCGGGCAGCCCTGCCATTCACCACAAAATACGCAAACAGACAGTGGGACAACAGCGTCTTGATTTTCTTCGGGAGAGTTTCCGCAATTTGCGCTCAACAGGGAGTGTGGCGCCGAGTTCCCGTTTTTTGTGCCGGGCTATTGCCGAAAAAATAGACCCCCTCCGCGCAAAAGTAGTAGTAGAACTCGGCCCGGGCGATGGCGTAATTACCCATTTCATTCTCAAACGTTTGCAACCTGATGCGCAGTTGCTTATTTTTGAAATCAACGAGGCATTTGTAAAAAAACTCCATATTGCTTTTCAGCATGACAAGCGGGTGGTGATTATCTACGATTCGGCAGAAAACATGGGGCGCTACTTCGACGAAATGGGAATTAAGCAGGTCGATTATTTTATTTCCGGTATTCCATTTATCATGCTCCCTGAAGTGTTAGCCGAACGAATTACGTCGGCCTGCCTGCACTGGCTGGCTGTTGGCGGCCGTTTTGTGCAGTTTCACTACTTCCCGCTCATGCTGCACTTTTACAAGCGTATTTTCGGAAATATGGATGTGGATGTGGTGCCGCTCAATATTCCGCCTGCATTGGTCGTTTGTTGCGAAAAAGATAGTCAAACCCAAACACGTTTTTTAAACATGTTATCACGATCCATTTTCGTTGTTCTTATAGCCATATTCATGGCATCCTGCGGCCCCGACTATCTTTTTGAAGAAGAAAAAAAGATTGCGGACGGGCAATGGACTTACCGCGATACGCTGGATTTTCGTTTTACAGTGACGGATACGGCGCAGTTGTATAACCTGTTTGCCGATTTTGAATATGCGGACACTTTCCAGACACATAATATTTACCTGAAACTGCATACCCGTTTTCCCGACGGGAAAAGGATGACCAGGATACGCTCCTTCGATCTTTTTGATGCACAGGGGAATAGCGCCGGAAAATGCTCGGGCCACCGCTGCAATACGCGTATTCTGTTGCAGGACAAGGCATATTTCAACCTGCAAGGTGAGTATATGATTACACTGGAACAATTCACCCGGCGCGATCCTTTGCCGGGGGTGAATGTAGTTGGGTTGGCGGTGGAAAAAACGGGCGCGCTTCGGCGTTAGCCGTGTTTGGTGTATCGTGTTTGGTGTTTGGGGCGTTGCCTTTGGCCGTACGTTTCCGTGTTTAGTGTATGGTGGTTAGTGCTGAAACGCCAAACACCAACACTATACACGGCCAAAGGCAAGCCCCCAAACACTAAACACCATACACGAAACACCTAATCGTGTTCTTCCACCGTATAATTGCCGCCCTTTTCCATTTTATTGCCGGAATACCGTTCATACATGTTCAGGTACTTCTGATGGATTTCATCTGACTGCTTTTTCCCATTGATTTTCAGGGATTTGAAATTCAACTGGAAGGAAAAATCTTTGGGATCGGAAATAAGATTTTCCCGCAGGAGCTCGGCTTTCACTTCCTGCTGGAAACCGCCGCCGTAGTTGTACCTGATCCGGCTTTGATTTTCAGCCTGCCACTTTTCCTGTTCGGCTTGCCACTTTTCCTGCTCTTTTGCCCATTTTTCCTGTCCTTTTGCCCATTTTTCTTGCTCTTTTTCCCAGTCTTTTGCCCCTTTTTCCCAATCTTTCTGGAAGGCTTCCAGTTCTTTTTCCATTTTTTCCTTGTCTTCTTTGCTGAGGTTACGGTGTTGTTCCGCTAACGCACGATATTCATTGCTGTATCGCTTGGCTTCCTCGCGCATTTGAGCGGCGTGTTCTTCCCATTCGGCCAAGGCTTCCGGCGAAAAAGAGAAGTTAAATTCCGACAGGCCGTTTTTGCCCATTCCATCAAAGTTGAATTTATGTCCGTCCATGTTCCATATAAATGGGTGCGCGTCTCCAAAACCCATACCCGGCAGTTGAACGGATTCTCCTTTTTCCAGTTTTTTGCCATCCATCCAGACTTCGCCGTCTTTGATTTTGATCTCAATAGGTTTCCCGTCTTTTTCTAATTTGATCACCACATTTCCTTCGCCGTCTGTCACGGTACTGAGCCGGGATGTTTGCGGTGGCATGGGCGCTATCGCAGGCATAGGTGGCATGGCAGGCATGCCTGGAAAGGGTGGCATGGGCGCTATCGCAGGCATGGGTGGCATGGCAGGCATGCCCGGGAAAGGTGGCAGCGGCGGTACGGAATGGGCGGTGTGCTGCGTTGCAGTTCTTCGGCGAGTTCGTTGTACTGGTCAAATTCGGATGCCGGAATTTCTTTGCCGTCGACATTCAGGCGGGTGATTTCGCCGTCTTTCATTTCCATTTCCACCTTGCCATTATCGTCTTCCCTGGTAATTTTCTGTGTGCTTCTCGGTTTGGGAACCGTATCTGTAACAAACTGATCGTCATTGTTTTGCGCAGACCAAAAGAGCCGGGCCAATCCGAAATCTGGGAAAGTGCCGCTGCTACGGTCGGTGGGGTATTTGCGCGCAGGCCGATAAAAACAAGCATTGCGAGCAGGATGGCTGTCGCCGTTAATTTCTCCATAACTTGAGATTTTTGTTGTGGTTGATTTAGAATGCGCCGGATGCGCTCCAGCAGGAGCGGTCGACGGCGCGATGAACCGCCGATGCCAAGTGCCAGCATGGGTGCAGGAGCGGCCAGTTCCTGTACCTGTACGAGCGCTTTAGCGAAAACAAGCGGATTGCCGGTGGCGGCCAGCGCAGCGTCGTCGCAGCAGTTTTCCCGCTCGCGCCGCACCACGGCAGATACCCACCACACGGCAGGGTGATAATAAAACAAGGCTTCTACGAAGGCTTGCAGGAGGTTGAAAATCCAGTCGCGCCGGGCGGTATGCGCCAGTTCGTGCGCCAGGATTGCCTCTACTTCTGCCGGGCTGAGCTGATTGACAAGACCGATGGGGAGCAGAATGACGGGTTTCAGCCAGCCAATTGCCATCGGTGAGCGGACCAATGCCGACTCAAACAGCGCAATGGCTTTTTTGAGACCCAGTCGGGCGCTCAATACCTCTATTTTTGCCTGCCAAATGGCTTCAACAGGTCGTACATATTGCGTTTGTAGTTTGTGTACCTGCCACAATCCGGCGCCCAGCCGAAAGAGAAAAAACAAAACCCAGCAACCAAAGCAGCACAATCAATACGTGATGCACTTCCAGCCAATCTGTCATGGCCTTCCAAAAACCATACTCCTGCGTCTGATACTGAACGAATAAAAACGGACCGTAGGCGGGTGCTTCACTTACAGCTGCCTGAACGGTATTTGTTGGCTCAAACATCCAGCAAAAAGTAACGCCTGCCGCCGCCAATACCGCCATCAAAGCGCCGTAAGAGGCCTGATAACGTTGCCGGGCTGTCCGCAACTTCGGCAGCAGCATCAACAGAATCAGCGCAAAACAGGCGCCCTGCCAAAGTGAGTGCACCAGCGCCCAGCCCAGGGCACGGACAAAGGAGTCGGAAATCAGGAGGCTGCTGTTCATGGCTTTGGCGGGTTGTTTTCGATTTGAGCAATCAACGCTTTGATTTCGTCTAATTCGTCGGCACTGGCTTCGTGGTTGCCCAAAGCCTGCATGACTAAGCGCGCCGCATTGCCGCGAAACGTGTTGTCTACAAACTCCTGGAGCAGTATGGATTGCGTGTCGCCCTCCTGTACCGCAGGACTGTACAAATGGGTACGCCCCTCTTCTTCCCGTGTCAGTATCCCTTTTTCAAACATGATCTGCATCATCTTCAAAGTGGTGGTGTAGCCGATGATGTCTTTCGACTTGGCGGCATTTCGCGCAGGCCCCAGGCCACTTTTGCGCTGCTCGTTCAGCAGGTCGTTTACTGTGCGCACAGTACTCGCTCCCTGCTGCCAGAGGATTTGCAGGATTTCCAGTTCCGAATCGGTGGGTTTCATGTTGTGGTGCTTTTATTGAAATGCATTTCAATTGACGGCACAAACATCTACGATTAATTTCGTAGATGCAAATTTTTTCTACGAAATTTTTCGTAGAGAGGTCGAGTGACCGTTTTTGAAACAAAAAGGAAAGCACAAATTTTGCCAGCAGGTATGTTGATGATGGATGTGCCCGTGGTACGCGCACGGTGGAAGAAAATAAAACAGGGATGACACTCGATGGACACGGATTCACGCGAATTTTCCGATTGCGAGTTGATTTATTTTCACAAAATGAAGAGGAAAATAAATCCAAAACCATATAATCAGCGCAAACTCTAACATGGGAAATCTGCGTGAATCCGCATCTCAGTGTCATCCGTGTCATCGTACGTTTGTATTGCTACAAAAAAATTTTTTTTGATGTAAAGAAGTAGGGAGCCGAAAAAGAACGAGGCGTCCGAGGGTCAGCCCGTCGTCGAGGGATGTCCCCGGTCCCTTCCTCTCTCAAAACGACAATGTCATTGTTCCTGGCCAAAAGCCTTGCGTTACGTTAGATGATAGTTGGCCAGGGGTGGGGTTACGTTATTTGTTTTTTCATCACAAAATTAAACCATCATGCAAACATCTCCTATCATTTACATTGACTTGACGTCTCGAAAGATGAATTAGTAGTTGCTTATTTCGTTGCAGGTAAGTGGAAAAAGTGCAAAATTGGTAATACTTTTTGACAATATATCAGCGGTTAACCAAACTAGATGTTAGTGGAAAGCACTTCGTATTGAAGCCACAGGTCCTATTCGAACGATTGATTTATACGCTGTCCACCGCAGGCGTCCCTTTTCAGTGGTGAACCCTCAAAGCCAGGGCGATGTCTAAAGCACCTCAAGACCAATAAAACGGATGACCAGGATGTCTCAACATTGAGCCTGCTAGGCCAAAAATGGATTTAATTACATATAAAAATGCCAGATCGCACACAAAAAACGAAAGAAGTTTTTCTGCCCTTGCTTTCAAAAACAGGAGCAACAACCAAAAATCAACTGCATGCTTTTGAATATCGCGTGAACCCTAACCCCATCGCGGTTAAAGCGTTACAGGATGTCCGGTAAGTACCCAGGAGGCCATTCAGACCCTCGAAAAGGAACTTAATCCTGGAACAGGATGATGAAGAGGCAACACGATTGATTCATCAAATTGAGACGATCAAAGGGGTTGGAAGAGCACCGCCAAAATCTTTGTTACCCTTTTTGGCAACTTTCACCATTTTACAAATGCCAAAGCTTTCGCCAGGTTTATCGGACTATCTCCAACTGAGTTTACTTCCGGAACCTCCGTTCGAGGACGATCTTCCATCTCCAAAAAAGGTAACAGCAAAGCCAGATCACAACTTTTCAATTGTGCACGAAGCGCCATACAACACAATCTAAGTTGCAAAGAACTTTATCAAAGAATTATGCAAAAAGGCAAAAACGGAAAAGTCGCATTAACTGCTGTCATGCACAAACTGGTCTGGCTGATCTATGGAGTAGTACGTTCCGGAACAAATTACGAATCCTGATTTCGCTTTAATTAAAAACAACAAAATTGTTAAAAAATTCACTTCGGTGACTGCCAGTTCATCCGTGTTGCCATTATTC
>JADJSY010000032.1 GCA_016711435.1 Lewinellaceae bacterium
CAATTGTTTCTCACTCATTTCAGATAGTCACCGTGGTTAGGAAAGGTGAAATGTTTTTTTCAGCCGAACAGGGTTCGGCTGTACTAATCCAAACTCTCAATAAACTTGCTCACACTCAAAATCATGCCCAGCGAAATACAGGTAAACAACATACTCGTTCCGCCCATCGAAATCATGGGCAGGGTGAGTCCCGTTGCCGGTACCAGGTTCACATTCACTGCTATATTGGCCAATGCCTGAACGGTCAGGAGCAGGCTCAGCCCGATGGCCAGAAAAGCGCCGAATGCTTTGGGGCTTTTCGTAACCAGTTTTACATTTCGGATAAAAAGCATCACATACAAAACCAGGATTGCCGTGCCGCCCAGCAGACCGTATTCTTCACAAATGATGGCGTAAATAAAGTCGGCATTGCAGTAAGGCAGATAATTGCGCATCATGCTGTTGCCGGGGCCTTCGCCGATAATGCCTCCTTTGGCAATGGCAATTTTCGCCTGCTGCACCTGGTAACCGCCGTCTTCGCTGTGCAGGAAAGTCTGTACCCTTGAAATCCAGGTATCCACCCGGATCAGACCCGTTTCGGGGTACAACTGACCGAAAGCCACCATACCGGCAAACACCACCACGCCCAGCAAACCGAGCAGGAAAATATACTGCCAGCTCACACGACCCATAAACATGAGCAAGATGCAGGTCATGAACAGCAGTAAAGCGGTACTCAGGTTGGCCGGAGCAATCAGTCCGCAAATAATCAGCACCGGCACGATGATCGGCAGAAACGCATCCTTGAAACTGCTGATGTATTCCTGTTTGCGCGTCAGTTCGCGGGCGATGTAAATGATCAGCGCGATTTTCGCAAACTCCGAAGGTTGAAAACTAAAACCTGCAAAACTGATCCATCGGTTCGCATCGTTGATACTTGACCCGAAAAACAGGGTTATAGCCAGCAACGGCACAGCCAGCAACATCAAAAACGGTGCAATCTGCTGGTAGCGCCGGTAATGCAACAAATGGCATACATACACCAGAAACAGTCCGAACGCCAGGCGCACCGTATGCGTCAGCAGGAACACCGTGGTGTTGCCGCCACGCGAGGTCCAGGCCGCCCAGCCGGATGCCGAATACACGGCCAGCATACTGAACAGGCTCAGTACGGCGATGATCATCCAGATGGTACGATCACCTCTTAATTCTGCTGCGATGCGGTTGCCGAGCGACATTTTTGTGAGTAGTGAGTAGTGAGTAGTGAGTAGTGAGTAGTGAGTAGTGAGTAGTGAGTAGAATCGTGCCGGTCACTGTGAGTAATTGTATACTCACAACTCACTACTCACTACTCACATTAAAAAAACTGCTTGCCTGAACTGCTCCCCCCGATCCTCATAGTTCTTAAATAAATCGAAACTCGCACAGGCCGGACTTAACAAAACCGTATCGCCTTCTTCCGCCAGTTTTGCTGCTGCCTGTACTGCTTCTGATGCGCTTTTTGTTTCGACCATCGGCTTTTTCATTTTCCCGAAAGCCTTGATAATCTTCGAGTTATCTATGCCCATGCACACAATCGCTTTCACATTTTTTTTGACCAATTTTAAGATCGGTCCGTAATCATTTCCTTTATCCTGTCCGCCGACGATCCACACAATCGGGGTATCCACGGCTTGCAGGGCGTAAAAAACCGAATCGACATTGGTGGCTTTGGAGTCGTTGATCCAGGTCACGCCATTGATCTCCGCCACGCGTTCCAGTCGGTGCGGCGGCGTTTCAAAACTGTACAATCCTTCTTCAATCAGCCCCGGTTCCGCGCCAAGTGCCAGCGCCGCGCGGATAGCGCAGGCGGCATTGAACAGGTTGTGGGGGCCTTTCAGGTTGGTGCTGGCTATATCGAAATTGTAGCTGCGGCCCACGCGGACGTAGCCGTTTTGCAGTTCGCTTTTGCGCACCCATTGTTTTTTACAGGTTACTGCCCGCGGATTGTCCGCGAGGTAGCGTTGTATATTCGGGTCGTTGGCATTCAGAATGCACAGGTCGCCGCGGCCCTGGTTCATGGCCACTCGGAACTTCGAGCGCACATAATGGTCCAACTGATACTCGTAGCGGTCCAGGTGATCGGGCGTGATGTTCAGCAGCATGGATATTTTGGGCCGGAACTGCTGGATATCATCCAATTGAAAACTGGAAACTTCGAGGACATAAATGGGGGGCGAGGGATGAGGAATGAGGGATGGGGGTTGAGGGATGAGGGGTGAAGGGTGAAGGATGAGGATTGGGGGATGGGGGTTGGGGGATGAGGGATGAGGGTTGAGGGTTGAGTTTTCCAGAACCAGGCGGGCAAAGGAGTTGCCTACGTTGCCGCCTTTGTACACGTTTAGTCCGGCTGTTTTCAGCAGGTGGTATGTCAATTCTGTTGTCGTCGTTTTGCCATTGGAACCGGTGATCGCTATGATGCTGCATTTGCCGGCATAGCGATACCCGAGATTCTATTTCACCGATCACGTTGATGCCTTTGGCACGAACGGCCTGCATGAGTTCCGTTTTTTCCGGTATTCCCGGGCTTTTGATGATCTCATCGGCATTCAGGATGTTATCTAAGCTGTGTCCGTTTTCTTCCCAGGCGATACCATGCGCGTCTAATTCCTGTTTGTAAACGTCTTTGATGGGTCCTTTATCGGATACGAACACGTCGAACCCCTTCGCTTTGCCCAGAAGGGCCGCGCCTGTGCCGGATTCACCGGAGCCGAGTATGACTATTCGTTGATTCATATTTAGATTTGACTTAGATGTTTTTCTCTGCTTGCGCAGCGTTAGATTTCACCCTGCTTGCGCAGGGATGGGTCCCTGGATTTTGCGGATTAGGCGGATTTTTGCGGATTTTATTTTTGATTGCGTTGAAGATTTTTTTTTCGTTCGTTGCTCCAGGTTTTTCGTTCAAATTTTGGTTCCAGTCCGAAATTGATCAGAAGGCCCACTTCCATATTTGTTGCTTTCAGGTAATTGACTAATTGTTTTTCATGCGCTTCCGTTAATGTGGCTACGGCTTTCAGTTCTACTATCACTGCTCCATTGATTAGAAGATCTGCGTAGTAATTACCAATTAGCCTTCCGTTCCGATACACCTTGATACTTTTCTGCGCTTCGACTTTCAAACCTCTTTCGAGTAATTCAAAATACAGGGCATTCTGATAAACCCTTTCCAAAAAACCATATCCCAGGTCGTTGTACACATCGTAATAAGCCCCGATCACCTGTTCGGTGATCTCCCTGTGTTTGAGTTCCATAAATGAAGATGTTTGATTATGAATAGAAAAGATCAATAAAATCCGCCTAATCCGCAAAATCCAGGGACCCATCCCCTGCGCAAGCAGGGGCATAATCTCACCGGATCTTAAGCGTCACAATCGTTATCACCGCCAGCATCACCTGCACAATCCAGAACCGCACAGAAATCGTCACCTCGTGGAAACCCTGTTTCTGGTAGTGGTGGTGCAGCGGCGCCATCAGAAACACCCGTCGGCCTTCCCCGTACTTGCGTTTCGTGTATTTGAAATACCAGACCTGAATGATCACCGACAGGCTTTCGATCAGGAACACGCCGCAGAGCAACGGAATCAGCAGCTCTTTGCGCAGTATGATGGCCATTGCTGCTATAATTCCACCCAGCGTCAGACTACCTGTATCGCCCATAAAAACCCGGGCCGGAAACACATTGTACCATAAAAAACCAAAACACCCACCCAGCAGACAAGCCGCGAAAATCACCAGTTCGCCGCTGTACGGGATGTATAGTATTTTCAAAAAATCAGCCGCCACAGAGTTGCCGCTCAGGTAGGCCAGGATGCCCAGCGCCGTTATGACAATGGCTGAAACGCCGGCTGCCTGCCCGTCGAGCCCGTCCGTCAGATTGGCGCCGTTGCTCACTGCCGTGATGACTAAAATTGCCATAATCACAAACAGGATCGAACTCAGGCCCCGCGCATTGTCGCCCAAAAACCACATCAGCCGCGAGTAGTCCAGTTCATTGTTTTTGAAAAACGGGACATTGGTGATCGGCGCCTTCACATACACCATTTCCTTGTACGTATTCGGGGCGGTGTTGTCTTTGACAAACAAGGTTTCCGTCACCCGGTAACCGAATTGTTCCGCTGCCTGAGGTTCCATACGCACCACCACTTCGTCGTTTACCAGCATCGTGATCCCCACAATCAGGCCCAGGCCCACCTGCCCCATAATCTTGAAAATCCCCTTCAGTCCTTTTTTATCCTTTTTAAATACCTTGATGTAATCGTCCACAAACCCGATTCCGAACATCCAGACCGTGCTAAAAAGCATCAGCAGGATATAGACATTGTCGAGCCGAGCCATCAGCAGGCAGGGCACCAGGGTTGCCGCAACGATGATGATGCCGCCCATCGTAGGTGTGCCGGCCTTGGAAATCTGGCCTGCCAGACCCAGGTCGCGCACCGTCTCGCCAATCTGCATCGAGCGCAACCACTTGATGATCCATTTGCCGATAATCATAGAGATCACCAGCGACAAAATCATGGCCACCCCCGCCCTGAACGAGATATACTGGAACAAGCCGGCCCCGGGCAGGTCGTACGTTTTTTTCAGATATTCAAAAAGATAGTACAGCATTTTTTTGAATGATAAAAGATGGATAAAGGCAACTAACTAATTGATTGTCAATTATTTTACCCACCTGAACAAGTTGAGTTTTTCGTTTTAAAGGGTTGTGGATCAGGGCTTTTTGAATTGGCTGCAGGGCGCTCTTACAGCGCCCGCAACCTGCTCAAAAAATAGTCCCTCCACTATTATATCTTAGAGGTGAGAGGTGAGAAGTGAGAGGGTGAGAGCCGATTTAGATTCCACCATTCCCTTTTGACCACTCACTATTCACCACTCACTACTCACGATTCACGCATCCATTTCACCAGCACTTCTTTATCATCAAAAGGATATTTCACCCCGTTGATGTCCTGGTATTTTTCGTGTCCTTTACCCGCCACCACAATCACATCCTGCGGGCCTGCGAGGCGGACCGCCGTTTTGATGGCCTGCTCCCTGTCCTGGATCACCAGCGTTTTTTTTAATCCTTCGGCGTCCAGTCCCGCTTCCATATCGCGCAGAATAGCCGCCGGGTCTTCCGTGCGCGGGTTGTCGCTGGTCAGGATCAGTTGATCGCTGAAGCGGGCGCAGATTTGTGCCATCAGTGGGCGTTTGGTTTTATCGCGGTCGCCGCCTGCGCCGGTCACCGTAATGATTCCGGCGTTTTTCTTTTTCAATTTCAATACCGTTTCCAGCACCTTTTCCAGGGCATCGGGCGTATGGGCGTAGTCGACAATGGCAATACAACCCGGTTTTCCCGGATGGTTGATATAATCGAACCGCCCTTCCGCACCGCGCAGATCGCTGAGCACTGTGAGGATTTCCGCTTTACTCAATCCGGTTTGCAGCAACTGCGCCACTGCATAAGCTGCCGTCAGGTTATAGGCATTGAATTCGCCGATCATTCGGGCGACCAATTGTTCGCCGTCGATGTGCAGATGCAGCCCGGAAAGGCTGTTTTCAATAATTTTTGCCTTAAAATCTGCCGGTTTTTTGAGTCCGTAGGTGTACGCGGACGCTTTGGTATTTTGCAGCATTACGGCGCCGTTTCGGTCGTCGTTATTGATGAGCGCGAAGGCCGTTTTAGGCAAATCGTCAAAGAACTTCTTTTTGGCATCGCGGTATTCCGCGAAGGTTTTATGGTAATCGAGGTGGTCGTGCGTAAGGTTGGAAAACACCCCGCCGGCAAACCGGGCGCCGGCAATCCGGCGCTGGTGAACGGCATGGCTACTTACTTCCATAAACACATAGTTGCAACCCGCATCCGCCATCATGCGCAACCATTCCTGCAAGCGCACGGCATCGGGCGTGGTATGCGTACTCGGCAGCACCTCCTCCCCTATCCTGTTTTCCACCGTGCCGATGAGGCCGCATTTGTAACCCAGCCGGGTAAAAAGTTGCCACAGCAAAGTGACCGTCGTTGTTTTGCCGTTGGTACCGGTAATGCCCACCAATTCCAGATCGTCCGAAGGATGCCGGTAAAAATTGGAAGCCATCAGTCCGAGCGCTTCCGAAGAATCTTTCACAAGCACCCGTACAACCGATCCGGAATCGGTAAATTCGGTTTCCGCTACAATCGCCTTCGCCCCTTTTTCAATCGCTTTGTCAATGAACGCATGCCCGTCCGCCGCCGCGCCCCTGACTGCCACAAACACATCGCCCGGCTGCACCGTGCGCGAATCGAAGCGGATTGCGCCGACTTCGATGGCAGTGTTGCCGTGGATGTCCTGTGTAGGGACGTTTTGGAGCAGCGTATCTAATCTCATTTTCGTTTTTAGTTTTTAGTTTTTGGTGTTTCGTGTTGCTTCGCTTTTGGCAACCGTGAGTAGTTCAGGCAATGCGCCCCAAACACGAAACACCAAACACTAAACACGCTATTCATTCCAGAAACAACACACACACCTGTCCCCCGCCCGCCTTCGTTCCCGGCGCCAGGCTCTGCCTGCGCACCTTTCCTACGCCCTGTACTTTCACCCGGCAGCCCCTGTTTTCCAGCAGGTAAATCGCATCTTTCAACCCCATTCCAATGACCGACGGAATCGTCTTATCCGGTACGGTGCGGTGCTGCACCAGCAGGGAGTCGCCCCGTTCGGCAGTGATGACCGCCCATTCCGGCAGGTCGTTTTCTCTGAAATAATCGATGTCCAGCCATTTCAGGCTACTCCTGATATCCTCCGTGGCGCCTGCATCATATGTTGGCAATCTGGCGGTGGCTAATTTTTCTTTCGGCTTTGCATTCACGGGCACGTGCAATTCGGCTTTCATGGCAAAACACTTATCCGCGATGGCCCGAAAAACAGGCGCCGCCACTTCTGCGCCATGATAACCGCCGCGTTCCGGCTCGCTGATCACGACGATACAGGAATAAACAGGGTTTTCGGCGGGGAAAAACCCGCAAAAACCTGCCTGGTGGCGAATACCTTTGGAAGCGCGGAATTTGTGGTAATTCAATTGCGCCGTACCCGTTTTCCCGGCAATGGTATAATTCGCCGACTCGATATTGCGGGCCGTACCTTTGGTGACTACCGTTTGTAACAAATCTTTGGCACGGGTCAGGGTGCTTTTGGAAGCAATGCTCCGCTGCACCACCGTCGGGCGGAATTCTTTTACGATTTCTCCATATCGCTCGGTGCGCTGCACGATATAAGGTTTCATCATACGTCCGTCGTTGGCTACCGCATTATAAAAAGTGAGCAATTGCAGCGGCGTCATCAATAACTCGTACCCAATACTCATCCAGGGCAGTGATGTACCCGACCACTCACTTTTGGGGTCTTTCGGATTTTTTACAATCGGCGCTTCTTCCCCACCCACTTCAATACCGGTCGGCAAATCGAGGCCGAAATCGCGGATATGCTGAACGAAAGCGGAAGGGTTCGTTTTAAAAAACTGCTGGGCCAGGGTGGCGGTACCTACGTTGGATGAACGGGCAAATACCTCCCGAATCGTCATGGAATCCAGCCCATGCGGCTCTGCGTCCTGCAATTCTTCATCGTATATCTTTACTTTCCCCCATAGACGGGTATTTTCTCATCCAGATCGTTCAGTTTGCCCGCTTCCATCATGGCCATGAAGGATGCCAGTTTGAACATCGAACCCGGCTCTACCCGCTCCCCGACGGCATAATTGTAGGTTTCCCACCAGCCTTCGGGTGTTCGGCCTATATTGGCGATGGCCCGGATTTTTCCGGTTTTAACTTCCATCACAATGGCGCAGCCGTGGTCTGCGTTGTGTGTTTTGCAGGCATTGAGCAGGGCCGTTTCAGCCACATCCTGGATATTAATATCGAGGGTCGTTATCACATCGTCGCCGGCTTCGGGTTCTATTTCCGCCAGATCATTCACCGGGATATAAACATCGCCGGGCACCCGGATCATCAGTTGTTTGCCTTCTTTACCTTCCAGAATATTGTTAAAACTCCCTTCCAGACCCACCGGGAGTGCACCGTCACGGGTGTATCCGATGGTGCGTTGCGCCAGAATTTTGAACGGGCGTTCGCGGCGGTTTTTTGTTCCATAATAAATCCGCCTTTGAAACGGCCCTCCCTGAATATGGGGAAACTCTTGACCATTAAGGCTTTATTGTACGGCAGGTCTTTGGCGATCGGCACGTAGCGAATGCCCCTCGTTTCGGGTGGCGCGGCGCGCAACTGCACCAGCCAGTCGCGGTAAGCGCCGGGCGTGTATTGCTGATCTACATAAGTAGACAGGAGCCATGCGAGGCTGTCGACCGACTGTGCGTTAAAAATATCATCCGTCAGACCTTCTGCTTTTGCATCAAAATGTATGTCAAAGAACGGCAGCGAAGTAGCCAGCAGACTTCCGTCGTCGGCCAGGATATTGCCGCGCTGCGACGGTGCATCCACCCATTTCACATACAGGCTGTCCGCTTTTGCCTCCCATTTGGGGGCATCGGTAACGGTCAGCCGGAACAATTGCATGAATATCGCAACAGCCACAAGCAGGATCAGTGCCGCTACTGCGTACACCCTGACCAAGACTTCGTTTTTGATATTCAACATTTTTTATGGTGTTTCGTGTTTGGTATATGGTGTTTCGGGGTGCTTCGTTTTTGGTGTTTAGTGTTTAGTGTTTTGGGGTGCTTCGATTTTAGTGTTTCGTGTTTAGTGTTTAGTGTTTCGGGGTGCTTCGATTTTGGCAACTGTGGGTAGTTCAGGCAACGTGCTCCAAACACGAAAAACCAAACACCAAACACTGCCAAAGGCGAAGCGCCCTAAACACGAAAAACCAAACACCAAACACTATTTTACCAGTATCACCTTCGGGCCTTTATTCTCCAAATCCAGTCCCACCGGTTCCAGGCTGGCGTCCATCTGGCTTTGCATGGATTTGTACATGGTTTCGCTTTTGATGGAGGTATATTCCCATTTCAACTCTTTGATTTCCTTTTGAACCTGCTGAATACCCCGCACGATTTTTTTCAGCAAAATGCGAATTGGCGATGTACACAATCCCCAAAAAACCCAGAAACAGCAGGTACGAAAAGTTGCCGAAAACAAGGTCTGTCGTTTTCTGACTGACGTTGAAGGCTGCAAGCATTTTATTTGCCATTTTTCTGTGTGTTTTTGTTATTCGTTATTGGTTATTCGTGTTGATAATCAAGCGCTTACAAAGAATTTAGCCAAAACTAATTTTGCACACCTACTCAAATCCGAACAATGGGCCGCTTCCTCTCACCTTCTCACCTCTCACTTCTCACTTCTTTTTTCAGCAACCCTCAGTTTGGAGCTCCTCGCCCGGTTATTGATTTTCAATTCTTCCTCGGAGGGTTCCACCGGCTTTTTGGTCACCAATTCCCAGGGCCGGGTGATATTTCCGTAAAAATCCTTTTGCTGCACCCCTTCTATGTTGCCGGCTTTGATAAAATTCTTCACCATCCGGTCTTCCAGCGAATGGAAAGTAATGATGGCCAATCGTCCGCCCGGCGCGAGCATTTCGTAAGCGTCTTTCAAAAAATCGTGTAAAGCGCCCAATTCGTCGTTGACTTCCATTCGCAGGGCCTGGAACACTTGCGAGAGGTATCGCATGCGCTCGCCCATCAGGTTGTTGCCGCAGAGTTCGACCAGATCGCCGGTGCTTTGAAATGGTTTTTGTTCCCGGAACCGCAGCACCGCCTGCGCCAGTGTTTTGGAATTGCGCACCTCCCCCAATTCGCTGAATACCCGCTGCAGTTCCCCTACATTATAGGTATTGAGTATATCTGCCGCCGTAGCGCCTTCCTGCTGATTCATACGCATATCCAGGTCAGCCTGAAAGCGATAGGAAAAGCCCCGATCCGCCGTGTCCAACTGGTGGCTACTCACGCCCAGGTCGGCCAGAATACCCTGCACCGAACCCGCCCGAAGTCCTTCAGCGCGCAACTGGCGTTTCAGAAACCTGAAATTGGAGTGTACAAATGCAAAGGCGGGATCGCCTGCAAATTCCTGCGCCGCCGCGTTTTCCTGTGCATCCATATCCTGATCGAAAGCGAACAAGCGGCCTTTGCCGGCTAATTTTTCCAGGATTAACCGCGTATGTCCGCCGCCGCCGAACGTGGCATCCACGTAAACGCCGCCGGGTGTAACACCCAGATAATCAACGGATTCGTGTAGTAATACGGACGCGTGGTACATTTTTTTCGGTTTATGGTGTTTGGTGTTTGGTGTTTGGGGGTGCATTGCCTGAACTGCACACTGTTGCCTCAAGCGAAGCTGCCCTAAACACTACACACCATACACCAAACACTACAATTCAATATCTCCCACACCCTCGGCGCCGCCGCCCATAACATCATTCGCCAGATCGGCAAATGCGTTGGGGTCGAACGTTGCCATCGAGTTGTGTTGCTCCGGCGACCAGATTTCAATCCGATCATCCATTGCAAGAAGAATGGCTTCTTTGGTGATACCCGCGTAATCCAACAAAGGTTTTTGTAAAAGAATCCGATCCGCGCTATCGGTAATAACAGGGTATGCTCCGAGATAAAAAGAGCGTACAAAGGCGCGATTCCGGTCGTTAAAACGATTGAGACGGCTCAACTTAGAAGAGATGCCATCCCAGACCGGTTTGGGGTAAAGTGTGAGACACTTTTCAAAACCCCGATTGACTACAAACTCATAGACCGCTCCTTCGCCGACATCTGCCACCTGGGCGGATAATTGACGCAGTAGCGCGGTTGGAAGGCGCATACGGCCCTTGTCATCAAGGGCGACTGGATATTCGCCAATGAGTTGCATTCTTTCGTGTGGAACTAACTATTTCTGCTAAGCAAACCGGGATACCGTGTGGGACAGATCACCAATTCACCGCCACAAACGTAACCTCTTTTCCCATATTTTCCCACAAATTGACATTTTTTTATCATTTTTTTAAACAATTTTATTTGTTTTATTTTTAAATTATTGATAATCAATATTTTAACAAATATGTCAAAATCTTGTTTTTCTTGAAAAGAAAACAATAAAGGAGTAAAAATATCCGGTTTACAGAAAGTTAAACAGCCAATTGTTGCTGTAAAGGTAAATTTATGTTTGTTTTTGTTCAAGAAAATTTCAAAATGGATACAATTGAAGAATGTAGTGGGAGAAAGTGGAAATAAAAATGTGCATGCATAGTGGTAAAAAGTGGACACAGGCAGGGCGTATTTCAAATAGTCGCCCAGGGATTCGTGATAACTAATGGCTTTTGTTTGTTGATAAGCCAATCGTTACCGCGTGCGTGCAGAGCCTTACGAAGCATAGTGAAGAGCTGTCATCTGCGGGTACGAGCAGGTGACATCTCGAAACGACGTCATCTCATCAAAATATTACCGTTTCGAGATGTCACCTGCTCGTACCTCGCAGATGACACCTCTTCACTAGCGCTAAGTTGACGACATTAGACTTCAAGTCACCCCGTCAACAGGCAGCGCACTCTGCTATTTGCCGTCGTTTTAACCGCCTTGAGTTGGTAAAATGCTCAAATAAAGTATTTTTGTCCCCATCCCAAGTCCTGCAATCTTCCTTATCCGCATCGCAAACCGTTGTCTATGAATCGTTTATTCATTTTATTTTTACTATTTCTTCTACCCTCTTTTCAACTAATATCTCAAACGACCAGGATTAAAAAGGTCGTTTTACAAGGTTTTTGGTGGGATTACAAAAACGACAACTTCCCCAACGGCTGGGCCAATTACCTCACCGAACTCGCGCCCCGGATGAAAGGAATGGGCGTAGACGCCGTCTGGATACCGCCTACGGTCAAAAACCAGGATTTTGGACAAAAAGGCGTGGGCTACGCGCCGTATGACCATTACGACCTGGGCGACAAATTTCAGAAAAAAGACGCCACCACCCGGGTCGGCACCAAAGACGACCTGCTGCGCATGGTGGCCGTACTGCACGCCAATGGCATCGAAGTGATCCAGGATATTGTACCGAACCACGTGATCGGAGCAGGCAGTGACACCGGTGGAGGCGGGCAGGATCCGGCTGCACCGGGAGTAAACTGCACCGACACCTGGAAAAATTTCCGCTATACTTGCTACGAAACGCCGGCGACCGACCAATCCGAGACAGATTACTTAGCCCGAAAAGGGCGTTTTCCAAAAAACCACCAGAATTTTCATCCTAATCTCCATCACGAATGCGGTTCGGGATTGTGTAATGCTAATGACGACCCCATTTGCTGGCAAGGCTTCGGGCCTGATGTATGTTATTACGATAACGCATCCGGCCTGAGCGGCAATGCCACTTACAACCCAGACCAAAGTACTTATTCGCCGTATAACAACGGTGGTACCGGCCCGTTGCCACAGAACCCTGGCAACGGCTATATGCGCAAACACACCCGGGAATGGCTGGTCTGGTACAAAAAACAAATGGGCTTCGACGGCGTGCGTATCGATGCGGTGAAACACTTTACCAACGCCGCTTCCGAGGACTTTTTGTACAACCTGCAGCAGCAGGCCGATTGGGCCGACGGCGGCGACCAAATGTTTGCCGTAGGCGAATGGGTGGGCGATAAAACGGCTTTGGATGCCTGGACGACGGCGGTAAACAACCGCTCCGGCACCTTCGATTTTGGCTTGCGCGCCTTTGACGGCAGCGGCGGTTTACGCGGCCTGATTTATGGAAACGGCTTATTCGATCTGGGCAATCTGCCCGGCGCGCAACAAAACATCCGGTACATAGACTACGGCGCCACCCGTGTTCACCGCACCGTGCCGTTTATCAACAATCACGACACCTACCGGCCTTGCCTTGACGCAAACGGAAATATCATCGGCTGGAAAGACGGAAACAATTGTCATATAAGTTGCCGCCGTCAAGATGACGACACTTGCCCTAACGACGAGCTGTCGCAACATGTAGACATCAGAGAGCCCCGCCTCGGCGCCGCTTATGCCGCCATGTGCGCCATGGACGGCAATCCGCAAATCTTTTTTGAAGATTTGTTCAACATTGCCAATACCGGAAAACGGTTTACGCACCAACCGGAGAACACCCTCCACCTGCCTGAAAATTCCGATATTGCCAATATCATGCTGGCGCACGGCGCGCTGGATTTTAAAGGCGGCGATTACAAAGTGCCCAGCAATGTGAGCTCTTTTTATAACACGATATCGATGCCGGCCGGCAACAATAACGACGATTACCTGGTGATCGAGCGTTCCGGCAAGGCTCTTATTGGTGTTACGGATAACTGGAACGTACATCAGGCGGCCTGGGTAGACACCGATTTCCCGGTAGGTACTGTATTGCAAGATTATTCGGGCGGCATCAGCGGCACTATCACTGTACAAACGCCGGAATTCATGGGCGGCCCCAATCGGGTGTTCATTCAAACCCGCGCAGTTGGCTGGCCTACTTTTACCTATAGCACCTCTTATACCGATCACGGGCAGCATTATCATGGTTATTCCATTTGGGCGCCTGTGGGAACTACTTTAAGCAACTATTCCAATGCCGCTCTTCCAACGACCCAGGAATGGGAAATGGAAAACGACCTCGGAGACAGCCACTGCGAATCACTCGGACAGGGTGGCCGCACCCCCGATAATTCGCCGAATGCCCGCGTGGTGGGAAAAATATTCGCTAAAGGCAGTTCGGGCGTTTCTTACACCCTGTTTTTGGGTACGCCTGCCAATAGCCTGACCCTGGAGTTTTATGACCTGAACGGAAACCTGCTGCATACGGACAATGGCAGCGGCATCTCTGTTTCCGGTTCATTTACCAATACCACAACGCGCTGGATCACCATGAAAGTGCGCAATACCAGCGCGGCGACAGCCGGACAAAAATGTTACGTCAAAATGACGTATGATGCGCCTGAAGTAGTCAATACTGCGGGTTACCCCAGCCAGACAGCGGTATCTATCTGGACCAGCAATGGCGGTTCCGACGACTGGAACGATTGCCGGAACTGGGAAGAAGGATTGATTCCCACTTGCAGTAGCGCTGTGGTTATTCCTCATGCAGTAGCGTTCATGCCTTCGGTTCCCAACTGTTTCACGGGTACATTTACCAATCGGACAGGACTCACGTTGCGCCCGAAAGTCTTTTTGCAAGGCCCCTACAACACCGGCATGATGACGGACGGGCTGCGCAGCGGCGGACACCTGCCTTCCGTTACGCCCTACGGCGGTTCTGAAATGTTGCGACCCGCTGCATTGACCGTTACCGGGGCCAATGCCATTGTCGACTGGGTGCTCGTGCAACTGCGCGACAAAAACGCTCCTGCTACCGTGCTGCATACGCGCAATGCCCTGGTGCAATCCGACGGCGATGTAGTCGGTATGGACGGCAGTTCACCCCTCTTCTTCAATGGCGTGGCAAACGACGATTATTTTGTGGTCATTCGGCACCGCAACCACCTGGGATTCAGAACGCTCAACCCGATAGCGCTCTCCGCCCCGGCGGCTTCCCTGAACTTTACGAATGCTTCCATACCCCTGTTCGGAACGAATCCGCTCAGGAATAACGGCGGCGTATATATGATGTACTCCGGCGACGCCAACCACGATGGACAGGTAAATGCTGTAGACCTGAATGCATACTGGCAATTGCAAAACGGGCTTCCATATTCCTATCTCGGAACAACTGCCGACTTTAATCTGGACGGCGCGATCAATGCCGTAGATTTGAATGCGCACTGGCAGGGAAATAACTCTTTTGTTGAACAATTACACTAAAAAAACAGGATTGGCTTATTCATGCTGCACCTTTCATCTTTGAATATCATGCATACGAAACATATTATTGCAATTTTTGTCCTGTTTTTATATCAACATGCCTGGGGGCAGACATTTTGCCTCACGATGGATAATGCTCAAATTATCAATAATGGCACGGAGTATCAATTTGACATTTCCATGTCCGGAAGTTCGGTATTTAAACTGGGAAGCAGCAACCTCCAGTTTGGGTTCAACACCAGCGGATTATCGACGCCTACCATTGTCAGCCATAGTTTAACGCCATTGATTTATAATGTGCCAACTATGACGCTCCCTGTGGCCGGGCAGGCATCGTTTAACATTCAATTAAACGTACCGACCCTTGGTATTACCATCAATACTACCAATACATGGCTGGCGACTGTAAAATTTACCATTACAAATCCGGCATTGACGAGTAACCTCGTTTGGAGTTATGACGGGGGCACCACGCAGACCGTTGTTTATAATGATCCGCAACCGGCAACCAAACTCCTTGCATCCGCGGACGACATGGTTTGTCTTGCAGGGTTGACTACCGCACTTCCACTCGAATTAATTCAGTTCAACGCCCGTGCCCAACAGCGCTTCATTGTCCTCGACTGGCAATCTGCCGCAGAACAAAACTTTGCCGGTTATGAACTACAACGCTCCACCGACGGCAGTTCTTTTGAAAAAATAACCTGGATTGCCGGAAAAGGCGGCGTTTCCAGAAATGACTACCGCTACGAGGATCAGGACGTTGTGGCGGGCATTTTGTATTACTATCGCCTCAAAATGCTCGATACGGACGGCACTTTCACGTATTCCGCAGTACGCAGCGCACGGTTGGGCAAGGCATGGGACAAACCCGTCATCACGCCCAACCCGACAGACGGCTTTTGCAGCATATCATTTGTTGCGCCGGCGGAAGGATCGGGCACATTAGAGATTACTGACGCCTCCGGAAAAAAAATAATGGAACAAAATATCCAATTCGGTAGCGGCAACAATAACCTGCAATTAGATTTGAACGCTTTGACGCCGGGCACGTATTTTATACAACTGCTGGTGGAAGGAGCAGCGGGACAATGGAATGCAAGGGTTGTGGTTGCGCGGTGAAATCACTGCTTTACGATTCGCCGCGCTTCCTGACTATCGATCTGGAGAAATAACAAGCCGGATGGAATGTCCGACAAGTCCAGCGGGAATGCCTGTTGCGCAGGCACTTCATTTAAGTTCCATTCTTTGAGCAGTCGACCGTATGAGTCCAGAATTTGAATGCGTGAGGCAGATGTCTGCGTTTCACTTTCGAGCGTCAACCAGAGCGTTTCACTGACCGGGTTAGGCGAAACCTGTACGCCAAGGCTAACGCCGACGGAGCCTGCACTACTTTGGAATACTCAAATTTTCCGTCGAAATCTACCTGGCGCAGGCGGTAGTAATTAACATTTTTGGCCGGGCGTTGATCGGCATATATGTAGGACTTGTGTACTGGGCGTTGCCATTTTGAGAGGATACTTTTCCAAGCGCCGTCCAGTTGTGGGCATCGGTAGAGCGCTGGATTTCGAGTAATTATTGTTGTGCTCGGAGGCAGTTTCCCAATACAAATCGATTGAAGACACCGTACTTCTTGCCCGGAAGAACTTATTTCCAGGCAGCGCAGCCGCAGCAAAAGGTTCCTCTGATTGGCGAACCGGAAGTACCTCTTGTTTTGGTACCACAAGATGAACTGATCTCCCAATAAACATCAAAATTATAAGTGCCGGGAGCAGCATCATTCGCTTTTGCCAATGCAAGCAGGTTAACGTATGCACCTGCACTGGAATTCCCCAGTTCCTGATCACCTGTACCACATCCGAAACCGGACCGCCAGCATCCATTCGCACAATCACAATTAAAAGTAAAGGCAGAATAAGTGGAATATGAAGGGGCGTAACGCCGACACGGTAAATTCTGTAGAAACATTCTGCCGGATGTTACATCGCATCCGCCATTTTTAAAACTGAATAGATACGGATTTTGAAGCGTTAAAGTACTTGTCGAAGTAATTGCCCCGAGGTTTGCACCGGATAAAAGCGCTCCCGTTCGGAACCGAAGCCACACCATCGTAATAAGTAGTCACTGAACCATTGAGGTTAATATCAAGGCTCCCACGCCAAACACCGGAATCTTGAGCAAAGACAAGGCAATGGGTGGCCAAAAAAAAATAAATGAAAATAACAATGCGAACATTTTTCTGATCTTTCATGATTCAATGATTTTGTAGGTTGCGAAAACGGGTTAAAATATAATGCCGTCACTGCTTGGCTAAGCGGATGACTCACCTAACAATCTGTGAAAAGAAAACCTTTAACAAATTGTATTCCGCAAAGATAAAACCCAAAAGATTAAATTTACTGGAATGGAATTACTGAAATAAAGTTTGGAATTTTTCGGAATTGCGAAAACTACGATTTGACACGCCGCCATAGTACGCTTATTGCGCGAATGGAATTTCGAAGCGCAGGACGGCATGCTTTTCCCCCTCGATCTGGCCGGTTTGCCGGCAGGCAACCTGTTTTTACAGGTAAACGGGACGGATAGTGTGGTTTTAGTCAGGTAAATCAAGTCCGAACCGCGAAGCCTAAAACCCTACGGTATGCTGCACACAATTCTAACAGTTCATTTACATTGTGTATCATAATAAGGACTATACCATACGGATTTTTTACCACAACGGACACCAAGTGGTTTTCACAAAGGACACTAAGCGTAGCGTTGACCACTCTTTTTTTGGTCATTTGTGATGATTCATGCCAAGCTTACAGAAAATAGTAAACGGGACGAGTCAACGCTACGCTTTGTGTCCTTTGTGAAAACCACTTGGTGTTCGTTGTGGTAAAAAAAGGTGCGGTTTGGTACATAAAGTAGCCAAAAAAGAAGTGCGGGGTCGTAACACTAATGTGTTTATCTGAAACTTTCACAGGTTTACGATGTTTTTGTCTTGCATTAGAGTGAATACCTACCACTTTCCGCACACTTCGGACTGAAGACTTCGCACTTTGGACTTCTTCGTTGTTTATTCGCAGTAAAAATAACATTGCACGTTGAAGATTTTCAACAAAATGACGGACTTTTGGCGGCGATTTGGGTGCATCCGGCTGAAGCATGGTATGCACCCCTGACTTAAATAATTATTGATCTCAATGGGAAATTTTCAGCACAAGTACGACCCCTCCATTCTCCAACGTCTGCCTGCCATCGTAAAATCCTATCAACTTCCCGACACCCAAAAGGCTGTTATTCAAATACTTAACTCGTTTTTACCCTTTGTAGGCATCTGGGTAGCCATGTACTTCCTGGTTGATGTATCGTTCTGGCTGGTATTGCCGCTGGCGATCGTGAATGCGTTTTTTCTGGTTCGCATTTTCATTATTCAGCACGACTGCGGCCACCAGTCATTCACGGCTTCCCGCAAAGCGAATAATATTATCGGCGCTGCAAGTAGTTTTCTGACTTTTCTCCCATTCCGATACTGGGCTAAAAACCACAATTACCACCACGGACACAACGGTATTTTGGGCGAAAACCGCGACCTAGGCGATATCAATACGCTGACTGTCGAGGAGTTTAGTGAATTAAGCCGTTTCGGAAAAATAAAATATATGATTTTCCGCAGTGCACCCGTGCTTTTCGTCCTCGGGCCGCTCTTCTATATTTTTTACAACAACCGTTTTCCCATCATCCGGTTGAAAGGATGGGAAGTTGTCAACCGATCCCTTTTGTGGAACAATATCCTCCTGTTGACGATTCATTCGACCATTATTTTTTTCTTGGGCTGGCAAGCCTTTCTACTGGTACATTTTCCCATTCTGGTGGCTTTTGGAACCATCGCAATCTGGTTTTTTTATGTACAGCACCAGCATGAAACCACCTATAAACAGTGGAAAGATAAATGGGACTATATCCTGGCAGCGGTTCAGGGCAGCAGCTATTACAAACTGCCCCGTCTGATGCACTGGCTCACCGGAAACATCGGTTATCACCATATCCACCACCTGAATCCGCTGGTGCCGAATTATCAACTGGCGCGCTGCCACCACGAAAACCCGGTACTCGACCAGGTTGCCAATAAAATTACTTTCTGGCAAAGCCTGCGCTGCGTTTTTAACAAACTCTGGGACGAGGAGCAGCAACGGATGATTTCTTTCCGGGAATATTTTAAAAGGCAGAAGAACAAAGGTTGAGAATGTTGAGGGTTGAGATTGTTGAGAGGTTGAGGGTGGTAACTCATGGCCCTCAACAATCTCAACCCTCAACATTCTCAACAATCTCAACCCTCAACAACCATCAACCCATCACCTAATCCTCATTCGCCGGCCGCGGATACTTCACCCACACATCATCGCCGGCGCGATCGATGGGCAGGGTATTGAGCCGGTCATAGCGGCGCAGGTCTACCCAGCGATGCCCCTCTCCAAACAAAGCATAGCGGCGCTGCCTGAGCAACTCATTGATCAGATCACTGGTTGCGGTACCACCTGAATAGTCCGGCAGATTGGCTTCATTCCTGACCCGGTTGAGCGCAATGACGGCCTCTGCGGCGTTGTTTTTCTGAATATTTGCTTCCGCATAAATCAGGATCAGTTCTTCATTGCGAATCAGGGGAATCGGAGAAGCATTGGTAGCATATACCGACAGGTCGTAGTTGCTCGACAAGCCATCCTGAAATTCAACCTCATCGCGAAGTGTAGCCTTACTCAAACGCGCATCACCTGCTTCTGCATCCGTTACAAAAGATGGATGCGCCACACGCGATTCACCCGTAGCGCCCAATGGAAACCACTGAGGATTGAGCGCATCGCCGCCTGCGGTGGAAAAAGTATGAAAAACACCCTTGTTTAAATTGCCGTTCAAATCATAAAAGGAATTTCCAAGCGCCGTTAGCGCCGAATCCCAGTTGCCGTCGTACAGGTGTACACGGGCTGTGATCGCGCGGTTTACTTCGGCAAATGTTTCAGGTGTGTTATACCCAGCGAAGCCGCTTCCAAGCCGGAAAGGGAAAGCAGCGCCGCCTGCGTTCAGTTGGGCGTAGCCCTCATCCAGTAAAGAAGCAATGGCGCGCAAAGAGGCTTTAGAGTCGCCCTCCCCTACAAATGGCCCGAGATTATCCGGGTCAGCCACGTCGATTCTAATACCGTTGTCATATTGCTGTACCCAGACCATCAGCAATTGGTATGCTTTGATGGTATTTGCATAACCTTTAGCGGCGTTTCGAAGTGCATCCGATGTAATCGAGCTGGAATTATCGACCGCTTCAATCAGGATATTCGCATTTTTAACGGTGCGATAACGCGCAGAATAAGGGTTGGTCGTGTAAAAGGTATTATTATCCAATGTGGCGGAGCCTTTACCAAGCAAGTCGGAGGTAAAACGGGGGTCGGAGGTGGAAAAACGGTAGATTTCGCGCCCGATTGCGCCTACGCCATCGTAATGGGTACCCAGGTTGAGGCTCATGCCGCTCTCGATGCCTGTTACCAGGTTTTGAATTTCACTCAAGGAAGCATTTTGAATAATGGCCCCGACGCTGGGGTTGTTCGGGTCTTCGATGGTCTCGATTTCACAAGCCGCAAACCCGATTGCCAACAGCATTGGCAGTATGATTTTGGAAATATTTCGCCGTATCATGTTGTTATTTTTTGAAAATGAATGAGCTGAGTTTAATGTTCACAAAAAATGCTTAGAAAGAAGCGCCAATGGTGAAAAAGAAACTCTTGGCAGAGGGGAATGGGGTCACCTCTACGTTGGAAGAGATGGCATTGGTGCCAAAGTTGGAAACTTCCGGGTCATAACTATTGTATTTGAAGAAGTTCAGCAGGTTTCGTGCCGAAAGCCCAGCCCGGAACTTTGCCTTGTCCTTAAACCAGCTCGAAGGCAGGTAGTAGGTAAGTCCCAACTCACGCAAACGGAGGTACCCGGCATCTTCGATCCAGGACTGCGCGGATACGCCCAATTGCGACAGGCGATAAGGGCCGTTTGCCTGGGCATTGGTCGGGTCAATACCTTTATCGTCGTAGTCGGCGCTGGTACCAAAAATATCGGACAAGAGCGTACTCAGGTTGACATTTTCACCACCTTTTTTCCAGTGGAACAGGAAATTCAACTGAACACCCTTGTAGCGCAAGGCATTGTTGAAAGCCATCTGGAAGTCAGGCTCCGCATTGCCGAATACGCGCACACCGTTTTCTCCGGGCTTGGGGTCGATACCCACTAATTGGGTAGGCGATTGGCCTTCCTCGATGCGGTAAGTTCCCAGGGTAGCGCCGAATGCGCCCAGGTTGTAAGCCGGCACATCTAAGCGGCTGATAAGCGCTGTATTGCGCCAGAAACTCAGGCGTGTATTCCAGGTGAGCGATTTTCCGCGCAGCGGCGTTGCATCCACGGCGATCTCGAAACCTTTATTTTCCAGGTCGGCTGCATTTTGCCAGGCATTGGTAAACCCGGAAGCGCTGGGCGTATTGACCAACAGAATCAGGTCTTTGATATTCTTGCTGTAATAGGTAAATTCCAGGTTGATTTTACCATCCAATAAACCAAGATCAAAACCTGTCTCGATCTCCGTTTGGCGCTCCGGCCCGATGGTCGTGTTGCCCAGCGTGGTACCGATGAGAGAACCCGTGCTGCCGTCGATAATACTCGGCGTCAGGGGCGTATAGGTAGCGCCGAAAGGCCCGAAGTTGCCCGACTGACCGTATGCTGCGCGGAATTTCAACTGATTGACCGTGTTGCCAAGACTGGTCATTTCATGCACATTGAGGGCCACGGATGCTTTCGGATAATAGTACAGTTTGTTGGCATCACCGTTGCGGCTCGATTTATCGCCGCGCAAACCGGCAGTGAAAATAACCATATCCTGGAAGTTCACTTCCTCCTGTACAAAAAAGCCTTTATCAACCTGTTCCAGGCGATTCTGATTGACCTGAATAGAACCTGCCTGATTCAGATTCGTCTGTGCGCCAATGAGTTGTGTAGCAACGGCATTGGTGTAGTCCTGTTCCAGGTTTTCCTGGGTAACACCTGCCTGTGAGCGGAAGGAAAGATCGTTATCCGTCGAGAGGGTATGTATCAGGAAGGCGGCGACATTGGCGCCTCTGCTGACTGCGACACTGCGGATGGAAGCGCCGTTGGTGCCGTTGCCATCTTTTTGAAACTGAAGTTCACGTGGGAAAATAGACCGTGTTTCGAGGGTGTACTGGTCTACCCCACCCCGAACATACAGACTCAGTCCATTATTATCATTGTTCCATAAGCGGAAAGTACCGATACCCCCGCCCAGGAGACGATTTACTTTTTCATTGTTCGTCACCAGATCCCGTGTTTGCAGGAAGTTGGAAGGTGCAAATCCGTTGTTCGGGTAATTGCCTTTCGCATCCGGAAAAAGGTCGGCCCAGGCTGGTGTGGAAACAAAGGATACCCCCAATGTGGTAGAGGTGTTATCGTTGTTAAAAAAGCCGCGATCCGATGTAGAGGTGACATAATTCATGCTCAACTGAAGGTCGGCCCAGGAAAACACCTTCGTATCGAGGTTGAGGCGGACGGAAGTTTTGTCGTAACCGGTATTTTTGACAATACCGTCTTCCGATTTACGGGTGATGCCGGCGAAGTAGCCAAATTTTTCAGAGCCACCGTTTAAAGAAAGCCTTGTGGTACTCAGCATTCCTTTTTCACCGTAGAGTTCATCTTCATAATTATAAATTTTACCATTCTGAACAGCCTGCTGATAGATCGGCACCTGGGCTGCTCCAAAGGATGCTTCTACTTTGCCTGCATCCCATTGGCGCACGCCTAATTTGCGCAGTTGTTGTTGAAAACCAACAGATTGCGAAACATTTACGCCCACTTTACCATCGCGGGTACCGCGTTTGGTCGTCACAATCACCACACCCGCCGCAGCGCGCGATCCGTAAATAGCAGCAGCGGAGGCGCCTTTCAGCACTTCAATGCGTTCGATGTCCTCCGGGTCGAGGTCGGCTACGCGGTTGGAAGGATTGTCCTGGTTGGAATTACTGCCTTGTCCGGCAGCCTGGGAGATAAAGTTGACATTGGCGGCAAAAGAGGAGTTGTCATAATACACGCCGTCGACGATGTACAATGGTTGCGAATTACCATTCAGGGTGGTGATACCGCGTAGTTTAACGGTAGTGCCGCCACCCGGTGCGCCGGAGTTGGAAATGATGTTTACCCCTGTAAGTTTGCCGTACAAGGCCCCGTCCATGGTGGACTGCACAGTGGTTCCGACCAATTCGCTGCTGGTAATAGAAGATACGGCATTGGCCAGATTCGCCCGTTTGACATTGGTCGCAATACCGGAAACCACGACCTCATCCAAGCCGGAGAAATCATCGTCCAAGACAATATCCACGCGTGGATTGGAGGACGACACTTCCATGGTAATGGATTTGTAACCCGTGTACGCAACAGAAATGCGGGCAGTTGTACCGGGCGCCTGCAACTTGTATTCGCCATTCAAATCCGTGATCGTACCAATTCGGGTACTGACGACAACAACAGTAGCGCCTGGCAGGGCTTCACCATTATTATCAGTGATTCGGCCAGTGATCGTAAACTGCGCCAGGAGCGCTTGAATGCCCCCCAGCCAAAGCAAGGCGGCTAACCCGAGATGTCGGGTTAAAGTTTTGTACTTCATAACAAAATAGTTTGAGTTAAAAATTGATTAGATAATAAAAACGGAGTTATCATTTGGCTAACATAATATTTCACCAAATAACGAACTGCCGGAAGACAAACGTAAAATACTTTTTAATAATTCATATCTTTTTTTTCATGAAATTAACCACTCTGTACAATTTATAAAAAATCCCGATTAACCCCCGGCTGAACTATTGAATTGAGTAGATTTGCAAAATTTTTTTACGAAAAAGGGAACACAATACCATTTCTGACAAGTACCATTGCACTATGGTTCATCTCACCCCCGCTCTTGTTCTAATAGTTTTACTGCTCTACTTTGCCATGCTCGTCGGTGTGGCCTGGTATACCGGGCGTGGCGTAAGCAACGAAGGGTTCTTTCTCGCAAATCGAAAAGTGCCCTGGTACGTGGTCGCCTATGCGATGATCGGCACCAGTATCAGCGGTGTTACTTTTATCAGTATTCCCGGAGCGGTAGGAGGCACAGGGCTGAATATGGCCTTTTCGTATATGCAGGTGGTGTTCGGCTACCTGCTGGGCTACCTGTTTATCGCCACCGTATTGATGCCATTGTTTTACCGGCTCAACCTGACCAGCATTTACGGCTACCTGGAACAACGCTTCGGCTGGTGGTCGTATAAAACCGGCGCCGGCTTTTTTCTGTTGTCGCGAACGCTTGGTTCCGCAGCGCGTATGTTCCTGGCAGCCAGCGTGTTACAAATGTTTGTGTTCGATGCGTTGGGGGTTCCTTTTGCCGTTACGGTTATCATTATGCTGGCCCTCATTTATGGTTATACCTACAAAGGCGGACTAAAAACCATTATCTGGACAGATACCATCATGACCACTTTTTTCCTGGCGGCGCTGGTGTTTACGGTATTTACCATCGGAAAAGCATTGAATCTGAGTGGCGGCGGCTTGTTTTCATCTGTCATGGGCGGGCGTTACGGTCAGGTATTTTTCTTCGACAATTTCCTGACTGACCCGAACCACTTTGTAAAACAATTCGTCAGCGGCGCTTTGATCGCTATCGCCATGACGGGCCTGGATCAGGATCTGATGCAGAAAAACCTTGCCTGTAAAAACATTCGCGAAGCGCAGAAAAACATGTTGTTGTTCTGTGTCAACTTAGTGATTATCAACTTTTTATTTCTGACACTGGGCGCATTGTTATACCTCTACGCCGGCTCTATCGGCCTGGAAATCCCCGCCCGTACAGACCACCTCTATCCTAAAATAGCATTCGATCACCTCGATGCCGTGGCAGGCATATTTTTTATCCTGGGCTTGATCGGCAGCACGTATGCCAGCTCCGATTCGGCGCTGACGGCACTGACCACCAGTTTTTGTGTCGACTTTTTGAATTTTGAAAAAAACAAAAGCCAGGCGGGGCAGTTCGCTTATGCATCAGAAAGTGAAGCCCACGACGAGCAGGTAGAACAGCGCCAACGCAAAACCCGTACGCTTGTACATCTCGGGTTTTCGGCGGCATTCGTAGTGATTATTTTGATACTCAATGCCGTCAGCAATTCGGCGGTTATTTCACTGCTTTTTAAAATCGCCGGTTATACGTACGGACCGCTGCTGGGTTTGTTTTCCTTCGGATTGTTTACCAACCTGAAAATACAAGACCGTTACGTATTGTACATTTGCCTGGCTGCGCCCCTCATCACCTGGCTGATCGAGGTAACCTGTAAACAATGGTTCGACGTAGGCTTTTTAACCATCCTCATCAACGGTTTGCTGACGTTCGGCGGCCTTTGGGCCATTTCGTACCGGGAAGAGCCGTTTATCAAGGATTACGATGAGGTATAAGAGACCACACTACTGGATAATTATTTATTGATGATTGCCGATTGACAATTGATTATTGATGATATAGATTGGCATCCCGGGACATTAGAACGGGAGTGTTCAGAAAAGTGTGGCACACCTCACGTAATTGATTGATAACCAAGATTCAAATGAAGGTGTGCCACACATTTTTGAACACTCCCTTAAAAATGGTCATAACTACTTACCTACTTCATTCCTTGCGCGTCTGTATCCTCTTATTTGCAGCCACCTGTTTTCTGCTTTCCTGTGGGGCGCCCGTTCCGCCCAGGGTGCTTGTTTTTTCTAAAACCAGTCCGCACGGCTACCGCCACCTGAGCATCGAAGCAGGTAAAAATGCACTGGTGGACATTTGTTACCAGAACGGCATCTGGGCCGACACCACCGAGGACAACCGGCAGTTCAACGATACAAACCTCAAAAGATACGCCGCAGTCATTTTTCTCAGCACCAACGGCGAGGTGCTTGGCGCCGACGAAGAAGCCGCATTTGAACGCTATATTCAGGTAGGCGGCGGTTTTGTCGGCATCCATGCGTCATCCGCCACAGAGTACACCTGGCGCTGGTACGGCGG
This sequence comes from Lewinellaceae bacterium, assembly GCA_016711435.1. Taxonomy (GTDB): domain Bacteria; phylum Bacteroidota; class Bacteroidia; order Chitinophagales; family Saprospiraceae; genus M3007. The sequence continues at coordinate 25,865 of JADJSY010000032.1, forward strand.
ATTGCTGGGCGCTTATTTCAAAGACCACCCGCCGATACAGGAAGCGAATGTCCAGATTGAACAATGCGACGACCCTTCGACTGCCCATCTGGGCTGTACCGACTGGAAATGGAAAGACGAGTGGTATAATTTCAGGAATTACGAACCCGACCTGGAGATTCTCCTGAGTATCGATGAAAGCAAATACAAGGGCGGTTCTTTGCCGCCTGGCGGGTTTAACAAAGCGCATCATCCGCTCGCCTGGCAGCACACTTACGATGGCGGCAGGTCTTTTTACACTTCGCTGGGGCATGAACCGGAGGCCTACAGCGACCCGGCATTCCGCCAACACCTGCTCGGCGGCATCCGCTACGCCATCGGGAAACAAAAACCGCTGAATTACAACCTTGCCCGCAGCCTGCCCCGTCCCGACCAGACGCGTTTTGTCAAAACGGTTGTCGCCGACCGCCTCAATGAACCGATGGAACTCGATCAGTTGCCCGACGGAAAAATACTGCTCATCGAACGCCACGGCTACCTCCGGCTGTTCGATCCTGCTACTTCCAGGCTCAGCATTGTTGCCAAGTTGCCTGTTTATTCTGAAATGGGCGACGGATTGATGGGCCTGGCCGTCGACCCCGACTGGGAGCGCAACCACCGTATTTTCCTGTACTATTCCTCGCCGCTCGATTCGATGAATCAATTGTCGCAATTCACATTTTACGACGATACCCTGCACCGCAGCAGCGAAAAGATCATCCTGACGGTGCCAACCGGCCACCTGAACTGTTTCCACGCAGCGGGCAGCCTTACGTTCGGCCCCGACGGATACCTGTACGTGGCGACCGGCGACAACACCAGCCCCTTTGCCTCCGAAGGCTTCGCACCTATGGATGAACAACCCGGCCGGAAATCTTTCGATGCGCAGCGCTCTGCGGGGAACACCATGGACCTGCGGGGCAAAATTTTGAGGATAAAAGTGGCTGAAAACGCTACCTACACCTGCCCGCCGGACAATTTATTTGCCCAGGACAAAAAAGGTCGCCCCGAAATTTATATCATGGGTTGCCGCAATCCCTTCCGAATCAGCGTCGATCAGCGGCGCAATCTGCTGTATTGGGGCGATATCGGTCCCGATGCCGGAAAAACAGACACCCTGCGCGGCCCGATGGGACACGACGAAATCAACCAGGCCCGCAAGGCCGGCAACTACGGCTGGCCTTATTTCAACGGCAACAACCAGGCTTACCGGAAGTACGATTTTGCGCAAAAAAAATCGGGCGCCTGGTTTGACCCGCAACACCCAGTAAACCATTCGCCTAACAACACAGGCGCTACGGAACTGCCGCCGGCCCAGACGGCCTTTATCTGGTATCCCTACGGCCGCAACCGCGATTTCCCAATGCTGGGTGAAGGCGGGCGGAATGCGATGGCCGGGCCTACCTATTACTGCGACAATTACGCCGAATCCACACGTTTTCCGGATTATTACAACGGCAAAACCATTATTTACGACTGGATGCGCAACTGGCTGATGGCCGTTTCTGTCGATTCCTTGGGTAATTTTTACCACCTGGAACCCATGGCCGATTCCGTGAAAATGATGCGCCCGATGGATATGATTGTCGACCGGAAATCCGGCGCCATCTGGATGCTGGAATACGGTCAGCGCTGGTATGCCTCCAATGAAGAAGCCTGTCTGAGCCGGATCGACTACGTACGTGGCAACCGAAAACCCATCGCACGCCTGGAAGCAGATAAAACGGCCGGCGGTTTACCGCTCACGGTGCGCTTTCATCCCGGAAAAAGTGAAGATTACGACCACGACCCGCTCACTTATACGTACAGTTGCAACGATGACGTATATGCCCAACTAAGCCGCCCCGACACCTTTGTCCGGCGCTTTGAGCAAGCCGGCGTCTACGATATTGTTTTAAAAACAACCGACCCCAAAGGCGCCTCGTCGACCGATACCCTGCGGATTTTTGCCGGAAATGAACCGCCTAAAGTGCAGTTTCAACTGCAAGGGCACAACAAAAGTTTTTACCAGCCTGGGGCACAATGTTGCAATACAACATTCTTGTGGACGATGCGGAAGATGGCTCGCTGCTATCGGGACAAATCAGGCCGGAACAAGTGGAAACATCCGTCGATTATATAGAGAAAGCCGTCAATCCCAACAAATTGCCCAAACAGGCCGCCGAACGGGCAGAACCATATGTGAAAGGAAAAGTATTGATCGCAGGTTCGGATTGTTATGCCTGCCACGCCGTCGACCGGGATGTAAACGGCCCATCGTTTCAGGCCGTGGCAAGCAAATACCGCAACAACAATGATTTTGCGGTCGCAACCGTTTACCGGAAAATTATTTACGGCGGATCGGGCAACTGGGGGCAACGTTCCATGAGCGCCCATCCCAACATCCGCGAAGAAGATGCCATTGAAATGGCCCGCTGGATACTCGCGCTGGGCGATCCGCCCAAACCCAAACAAACCCTGCCGTTATCGGGCGAATACCTGCTCAGCGCAGAAAAAGGCGCTTATCTTTTACAGGCATCTTACCGGGACCGGGGGAAAAACACCTTGCCGCCGCTGCCCGCAGAAGCGGTACTCGTATTGCGCCCGGCCCTTTTTCAGGCAGATCAATGTGACGAACGCAGCCGCGGCGTCGGCAATTATAAACCGTTCGACAACGATACCACCACGCTGAATGAATTGAAGCACAACGCCTGGTTTGCTATTAACCAGGTTGATTTACAAGGGATTACATCATTGACATTACGCCTGGGCAGCGGCGATTACCGCAACACTTACTGCGGTGGCAGACTGGAAATACACAGTGGAAAACCGGGTGGACCTATTTTGGCAAGTCTCGATATTCCGGCGGTTAATGAAAAAAGGATGCGGTTTCGGGAAGTGCAGATTCTCATACCAGGAAATTTGCCCGCCGGTTACAGCGATTTGTATTTTTTGTTTAAAAATGAGGTGAACCAGGGACAGGGAGTGACGGGGGTGGATTGGGTGAGGTTTAATATAGGGATGAGGAATGAGGGATGAGGGATGACCTTTGTTAGCGGGGATACCATAGCCATAAGGCTTAGCACGATTGGTTAGGAGGTCATGTTTGGCCCAAAGCAACGCAAAACACAGGGGGATGTTAACAAGAATATTACCCCCCCCGGCTGACATTGGATTCCGATGTTGATGCTCGCTAACATATTGACACCAATAGTTTTAACAAATTTTATAGTCAATTTGGTTTCTTAGCCGCGGCTTAGGGGCCACCAGCTTGAACCCCGTAGTAAGGTATCTGTCGAAGCCGGGGTTATTGAACAGGCTTTTACTGCAAATCGGGATTGATATCAATAACCGCGCTAGCGGCGGTTAGTCACAAATGCTATGTAGGGGTTTTAACCCCATTTTTAATACGGGGAGCTTTTTAAAATTAAATAAAACATTTTATTTCAAATTAAAAAAACTTGTTTTAAATTTGCCAGCCTAAGTGATAATTTTTTAAAACTCCGTTACTTTGGGCGCAAATTACAGAACAGCGAAGCAAGGAAAGGCCGCCAGACCGTCCACGAAGGACCAAAAGCCGGCCACCAAAAATCCAGCACGACCTATGCAAGAGGTGAGTTATTCAGAAGACGACATCAGATCCCTCGACTGGCGGGAGCATATTCGCCTGCGCCCGGGTATGTATATCGGTAAACTTGGCGACGGCAGCACGCCCGACGACGGCATTTATGTTTTGGTCAAAGAGGTGCTCGACAACTGTATCGACGAGTTCGCTATGGGATACGGAAGAACCATCGACGTGAGCATCAACGACACCGGCGTAACCGTGCGCGACTACGGGCGCGGTATTCCGCTGGGTAAAGTCGTCGATGTGGTCTCCAAAATCAATACCGGCGCGAAATACGACAGCAAGGCGTTTAAAAAATCGGTAGGCCTCAACGGGGTCGGTACCAAGGCAGTGAACGCGTTGTCGGAATATTTTAAAGTCACCGCTTTCCGGGAAGGACAATGCAAAAGTGCCGAATTCCAGTTTGGTAACTTGAAGAAAGAGAGCAAGTTAGAGCCGACCAAAGAAGAAAACGGTACCCTTGTTTTTTTCAAACCGGACAATGGTTTGTTCCGCAATTTCCGCTGGGTATTCGAGTATGTGGAACAACAACTCTGGAATTATGCCTACCTGAATGCCGGGTTGAAAATCCAGTTCAACAACAAAACGTTTGTTTCCAAAAACGGCCTGCTCGACCTGCTGGAGAAAAAAACAGGGGCGGAAACGGTGCGTTACCCCATCATCCATTTGAAAGGAGAAGATGTGGAAGTCGCCATTACGCACGGCGAGCACTACGGCGAACAATACTATTCTTTTGTAAACGGACAAAATACGACCCAGGGCGGAACCCACCTCAATGCGTTCCGCGAAGCGCTGGTAAAAGTGATCCGCACCCACTTTAAAAAAGAATTTGACGCCAAGGATATTCGTGAAAGTGTGATCGCTGCCGTGGCGGTCCGCGTGGAAGAACCCGTTTTTGAAAGCCAGACCAAAACGCGGCTCGGTTCCGAACGGATCGCGCCCGACGGCCCGGCCATGCGCAGTTGGATGAACGATTTTCTGAGCAAAGCCTTAGACGATTATCTCCATAAAAATCCGGAGGTCGCCAAGGAAATGCTCAAACGCATACAGCAATCGGAGCGGGAGCGCAAGGAAATAGCGGACGTCAAAAAATTAGCCAACCAGCGGGCCAAAGCGGCCAATATCCACAACAAAAAACTGCGCGACTGCCGTTACCACCTCAATGAAAAAGGAGCGGAAGACCTGCGCCTGAACAGCACCATTTTTATCACCGAGGGCGATTCCGCCAGCGGTTCCATCACCAAAGCCCGCGATGTCAATTCGCAGGCCGTGTTCAGCCTGCGCGGTAAACCGCTCAACTGCTATGGCCTGACGAAAAAATCGTGTATCAAAACGAAGAGTTCAACCTGCTGCAACACGCCTTGAACATCGAGGATTCGCTCGACGACCTGCGTTACAACCGCGTGGTAATCGCTACCGATGCCGACGTAGACGGGATGCACATCCGCCTGCTGCTGCTCACGTTCTTTCTCCAGTTTTTCCCCGACCTGGTGCGCAACGGCCACCTGTACATCCTCGACACGCCCTTGTTCCGGGTGCGCGACAAACAACAGACTTTTTACTGCTATTCCGATACGGAAAGACAACAGGCCATCCAGAAACTGCGCGGGAAACCGGAGATCACCCGATTCAAAGGGCTGGGTGAGATCAGCCCCAATGAATTTGCCGATTTTATCAGCGAAAACATCCGGCTCGATCCGGTTATTTTACCGGAAGACACCAACCTGGATCACGTGCTGAGTTATTACATGGGCAAAAACACGCCGGAACGCCAGGACTTTATCATCGAAAACCTGCGTTTTGAAATAGATGTGATTGATACGCCGGAAGAGGAAGCGCAGGTGATGCCGGAGGAAGTGGTGAGTGAGGAATCATAAGCAAACAAGCATACTTCTGGATATTTTTTGTGGAACGAGACCTATAAGGTTTTGAAACCTTATAGGTCTTGACTTACAAAGGAAATGCCCGGAAGTGTGCCTAAACAACCGTTTATTTCAGGTTGATCCCGCACTCCAACTTACTCCGATCCTTCATCACATCCAGCAATGGAAACTTGGCGCGCACGTCTTTGCCATCCATTTCATAACCCGTTGCAGAGACGTTTTTAACCTTGCGCGGGAGGTGAAATTTCAATTCGTACGAGCGGTTGCGCATCATCATACGCGCCATCGGCTCGTCGGTGTCGGAGAACATTTCTCCCATGAGTTTGGCGCCGCCATCTGAATCGGGCGTGATGGTGCGATCAAATGCCTTGCCTTTCCAATGCATCACAGGCGTTCCCCCGAGCATTTTCTGCATATTGGCAACTTCTGGAAAATCCAGCACCTTACTTTTTTTGATCGCGGAGTCTTGTTGAATTTCTTCGATGGCTGCCAGCGTTTCAAAAAACTGGTACAGGCTGTCGAGGTGACTAAATGTGTACAGAAAGCGGAATTTGACACCTTTTTCCATCTTCAACTGAATCTCCAGGTTTTTCAGCGCCTCCGGGTAAGGCAGCATTTGTTGGATGGAATCCGGCAAATTAGTCAGGTAGATTAAAGTATCCATCGGCCTGGGCGGCTGCCCCAGCGCAACCAGCGAATCGTTCGTCTTTTGCTGGGCGTACTGAATCATGTTGGCCATCGGGCCGGAACCCATAGTCACCGTGAGTTCATAACGGCCGGACTGGTCTTTGTTCAGCCAGAGTTCTTCCAGGATGTCGAAGCAGCCTGTGAGGGAAAGGATGCAAAGGAGAAAAAGGGATTTTAAGATTGTTTTCATGGTTGAGATGTTTATTGTGCTTAAGGTTGATGAGGGTTGATAAAGGTTGATGAGGTTGATATTAATCCGCTCGGAAGAATTAGCGATTTTACTTTTTTCGAGCGGCTGAATATCAACCCTCATCAACCTTTATCAACCTCATCAACCCTATTTCTCACACTTCCGGCCGCATTTGCGGGAAAAACAACACTTCCTGGATACTCGACTGCCCCGTAAACAACATCGCCAGGCGGTCGATACCGAAACCGATACCTGCCGTTGGCGGCATGCCGTATTCGAGGGAGCGCAGGAAATCTTCATCCATCGCCATCGCTTCTTCGTCGCCGCGGGCGGCTAAGGCCAGTTGCTCCTCGAAGCGCTCGCGCTGGTCGATGGGATCGTTCAACTCGGAGTAGGCATTGGCGACTTCCTTGCCATTTACAAACAACTCGAAGCGCTCTACCAGCCCCGGCTTGATGCGGTGCTTTTTCGTCAGCGGCGACATTTCCATCGGGTAATCGATCAAAAATGTGGGCTGTATGAGTTGGGCTTCCACTTTTTCACCAAAAATTTCATCAATCAGTTTGGCTTTGCCCATCGACGCATCTATCTCGATATGTTCTTTTTGCAATAGGCGCGCAATGCGGCTTCGTCAGCCGTTTCCACATTGATGCCGGTATATTCCTGGATGGCATCGAACATGGTCAGACGGCGGTAAGGCCCGGCGAACTCGATGCTGTGTTCGCCCGCCTGCGCCGTCGAAGCGCCTTCCGGGTGAATGGCCCGTGCTACCCGTTCCAGCATTTCCTCGGTAATGTCCATCATCCAGTTGTAGTCCTTGTAGGCCACATAAAATTCCAGGGCCGTAAACTCCGGGTTGTGGGTGCGGTCCATGCCTTCATTGCGGAACATTTTGGCGAATTCGTACACCCCGTCAAAACCCGCCACGATCAGCCGTTTCAGGTACAATTCGTTGGCAATGCGCAGGTAAAGCTGCATATCCAGCGTATTGTGGTGCGTTTTGAAGGGTCGGGCTGCGGCGCCGCCGTGAATTGGTTGCAGGATCGGCGTTTCCACTTCCAGCAGGCCCAGTTCGTCGAGGTAGGTCCGCATGGTTTTGATCAATTTGCTGCGTTTGATGAATATCTGGCGAAATTCGGTATTCACCGTCAGGTCGACATAACGCATCCGGTAGCGCTGTTCCGGATCGGTAAAAGCGTCAAACACATTGCCTTCGGCGTCTTTTTTTACCACAGGCAAGGGGCGCAACGCTTTGGAAAGGAATTTGAAAGACTGCACGTGTACGCTTACTTCGCCGGTTTTAGTGCGAAAAGCGAAACCTTTCACGCCGACATAGTCGCCCAGGTCGAGCAGTTTTTTGATGACCGTATCAAACATTGGCGAATTTTCATCCCCGCCGTTGATTTCCTCTTTGCGCAAATACAACTGGATACGCCCCGTGGTATCCTGCAAATTCATAAACATGGCTTTACCTGCTTCCCGGGTAGCCATGATCCGACCGGCCAACGACACTTCATGGTAGTTCAGCCTGTTTTTCGTACCGTCTTCCAGTACTTCTTCCTGGTAATTAGCAACAATATCGGCAGCAAATGCCGTCACATCAAACATCTCGGCAGGATATGGATCAATGCCGAGTTCGCGCAGTTTTTGCAGCGATTCGCGGCGGAGGAGTTCTTGTTCAGTCATGAGTTAGTTATCGGTTATTCGTTATCGGTTATCCGGGGGGGTGAACGTCAATCCTTTTAAGTAGTTATCAGTTATTCGTTATTGGTTATCAGTGTTCATAATCAAGCATTTACAACAAATTTAGTCCAAACTATTTTTGCATAATAGTTAATTTATAATGCTTGTTGGAAAAGAAGCGCAAAAGTAGCAGGATAAGAGAAAAACGCTGGTAAAAGTTCCCATTTAAATCGTGTTTGGTTTTTGGTGTTTAGTGTTTCGGGGTGCTTCGCGTTTGGCCTCGCCCCCGACCCCTGAAGAGCAATGTCGTTGACGTAGCGAAGAGGTGTCATTTGCGACGCAGGAGCAAGTGACATCTCGTAGCGGAGATTTACTGGAAACCGGCCGTTTCGAGATGTCACTTGCTCCTGCGTCGCAAATGACACCTCTTCACTACGCTTGAGTTAACGACATTACCATCATAGGATCGTGGGTGAGGCCAAACGCGAAGCACCCCGAAACACTAAACACGAAACACCAAACACCAAACACTATTTCTGCAGATATTCCCTGGCCCGCGCAATCCAATCCGGCTCATTTTCTTCCAGCACCACATCGGGCGTGATGCCGATATTATCGATACCGCGTCCGTCGGCCACCCTGTTGGAGCGCATGATGGGCGTCCAGAGTTCCCAGTCGCGGCAGGGCGCAACTGATACGCCGGCATTGCCATAATCGGCCACGCCAGCAGTTTGACGACCCATAATGGTCACTTTTTTGCTTTGTTTGGCCCACAGCAAGAGGTTTTCTGTACTGCTGGCGGAATATTTATTGACCAGAATAATGACTTTTTTCGGATAGGGTAAAATAGCAGCAGGCCGGTCGCGCCGCGCGTTCATGGTGCCGACAAAAGCGCCCGGGCGTTTTTTCATTTCGGCGGCAACCTTCTTTAGGTACTTTTTTGTTTGCTTGTCTGTGTCATCCTTCCTGGCCATTTGCAGCAGGAATTCGGCATTATCTTCCGAAGCCCAGTACTGGCGTCCGTCAGTGACGACCGGTTGCGTGTATAAATATGGTTTCAAGGAGGCCCAGGTTTGATCGGAGCCGCCGCTGTTGCTCCTGCAGTCGATAATCAGGTAGGGTTTGCTGGTCAATGCTTGTGCATTTGCACGCAACATACTGTCTACCAATGCCTTATAATCTCCCGACATAGAAGGCATGGTGAACAGCAGCGTTTGGGTGTCTATTTCTGAAAATGCAAAAGCAGGCGGCGTACCACGCAGCATCTGGGAAGCGCCGTAGGGTCGCATGCTGATGTGGTTGTCTTTGAACCAGCGAACCCACTTGTAACACAGGCGCATACAGGCCGAATCGCTCTGAATTTGAGCAGCTTTTGTACGCATCGAATCGGTATGCGCCCGGTAACTGCTGCGGGTATGTTCCGTCACTTTGTCCCGGAAACCGGCATAGTTCTGCTCCATTTTAGAAACAGCGAAATCGAGGTTTTTGATACAGGGGCAGCGCTGGGCTTGCAGGGAAAGCAGGCTGTTAAAAGACAAGATAAGCAGGAAGAAAAAACGCATTTTTTCGTGTGTGGTTTGTCGTGTTTTGGTGTTCTGGTGTTTTAGTATTTTAGAGGTGCTTCGCTCAAGGCAACCGTGTGTGGTTTAGACAATGTGCCTCCCAAAACACGAAAATACCAAAACACTAAAACACTGTTACAAAAGTTTTTCCAGCAGCCAATCCCGTTCGGCTATTTGTGGCGTCTGTTTAATTTTTAGAATCAGGGCGTTTCTTTTCGCCTGGTTCGACTGGTGGTGTTGCAGCAATTTTTTGGTAAATTTGATAAGGTTCAAATAAATCTCCCGGTGATAACCCAGGTTTTTTTGGCGCTGCAGAAAGGCTTTGAAACTCGTGAGTAATGAATCCAGTGCCAGCCATTCGCCCAGTTCAAAATAGACGCGCAGGAGCATCCGGCGGATGTCTATCTGTACAAATATTTCATTGGATTCCACAGAACGCAACAAATCCAGGGTGCGGGAATAGTCGCCTTTTCGAAAAAAACAGATGGCCAGGTTGTAGTGGTAAGCGTTATCGCGCACAGCAGGAGCCAGAAGTTCCCGGGCCGTTTCCAGAAACTGTTCCGCCCAGGCGCCTTCTCCCGCCAAATGCGCTAATGCATTGATATTGTGATAGGTGTATTTGGGCAATATGCCGTTTTCCTGCAAAATACCTTTCTCCAGCGCTTGCCGGTACAGGTTTAAAGCCCGGTGCGTATAATCCCGTTCGCCCTTGTTTTGCCTGCGGATACAGAAGTTAATGGCCGTCATGTACAAGTCCCGGCTTTGGGAGGGCGGAAATAGTTCCGTGCTGTGCGGCAACAAGTCGCACAGGGCGGAGAAGGCTGCTTCGTTATCGGGTTCGGCCATGATCCGCGCACTGTAATATTGCAAAACAAGCGACTCTGGGCGCTCCGGCTGTTCCGCATAACGGCGAACGGCTTCGGCCAGCGGCGCTTCCGGCAGTTCCGCATCCGAGCGCAGGCGCAAGGCAGCGATCATACCGGACCAGCGCAGGTTTTCCAGCACAAAAAACTGCCCCAGCGCATCGACAACGGCGGGCAAATTGTCCTGCCAGTTGCGTTGCGACACGACCCGGTACTCAAATATTTCACTTTGCAACTGGTATTCCAGCAAATGATACCCGGCATGTCGCTCCGTCCGGGCACGCTGTTGCTGCACCAGCCTTTGCGCGTTGCGTTCAAAATGAGCGCCGAGTTCCCGGCGACGCAGCGCGCGCATCAGGGAGAGTCGGTACTGCCGTTCATCCGAGCGCCATTCCTCGTATGCCAGGAAATGTTCGATTAAGTCCAGCAGGTACCGCATGCTGAGGTTAAACTGGTCGGCGTCGTAAGGTTCGGTTGGATACACAGCAAAAAAAGCCGATTTCTTGTCCCAAACAGGCGAAATCTGCTGCCGTTGCACCACCAGCCAGTCGAATAGACGCACGACGTCGCTTCGGCGGTTATGCGCCGGCGATTGCAGGAATTTGCGCAAACGAGCGAATTCTTCCGGTGCAACTCCCTGAAACACCTGGAATAAAAAAGAATGTTGCATGATTCGTTGTATTTCGGCGCCTGCCCTAGTGAAGAGGTGTCATCTGCGAGGTACGAGCAGGTGACATCTCGAAACGACGTCATCTCATCAAAATATTACCGTTCCGAGATGTCACCTGCTCGTACCTCGCAGATGACACCTCTTCACTAGCGCTAAGTTGACGACATTAGACTAAATTTCACCTACCAGTCAAGTAGAATCCACTTTGACACCACCGTGAGGCATCTCGCCAAAGTAACTTAGGCGACAATTATACGATACTACTACTATATCTGGTGTTTACTTTTTCAAGAATTCATTTTTTCAGGGTAAAAAATAAAATAATTTCACCTGGCTATCCGCTTGTTATTTACCACTATATTCCATAGCCGCGTAGTAGTATAAGGTCGGTAGAAAACAAAAGAACAAGGTATGAAGGTGCGTAGCACCGTAATTTCTGTAAATTTTTTTTCAAGAATTTACAAAAACTATCCCTTTTTTATAAACCCTGCCGCCCCACCTTTGTAAAAAAAAATGACTATGTATCATCTGCTGCTGCGCCTCCTGTTCACACCATCGAAGTATCTTACAACCCTTTTTGTTGGTGTATTTTTTCTCCAAAGTACTCATGCACAGGGTTTTATCCGGTTTTACCCTGAATCCACGGAGGCTATTCAGTTGCGGGAAATACCGGGAGGCTACAACCTGGTCAACAGGGAGGCGCCTGGCATGTTCTGGACTTATTTCGAAACAGACATAGACGGCAGACAAAATGCGCCTCCGCAGCAATTTCCGACCAATTCGGGTGATTTTTACCTGCACCCGCTTCAAAACGGCGATTTTCTGGCAACAGATTACCAGTATGACGATACGGTAGTGGTAGTGCGCAGACAAGACCCTTCCGGCAGCCTGCTTTGGGAATACCATTTTTCGCTGGGCGAAAGCAATGAAGCCGTTGTAGATGCGGTAGGCGGGGTTCAAGTCCGCGAAAGCAACAACGGCGATTTATACCTGAAGGGGCATTTTGAAGATGAATTCGACCTGACTATAGACGCCTTCGTATTTAAACTAAACGCGGAAGGCCAGTTTATATGGTCGGATACCATTAACTCTCCTGAATTTTTTCCCCAGTATGCTCCCTATATTGATGTCAACCCATTGGAAGACAATGGCGTATTGATTTTGTATGTAGCATACAACAATACATCGACCCAACTGGATGATTACAACACCATTACCCGAAAGGATGCTTTTGGACAAGATCTGGCGGAATTTGAAGTGCCGTTCTTTTACTACAGTTACGGACGTACCTACACAGGCGCACTGCCGGATGGCCGGATTTTCCAGTTTATAGCAGATCCGTTTCCAAACGGGCCGTATACCAACATCCGCCTGCGCACGTACGACAATAACGGAGCCGTGCTGACGGAGGCTAATATTACCAATCTATTTCAGTCTGCATTGGACGACGACCCGGCGCTCAGCGTTTCCTATCCATTGCTGACCCAGGACGGCCATTTTGTATTACCCTTGTCTACTCAACAGACTGCACCCAAAAATATTATTGCTAAAATCACCCCGGAAGGCCAGGTTTTGTGGCAGCAGGAATTGTTACCCCTGTCCAATAAAAGCACCTTATTCCAGCAGGGCAAAGAATTTTCTGACGGAACGATCGGGTTTATCGGTCTCTGGTCGCCCATTACCGAGCCGGCCAACCGACTTATGTTTGTCAAATTAGGCCCGGATGGCAATATTTTCCCATATAACCTGACCGGGATTGCCGCCCGCGATGAAAACGAAAACTGCTTCGTGGATACTTTAGAGCCGGGCCTGCCGGGCTGGATTCTGGAAATCAACGCAGAACAGGAAACCTGGTTTACAACCACCGACCCGAACGGCGAATACAATTTGCAGGCCGATACAGGGGTTTATAACCTTCACCTGACGGCGCCCGGGTATTTGTGGGAGGTTTGCGACAATCCGCAAACGGTCGAGATTCTTTTCAACCCGGATATTACGGATTACGTCCGTAATTTTTCAGTAGAAGCCCTGGCTGACTGCCCGTTTATGCAGGTGGATATTGCCAGTCCTTACCTGCTGGCGGGCACTGACAATACTTATTTCGTACAATTCTGCAACCTCGGTACCAGCGCGGCAACGGATGTCGTGGTCAGTATAGAACCGAATCCCGTCCTGGAATTTGTATCGGCTTCGATTCCGCACTCTATCAGCAATGGCTTGCTTGAGTTTCACGTAGGCGAAGTAGCAGCAGGCGATTGCGGACATTTTTCCATCCTGTTCTCGGCTGCCGACGACCCTGACCTGTACGGACAATCCGTCTGTGTGACCGCGCATATCCGGCCGGATTCCATCTGTCTGCCGGGATTCGGAGGCTGGTCGGGCGCTATCCTGGAGGCTCGCGGCATTTGCGATGGAGATAGTATCCGGTTTGAGCTGCGCAACATCGGACACGGAATCAGTACGCCCAGTCTTGAATATATCATTGCAGACGACCATGTTATCATGTATCAAGGCCAGTTGCCGGCGATCCAACCCAATGATGTACTGACGTTTTCCGCCGCTGCCACCGGCGCTTCCCGGCGCTTCAGCGCGGAGCAGGAACCACATGTGCCCGCAAGTGTGATGCCTTCCATCCAGGTGGAAGGATGCCCCACAGAAGGCGCTGAAAACAGCAAAGGTGTAGCGATACAGACGCCCAACCAGACAGGAAGCCCGTTCAGCGATACCGAGTGTCTGATTCTTTTCAACGGCGGCCAGGCGCCCACACTCAGCGCCGACCCCGTCGGCGTCACGTCTCAGCACCTGATTGAAGTCGCCACAGAAATAGAATACCTGATACAGTTTCAGGTCGAAAACCCTGTCCATCAGGTAGTTGTGGTGGATACGGTTCCTGCCTACCTCGATCTGAGCACTTTTGCAGCAGGCCCTTCCAGCCACCCGTACACCTGGAATATCGGGTCGGACGGCGCTTTGTACTTTTATCTGCAAGACGCCGAAAACGGCTTGCAGGAAGGATTCGTACAGTTTGCCATCAAGCCAAAATCTGCCACACCCGAGGGTACGGTCATTACCAATCAGGCTGCGCTTTATTTCGATCAATTGGAGCCGGAACTGACCAATACGGTATTTCACACCATCGGGACAGATACGGTCAGTGCGACCCTTTCACCAGTCATTCACCCGATTGAGACGCTGCGTATTTGGCCCAATCCGGCCTCGGAATACACCCTTGTAACCCTGCCGTTTGTTCCGAAAGCCGGGAGTGTTTTGCTGCTTCGCAATGCCCTGGGTCAACTCCTCCGGGAAACCCCTGTTTCGACAACTGTCGTTCGTATTTTCCGGGGCAATTTGCCCGCCGGTTTGTACTGGCTGGAATGCCGGGAAAAGGGGAAGTTGGTGGGTACAGGGAAAGTGGTCTGGAAATAGTGGTGTATGGTGTTTGGTGGTGTTTGGTGTTTCGGGCGCTTCGCCTTTGGCACCCGAGGATAACTTCGCTTCAACTACGCTCGGATGCCAAAGGCGAAGCGCCCGAAACACCAAACACCAAACACCAAACACGACTATTTCAATTGTTCCAGCAGCCATTCCTTTTCCGCCACCGCTTTGGTCGCTTCGATTTCCTGGCGCAGGGTTGTCTTGATATTTTTATCGAATAGATTGACTTCCAACAACTTCTGTGTAAAATGTACGGTATTCATATAATTTTCGCGGTGGTAGCCCATCACCTTTTTTCGGCGGATAAAAGAACGGATGGCCTGCAGGTGCGAAGCCAGCAAGTCGAATTCCTGTAGTTCGTAAAAGATTTTCAGTTGCAGTATTTTGGCCGCCAGGTTCAGCAGCAGGTCTTTGTATTCGGCTTTTTGCAGCAGTTGCAGCGCTTTGCCTAAGTTGCGGCGGTGGTATTCCAGCCTGGCCAGGTTGAAACTGAATAAACCTTCCCGGTGCTCTTCTTTCAGCAGGGGCCGGTATTCGTGGATCAGCGATTCCACCCATTCCAGTTCGTGCATCACCAGGCCGATGGTAGCGGCATTCTGGTAGGTGTAGCGCGAAATAGCGCCGTCGCTGAGGAAGTATTTCCGGTTCAGGCCTTCTTTGTACAATTCAAATTGTTCCGGCAAATAGGCCTGGTTACCGGCATTATATTGCCGGATGCAAAAGTTGATCGCCAAAATGTACAGGTCGCGCAATTCCTCGGCTGGAAACTGCTCGCCGCACAGTGTCAGCAATTGCCTGAACTGTCGAAAATGAGCACTTTCCGCCGGCTGAACAAGCGCCTGGTAACAGTGGTAATAAATGGCAACCGCCGGAATTTCCAGCGCGCCTGTTTGCTCGGCATGGGCCAGCGCAGCTTCCAGCAGACCGAATTGATAGGTAGCGTTACTTACGTTCTGGTGCGACAGCATCACACAGGCCTGCCAGAGTTTGCGGGCCAGGAAGGCGTGGTCTAACTGATCGGACAACTCCTGCAAATCCTGCTGATTTACCTGTTGCGTATCCACCTGAAATCTGTGTTTTTCCAGCAATATCTGGTATTTTTCTTCCAGGAAATCCGCGTTGCGCAAAGGCGATTGCTGTTGTAAGGCGCCCGCTTCGGCACAGGCCTTTTCGGACTGATCAGGCAAATTGCGCAGCCGGAAAACTGCGGCCAATTCTTTGCGATAGACCACCTGGTTCTCCAGAAAAGATTGTAAAACAAGGTATTGTCCGCTCAGTTGGTATAAAAAACTCATGGCCATTCGGATACGATGGTCATCATAGGCAGTTTTGCCAAAAATCTGACGGAAGGCCGCTGCTTTATCCGATACCAAACGCTCGCTTTTCAACGAAACGGACAACCAGTCCAGCAGGGCCGGCACTTCGCTGCGCTGGTTGAAAAAGGGCGTGCGGACAAACTTTTTTAAGCCCTGTAGTTCCGATTTGGAAAAAGTGCGCAGTAATTTGAGCAAACGGGTGTTTTCCATTTTAAAAAACGGTAGACAAAAATTAATTTTAATCACATTGATTATCAGTATTTTAAAGCAATTATTATTCCAATAATCTGTTACAAATTTTAAAATTTGTACTTGAACGGGAGCAGGCTACCGGCCACTTTTGCACTGTTCAAATTGTCATCAACCAAAAACATGATCTCATGCGTATAAATTTCCGTACAAGTCCCAATCCTAAAAACCTGTTGCTATATTGCCTGTTGCTACTGGGCGCAGCGCTGAATGCCCAGGCTGTTATTTCCGGACGGATTACCTTTCCGGATGGCGTTACGCCCTTCGAGGGTGTTTCCGTTTCCATGACGGGCAGTTCCAATGACGTTACAGTGACCGACGCCAACGGCCAATATTCGTTTTCTGCCGCCCCTGGCGGTTCCTATGCAATCCGGCCACTCGTTACCGCCAATCACCTGAACGGCGTTACCACATTCGACATCGTCCAAGTGTTCCGCCATCTGTCCGGACAAGAACTACTGGATAGCCCATATAAGCGCATTGCAGCGGATGCGGATGATTCTTATTCGATTACGGCGCAGGACACCTTGGTAATGGGCCAATTGATCTTAGGCATCATTACTACGTTCCCCGGCATCGAATCTTGCCGTTTTATACCTGCGAGTCACGTCTTCCCCGATCCGGCCAACCCGTTCCCTTATCCGACCTCCATCACTGTAAACAACCTGAGTGGAAACCAGACCAACGCCGATTTTATCGGGGTGAAAGTGGGCGACATCAACTATACGGCAATCACTGTGGGAGGTGCGTTGGGAGAACCCTCCAATTTCAACCGCATCATGGGCAAAGCCCTGCTGGATGACAATTCAAACTGTGCGCACGATCCGTCCGAAACACCTTTGGCCGATTGGATGGTGGTAGCTTCCGGCCCGGCGGGCGAATTTGTAACCAATACGAAAATCGACGGCTCTTACAGCATTCCCCTGCCGGAAGGCGATTATACTGTCGCCCTGATCAGACCGAACGGTTTGTGGAGCGTTTGTACGCCACCACAATTCGTACAGGTTGGCCTGGCCGACACCATTACCGTTCCGCTTTCCGGACAGGTCAATAAATTGTGCCCACGCATGGAAGTTGATTTGTCGACAAGTTTGCTGCGTCGTTGTTTCCCCAACTATTACAGTTTGCAATACTGCAACAAAGGCACCATCCCCGTTGAAAATGCTTACGTGGAATTGGATCTGGATCCATTCCTGGCGTTGCAGTCGAGTTCCGTACCCTGGTCGACACAGTCGGGCAATACCTACACGTTTCCGGTTGGCAACGTCGATCCCGGGCAATGCGGCGCCATTTAACTACTGGTTTTGGTCAGTTGCGACGCCGAACTGGGCCGAACCCATTGCAGCACCGCACATGTTTTCCCCGACACGGCTTGCGGCCCTGTGAACAGTCTTTGGGATGGCGCCAACCTGCGGGTCAGCGGCGCCTGCAATGGCAACGAGGTGGAATTTACCATCACAAATGAGGGAGAAAATATGACGCAAACGGCTTCGTATGTCATCATCGAAGACATTATGATTCAAATGGAGGGCGCTTCCATTCAATTGGATCATGGCAGTTCCGAAACTTTTACGGTGCCGGCCAACGGTTCCACCTGGCGTCTTGAAATTGATCAAACAGCCTATCACCCGCTGAGCCTCAAGGCCAGTGCTGCCGTGGAAGGCTGTGGCACGAACCCTTCCGGCGTCATTAGCCAGGGTTTCGTAACCCTTTTTCCGCAAGATGATGCAGCATTTTATGAAGATGTGGACTGTATTGAAAATATTGGATCGTATGACCCGAATGACAAACAGGGATTCCCACGGGGCGTCGGGGCGGAACACTTTATTCCCAAGGGGAAGAAATCGAATACCTGATCCGCTTCCAGAACACGGGTACCGATACTGCCTTTACGGTTATGATTATGGATACTATTTCCACCCTCTTTGATATAACTTCATTGCGGCCCGGCGCTTCGAGCCACCCCTATACTTTCAATCTGTTGGGACAAGGTGTTGCGCAATTTGTGTTCTCGAATATTATGCTGCCCGACAGCAATGTGAACGAAGTGGCTTCCCACGGTTTCGTCAAGTTGACCATAGCGCCCAAAAACCGGCCTGCCCGACAACACCCAACTGGAAAACCAGGCCGGCATTTATTTCGACTTCAATGAGCCTGTGATCACCAACCGTACGCTGCACACCATCGGCGAACTGTACCTGGAAGTATCCCGTGTGCAAAACCTGCAATCGGATGTATCGCTCAAGGTTTTCCCGAATCCGGCACATACAGAAGCGACTTTCCAACTGCAATCGCCGCGATCGCTGGACGGTACCCTGCTCCTGTACGATCTGCAAGGCCGCGAGGTAAAACGTATTCCATTCTCGAACAACACCTTCAAAATGAATGTCTCCAACCTGCCGGGCGGGCATTATTTCTTCCGCCTGGAATCCGGGGGGCACGGCTTGAGTTCGGGTAAATTAAGCATAGAAAAATAAGTCCGAAGTCCGTTGCAAGTCCGAAGTCATCAGTGCGAAGTGCGAAGTCCGTAGAGTGCGCCGTTTGGGACAGTGTGGAGCCTTAAATGGCAGCGCTGTTGTGGGGGGTTTGGCAAACCCAAGTGTGGAACGGCACTCTACGGACTTCGCCACTTCGCACGGAACGACTTTCATGGAAAAAGGGCCTACGCCTTGAGAGCAGGCCCTTATCATTGGTACCCGGGATGGGACTCGAACCCGTACGACCTCAACGGTCACAGGATTTTAAGTCCTGCGTGTCTACCATTCCACCACCCGGGCGGGTAGCACAAATGTAATAGCTCTAAATCAAAAAACCCTGCCGATGGCAAGGTTTCTTTGAGCGGAAAACGAGACTCGAACTCGCGACCCCGACCTTGGCAAGGTCGTGCTCTACCAACTGAGCTACTTCCGCATTTACTATCCAGAACCGTTGTTCTGTCGTTTAGCGGCGGCAAAGATAACAGCAGTCCTTTTACATAGACAACAGTTTTTTGAAATATTTTAAAAAAACTTTTCAACCCCTTGACTATCAGTGCGAAAAACTTACTCCGACTTTCTTTTGAAGAAAAAATAGGTTTCCAATTGCGCCCGTACGGGAATATCGGTATTGCTGCGGCGGTAGATGTTCTGGTCGTTGCGGTCGATAATACGCGCTTTTACGTTGTCGTTGAGTTGCAGGTCTATCAGGGTTCTGATTTCTTTTTTCAATTCCGGGGCATAAACCGGGAAGGTGGTTTCGATGCGGTAACTCAGGTTGCGTTCCATCCAGTCGGCGCTGCTGAGAAACATTCGTTCATCTCCGCCATTGTGAAAAATCAGCACCCGGGCGTGTTCGAGGAAGCGGTCGACGATACTGATGACTTCGATGTTGTCGCTGAGGCCTTTGATGCCGGGAACGAGGCAACAGATGCCGCGCACAATGATCTTTATTTTTACGCCTGCCTGCGAGGCTTCGTATA
This sequence comes from Lewinellaceae bacterium, assembly GCA_016711435.1. Taxonomy (GTDB): domain Bacteria; phylum Bacteroidota; class Bacteroidia; order Chitinophagales; family Saprospiraceae; genus M3007. Next base: position 45,485 of record JADJSY010000032.1, read on the forward strand.
GTTTGGCGATAATGTCCTTGTCCTCTATACTGTTGATTTTCAGGATAATACTTGCCGGTTTCCTGCGTTTGGCAGCGGCAATTTCATTGTCGATCAGCAGGTAAAATGCCGGGCGCAGGTTAAATTTGCCAACCAGCAGGTGTTCAAATTCCTTGGAAGGCGGTTTGATATTTTCCAGGAAAGAAAACACCTGGCTTACTTCGCCCGTCAGGCGTTTGTCGCAGGTAAAAAGGCTGAAATCGGAGTAGATTTTGGCTGTTTCCTCGTGAAAATTCCCGGTGGATAAGTAGGAGTAGAGCTGCGGCTCGCCCCCTTCGAGGCGCCGCACCAAAGCCAGTTTGGAATGCACTTTTACACCCGGAAAGGAGTAATGCACCCGCACGCCTGCTTTTTCTAATTTTTCTCCCCATTCGAGGTTGGCCGCTTCATCGAAACGGGCTTTTATTTCCACAAAAACCGACACCTGTTTGCCTTCCTTCACGGCATTCATCAGTGCGTGCATGATCCGGCTGTACTTGGCTACCCGGTACTGAATCACCTTGATATGCGTGACCGCCGGATCCTTTGCTGCGCATTCAAAAAAGTTGATCACCGACTCATACGACTGATAAGGCACATGCAACATCTGATCCTTTTCGCGAATGATCTTGAAAGGGTCTGCCGCTTCATGTAAAAGCGGGTGCGGCAGTGGCGGCAGGGGTTTGTTTCGCAGGTGCGTCATCCCGAAATCCGGAAATTTGAAGAAGTCGAAATTATTGTGGTAGCGCCCTTCGGGCAACACGTCGTTTTTGCGAATTTCAAAGGTATCGCGGAGGTAAGTGAGCAGGTGCTCGGGCATTTCGCGGTCGTACACGAAACGGCTGGGTGGGCCGACCTGGCGTTTTTGCAGACTCGATTTTATCTTTTGCACCAAGTCGCCTGAATATTCGTCGTCGATGTATAATTCCGCATCGCGGGTCAGTTTGATGGAATAGGTGTCCTGGATGTCAAAACCGGGAAATAACCAGGAAACCGAGTGGCGCACCACATCGTCCAGCAGGATGACGTCGAAGCGATTGGGGCCGGAAGGCAGCGCCACAAAACGCGGCAACTGGTCGGAAGGAATTTTCACCAAAGCGTATTCACTCTCTGAAAGCGGGCGTTTTTTAGGGCGCAGGTGTACGGCTAAGTACAGGTTCGCATTGGCGAGAAAGGGGCGGATGCGGTGTTTGACCAGCAATACCGGCATGACGAAAGGCAGCAGTTTTTCATGGAAATAATTTTCTACAAACTGGCGCTGCTCTTCATTCAAATCTAATCTCCGCAGGATATGGATATGCTGCCTGCGCAACTCCGGGACGATTTGTTGCTGAAAAATTTCAGAAAATTCTTCCTGGTGGCGGTTCACGATCCGGTGAATATCCTTGAGCAATTCACTGGGATCAAAGTCGAGCTGTGCTTTTGTTTTTTTACCCACCTTCTTCAAATTGCGAATACTGGCTACCCGGATCCTGAAGAACTCATCGAGGTTGGACGAATAGATGGCCAGGAACTTCAGTCGCTCAAGCAACGGAACGGCAGGGTCTTTGGCTTCCTGTAATACGCGGTAATTGAACGAAAGCCAGGAAATATCGCGGTAGGTAAGTGGCAGGGAGGACATCGTGAATGTTGTGTTTCGTGTATAGTGTTTGGTGTTTGGGGGTGCTTCGCCTTTGGCCGTGTTTCATTTTTGGTGTTTGGTATTTCGTGTGTGGTGGGCTCCGCTTTTGGTCGGGAATGGTGTCACGCTTTTTGGCTCAAACTAAACACAGTTGCCAAAAAAGCTTCCCAAACACCAAACACCATACACGAAACACCACTCACATTCTCGTTGCGCGTGTCATTTCCCGTTTCCCCGGCGGCCCCTGCAGGCGTTCTACATGAAAGCCCACCTGTTTCAAGGTTCGTTTAAAAGCGCCCTGGGCACAATAAGTAACCAGAACGCCGTCCGTTCGCAGGGCCTGGTACATCCGGGCAAACACTTCGGCTGTCCAGAGTTCCGGCTGGGCCTGCGGGGCAAACGCATCAAAATAAATAACATCAAAGGTATCGGTCGCCTCAAAAGCCTCGATGGCAATTTTTTCCTTTCTAAACTGAAACTGCTCCGACAAAGTATGTTCGGCGCCCCATGTATTTTGGTGTAGCGCCAGAAAATCGCCGCTGCGCTCAGGAACGCCCAGCAATTCGGCGTAATTCAGCACCTGCACTTCTTCCGGCGCAACCGGCGCAGTTTCCAGGCCCACATAGCGCAATTGCAGGTTGCGGCGCTCGGCTTCCAGCCAGGACATAAACGCATTCAATCCGGTACCAAAACCTGTTTCCAGTATGGCAATTTCCCGCTGTACCACTGCTTTGTAGCGCAATCCCGCCGCTATAAACACATGAGCCGACTCCGTTACCGCTCCGTACCTGGAATGGTAACTGACTCCGTAGGTTTCGGAAAAAACGGAGTGGGAACCGTCGTTGGTGAGGAATAGCGCCATAATTCAAAGGGCAAATTTGCAAAAAGCAATGTAAATCAATAGATTACTGACATTACGTTTTAAACAAATTTCATACGCCTGTTTCAGCGCAGCGAAGGTAAGCAATAAAAAAAGCGCTCCGGTACAACCGGAACGCTTTTATGTGCGGGAGGCGGGACTCGAACCCGCACGACCGCGAAGTCACAGGTGTTTGAGACCAGCGCGTCTACCATTCCGCCACTCCCGCATAGGTACTTCTGTTGCAACAATAATAAAATGTATTGTCTGCGCCGCTTCGACTTTATCTAAGCGGGCGCAAACTTAGACAGATTTTCAAAAATGCGCAACAAATATCTCTTTTTAAAAAAATAATCCCGCACCCGCAGCAGATCAGCCTCCGTACCGTTGTCTTCCGTCCAGGTATCCAATACGGGCTGAATGTCCTGCCGCAAGGCCTGGTCGAGGGCCTCCACCGAACGGCGGGTGGCCTCCAGTCGCTCCGCATCAAAATCCATTTCAAGTTCCATCATCGCCTCGTTGATGTCCATCATATCCATCAGGAAATCCTGCGACAAGGCGCCCTGTCCCTCCCCTTCTTCTATCAAACCCTTGATTTTCAGGACATACTGTATCCTTTTGTCCGGGTCCGACAGCGTTTTAAACGCTTCGTTGTTTTGCGTGGACAAATCGAGCACACGCGCCTGCTCTACCTCGCCGGACAACGTATGAAAATCCGGGTGGTATTTCCTGCTGTGTTCCAGGTATAATTGCCGCAAAACCTTTTCATCTACCTGAAAGGAGCGGGGGAAGTTGTAGAATTCGAAGTAATCCATTTTTGGTTATTCGTTATCTGTTATTAGTTATCAGTTATCAGTTATCCGTTATCGGGCTTTCAGGCTGGAATGTTGATGCCATGCACCATGCCGAACCAGATAACTGATAACGGATAACTGATACCTAATAGGGAGCGGAATGCCCCATATTCACCAATTCCCAGCCTGAAAGCCCGATAACGGATAACTGATAACAAATAACCACACTACAGGAATCGTTGAATAACATGTCGCCATATATCCAGCCCGAAAGCGAAAACCATCAGCGCCAGAAGCAGGAAAAAGCCGAAGGTAACGGCGCGTTCCATGACCGTGTCGCTCACTTTGCGGCCTGTCACAACTTCCCACAGCAGGAACATGACATAGCCGCCATCTAATGCCGGTATAGGAAGCAGGTTCATAAAGGCCAGGATAATACTCAGCGAGGCGGTCAGGTGCCAGAAACGCTCCCAGTCCCAGACGGGGCCGTACATTTTACCGATACTGATAAGGCTGCCGAGGTTGTCTTTTACGGCGATTTTACCGCGGAACATCTGGCCGAATGCTTTGAGTTGACTGTTCAGGAAATCCATACCCATTTGTACGCCGGCAGGCATGGCCTGCAGGAAGGAGTACTTTTCGCGTTCTTCTTTAAAATAACCCTCAATCTGGGTTTTGACGCCAATCAGTCCGGCGTCTGTCAGGGTAACCGGCACTTGCAAGGTATCGCTCCCCCGCAGGATGCCGAGGGTGACGGACTTTTCTTTTTGTTGCTGTGCCAGCGGGGCAAACTGATCGAAAAAGGGGATGGACTGGCCGTTGAAAGCAATAATACGGTCTCCTTTTTGAAGGCCTGCGCTTGCTGCCGGTTTGCCGGGCACTGTTTCCAAGATGACAAACGGAATGCGGGGCGCCATAAGCATTGCTTTCGGTACTTTCTGGCTGGTGAGTTGCTCGGCCACGTTTTCCGGCAGCCTGATTTGCTGTTCCTGACCATTGCGGATGACCGTGAGGTCGCGCTCATTGTCCAGCACCAGCGCTTCCACAAAAACAGCGGGATCGAGCCGGTTAAAAGGCTTATTGCCGATTTTGGTGATCACATCGCCGTTTTGCAGGCCTTGACGGATCAGCACCGAATCCAGCGCCATGCCGTACTTCAATTCGGAAGTAGGTATGTATGACTTCCCGTACGTCCACAGCATCATACCAAAAAGGAAGAAGCCGAGGATAAAATTGACGGTCACGCCACCCAGCATGATAATGAGGCGTTGCCAGGCCGGTTTAGAGCGAAATTCCCAGGGCTTTGGTGGTTCTTTGAGGGCCTCCGTGTCCATACTCTCATCCACCATGCCGGATATTTTCACATAACCTCCCAGGGGAAGCCAGCCTATACCATACTCCGTGTCTCCTCTTTTTATTTTCCAAAGGGAATTAAAAGGGGCAAAATCAAAAAACAGGTAAAATTTTTCCACGCGGGTTTTAAACCACTTGGCGGGCAGGAAGTGCCCCATTTCGTGCAATACAATCAATATCGAAAGACTGAGCAGGAACTGACTAACGGTGATAATACTATCCATTATGCGGGTTGAGTGATGTTGGTTTTATTGTTAAACGATCCCTTAGGCCAAGGGGCAAATTGCAAAGGGCAAAAGGCAAAGGGCAAAAAGCAAAAATGCCACTCGAACCAATGCTAAAATTGCCTTTTGTCTTTTGCAATTTTGCCTTTTGTCTTACATGCCGATTTCCCGGTAACGCGGGCTATTGGCCGGATCAATTTTGTCATAATCTGGATCACCCGGTCTTTTGCGGGCGCGATCCCTGTTTCCACATTTCCACTAATTCATCTTTTTTGGCGTTGGCAAACATTTGTACAATCATGGAATTGAAGTAGGCGATACTCACTTTGTCTACATCTTCCAGCGCCAACATTACAGCCGTTTTGCCTTTATCAATATCGGTGGTGAACATATCCAGTCCTTTCCGGTAATACGTATACATCGCAGCGCGGTAAGGTTTCACCCTCGGATTGAGCAGGTTTTCAATGATCCAGTAACGGTTGCGGTTTTTGCCGCCGTCATTGGGCCGCCAGCCGGTAGCGCCATTGGTAGATGAGTTCTGGATATTGGTAACGATCTGCTGGGCCGTCAACAAGTAGGGTTCGCCACCATACAATGCGTACGAATCGAAATCCATACCCAGAATAACGTACACATAAAACGCCAGCATGGCCGGGAGGTTCTGGTTGTCCGTCGCATCGCGCAGAAATTCGATCGGCTGATTTTGATCGTAGGTAAAAATCACGTCTTTGTCGAGGTGCGAAATGAGTGCCGTTTTATAACCGCTGCCGAATACAGGGCGCGTCGCCTGTACGGCCAGTTCCGCTTCAAAAACGTTGTTGTCCTGCTCGGTTTTGATCGTGAAAATAAAATTGCATTCGATGCGCTCGTCCTGTTCAAATGTCTCCTGCGTCCATTTTGTATTGTTTAAAAAGTCGCGCAGCGCCACTTCCATCTGATCGAATACACGGCGGTCATTTTTCTGAATCTGCGGCGTACTGACCCGCACAGTAGCATTCAGTTCGCCTTGTGCAAAAATGCCGCCTGCGCTCAGCAGCAGCAACAGGGATAAAATATTTCTTTTGAACATCATGGTTGTATCACATTTTGAAAAGCCTTGACGCTTTGGATGGGTTTTGGGTTGGATGGGTTGGTTTGTGTTTGGTGGAGGTTTAGTTTGAGGTTTGGTTTTAAAGTTAAACTACTTAAAATCCTCCCACAACTTTCAAACCATCAAAACCAAAATCAATCTCCGCCACAATATCCTCCGCCACCGCAGTTTTACTTTTCAGGTCAAACGTTTTTTTCAGCCCGTTTCTGTGAAAAATGGTGATTTTATTTGTTTCGTGTCCAAAACCCGCGCCTTTATCCTGCAAGGTATTGAGTACGATGAAGTCGAAGTTTTTGCGTTCCATTTTGGCCATCGCATGTTGTTCCGCGTCATTTGTTTCGAGGGCAAAACCGATCAGGCATTGCCCCGTTTTTTTTTGCTTGCCGAGGGTGGCTGCGATGTCGATGGTTTTGGCTAAAGGCAAGGACAACTCGTCGTCCTTTTTTTTGATTTTAACGGAAGAAAAATCCCGCGGTTTATAATCGGCGACCGCAGCGGCTAACACGGTGATGTCCGTCTGGTCAAATTCCTTTGCACAAGCCTCGTACATCTGTTGGGCCGATTGTACGGACACTACTTTGATGCCGGACAGGACGGGCCGCAAAGCGGTAGGCCCCAAAACCAGGGTCACTTCAGCGCCATGACGGGCCAGGGCTTCTGCCACTGCTATGCCCATTTTACCGCTGGAATAATTACCGATGAAACGCACCGGATCGAGGGCTTCGTAGGTTGGTCCGGCAGTGACAAGGGCTTTTTTGCCTTTCAAACGCTGCTGTTCCGGTTTCCCCGGCATGGATTGTTCGATAAAAGCCAGGATGTCTTCCGGTTCTGCCATACGTCCGTCTCCGACGAGTCCGCTGGCCAATTCGCCGTGCCCGACCGGGATCACCCGTACGCCGTGTTCTTGCAAGCGGCGGATATTGGCCTGCGTGGCGGGATGATGCCACATATCGACATCCATGGCCGGCGCCACCCAGACTGGGCATCGTGCCGACAAATACACGGCACTTAAGATGTTGTCGCACAACCCGTTCGCTAATTTTGCCAGGGTATTGGCGCCGGCCGGGGCGATCAGTAGCACATCGGCCCAGAGTCCGAGGTCGACGTGGTTGTTCCAGCCCGTTTCGGAGCTGACATCGCTGTAAACCGGTCTTTTTGACAAAGTGGAAAGTGTCAGCGGCGCAATGAAAGCCGTAGCCGCATCCGTCATCAAAACCTGCACATCATGCCCTTGTTTGACCAACAGGCGTGTCAGGTATGCAGATTTGTAGGCTGCAATGGAGCCGCTGATGCCGAGGATGATTTTCATGGAAAGGTTGATAAAGGTTGATGAGAGTTGATAAAGGTTTATGAGGTTGATGAGGTTGATAATCATCCACTCGAAAAAGTAAATCGCTTCATTTTCGAGCGGATGATTATCAACCTCATCAACCTTATCAACCTTTATCAACCCTCATCAACCTTTTAGCCATTATTCTTTTTCATCCGAATACCGCCATTGAATTTCATTGTTCAGAAATTCCTGGGCAGCGATAATGGGCGTATTGGGCAGGCGTTCGTAAAACTTGGAGATTTCGATTTGCTCCTTGTTTTCCTGCACTTCTTCGATGGTGTCGGTGTTGACGGCGAACTCTTCCAGTTTGCGCTGAATTTCCCATTTCAGGTCGCTGGAAATCTGGCGGGCGCGTTTGCTGATGATGACATAAACCCTCATCAACAAATCAGGTGGTTTTCAAACGTTTTTTTATGGCTTTCAGTGCTTCTTCCGAATCTTTTCTGACTTGTTTCAGCTCCTTGGCATATTTGCCGGTGCTGTATTTTTCCAGAAAATCGTCGCAGCGTTTGATTGTTTCGGTGTAGCGCTCTTCCTTTTTTTCAACAATACTGTTTTCGCTGAGCAGGAAGTTTGCTTTGGCTACCAGGTAACGAACGCGCTCGGCATCGGGGCTTTCCGGGTAGTCGCGCAGCAGGTTGTCAAATGAAATCACTGCCGACTGGTATTGCCGCAGGTTGAAGTACAATTCTCCTTCCGAGTAGGCTTTTTCTTCCAGTTTGCGGCGCAATATGTCAATCAGTTTGTTGCACTCATCCACCCTTTTGCTTTCCGGGAAAAGATTGACAAACAATTGAAATTCTTCAATGGCTGCAATCGTATTCCCCTGGTCGAGGCGGTAGGTAGGCGACAACTGGTAGTTGGAATAGGCAGACATGAAAGCCGCTTCTTCCCGAAACTCCGAATTGAGAAAAGTGTTGGAAAAGTTTTTGAAATAATAGGCGCCCAGCAAATACTGCTTGAGGTGGTAGTGCGTATAGGCATAACAGAAATATGCCTTTTCCGCTTTGTCGCTACCCTTTAAAGTGTTGAGTACCAGATCAAAAAGCGTCTGAGCGCGCTGGTATTGCTCGTTTTCGTAATACTCGAATGCCTTGTTCAGGATCAGTTCGGCATCGCCGCTGGTGCGGATTTTTTCGAAACTTCCCTTACAGGATCCCGCTAAAAAAATAAATCCTGCAAGCAGCAGGCTTCCGATGATTTTTCTCATAGGGCGCAAAAGTACAACATTTGGTAAAAATGAATGGAAAATGATTTGAAAGAAGGTTGATAAAGTTGATAGTGGGTTTATGAGGTTTGAGTAGTTTGATGGTTTGAGGTGGTAACCATTGCTTAGAGTTACCACATCAAACCATCAAACTTTCAAACCATCAAACCTTCATCAACCTTTTAACGCCGCAAACCCCGCAAAAGTGGCGTAAATTTTTTTTCGATGCGCTAAAGTAATTTTTCCGCTTCCGCGTCTTCCATAAAAAAGCAACCTTGTGACGACAGAAGCGATGACACGACAATCCGGTAATATCATTCAAACCGTACGCGACTACGGCAAACGCCTGTTCGGATTTATCCGGCGGCAAGTCGGCTCCGATGCCGATGCCGAAGATATTTTGCAGGATGTCTGGTATCAGTTCAGCAACCTGGCCGACGTGGAAACCCTGGAAAACACGAGCGCCTGGCTATACCGCGTGGCCCGCAACAAGGTAACCGACCGCTATCGCCGCACGCGCCCGGACAGCATGGAAGACTACGGATTCGAGGATGATGAGGGCGAATTTCACTTTGGCGAACTCCTGCTCGCCGATGACAATACGCCGGAAACCGAACACTTGCGGCAGGTTTTTTGGGAAGAACTTTTTGCAGCGCTCAACGAATTGCCTGAAAATCAACGAAATGTATTCATCTGGAATGAACTGGAAGACCAAACCTTCCAGGAAATCGCCGACCGCACCGGCGAAAATATCAAAACGCTGATTTCCCGCAAACGATACGCCGTGCAGCAACCCGCCGCCGCCTGGAAACCTTATACAATGATTTGATTGATTTTTAAGTACTTATCCAAATGCAAACCATCAAACCTCTCAAACCATCAAACCTTTTCAATCTTACAAACTCGACAAAAATATGAAACGCCGTTTTTTCTTCTTTATCCCGTTTATCGTTGCTGCAGCCGTCCTGCTTTTCGGCGGAATCGTCATGTGGCTCTGGAACAACATTTTGCCCGCTGTAGCCGGCCTGGGCGCTCTTACCTACTGGCAGGCCGTTGGACTGCTCATGCTCACTCGCATCCTCTTCGGCGGTTTCCGGGGCGGCTCTTACCGGGGCAGGGGCGGCTGGTCGCGCGGCGGTCCGCGGTGGCGTGAAAAATGGATGAACATGAGCGCCGAGGAACGCGAACAATTCCAGTCAGAATGGCGGGAGCGATGCCGCAAGAAGTGAGAAGTGAGAAGTGAGAGGCGTAGATTACACCGCTTCGCCCTTGGAGAAAAATGGAAGTATATTGATAATCAATTATTTATGTAAATTTTAAAATAATCTGTCTTTGTTTAAAGTAAATTATCGGGTGTTCCGTCTTCTATGTTATACGGTTTAAAATGCCTGAGTATCAACCCTGATAACCAATAACTAATAACTGATAACTACAATACGATGAGATCTTTTAAGTTTTTTTTCCTTTTTGCACTGATGATGGTGCTGTTTTTCTGGGTAGCCAAATTCCTGTTTATAGCATTTTTGCTGGCAGGAGCGCTGACGCTGACAGCCTTTATATTCAGGGGCATAGCGCGTCTTTTCGGTTTTCGCCGGCGCAGGTTCGGCCCGCGTTACTGGGCGGAACCACTGGACAGCCGGCGCCAGCCTTATACTCTGGAGCCGATTGCACCGCGTATGCCACAACGTTTCGATGGTTTCGGCGAGAAACGGACAATTGAAATCCAATAACAGACACCAACTGCCGGTTCAGGCACGTTGCTTCTTTTACATTCACAAAGAGTCATTTCCAAAAAAAATGTGTTATTCTAATTATGCTGAACGTGGCGCCTACGGCCGCCACGGATTCAAACCTATGCACCACGGACATCACCAACGGCGTGGTCGTTGGGGAGCAGGCTGGATGCGGCCACCCGTCAATGTGCAGGAGCACAGCGACCGATACGAATTATTCGTGTTCGCTCCGGGGCTCTCCAAAGCAGATTTTCTCATCAACCTGCAAGGCGACGTACTGACGATCGCAACCAAACAGCGAGAAAATGAACAGACCACAGAAAAGTGGACACGCCGCGAATACCAACCCGGCGGATTTGAACGCCAATTCGTTTTGAACGAGAAAATTGACCGGGAAAACATCAGCGCCCGCTATGAAGACGGCGTACTGATTATCGCACTGCAAAAACTACCGGGACATGATGTGTCGGCGCAGGAGATTGTAGTAGCGTAGTTGGTGTTTAGTGTTTGGTGTTTCGGGCGCTTCGCTTTTGGCATCTGGGAGTAACTTGGTCCAAAAAACTGGTAGTTTTGAGGGTATTTGTCCAAAATTTGGTCAAATTTTCACAAATACCAGAGGCGAAGCACCCTAAACACTAAACACCAAACACTGGCTTAGGCGGAGCGCCCTAAAAACCCCCGCCCCGACCGCCAAGGGCACCCCGGGCAAGCGAGCGCCCCAGGGGCGCAAGCGGTAGGCCCAGCCGGAGGGCACGGCACCCGAGAAACGGAACGACGGGCCCCAACTAACCAGAAAGTGACCCAAAGGGCCAAGGCAGCGCAAAGAAACAAACACTAAACACCAAACACTAAACACCAAACCCCCATTCCATCACCGCCCGGTTCACCGCTTCCGTTTCGATCAAAAAGCCGTCGTGACCGAAAGGAGAATGCAGTTCCAGGAAGTCGGCATGTGGCAAATGAGCCGCCAGGAAACGCTGCTCCGAAGGTGGTATCAGCAGATCGGAGTCGATGGCGACCACCAGCGCGGGCATTTTCAAGTGGCGCAAAGCCTCCTCTGCCCCACCCCGCCCCCTGCCGATATGGTGCGTATCGAGGGCTTTGGTGAGGTACCAGTAACACTGTGCATAAAAACGGCGCAACAATTTATCGCCCTGGTAGCGGATGTAAGAAGCAGCCCGAAAGGAATCGAGCCGTTCATCTATATCGGTCTGGTTATTTTTGTAGGCATCGAATGTCCGGTAACCGATCAGGCCCATGCCCCTGGCCGCTTTTAGTCCGGCACTTCCACCGTTGTCGGTATTGTCGCGCCAGGTAGCATCCGCCTGTATGGCCAGCCGTTGCGACTCGTGGATAGCGATGGCCCAGGCCGTTTCGCGGGCACTGGTGACCAGAAGGGCTATTTTTTTTATTTTGTCGGGCAACAACCAGGCAAATTCCAGCACCTGGTGGCCGCCGCAGGAACCGCCGATACACAAGGCGATCTCGTTGATTTGGAGGTGTTGGCGCAATAATTCATGCGCCTGCACTATATCGCGTATGCTGAACAAGGGAAAATCTGTGCCATAAGGACGACCGGTTTCAGGAGCAATACTGCGCGGGCAAGTCGTGCCGTAACACGAACCGATGATATTGGCGCATACGATAAAATAGCGCTGCGGATCCAGCACTTTTTCCCGTCCGTAAATGCCCTCCCACCAGTCTGCCACATGCGAATTGGCTGTCAGTGCATGGCATACCCAGATCACATTGCTGCCTTCCTCATTCAGTGTTCCATACGTATGAAAGGCAACCGTTAAACGGGGCAATACGCCGCCGTTTTCCAGCACGAATGCTTGTTCATGGTGGTAAAATTGTAATCCCGGAATGTCCACCGGTATGGAATAATCGGCTCCATGCATTATACCCTACTGATTTTCAAGGCATTATCAATATCTTCGATAATATCGTCGATGTGTTCCAGTCCTGCTGATATACGAATCAGTCCGTCGCTGATACCTGCTGCTTTCCGGTCATCCGCCGTCATTTTAGCGTGGGTGGTGGAAGCCGGGTGCGTTGCAATACTGCGCGTATCGCCGAGGTTGGCGCTCAGGGAAAGCATTTGCAGGGCATCCAGAAAACGACGGCCCTGTTCCAGCCCGCCTTTCACTTCAAAGGTTACGAGTCCTCCGCCGTTCTTCATCTGTTTCCGCGCAATAGCGGCAGCGGGATGCGAATCCAAAAAAGGATAGCGCACCATTTGCACCTGGTCGTGTGCAGACAAGTATTTCGCCAGCGCCAGGGCATTGTCGCAATGCCGGTCGAGGCGCACTGCCAGCGTTTCCAGACTTTTGGACAACAGCCAGGCATTGAACGGCGACAGGGAAGGCCCCGTACTCCGGCAGAATTTTTTGATGTCAACCAGCAGATCAGCCCGGCCCGCAACGATACCGCCCAGCACACGCCCTTGTCCGTCCAGGAATTTGGTGGAAGAGTGCGTAATCAGGTCTGCCCCGAATCGGGCAGGTTGTTGCAGATAAGGCGTTGCAAAACAGTTGTCTACGTTGAATATCAGGTGATTGCGCTTTGCAAACTGCCCGGCGGCTTCCAGGTCGATAATGTCCAGGCCCGGGTTGGAAGGCGTTTCAATAAACAACATTTTGGTATTGGGCCGAACGTGTTCCTGCCAGTTGGCCGTATCCGTATCCAGCCAGTCGCAGGTAATGCCCCAGCGCGGCAGCCACTGCGTGATCACCGTAAATGTGGCCCCAAAGATTGCTTTGGTCGCCAGCAGGTGATCGCCCGAGCGCAGCAAACCCATCATGGATGCAAAAATGGCAGCCATCCCGCTCGAAGTACTCAGGGCATCGTCTACACCTTCCAGCGCGGCCATTTTTTGCTCCAGTTCGCTGCAATTGGGATTCGTGAAGCGGCTGTATATATTGCCTTCCTGCTCATCTGCGAAGAGGGAACGCATCTGTTCAGCGTCGTCGAAGACGAAACTGGACGTCGGAAATATCGGCGTACTGTGTTCCCGGTGTTGCGAGCGTTCCGTTTGCAGGCGGATGGCGGCGGTTTCAAATTTCATGTGAGAACGGGTTTAATAAATGATGAACGATGAATGATGAATGATGAATATGATGCAATTAGTGGTTGAAAAACAGGTTAAGCAATTGTAAGCCAATACAATAAGTAATTTTAAGCAAAAGCATGGACTTTAAAATATTCATCGTTCATCATTTATCATTTATCATTCATCGTCCACTCGTATGTGATCTCCGCCGTTTTATCCAGCATACGCCCCACGCTGCAATACTTGTCCACGGAAAGGCGGATGGCCTCTTCTACCCGGTCCGGGCGAAGATCGCCTTTCAGGACAAATCGCAGGTGAATTTTGGTAAACACGGCAGGAACCTGATCGGTGGCGCGCCGACCTTCCACTTCCACGCGAAGGTCTTCCAGGGGCTGACGCATTTTTTTCAGGATAGAGACCACATCCATACTGCTACAGGAAGCGAGGCTGACCAACAACAATTCCATGGGACGCATGCCCTGGCCTTCGCCGCCAATCTCGGGGCTGCCTTCTACTATGACTGTATTGCCCGCCGAATTGACGCCTTCAAAACGGACGGCCTGATTCACTCTTTGCACTGTAATTTTCATGGTATTTCAATATTTTGAAGCACAAAAGTAGGACAAACATTGGTAGATAAAACAAGTCAAATCAGCGCGAAAGTGCGGCAGCCACCGTTTTGCCCTTTTTTCAGCCCTTTTTTGCAAGTTAAAAAACAGAACGAAATTTTGGGGCCCGGCAAAAAAATAGAGCATTAATTCTGCCTTTTTATGTAAAAAAAAATAATTGATCTTATTTTAACAAGAATAAAAAAACTTATCTTCCAATTGCAATGGTTTCCAGAATATAAAATACTTTTGCAACAGTCCTACCAAATTAATTACCGGCCAATATTTAATTTCTCTCAACGAGAGACAACCTATTGTCAAGCCTCGGGAGAGGCCGGAACAGGCGCGTTACACAGCGCCACACATCTGTAACGCAGGCATACATATTACTTCAAAAACGACTTGTTTCGACCCCGTGTCCGGTGTCGGAGTGGACATGTCATGTGTTTTGTCAACAACTTTTGTACAATAAAAATAATTTAACCTTCACCTTCACAATCAGACTTATTATGAAAAGAATTACACTCAAACAAGCTGCTCCTTTTACATTGCTATCCATCGTTGCTTTGGCATCGATTTTTGCTCCTACTTTGCCGATGTTTGTAGATGACGGCAAATACAGTGCAGCCGATATAGCATGGATAATTGTAGCAACTGCGCTTGTGTTTCTGATGACTCCCGGTCTCGCGTTTTTCTACGGCGGTATGGTACACCGCAAAAACGTTATCTCCACAATGATGAAAAGTGTGGTAGCCGCCGGAATAGTCAGCGTTCTATGGGTTACTGTTGGGTTCAGCCTTGCGTTTGGAGAAAGTATGGGCGGCTTTATCGGCAACCCTTTCACGTTCTGGTTTTTTAAAGATGTAGGTTCGGGAGCGCCCTGGAGCCTGGCGCCAACCATTCCACTCACGCTTTTTGCGCTGTTCCAGTTGATGTTCGCCATTATTACCCCCGGTCTGGTGGTAGGCGCCGTGGCAGAACGGATTCGTTTCACCTCGTACATCCTGTTTACGGCTTTGTTCAGCCTGTTTGTGTATGCACCGCTGGCGCACTGGGCCTGGCACCCCGATGGATTCCTGTTTAAAATGGGTGTGCTCGACTTTGCGGGCGGAACGGTGGTCCACATTTCTGCCGGTTGCGCCGCACTGGTAGGCGCTCTGGCACTGAAACGCCGTATTGCGCACATGGAAAACAAGGAAATTCCACCTGCTACCGTACCTTATGTACTCATCGGTACCGGTCTGCTGTGGTTCGGCTGGTTCGGCTTTAACGCCGGTTCTGCCCTGGGCGCCAACGGTTTGGCCGTTTCAGCCTTCGCTACTACCAATACAGCCGCTGCTGCTGCCGGTTTGTCCTGGATGTTTTTCGATGTTTTGAAAGGCAAAAAACCTTCCGTTTTGGGCTTTTGTATCGGCGCCGTAGTAGGCCTGGTCGCCATCACGCCGGGTGCGGGCTTTGTAGGTATTCCACAAAGTATTTTTATCGGCATGGTAGCCGCCATCATTTCCAATGTTGCGGTGTACTATAAATCCAAATCCACCCTGGACGATACGCTGGACGTATTCCCCTGCCACGGTATCGGCGGTATGGTCGGCATGTTGCTGACGGGTATTTTTGCGAGCAAAGCGATCAATGGAGCGGGTGCAGACGGCTTGTTCTACGGCAACTTCGAGTTTTTCTTTACCCAGGTAAAAGGACTCTTCATCGCCGTGGCTTACAGCACCATCGTTTCCTTCCTGATCTTCAAACTTATCAACCTGATCGAACCGATGCGGGTGAGTTCAGCAGACGAAGAACTGGGCCTGGACGCTTCCCAGCACAATGAAAAATATGTTCAGGGTACCCTGCTCGTGCCGCAGTCGAACGGCAAACTTACCGAAGTAATGGTAGAGGACTAAAAGTGAAGAATTGAAGGTTGAGTATTCGGGTATTTGATTGATACATTCATTCAAATTACTCGAATGCTCTTAACCTTCGAATACGCCGCTTTTATATCCCGTCGCTTAAAATAAAAAAAGGCGCGGCTGTTACAAGTGCTTCTGGAACAAGCACTTAGCCGCACCAATTCATTTCACTATCCATAAAATGAACTGCAATGTTACAAAGAATCTTTGCAACAGGCATCGCTTTGTCATGCCTTTTCGTTGCGCAAGCACAACAATCCGCACCCCAGGTTGACTCTACTATCGCCGCGCCCGCGCCCAATCCTTTTACGTTCAGTGGCGCAGCCGACGCGTATTTCCGTTATAATTTAGGTGAAGATTACGCCAACAACCTGACCAGTTTTACCAACTCGCAAAACTCATTTGAACTGGGTATGGTTACTGTCAAAGGCGAGCACACCAAAGGTAAAGTAGGTATGGTGGCCGATATTGGTTTCGGCAAACGCGCAGAAGAATTTTCCTATGCCGACGACAAAACCCGTTTTATTATCAAACAGTTATACCTGTCTTACATGATTAAAAACAAGGTAAAACTGACCGCAGGCAGCTGGGCTACGCACGTTGGTTACGAACTGGTCGACGCTTTTGGCAACCGCAATTACAGCATGTCCTATATGTTTTCATACGGTCCGTTTTTCCACACCGGTTTAAAAGCGGAAACCACTATTGGGAAAAGCGGCTTTATGCTGGGTATTGCAAATCCGACCGACCTGAAATCGGCCAATTTTAGCAGCAAATACATCATTGGTCAGTACAGTGTGGCATCAAAAAACGACAAGATCAAGGCTTATCTGAACTTCCAGGCCGGAAAACCCAATGAAACCACCAAGGTTTCACAGGTCGATCTGGTCGTGACCGGCGCGATTTCCGACAAATTCAGCATCGGCGCCAACGGAACCCTGGCAGGCGTAAAAAGCAAACCGACTTCCGACGGCGATTACGGCGACGCCAGCACCTGGTACGGCGCTGCGCTTTATCTGAACCTCGATCCGGTTTCGTGGCTGGGCCTTACCCTGCGTTCGGAATATTTCAGCGACGATGACCAGTTGAACGTATTCAGCACGGCTGCAGCCGGCGGTAATATTATCGCCACTACTTTATCCGCTAATTTCAAGGTCGACAACTTGACGTTTATCCCGGAAATTCGTTTTGAAAAAGCATCGGAAGAACTGTACCTCGATTCTTCCGGTCTCGCCACAGATGCCAGCACCACGTTTCTGCTGGCAGCCGTGTATAAATTCTGATTATGATGAGGGGTTGTCCAAAAGGTAACGTTACAACACGATTTTTCTATTTTCTCTGGTTGCTTTTCCATTAATACCTAATTCATCCATCCCGGATTTTCCGACAGCGGAAAATTCGGGATTTTTGGGTGGCTGCCGCAAAAGGTTGATGAGGTTTATAAGGTTGATGAGGTTGATATACACGCTCAATCAAATGAAGCGATTTTTCTTTTAGAGCGGCTGTATATCAACTCATCAACTTTATCACCTCATCAACTTTTAAAACAACCACCAAGATGCCCGGTACGATAATTTTTGTTAATTCACTCCCGCAACCCTTGCATTCTCCCCGAATACCCTTTTGTTTGCAGTGCTTTACACCAGATTATTACCAACTTTACGATTTTTACTTTTCCAAATTTTACAAAGGCGACTACGTCCTGCATTTTTGTTGAATTGAAAATGAAAAAAAATACTTCCATCGGGTCCTTTTTTGCTGCGACGCTCGTCGCCCAAAGGCATGGGGTTTTTTCCGTTCCTGCATCAGGAGTGGTTTTAGGTAATACGCTTCCGTATCCCTACAGGGTGCGACGATAAATTCCACGATTACACACGATCGTTGTGACAGGTGGTTTCGTCCGGGAAGGATGGAACTGTCATCTATTCATTTTGGCGGTTTGTGACTTAAACGGTTCCAAACCAACCATTTTCGCACCTTTTTTTCCTATTTCAATAATGGAACAACAATTTTTCAAGGTCCTCGTGGCCGGGCCGGCGCACCTCGATTTGGCGCCTATGATTTGTGAAGAGATGGCAGCATCCGCGCTGGCGCGGGGAACGGGCATCGCACGGCGTTCGCCGGAGTACCTACAGGAAAAAATGCTCGAAGGCAAAGCCGTGATCGCATTCTCCATGCAGGGCGAATGGGCCGGATTTTGTTATATCGAAACCTGGAGCCACGGGCAATATGTAGCCAATTCAGGACTGATTGTGTCTCCCAACTTCCGGAAGGGCGGTTTGGCCAAGATGATCAAACGGAAAATATTTGACCTCAGCCGCAGTATGTATCCGGATGCCAAAATATTCGGTCTCACCACCGGGCTGGCCGTGATGAAAATCAACTCCGATCTGGGCTACGAACCGGTTACCTATTCTGAACTCACCAACGACGATGCCTTTTGGGCAGGCTGCAAAAGTTGTATCAATTACGATATTCTGATGAGCAAAGAGCGCAAAAACTGCCTTTGCACAGCTATGTTATACGATCCGGCCGAACAACTGCAAAGCATAACGCCCGCAACGGAAAAACGGCAAATGACGGTTGCAGGCCCAGCATTACTGACTGTCGGTTATGAGTTATCCGTTATCAGTTATTGGATATCGGGCTTTCAGGCTAAAACGGTGAAAGAATGACGATGCCTATCTGGTTGATATCAACTGTGCTGACGTGACGCTTATTGAAGGGTGCATCTGCGAAGTCACCGAGCAGGAACAATTCAGGCAGGTAATATCTGATGAGATGTGCCGTTTCGAGATGTCACCTGCTCGTACCTCGCAGATGACACCTCTTCACTAGCGTCAGCTGATCGTTATCCGGTTCGGTATGGGGAAAAGGCCTTATCATTCTTTCACCGTTTTAGCCTGAAAGTCCGATAACAGATAACTGATAACGGATAACTCATAACCGACAACTGATAACAAACATGAAAAAAGTCCTCCTCGCCTTTTCCGGCGGCCTCGATACGACTTACTGCGCCCTGTACCTGAAGGAACAGGGTATGCAGGTACACGCACTGACGGTACAAACCGGCGGTTTCAGCGCGGATGAACTGGCACATATCGAAGCCCATGCCCGGGCGCTGGGCGTGGCATCTTTCGCCGTTGCAGATGTGACGGATCAGTATTACGACAGCTGCCTGCGGTATTTGATTTATGGAAATGTGTTGAAAAACGGTACTTACCCGCTCAGTGTCAGCGCCGAACGTATTATCCAGGCCATTACAGTAGCCGAACACGCGAAGCAAATCGGCGCCGAAGCCATTGCACATGGCAGCACAGGCGCCGGCAACGACCAGGTGCGCTTCGATATGGTTTTCCAGAGCATGATGCCCGAGGCCGAAATTATTACGCCTATCCGCGATCAGCAATTGAGCCGGGAAGCGGAAATTGCATTCCTGAAACAACGCGGCGTGGCCATGAATTTTGAAAAAGCCGCGTACAGCATCAATAAAGGACTTTGGGGCACCTCTGTGGGTGGCCGGGAAACCCTCGGAAGTCGCCAAAACCTGCCGGAAGACGCCTGGCCGACGCCTGTCAGCAAAACGGAACCAGAAACACTCAGCCTTACTTTTGAAAAAGGAGAACTGAGCGCGGTCAACGGCGCCACGTTTGAACATCCGGCGCTCGCAATCCATCACTTGCAGGAACTGGCACAACCATTCGGCATCGGACGCGACATCCATGTGGGCGATACCATTATCGGCATTAAAGGCCGGGTCGGTTTCGAGGCCGCTGCGCCGCTGCTGATTATCAAAGCACACCACCTGCTGGAAAAACATACCCTGACCAAATGGCAGCTGTACTGGAAAGACCAGTTGGCTACCTGGTACGGCAACTGGCTCCACGAAGGGCACCTGCTCGACCCCACCATGCGGAATATTGAAAAATTCCTGACCGACAGCCAGCAAACCGTCAGCGGAACGGTATTTATCACGCTACATCCCTATCGTTTTACGCTGGACGGCATCGAAAGTGCGCACGACCTGATGAGCAGCCGTTTCGGTAGTTATGGCGAAATGAACAAAGGCTGGACGGGTGATGATGTAAAAGGTTTTGCAAAAATTTTCGGAAATCAGACGGCGATTTATCACGCGGTGAATAGTAAGACGGTTTGATGGTTTGAAAGGTTTGATGGTTGGATAGAGTTTGAAGGTTGGATAGTTTGATGGTTTGAGGTGGTAACCTAAGCCATAAGTTACCACCTCAAACCACTCAAACCTTTCAAACATCAACCGTCCTTCAAACCATCAAACAATGGCCAACATTCGCATCGGCATTATCGGAGGCGCCGGCTACACCGGCGGCGAACTCCTGCGTATTGTGCTGCAACATCCGCAGATCGAAACGGTGTTTATCCACAGCAAAAGCAACGCAGGTCGCCCGGTCGCTTCGGTACACCGCGACCTGAGCGGCGATACCAACCTGTGCTTTTCCGCTGATTATCAAACAGATGTGGATGTCTGGTTCCTCTGCGTGGGTCATGGCGAAGCGCAAGAACTACTGAATCGTATCGATCTGCCCGAAACACTCCGCATCATCGACCTGAGCCAGGATTTTCGGCTGGCAGCCCAGGCGCGCGATTTTGTGTACGGACTGCCGGAGTTGAATCGACCGGCCATTCAATCTGCCAAAAAAATCGCCAATCCGGGTTGTTTTGCCACGGCCATCCAACTTTCATTGCTGCCGCTGGCACACGCCGGCATGTTACAAACCGTTCATGTCACCGGCATCACCGGGGCTACGGGAGCCGGCCAAAGCCTGCAAGCCAGTCAGCATTTTGCCTGGCGCGCCAACAATATTTCGGCTTATAAAACGCTGAGCCACCAGCACCTGGCTGAAATCAACCAATCGCTGGAGCAATTGCTGGGACATTCCCCTGCGCCTGTTTATTTCATCCCCTGGCGGGGCGATTTTACGCGTGGTATTTTTAGCAGCACCTGCACTACATTTGAAGGCAGCCTGGAAGAAGCTAATCAGTTGTTCGAAGATTTTTACAGCGCTCATCCTTTTACGCATGTCAGCAAGGAACCGGTCGATTTGAAACAGGTTGTCAATACCAATAAATGCCTGTTATTTCTGGAAAAGCAAGGCAATCAATTGGTTATACATGCCGTCATAGACAATTTGCTTAAAGGCGCCAGCGGCCAGGCGGTGCAGAATATGAATCTGATGTTTGGACTGGAGGAGACGAGCGGGCTGAAATTGAAAGCGACGTATTTTTAGGGGTTTTTCGTGTTTGGGTGCTTCGCCTTTAGGCCGTGTTTGGTGTATAGTGTTTCGTGTTTAGGACGCTCCGCCTTTGGCATTTGTGAAAATTTGACCTAGAACACTGGTAGTTTTACCCCATAAGACACATTGCCTAAACTATTCTCGGATGCCAAAAGCGAAGCGTCCTAAACACGAAACACGAAACACCATACACGGCCTAAAAGGCCTAAACCCCAAACACGAAAAACCAAAACACTCATTCCACCATGCAACTATTCGACGTTTACCCGTTACAAGATATTACCATCGACAGGGCCAGGGGCGCCTGGGTTTGGGATGCGGAAGGCCGCAAATACCTCGACATGTACGGCGGACACGCTGTCATCAGCATTGGCCACACCCACCCGCATTATGTAGAACGGGTAACGGCGCAGTTGAAAAAAATCGGATTTTATTCCAATTCGGTCAAGATGCCCATTCAGCAGGAACTGGCCGAAAAACTGGGACAGGTGTCCGGGAAGCCTGATTATCAACTTTTTTTGTGCAATTCGGGCGCCGAAGCCAACGAAAACGCGTTCAAACTCGCCTCTTTTGCCACAGGCCGAAAAAAAATAGTGGCGTTTAAAGGCGCTTTTCACGGCCGCACGTCCCTGGCGGTTTCTGCCACGGACAATCCCAAAATTATAGCGCCGGTCAACCAGACCGACCATGTTATTTTCCTGCCCTTCAACGATCCTGTCGCCCTGGAGCGCTGTTTCAGCGAACAGGGCAACGAAATTGCCGCAGTTATTACGGAGGGTATACAGGGTGTGGGAGGTATATATGTTGCAGGTGATGCATTTTTGCAAAAAATACGCGGCCTTTGTGATGCGCACGGATCCTTATTTATTGCAGACAGTGTGCAATGCGGTTACGGGCGCAGCGGTCGTTTTTTTGCGCATGATTTCGCGGGCGTTCAGGCTGATATTTATTCCGTAGCCAAAGGTATGGGCAATGGTTTTCCGGTGGCAGGCATCCTCATTGCACCGCATCTGAAACCCTGGCACGGCATGTTGGGCACCACTTTCGGCGGCAACCCGCTGGCTTGCGCCGCTGCATTGGCTGTTCTGGAAGTTATTGAAAATGAAGACCTTATGACCAATGCCGCAAACATCGGGCAATACCTGGCAGATGAATTGCGCCAACTGCCTGGCATCCGGGAAGTACGCGGCCGGGGCCTGATGATCGGCATCGACCTGCCCGACGAACTGGCTTCTTTGCGAAAGGAGTTGTTGATAAAAGAACGTGTTTTTACAGGTGAAGCCAAACCGAATGTGATCCGGCTGCTGCCTTCGCTGGGGATTACACGGGGGGAAGCCGATCTGTTTTTAACAAAATTCAGAGAACTGTTAATTGCCAGATGAATTATGTTAATTGATGATTGCTGATTGCCTATTGATGATTGACAATGTTAGATGACATCTCCACAAATCAAAAATCATCAATTATCAATCGGCAATCATCAATAAAAAAGGTTTCAGTCTGACTGACAAATAAAGAAAAAAACGATGCACCAATTTACCTCCGTCCGGGACATATCCGATGTACACACCCTTGTACAGGAAGCGCTGCAACTGAAAGCGCAACCTTTTGCTTTTCAGCAATTGGGAAAAAACAAAACCCTCGGCCTGGTATTTATGAATCCCAGCCTCCGCACCCGGCTCAGCACCCAGATTGCCGCGCAGAACCTGGGCATGAACGTGCTGGTGATCAACGCCGACAAGGACAGTTGGGCTTTGGAATTTACGGACGGGGCCGTGATGGATGGCGTCACCGTGGAGCACGTGCGGGATGCCGCGCCTGTTCTGGGAAGTTATTGCGACATTGTCGGCGTGCGTTGTTTTCCCGGCCTGCAATCGCGCGATGCCGATTACTCCGAACATATCATGCAGCAGTTTATCCGGCACACCGGCAAACCCTACCTGAGCCTGGAATCGGCCACCCTGCATCCGCTGCAAAGCCTGGCCGACTGCATTACCCTTCAGGAACACCTGCCGAAACATCGTCCCAAGGTCGTATTGACCTGGGCGCCGCACATCAAGCCCATCCCCCACCCGGTCGCCAATTCATTTGCCGAATGGATGTGCCGCTCGGAGGTGGATTTTGTCATCACGCACCCGGAAGGTTATGAACTCGACCCACATTTTACCGGACATGCAAGCATCGAATACAACCAGCAAAAAGCCCTCGAAGGCGCTGATTTTGTGTATGTTAAAAACTGGAGCAGTTACCGGGATTACGGAAAAGTGCTTTGCACGGACGCCGAGTGGATGCTCACGGAACGACACCTCGACCCGACCAACCGCGCCAAAGTAATGCATTGCCTGCCCCTGCGGCGGAACGTGGAACTCAGCGATGAAATCCTGGACGGGCCGCACAGCCTGGTGCAGATGCAGGCGGCCAACAGGGTTTTTGCGGCGCAGGCGGTGCTGAAGCGGATGCTGGAGCAGACGTGAGACGTGAGAGGTGAGAGGGTGAGAGTCCGTAGCCAACACCGCTCCGCGCTTTTGGCTGAGGGTGTTGAGCATATTTCACAGTGTTGTGTCAAAAGGCCCAGAGGGCCTATATCTTTGTAGAAATGCCAAAGGATTTCACCCGGCCCAGCGGGCCGGTATCTCCAGTGAATATACTGAAAGTTGAGAGGTTGAGAAAGTTGATTATTGAGATAACATTGGTAATCAGTGGATTAATACATCTTCTCGTTCAAAACCACTTTGTGTTGACGATAGAGCCGGAGTTGAGTCAAAAGCCAGATGTTTGAAAGCCTGGCTAAAGGATACCAAATAAAGTTTTGGTCGGGTGCTAAAACATGAGTCATCCCGGATTTAGTAGCGACTCTTAGTACGCGCCGGCACAATTTTTATTGATGATTGCTAATTATTGACAATTGATGATTATTGATGCAAGGTGGCATCTTCGCATCAAAAAATCATCAATCTGTCATCAATAAATCTGAGTTTGACTTTTTGTGGCCGTTTTAGGCAAAATCAAGGCAAAATCGGGATGACTCATGTTTCCACATTGCCTTTAGCAACTTTAATTCGGCGCGAAAAACATTTTTTCGCTTTAGACTTTTGATACAACCTTGGGTAGCATATTTTACCTGCATCATGCAAACGAAGCAAAACAACAGCGGACAATTCATTTCAAGTATCGTCTCCGTAATAAGTGTAGCCGGAGTAGGCTACCTGTTTTCCGATATCATCGGTTACCGTTCGGTTGCGCTGATACTGCTGCTCACTGTTTCCGTGCTGGCCATGCGGTTGAGTTTGTACCCCGTGCTGCTGGCGGCCCTGCTCAGCGCGCTGATCTGGGATTTTTTCTTTATTCCGCCGCGGTTCACTTTCCACGTCAACAGTTATGAAGACGTGCTTATGCTGGCGATGTACTTCATTGTAGCGCTGTTAAACGGCGTTTTGACTTCCCGTATCCGTTTTTTTGAAAAAATGGCCGGCGAAAAACAGGCAAAAACCCAAACCCTGGAATTATACAACACCCTTTTTGACGCCTTATCGCATGAACTCCGCACGCCCATCGCCACTATTATGGGCGCTTCGGATCATTTGCTTTACGGAGAACAAAACCTGGCTGAACGGGATCAGAAAACGCTGGTAAGGGAAATCAACAAGGCTTCCGAGCGATTGAACCACCTGACCGAAAACCTGCTGAATCTGTCGCGGCTTGAATCCGGTTTTATCCAGCCCAAAACAGACTGGTGCGATATGTCGGAATTGGTTTACAACGTCGTCAACAGGCTGGAAGACGTGTTGCACAAACACCGCGTAGTGGTGGAAATTCCTGAAAACATGCCTTTGGTTAAACTTGATTTCGGCCTCATGGAGCAAGTATTGCAAAACCTCCTGCTCAATGCTGCCAAACATACGTCGGAAGGTTCGCGCATTGTGATCGCGGCCCAGGCACAACATCAGGAATGTATCATCGACATTTCAGACAGCGGCGACGGTTTCCCGGCTGCGGATTTGCCACATGTTTTTGAAAAGTTTTACCGCAGCCGACAGGCCGGAGCAGGCGGCGTAGGTCTCGGATTGTCTATTGTAAAAGGTTTTGTTGAGGCCCAGGGCGGTCGTATTTCAGTGGAAAGCCTGCCGGGATCCGGCGCCCATTTCAGCATCCGGATGCCCGTCGAACTGAACTATTTAAAACCGGAAAACGATGACTGAAGCCACAATTCTAATCATAGACGACGAACCGCCTATTCGCCGGCTACTGGAAATTACGCTTGCCGCGCAACATTACCGGGTGCTGGAAACCGGCACGGCCAAAGACGGCCAGATCGCTGCGGCCATGCACCCGCCCGATCTTATTGTTCTCGACCTGGGGCTACCGGATGAAGACGGACAATCCGTCCTGCTCAAACTACGCGAATGGTATACAAAACCCATTATCATATTGTCGGCCCGAAATTCGGAAGAGGAAATCGTGCAGGCGCTCGATCACGGCGCCAATGATTACCTGACCAAACCTTTCCGCACCGGAGAACTGCTGGCACGCATCCGCTCCGCACTGCGCGTTTCCAGAGAAGAAGACAACCAGCCCAGCCGGGCGTTCGGCAACCTGAGTATAGATTTTGTGGCCCGGCAGGTACGTAAAAACGGTGAAATCGTCCACCTCACCGCTACCGAATACGCACTACTCTTATTGCTGGTGCAAAACGAAGGAAGGGTGCTGACCCACCAGTTTATCCTCCGGGAAATCTGGGGCGCCGCTTATACCTCCCAATCACAGTATCTGCGCGTTTATATCGGGCAGTTGCGCAAAAAAATGGAAGACAATCCTAACCAGCCCAGGTACATTTTGACCGCCTCGGGGGTTGGATACCGCTTCTCCGGCGGTTCTTTATAAAATCTTTATACTGCGCCTCCCACTTTTATACCGATTTTATACCTCATCCTCCACTTTTGTGTCCTTGTTTTTATCCAAAAAAAATCAAGGCATCATGGAGAATGAAGATAAAAAACTTACCCCTGCGGAGTGGGTACAAGTCATCTTTTGGTGGTTGTTTTCCATATCAATGGCGCTAATTGTCTATTTTAAGATCAAGTACTTATTTTTTAAATAAACACATGAAACCTGCTCATTCTACTGCTTCCAAGGTCAGCCTCGGTTCCCTGCTTGTTGCGCTCGGCATTATTTACGGAGACATCGGAACCAGTCCGCTGTATGTCATGAAGGCCATCGTCGATGAGAAAGAAATTTCTGAAATGCTGGTGTTCGGCGGCGTATCCTGCGTGTTCTGGACACTGGTTTTTCAGACGACTTTCAAATATATTATCCTGACGCTTACTGCCGATAATCATGGAGAAGGGGGTATTTTTTCCCTCTATGCCCTGGTGCGCCGTTATGGGAAAGGACTTGTTTTTTCGGCGATGGTGGGCGCTGCCACGCTGCTGGCAGACGGTATGATTACCCCACCTATATCGGTTGCTTCCGCTGTAGAAGGTTTGGCAAAAGTGGCGCCCGAGTTGCCCACCGTTCCGATTGTAATTGCGATCATTTCCTTTATTTTCTTTTTTCAGCGCTTCGGCACCCAAACGGTGGGCAGGGCTTTCGGGCCTGTCATGGCCGTCTGGTTTACCATGTTGCTGGTCTTAGGGCTGGTACAACTGGCTCATTATCCGGACATTATCCGGGCGCTTAGTCCGCATTACGCCGTACAGTTGCTCACCCGGTATCCGCATGGTTTCTGGCTGCTGGGGGCAGTTTTTTTATGCACCACCGGCGCGGAGGCCTTGTATTCCGACCTGGGTCACTGCGGCAAATGGAACATTCGTTATACCTGGATTTTTGTAAAAACCAGTCTGGTGGTCAACTACCTGGGTCAAGCCGGCTGGCTGCTGCACCACGGCGACAATTTCCTTTTGGGTCGCAATCCTTTTTATGAAATTATGCCGCACTGGTTTCTGATTCCGGGTATTATCATCGCTACGGCAGCGGCTATTATTGCTTCGCAGGCGCTGATCAGCGGATCCTATACGCTGATTAGTGAGGCCATGTCGCTTAATTTCTGGCCCAGGGTGGGCGTTCGGCAACCCACGGAACTGAAAGGCCAGATTTACATACCGAGTGTAAACATCATGCTTTGGGCGGCTGCATCGCAGTGATGTTGTATTTCAGAACTCGGAACACATGGAAGCAGCCTACGGACTGGCAATCACCCTGGCCATGATGACGACCACTATTTTATTGAGTTATTATTTGTACCGGGTCAGAAAATGGCCGTTGGCGCTGGTAGGGTTTTTGAGTTTGCTGTTCATTTTTATTGAACTTTCCTTTTTTGTAGCCAACCTTAAAAAATTCCCGGAAGGCGGTTTTATCACACTCATCATTGGCGGCGTACTGTTCGGCATCATGTATACCTGGTATTTTGCCCGCAAAATCAACAACAAACTAGTGCGTTTTGTGGATTTGTACACTTACCTGCCGCTGTTGAACGATTTGAGTGAAGACGATGCTATCCCCAAATTCAGCACCCACCTGATTTACCTGACCAAAGCGGATCACCGCAGCCATATTGAGGAAAAAGTAGTCAAATCTATTTTTTCCAAAAAGCCGAAACGCGCGGATGTCTACTGGTTCCTCCACCTCAACCGAACGGACAGTCCTTACACGCTGAATTACGAAGTACACGAATTGCTCGACGACAAGGTCATTCGGATTGATATTAACCTCGGTTTCCGGATTCAGCCGCGCACGGAGTTGTTTTTCAAAAAAATTGTACAGGATCTGGTCAAAAACCGCGAACTCAACCTGCATATCCGCCCCGACGGCAGTACGAAATACAACCCGGAGCCGGATTTCAAGTTCGTCGTCATTGAAAAATTCCTGTCGCTGGAAAACGAATTCAGTCTGCGCGACAGCCTGTTGCTCAACAGTTATTTCACGTTGAAAAAACTGAGCCAGTCCGACGAAAAAGCCTTCGGTCTTGATAAATCGGATATTATCGTGGAGGATGTGCCGCTGCTGGTGCAGCCGGTGGAAAAACTGGATTTTAAACGATTGATATCGTGAGTTGTGAGTCGTGAGTCGTGAGTAGTGAGTTTGGTTGGCGTCCAGTTAGAAGAATGAACTCAATATTCTTCTAACTGGACGCCACTCCACTCACAACTCACGACTCACAATTCAAAATTCTTTTCCTGCGCAATCGAAAAAATCCCCAATCCATTTTGCAGGTTATGAAAAACGGAAATGGGTTCTACCAGCGGGTTTTCTTCCGAATTGTAATTGGCTTCATAGGAGCGCGACCATTTGAAATAGTCTTCCGTCACGTTGCGTATCAGTACGATAACAGTACTGTCTGAAGAGCCACCGTTGTTGCCGTAAAAACGCGCCTGGAATTTATAGGTCTGGCCATCAAAAAACTGATCGCTGATAAGCCCCCCGTTGCCAAAACCGAACTGTACATTGGGATCATTAAAACCTTCTACGCCAAGTGGATATTCATAAACGGCGGTGGTATCGTAGGTTCCGGTTGTCGGGTCGTAGATGTAGTCGTAGTACCGTTTTAGGATGGTTACTTCGTAGTAGTTTTTCACGCCCGGCTGATCTTTCAGGAATACTTCCAGCAGATCCAGTCGGTCGCCGAATTCGCCCGGAACGGCATCCCGGCGAACCCGCAGGGAATCCACCTGAAAATCGGCGGGAACCACCTGTACCGCGCTGACGGCAGGATAATCCGGATGAGCGGCCCTGATTTCGTATGTACTTCCCGCTTGAAATGGACGCGGCAATATCCCGGTAAGCACAAAACTGCTGTCCACGCTCAACGGCGCAAAAGTGACCCACTTTTGCCCATTTTCATATAGTTCAGCGGTGGCGCCCGACACATACCAGTCCTCGTAATTTTGAACCGTTTCGAGCAGCCCGTAATTGCGCGTCATGGTGATCCGGATGAGGGAGTCATTGTTGTCGAGCAGCAGGTGAAACGACAGTTGTTTGTCGTATTCCGGCGGGTCGATTTTTACCGTCTGGCTGAAAAAATCGTCGCTACAGGCATGCAGCAGGAGAGACACGGCGAGTATAAAAAAGAAGTGTTTCATGTTGTTGAGTTGATGAAGGTTGATGAGGTTGATGAGGTTGATGAGGGTTGATGAGGTTGATATTCATCCACTCGAAAAATGAGGTAATTTTTAATTTTTTCGAGTGGATGAATATCAACCTCATCAACCTTATAAACCTCATCAACCATTTTCAGAATTTAAAGCTCCACGCGAAATAAGGAATCACCGGAAACAGCGCCGCTTTTTTCAGCACCGTAGTGGTCTCTCCATTGTTGTTTTCCGTTTCCGTAAACAGGAAAAACGGGTTCTTGCGGTTGTAGGCATTGTAGGCGCCGAAAGCCCAGGTGCGGGTGTAGCGGCGCTTTTTCTTCGTAAATTCGAGGCCGACATCCAGGCGATTGTAGGATGGCATCCTGAAATTGTTGCGTTCGGGCGTATGCGTTGTTTCGTTGAGGTAGTTCTGATATGCAGACGGGCCTAAGTAGCGGGAATTGCCGAGTGTGACGGCATTTCCCGTGGAATACACAACTGGCGGCTAAAGAAAACCGCTCGGTGAATTTGTAGGAACCCGTAATTTCAAAGTCGTGCCTGCGGTCGTATTTGTACGGATATACTTCGCCGAAATTGATGTCGTCAAACTGCCTGGTAGCCCAGGAAAGCGTGTATCCGACCCAGCCGCTGAGTTTGCCGCGCTTTTTCTGCACAAAAAACTCGGCGCCGTAGGCAGTGCCCTTGCCTTGTGAAACCCGGTCTTCCCAGCCCTCAAATTGCAGCAGGCTCGACCCTTCGCGGAAAGCGATCACGTTGTTCATTTCCTTGTAATATAATTCAACACTGAACTCGTAGTCCTGGCCTAAAGTCTTGGCCGTTCCGAGGGCTGCCTGCCAGGAATCCTGCGGTTTCACCCGCTTGGTGGTCGGGAGCCAGAGATCGGTGGGCAAGCCGATGGTTTCGTTGGTGAGCAGGTGAATGTACTGACGCATGGTGCTGAAACCCGCTTTGAGCGACCAGCCGCGGTCGAACAGGTAACGCGCATTGAGGCGCGGTTGCAGCGAAAAATAAGGTTTACCGCTCAGGGCGAATCCCGAAAAGTGTAGTCCGCCGTTGATACGAATGCGCTCGCTGATTTTCCAGTCATCTTCAACATAAGCGGCAAATTCGGTAGCCCGCACATTGTCCTGGCTATAATCGGCGCGAAAACTGACAGAATCGCTGCCTTCCTCAAAAGACGAATAACCCGCCCGGAAAGTACCCGGTTTGAAAGTGTGCAAAATAACGTTGGCGCCAAAGCGGACATAGTGATCGGGACTCGGCAAAAAGTCGAAATCAATTTTCCCGGCTACGTCATTGATGCCGGAAAAATACAGCAGGTCAAATTTGTCTTCACTCACCACGCTATTGTTTTCCAGTTCGCGGCTTTCGTAGCCGTTGGAGGTTTCAAAACGATAGCGGCTGTACGTCAGGGTAGTGTTGGCAAAAAGTTTCGGGCTCCAGATATGGTTCCAGCGCAGCGCAGATGTGACATTTCCCCAGCCCAGTCCGGCTTTGAACTGATCTTCATAGTCCTCATCTCTTTCTCCAAAATCTGCATAAAATTTATCCTGTCCGGTGTAAAAACTGAGATAAACGCGGTCTTTTTCGGAAAAACGGTAGTTTACTTTTGCATTCACGTCATCGAAAAAATAGCCCACCACGCCTTCGCTACCCTCGGCTGCGAAACCGGCTTTTATGAGGGGCCGGGCCAGAATGTCGATGTACGTACGCCGCCCCGACACGATAAAGGAAGACTTGCCTTTTTTGATAGGGCCTTCGAGCGTCAGTTTGGAAGCGATCAGGCCGATGCTGCCTTCCCCGTGAAATTCATTTTCATTGCCCTCTTTCATATTGATTTCAATCACCGACGACAAACGCCCGCCGTAACGCGCCGGAAAGCCGCCTTTGATGAGTGAAACATCTTTCACCGCATCGGGATTGAACACGGAAAAAAAGCCGAACAAATGCGAAACATTGTAGACCGGCACCCCGTCGAGCAGGATCAGGTTCTGATCGGGTCCGCCGCCGCGCACATATATGCCGCTCTGCCCTTCGCCGCCTGCCGACACGCCCGGCAACAGTTGCAGCGCCTTCAAAACGTCCTTTTCACCCATAAATGCCGGCACGTTTTTGATTTGTTGGATGGGAATATCGATGCGGCTCATTTGCGCGCGTTCTTCAATACGCTCGTAACGTTCCCCGACGATTTCCACTTCCTTCAAGATCGAACTTTGTTCCAGCGTCACATTTTGGGTGGTATTTTTGTCCAAAAGATACCGGAAACCATCGGCTTTGTAACCGATGTAGGTGATAGCAATCAGCACCGAATCCTCGGGCAGGGTCAGGCTGTAAAAACCGAATGTGTTCGTTACGGTGCCTTTTCCACTTTTCAAATCGCGCACGGTGGCCCCGATGAGGTGCTCGCCGCTGGCGCGGTCGGTAACAGTACCGCTGACCGTGTAGCGGGTTTGCGCCTGCGTTTGCAACGCACAGACAAACTGGAAAAACAAGCAAAGAGCAAAGGAAAGGCAGGCCCATTTGGGCGGGAGGTAGATGTTTCGATATGGCATAAAAAGAAGGTAAGTTTGTTCGGTTAAAGGACGCGGGGAAGTCTGCAAATGGTTGTAGCATTCACAAATTTTGTGCTTTTTTTAACTAAATTATATGCATGGGGGTTCATGCACAGCAAGTTTAGGCCAGGGATTTACTTTTTCCATATAGTCGCGTTTCATTTTTTAAATACCGCTAAAATGTATAAGTACCTGTTTCTGTTTTTGCTATGCCCTTTATGTTTATCGGCGCAATATTCCGTTGGCGTATCCTTTTACCCCAAACAAAGTAAAAAGCCGCTCGACGGGCGCCTGCTGATCCTGTTTTCCAAAAATGCGGACGCAGAACCGCGCTTCCAGATCAGTGATGACTATATCTCCGCTCAGGTATTCGGCATGGACGTGGAAAACTGGGAACCCAACAAGTCGAAGGTTTTCAAAGGCGCCGAATTTGGTTATCCTGTTCAGAGCCTGCGCGATTTGCCGCCCGGCGAATACTATGTGCAGGCCTTGTTGCATCGCTATGAAACCTTCAAACGAAAAGACGGGCATACCATAAAAATGCCGATGGATCGCGGAGAGGGGCAACAATGGAACCTGGCGCCGGGTAATCTTTATTCCAAACCCCTGAAAATCATTTTGACTGAAAGACCTCAGTTGATTCAACTGAATCTGACGGAAGAAATACCACCCATCGAAGCACCGGA
The DNA here is from genome assembly GCA_016711435.1 of Lewinellaceae bacterium. Taxonomy (GTDB): domain Bacteria; phylum Bacteroidota; class Bacteroidia; order Chitinophagales; family Saprospiraceae; genus M3007. The sequence continues at coordinate 77,876 of JADJSY010000032.1, forward strand.
AGACAGCAAATACATCAAACACATCAAAATCCAGAGCACTTTGCTCAGCGAGTTCTGGGGACGACCCATGTACCTCGGAGCGCATATTCTGCTTCCGGAAGGTTGGGATACGCACCCTGACGTGCATTACCCGCTGGCTGTTTTTCATGGGCATTTTCCCAGCGACTTCGGTGGATTCCGGACGGAGCCGCCCGACGCCAATTTAAAACCAGATTCCAGCGCGCGTTTCCAGATTGCTGGTTACAACCGCATTGTGCAGCAGGAGGCCTACGATTTTTATAAATTGTGGACAGGGCCCGACTTCCCGCGGGTGCTGGCCATAGAAATACAACATCCCTGTCCTTTTTACGACGACTCCTATGCGGTGAATTCCGCTAATGTCGGCCCTTACGGCGATGCGATTATGACCGAACTGATCCCGGAAATCGAGCGCCGCTTCAGGGGCATCGGCCAGGGATGGGCGCGTTTCACGTACGGCGGCAGTACAGGAGGCTGGGAAGCATTGGCCGTACAGGTATTTTACCCGGATCAGTTCAATGGGTGTTATGCGGCATGTCCCGATCCCGTCGATTTCCGGGCTTATACGGTGGTGGATCTTTATAAGGACAAAAACGCCTATTTCCAGGAGGGGCCCTTTAGTAAAATCGCACGGCCAGCCATACGCAATTACCTCGGGCAAATCAGTGCCACTTTACAGCAAACCAATTACTACGAACTGGCGCTCGGTACAAAAAGCCGTAGCGGGCAGCAATTCGATATCTGGGAGGCTGTATATTCCCCTGTCGGTCCCGACGGATATCCGATGCGGATATGGGATAAAGTCACCGGTGAAATCGACCCTCAAGTGGCTGCTTACTGGAAAGAACACTACGACCTGACTTACATCCTGCAACGCGACTGGGCCAAAAACGGAGCGCTTTGGCGCGGCAAAATTCATCTCTACTGCGGCGATATGGACAATTATTACCTGAACAATGCAGTGTATCTGGCAGAAGACATGCTAAAATCCATGTCCAACCCGCCCTACGACGGACAGGTAGACTACGGCGACCGTGCCGAGCATTGCTGGAATGGCGACCATACACAACCAAACGGGATTTCCCGGCTGCGCTACCATCGTTATTTCATCCCGAAATGGACGGAAGAGGTGCAAAACCGCTCACCGGCAGGCGCCGATTTGAAGAGTTGGAGATATTAGGAGAAATCTCATTGTGAAAGCGTTCCGTGAAGAGATTTCACCTGCTTCGTGCCTGGCAGATGAAACCTCTTCACGGGTCACATTTTCCGCACTGTAAGGCGGCTATGTTCTTTCCACTTATTGCCTTTTTCCTTAAAAGAATCGCTAATTTCAATGGTATTATCATCCAAAAAACGATAAATGATTTTATGGGCGCCGGTCTGTTTGACGATAAGAGACTTACCGTCGTACACCGCTTCTATTTGACCCATATTTCCGTCCGAATTTAGAAAAACGCCTTCCGGACGCCCAACCGTTCCGACAGATTTAAAATACGTTTTCTCTTCATGGGTTTCCGCAGAATTCGCCGAATCACGTAAATCCTTTTTCAAACTGAGTACGAAATAATGGTTTTGTAAATCCGGCTCGCATTTCAGCAGCACATCGGCGGATTTTCCGGTCATTTCTATTTCCCCCTTTCCCGACCAGGTGCCCAGCAGTCTTTTTTCCAGGGGACTCAACTGGACGGTATCGAGCAGGCGACGGCGGATGTTGCGCCAACCCTGATCCACCATTGCGCCCGTACGCGCTCCACCCAAAACGTGCAAATGCAGGTGAAAGGCCGATTGTCCGGCGTCTTCATTGGTGTTGAAAGCCAGGCGGTAACCCGTTTCGGCGATACCCAGTTGTTCCGCCATCTTGGTGGCAGTCAACAACATATGTCCCAGCAGGGCCTCATCAGCCTCTGTCGCGTCGTTGAGGGTGGGAATACGCCGGTTCGGAACAATAAGTAAATGTGTGGGCAACTGTGGGTTATTGGAACCAAGCACCGTCACCAGGCTATCGTGGTACAGGGTGCGTTGCGGGAATGCGCCGTCTATTTCTTTCTGAAAAACGGATGGCTCGGCAAGGGAACGGACTTTCCGGTTCAGGTATTCCACATTCGGTTTGAGCGGGGCTGCGACTAATCTTTTAAAAGGGTATGGAATTTTTTTGACACTTCCCGACGAAGGCCCCTCGATATAAACATCCAGCGTGGAGTCTGCCGGGACGCGGTACACAATACGCTGTGGGAAATCGTGCGCCTTGTTTTCAAAAACATACTCCCCGCCAATAAGGCTAACTAAGGTAAATGTTACAGGCTGACCGGCGTTCTGGTTGGGAACGGTTGAGGTGTAGGTGATTCGGCCATCCTGATAACGCAATTGCACGGATTCCTGCGGAATGGTGTCTTTGTCGCGAACGATAAAACTTTTGCTTTGCAGGTATTGCATGTTTTTTATCTGCCAAACTTCGTGCAAAATGCCGCCCCTTTTGGTGGTCAAACCCCAGGCGCCCTGAAGCCCGTATAATGGAGCGAAGTCCTGCAAACTGAACGATTGAGCGCTAGTTTGTACAGCAAAAAAAATCACGGAAAAAAGGGTAAACAAACAGGTTTTCATAGCATTGCATGTTAAATGGTCGAAAGATAATCATGAACAGACATCATTGTAAAAGATACGTTTACAATGATAATCAACCACTTACAGAAAATGTGAGGTGGATTATTTG
>JADJSY010000033.1 GCA_016711435.1 Lewinellaceae bacterium
TCTCAAAAAACATTTGGTTTGTGCACTGAATGATATTATCTTTGCGCCACTAAATCGCGGAGTGGAGCAGTTGGTAGTCTCGTCGGGCCTATAACCCGAAGGTCGTCGGTTCAAGTCCGGCCTCCGCCACAAAAAGCCCTCGAACGGAAATGTTCGGGGGCTTTTTGTTTTTTATGCCTCGCTTGGTCTTCCATCTTGCACAATTTTCGCCCACAAGCGCCGGTCTTGGTCTTTTGACCAAGACCAAAAATACAGCAGATCTACCTCATATCACGATGCTTTCCGCCACAATCTTCTCCATACAGAAATGCGTCAAAATGGCCAACGATCTGCTTGGCCGGCATAAAATGCATCTGATGCATACAGGTATTCTATCGGCGACCCCATCAACCGCCATGTAGGCTGGACAGGATTTCAATGAAATATTCCAGTGTTAAGGGTTGATTGTGCTGTACGTGTGGTCTTGGTCAAAAGACCAAGACCGGCGAAAACCTTGCCTCCAACCCAATTTCACTTCCCTTTCCTAAAACCGAAATTTTCAAACCTGGAAGTCGCCAACTCAAATGCTTTTGATTGGGCGTTGTACGTATAGACCGCAAAAAAATCGAATTGGTGTTCAAATCCGTTCGAGAAGGTCACGAAAGTAAAATCGGCTTTTTGAGCATCTACCCAACCGATCAGGTTGATGTACCAGGATGATTTGTGTTCTTTTTGTTTTTGCGAACCGGCTTCGGGCGTCACCAGCCTTATTGGTATGTGCGCTATGGTTTCGGGCAACTGTATGTCGGGGAAATCGTCCGGTTGCCCGTAGACGTGTTTGCCGAAGTATAAGGTATCGAAAGTGATAGGATAGTCAGCATGCACCGATCTGATGTACAGGGCAATGGCCTGGGCGTATATTTTGGTCAGTTCGTCTTTGGATACCGTCTGAGTGTTGGAAGCATCACTTGTTACAGGCGAATGTCCGGCAAGCGTTTTTTCGGAATGGCTTGCGGAATGGTTGAAACATGCGATCAACCCCAGGAGCCAGGTGGAAAGGATCAGCAAGGATGATGTGTTCATGGTTGTATACAGCATTTTCGCCGCGCCGCGTTTTGTGACCTGGCGCCACTTCGTTGAATATCTAAGAATTTCCCGGCAGTATGTGGGATATCTATCAGGTAAATGTACATATAGGAAAGCCTTCACAGGCCCCGCGCTGGCGCATGGCTGTGCCCTTTGCTGTCTGGAACCTTTGAAATCTGGGCGACCACAAGGGTCGCCCCTACATCATAAACATAAAACCTTGCTGTTTTCAAACCGAAAAGTCTGGTTTTGTAGGGGCGGCCCTTGTGGCCGCCCAGTTTCCCAGGCATTTTTAAGGTTCCAGACACCAATGGGCTGTGCCGCGTGCCACCACCCCCACCAAAAAAAGCCCCCGAACATATCCGTTCGGGGGCTTTTTGTTTTTACTTGACTAGGGGAACTATTACTTTCCGTCTTTGCTGGCGTTTTTTACTTCCAGCACATGTTGACGGAGATCTTGCGCCAACTGCTTCAATTCCTGCATAGCCTTTCTTACGCGGCTACCGGCAGCATTGTTTCCCTGGGTGAATTTTGCAACGTCCGCTTCTGCTTCCGCTACTTTCTGTTTGATGGTTTCAAATATTTGACTCATAATAGATTGGGAAAAAGGTTAGTAAATGAGAAGGCAAATGTACTGTATTTTAATTTATTTACATCGTACAAGTAAGTCTGTGTTAACTTGGCCGCCTCTAAACACGCTGAAAACAGGCTTTATGCAGGCAAACACGATACAGGAAGTGATCGAAGCCCTCGATGCGATCATACGGCAATGCGAAATGAGGGATTCCAGACAGGCCTATTTTGCCGTTCTTTATAAAGGTATGACCGAGGCGGTTCGGGATGCTATCGTCGCCGGACAGTTTGAAGATGCGGCCCGCATGGAGCGACTCGACGTGCTTTTTGCCAACCGGTACCTCGACGCCTGGCAGCGATGCGAGCAACAACAAACCCCCGGCCGCAGCTGGCAGGCCGCCTTCGACGCCTGCGACGACGATGCGCTGATCGTGCTCCAACATCTTATTCTTGGTATCAACACCCATATCAACCTCGACCTGGCCATTGCCGCAGCCCTGACCGCTCCGGGCGATACTGTTTTTGCGCTGCAACGCGATTTTGAAAAAATAAACGACATCATCTCCGCGCTCACCGACGACATGCAGATGAAACTCGAACGCATCTGGTGGCCCATGCGGCTCATCCGACGCGTCATGCGAGGCAGAGACAAGGCGGTGATCGAATTCAGTATTGTCAAAGCCCGGCAGGCAGCCTGGGCCAACAGCGTCGCCCTGGCGCAACTCCCGGAACCGGCCGTAGCGGATTATATCGATCAAATGGATAAAACAGTAACATCTATTGCCGGCAACATCGCCCGGCCAAAAGGCTGGGTGTCGCATATCATCCGGTTTGTGCGCTGGTGGGAGCCGAAAGAGGTGGGAAGGGTGATCGGGTTGCTGCGTTAGCGGGTGTTTCGGATATGGTGTTTCGTGTTTGGGGCGCTTTGCCTTTGGCAACCGTGTAGGATCAAAAACATGAGTCACCCGAATCTTATTACCCTGAAAATCGAAGAACAAATCCAGTCTACGGGGCGGATCCGCAGGCTAATATGTTGCTAATCAATAATTCGAGATGATGACTCATGTTTAAATCAATCGAATCCTGTTCAAAAACTACAACAGCGACTCGATGATATTCTCTTCCGTCACGCCTTCCGCTTCCGCTTTGTAATTCCGCACAATGCGGTGGCGCAGCACCAGGTTGGCAATCGCCTGTACGTCTTCGATATCGGGCGAGTATTTGCCCTTGATGGCGGCATGGCATTTAGCGCCCAACGTCAGGTATTGGCTGGCGCGCGGACCTGCTCCCCAGGCGAGGTAACTGTTGGCTTCCTTGGTAGCGCGTGGCGTATTCGGACGGGTTTTCGATGCCAGGCCTACCGCATATTCCAGCACGTGGTCGCTCACGGGTATTTTTCGGATCAATTGCTGAAACTCCATGATCTGTTCGGCGCTCAGGATATGGTTGAGCGAAGCCTGGCTGGAGGTAGTCGTTCTTTTCACCACGTCTACTTCCTGCTCATAAGAAGGATATGTCAGCGGAATATTGAACATAAAGCGGTCGAGTTGCGCCTCGGGGAGTGGGTAGGTGCCTTCCTGTTCAATCGGGTTTTGGGTGGCCAGTACGAAGAACGGCGTTGGCAGGGCATGACGCACGCCGCTCACGGTGACAGAGCGCTCCTGCATGGCTTCCAGCAGGGCCGCCTGTGTTTTAGGCGGGGTACGGTTGATCTCGTCCGCCAGAACGATATTGGCAAAAACGGGGCCGCGTGTAAAGCGGAAACGCCGGTCTTCATCCAGGATTTCGTTGCCCGTGATGTCAGATGGCATCAGGTCGGGTGTAAACTGAATGCGTTTGAAGTCGAGATCGAGTACTTCGGCGATGGTGCTGACCAGCAGGGTTTTCGCCAAACCCGGCACACCCACCAGCAATGCGTGGCCATTGGAGAAAAGAGAGATGATAACGGCTCTCACTACATCTTCCTGCCCGACGATCACTTTGCCTATTTCTGCTGAAAGATCTTTGTATGCCTGTGCGAGTGCATCTACCGCTGCTACGTCCGAATTAAATTGTGCCATTTTATGTGTTTGGATTGTCCTGATGTTTGACTGTATATTTTTTAACTAAAGAGCGATAAACGCCACGATCGCTGCTTTGTTTCGCCGGCGAGGTCGCAAAAGTAGTCAATCAGAATCTTAACAAGGGCATTCGACAAAAAATGCACCGTGAAGACCATGATTTTTAAGATGAAGGAGATTTTTATTCATTCCGTTTTTTCTCCGCAGCAACAGCAGTAGTCGAAATAACTGCTTCCACCACCCAATTGGCGCGCAGGGATTCCAGTTTTTTGGTAAAAATACGTTCCGGCTGTACGTGCTTAAAGTAATTGCCGGTATCCCAGCGGCCATTGTCATTTGCATCTTCGATCAGCAGGATGGTGTAAACAGCCGTGGGCAATCCGGTGTACACTAATTTTTTCGCTGCCGTTGCCGCCAGAAACCTGCGCTCTTCTTCAACCACGCTGCCATTGAGCAGTTGCACCACATACTGTTTGCCCGGCGTCATGTCTTCCACGTTGAGGTTTAGTCCGCCGAGTTGTTTTTCTGTTGGAATATTGAACTGGCGCTGCAACGTATCGGTATTGCTTGTCCCGAAAAAATCGGTTACCGCCCCCGGTAGCAACATCAGGTTATATGTTTTTCCGGGTAGCCAGCTCACGTCGAGCAGCAGTTTTCGCGGCGCAATGGAATCTTTGCGCACCGTAAAATTATTACTGCGCACGCTATCCACGGACAGGAGCCAGCGGCTGGTATCAAAAGTGGCTGTCGGGGTTTTAAATGCCAGATCGGCAGGTTTGAACTGGCTTTGTGTGATTGTTTTGGGGGGCGGGCTGGTGCTGACGGGCGTCGCTGCGGGCGCCTGACCGCGCCGCGCAGTACTGCCGCGCGGGCCGGCTATCGGCGCGTCGTCGGCGAAGAGGAGGCGGTTTTTTTTCAAAAAATCATTCCGGCTCAAGGCTTTCACCTGCACGGTATCCAGGTTGGCAAACAGTTGCCAGGACGTGCTGTCCGGCAGGTCGTACCAAACGAGCAGGGTATCGAGTGATTTTTCGGTCAAAAACCGCAAACCCGCTTGTTCCGTGCGCAATTGCACCGAATCGGGCGCAGCCGTGTAAATCAATTTTGCCAGCCCGTAACGGCTCACATTCCGGTCGAACAGCCGGAAACGCGGTTGTTCTTTGAAAACGCGCAGCCGGAGCGGCCCCCGCAGCGAATCGCTGACGGTGAGCAGGGAATCCATAAATGCGATGCGCTCGTTTTCACCGCTCCATTTCAGGTTTTGGTCGGCATCTTCTATACCTGCCACTTTGTAGCGGCCCGCTTTCAGGTTTTCCAGCGTAAACTGCCCGGATTTGTCGGTTCTGGAAAAATAATACGGCCGTTCCTGTCGGATCACGCTGTCGGTGAGGATGTCGTACAACATGATCGTGATATTTTCAATCGGTTCGCCGGTAAAGGCATCCACGATACTGCCGCCGGCAGACAGGCTGTCGATAAAATCGCCGGTGGAGAAAATAAAACGCAGGTCGGTCGCGGCATTGCCCTCGTGCAGGTCTTTGACAGATTTCCCAAAATTAATGGTGTACGTGGAATTTTCCCGCAACGCTTCTTCTTCGGGCAGTTCCACCAGCACCATTTTCCCTTTGAGGGTAACTTTAGGTCGCTTGGCAAGCGGCGGCGAAATAATCACCTGGTTGGCGGCATCGTCGAGGGTAATCCACTCGTCGAAGTGCAATTCGATGCGTTTTTTATCAAAACGGGTGGTGAAATTGGGCGTACTGGCGATGGAATCCAACTTCGGCGGTGTGAGATCCTTGGGGCCGCCGGTGGGCGCGCCTTGTCGGGCGCAGGCCAGCGCACAAAGCGCCAGCACGAGTCCTGCTATTATCTGTCGGGAAAAATCAAATATTCGTTCCATACAATTCGGGTGCGAAAGTACGATAACGAAAAGCACATGTCAGACGCGGGGTGTTCAGCACTTTCAGTTATTTTCCTGTTCAACAAAATACATACCCACTAATCCTTTGTTGTGCACTTCTTTTCTCCCCGATAGGTCATTTTAAACTGCTTTTTAACCGCCTGTGCCGTTTCTTCTGAAATATTCACCCGGTTGGGTTCGCTCAGGGCTTCGAGGCGGGCAGCCAGGTTGACGGCGTCGCCCCAGATATCGTAGGCAAATTTATTTTTCCCGATGACGCCTGCTACTACCGGTCCTGTGTGGATGCCTACCCGCATGTAGCGGAAAACAGCAAAGGCATTGTCATGGTTGCGTTGTTCAAGCCATGCGCACATTTCAAGCGCAGCGCGCACCGCATCGGAAGCGTGGGTATCGTTGGGAATCGGCAATCCGCCGGCGCACATATAAGCGTCGCCGATAGTCTTGATTTTTTCGAGTCCGTGCCGTTCACATATTTCATCGAAGGCCAGAAAGCAGGCATCGAGTTCGTCGATGAGTTCTTTCGGCGTCAATTGGGTGGACAGCTGGGTAAAATTGACAAAATCAGTGAATAGGACGGTCGCCGACTCGTAGTTGTGCGGGGTGGCATAACCGCGGGTTTTGAGTTCCTGGGCAACCTCGTCCGGCAGGATATTGCGCAGCAGCACGTCGCTTTTGCGGCGTTCTTCCTCGATCTCGCGGTTTTGCGCCTGAATTCTCCGGTTTTGACCTTTCAGCCGGCGGCTGGCGCGGCGGGCAAACAACCACCCTGCACCCAGCAGTCCGAGTATCACGAGCAGCAAACTGCCCAGTCCATATGCGAAACGCTGGAAATTGGCTTGTTTGTCCAGTTCCAGTTGGGCGATGTCTTTGTCGCGGCGCAGCAATTCTACTTCGCGTTCGCGGACCAGCCCCTGTGCGCTGTCGATTTTTTCCTGCTGCCGCAATTCAGCAATGATGCGCTGCTGTTTTTCAGCATCGAAATTTTGGGCTGCGAGGCGCAGCTCCTGCCTGGCCCGGAGCGCCTGCAGGGTTTGTTCGCGCAGTTGCGCCTGGTCTACCTCTGTTTGTTTTTGCAGCAGCAGTACCTCGTCTTCGCTGCTGCGCCTTTGGAGGTCGAGGTTTCTATTCAGCAGTTCGAGGCGTTCGCGTTCGAAACGTTCCTGGGCAAGTTCGAGGTCTTTGATGTTTTGCCGGGTAATCAGGAATTTGATCTGTCCTTCTGCGGCGGCCAGCAAGGTGCGCTGCTGATTCAGGCGTTGCAAACGACTTTGTTCTTCCAGCCGCACCGAATCGACGATATTGAGGAATTCGCGGTAAAATTCGAAGGCTTTTTCAAAGTCGTAGAGGTCATGGTATAAATCGGCAGCCGTTTTATAGGCATTGGAAAGCACGGTAAACTGTTTGGTTTCCCGGGCAAAACGAATGGCTTCGTTGTTGTGGCTCAAGGCGTTGTACAGGTCGTTGCTGCTGAAATAGACGGTGGCCATGAGGTGTTCCAGGTTGGCTAACGCTGCTTTGTCGTTGCGGCTTGTGAGGATGCCTTTCGCCTTCAGCAGATACTCGATACCCTCTTTGGTATCGCCGGTATTGTGCAGCGCAATGCCCATATTGGCAAACATCACTTCCGGGTAATCGCAGGTGATGTAAATGCACTGCAATTCCGCTTTTCGGAAATATTCCAGGGCTTTCGGGAAGTCGCGCAGCGCAGCGTATTGTCTGCCGAGGTTGTTGTAAAGCAGTCCGCGTTCGGGCGAGGTGCCGAATCGCTCCACCAGGTCTTCGATGGGCAGGTAGTAGTAAAGGCTTTTACCCGGGTCGCCGTTCTGATCGTAAGCGTTGGCCAATTTCTGGTAAATCTGGACAAGCCTGGGGTTATTGCCTTCTTCTTTATATTTGATTATCAGTTCTTTATAAAAATATTCCGCACTGTCAAAACGCATATCCAATAAGCAGGCATCTCCCATTTTTTCTTTTATCCGATAGTCGTTGGGCTGCAATGCCAATATTTCGCGGTAATAGCGGCGGGCATTGACGTATAGTTTTTCCTGAAAAAAAAGATCGCCCAGGGCGTTCTGAACAGCCAGTTGAGCGGCGCGGTTGCCGGTGTTGATGATCTTGGCTTCTGCTTCCAGGTAGTACTGAAGCGCCTGTTCCGTTCTGCCCGAACGGGCACAAACTTCTCCCAGCACCATCGATGAACGGATAATGCCGCCATCGTACCGCAGACTGCGGGCCATAGTGAGGGTCTGGGTAGCTAGCCGTTCCCGCTCGCTGTCGCGGTCGGAAGCGCGGGCGCGTTCCAGAATATTGTCCACCTCGAACGTGGAGCGTTCGATTTCTTCCAGGCTCTGACTATGCAACATATTGATAGTCAGCAGGAAAACGGATAATATGGAGATGAAAAGGCGAATAAGACGATGCAATAATGTAAAGTGAAAGGTTGATGGTTTGTGGGGTTTGATGGTTTGAAAAGGTTTGATGGTTTGAGGTGGTAACTTTAGGCCATGGGTTATCGCCTCAAACCATCAAACCCTTGCAAACCATCAAACCCACCTAAGGCACTTCCACCGTATTTAGAATCTTCGTGATAATATCCTCCTGGGTCACATTTTCGGCTTCGGCTTCGTAGCTCAATCCGATGCGGTGGCGCAGCACATCTGCGCAGATGCTCCGCACATCTTCAGGAATAACATAGCCGCGCCGCCGCAAAAACGCCATTGCGCGGGCCGCCTGCGCCATGGCAATGGTAGCGCGCGGCGAAGCGCCGTAATTGATGAGCGGCGTCAGGTTGCGCATGCCGTATTCGCCCGGTGTACGGGTGGCGAACACAATTTCCAGGATATACTGTTCAATTTTTTCATCCATATAAATCCCGTGCATCACCTCCCGGGAACGCATCAACGTATTGGTAGACAGTACTTTGTGTACAAGTGGATGTTCGCCGCTCAGGTTGCGGCGCATGATGTCGCGCTCTTCGTCTTTGGCCGGATAACCGATTTTTACTTTGAGCAGAAAACGGTCCATTTGCGCTTCCGGAAGCGGATAAGTGCCTTCCTGATCGATGGGATTCTGGGTAGCCAGCACCAGAAAAGGTTCTTCGAGCGGAAAAGTTTCGTTGCCGATGGTCACCTGTCGCTCCTGCATGGCTTCGAGCAGAGCGCTTTGTACTTTGGCAGGCGCCCGGTTGATTTCATCTGCCAGCACAAAGTTGGCAAAGATCGGTCCTTTGCGCACTGCAAATTCTGATTTGGCCGGATTGTAAATCATGGTGCCGATCACATCCGCCGGCAAGAGGTCGGGCGTAAATTGTATCCGGCTGAACCGGGCATCGACGGCTTGTGCCAATGTTTTGATTGCCAGTGTTTTAGCAAGTCCGGGCATACCTTCCAGCAGAATATGTCCCTTGGTCAGCAGACCGATCAACAGGCGTTCGAGCATGTACTCCTGCCCGACAATTACTTTCGCCGTTTCTATTTTTAACAACTCAACAAAAGCGCTCTCCTCGTGAATTCGGTGGTTGAGCGCTTGTATATCCACATAGTTTTGCATACCTGTCTGGTTCTAATGACGGGCAAAAATAGGAACAAATGCTAATGATGAATGATGAATGATGAGTTATGAATGATGAATGATGAATGGGAAAATGAAGTATACATTCTTTCCCTTCCAGCCTGAAACTCCAATAACTCATCACTCATAACTCATAACTCTACTCATACATCTTCTCAATTTCACGCCCGTATTTCTGCATGATGACCCGGCGTTTCAATTTTAACGTCGGGGTAAGTTCGGCTTCGGTTCCGTCTGCTTTCACCGGTTCCCAGGTGGAGGGCAGCAGGGTGAATTTTTTTACCTGTTCGGCATGGCTGAAATTCGGGTTGATGCGTTCCACCAGCATTTGATAACGTTCCAGTACCCTGGGATGGCGGATCATGTCAGAGAGGTTGCTCCAGGCAATATCGTGTTTCTGGCACCATTCTTTGAGTCCTTCTACTGCGGGCACGATGAGGGCGGATACAAATTTCAGGTTTTCGCCGACCACCATTACCTGTTCTACCAGGCGGTGCTCCTTATAAATGGATTCAATCGGAGAAGGGGCAATATATTTTCCCAGGCTGGTTTTAAGCAACTCTTTTTTGCGGTCTGTGATTTTCAGGAACCGGTACCCTGCTTTCCCAGGCACGATCATACCAATGTCGCCCGTGTCCAGCCAGCGTTTGCCCTCGATATAACGAATCACTTCCGCCGTTTTTTCAGGTTGTTTGAAATAACCTTCCATGATGCCCGGTCCGCTGGCAAGAATTTCGCCCTCACCGGGTTTGTAATCGCGGCTTTCTTCGATGCGCAGTTCGATGCCGTCGAGCACCACTCCCACCGTGCCGAGCATTGCGGCATGGGGTTCGTACCGACTGAATGTGATACCCGGCGAGGCTTCCGTCAGGCCATAACCCTCCCGGATGGGAATACCGGCGGCATTGAATACGCGCATGATTCGGAGCGGACAGGCAGATGCGCCGGTAATAATGCCCTTGATACTGCCGCCGAGCGCTTCCCGCCATTTGGAAAAAATAAGTTTATGCGCGATTTTCCATTGAAAAGCCTTCCAGCCGCTGTATTTTTTGTCAAAATCCCAGTCTTCTGTCAGGTTCAGCGCCCAGAAGAAAAGTGCTCGTTTCAGTCCTTTCAGTTCGAGTCCTTTACTGTAAATTTTGTCGTACACTTTTTCCAGCAGGCGGGGTACTGTTGTAAAGAAATGCGGCCTGATTGCTTTCAGATCGCCCTCTTCGCCTCCGAGGTTGTCGGTTCCGGTAAAGGAAACACTCACCCCGCAACGAATGAAAAAATAAACGGCGACCCGCTCAAAGACATGGCTTACGGGCAGGAAACTCAACACCCGGTCGCCTGCCACGATGGGCACCAACTTGTGTATAGATTCTACATTGAAAGCAATATTGCGGTGTGTAAGCATGACGCCCTTCGGATTGCCTGTGGTGCCGGAAGTATAAATCAGGGTACAGAGGTCATCCGGCCGGACAGTCGCCTTGATCCGGTTCACTTCGCTGAGGTCGCCTTCCGTGAGCAGCACATCCCAGCGCCGGGCAACCGGGTGATCGTAGAACGTGAAAATTTCTTTCACGCCGGGCGCCTTTTCACAGGCCTGATGTACTTTATCGTACAAATCGCCCTCTCCAACAAAACAATATTTGACTTCCGATTCATTTAAGATGTACTCGTATTCACGGGAACTGATGGTTGGGTACATGGGTACGTGCAGTATGCCCAACTGAAGCATCGCAAAATCCAGGATGACCCACTCCGGCGATGTTTTATAAACAACCGAGGCAATTTTATCACCTGGCTGAAGCCCGAGGCCGAGCAACCCGAGGCTCATCTGATTGCCCAGTTCCACAATACGGGCAGTGGAGAGGTACTGCCACTGGTTATTTACTTTGTGGCCAAATGCTTTTTCCTGCGGATGCTGACGCAGCTGTTCATACAAGTAATCGAAAAGGCGATTTTCAGTCATATCTTATTGGTTTTCAACATGTTTTCGCATAAAAAATTGACTCTTAAAACAATTTGTAAAAATACCCGACAGGTTTTTTCGAAAGCCAAAAGTGGGTAATTTTTTTAAAAAATTTAATACTAATTTAAAATACAGAATTCAAATGATCGAATAGGAGAAAACGCGGATTTATCCATAATTAATTTGTGTCATGTAAAATATTGAAATATTATTGGCCGGAGCAATTTGACACAAATAATTTTTTTACTATAAAAACAAGCCATCCGCTTGTAAATGCGGTTAGAAAGCTTCAATTTTGTAATTCTTGTGGGAAAAGTCATCTTCTTCACCGGCATATATTCTGAATTGCCCGGTTTTCTTCTGAAGATGTACCTTATCAATTTTTTGTGGTTTCGTGCAATAGAGGATCTCAGCAGATCAGCTCGATGAAAGCAATGTGTTCACTATCGACTTCGTATATCTTCTTGTGATGATGCGTCGACTGGGAAAACAGAACTTTTTGTCCCTATTACAATCAAATGAACACGCAGCGCAGGGATGTCGTCCGTATTGCCAGATTGAAGGTATACTGAGACATCGTACTTTGAATTCAATTGTTTTATGTCCGATAAACAGCAGGTGTGATGAATAATACACAAGTGCCACCACTTAAACTGATTTTCAGGGGTAGGCTCGAGTTTGGCTCCGAGCGCACTTTTAATATGGTGTTGCACCATTGGAACACCAGGGTTGAAAGTTATTTCAAAGCCGACGTGCTGCTGAAAGCAGAAGACGTATTTCATGCGGATTCATTTACGCTCGATGTGCCGCAACAGGTGCTGATGAGTACGGAAAAACATTGGCGCAGCACTACCGCGCTCCTGAAAGAGATTGCCCAATATGCCCTTGCGGGTAATGTGGGCGCCTGGTGGGTCAATAGCGGACAGGTGCTGGCACAATATACCATCGAACCGCAAAGCGACAAATCGGCTGTGGTGGAATTCATCAGAGGCCGTGACCTCGTACAACAGGGCGGTATGGAGATGGCTTCGGAAGCATTGAGCAGTGCGATCTCCAAATTTGAACGCAATGCCCTGGCCTACGAACGCAGGGGTTATGTGAATTATAAACTCAAGAACTTCAAAGACGCCCTGTACGATTTTTCTAAAAGTATCGGTATCAATCCCAACAATCCGGAGCCATACTATGGTTGTGGTAAAGTGAAGATGATTATGAACGACTGGGACAATGCTATTCTGGATTTTGACGCTGCCATCAAGGGATCTTTGGCCGTGCAGCCTTTGCACTGGCTGGCCCGTTTGCGCAAAGGAGAATGTATGTTTCATTCCAAACGGTATGCCGAGGCGATCCCGGAACTCAAGTTGTTTTTGCAGCGAAAACTGGCTGAGACGCATCCGGCTTATCGCTTCCGCCCGAAAGCGGAATTTCTGCTGGCTGAATGCCAAAAGATGTTAGCGGCCTGAATAGTATCTTAAAAAATTACTGAAAACCAGCATGTTATACAGTAACCGGGTTGGTTTTTTCAAGAGTTAATACAAAGGAAGAGTGTAATGGGTAATTATGGCAACGGCTGTAATTACCTGTTTTTTTTGTTCTTCACTCCCACACCTGCCGCTTCCGATACGCTACCCCGCGAAAAAAGGCAACCGGCGAGCCGTCCTGCCTGGTAACGGTGATAGCGTAGTTGGAAATATGGTTGCCGAGATTTTCTTCGGTAGCGACAGCCCTCAGTTCGTCATGTTCCCGGACGGGTGCAATATGTTCGATGCTGCAATGTATGGATACCGCATGGCGGCCCTGCGAATTGCAGGCAAAGGCAAAAGCGCTGTCGGCCAACGAGAAGGTAATGCCGCCATGCGCCACGCCGAAGCCGTTGAGCATCTCGCCGCGCACCCGCATTTTCAGGGTGCAGGCGCCCTCCTCAACTGAAACGAGTTCCATACCCATCCATTGACTAAACGGGTCGTTGTCGAACATCCGGTGAAAAATTTCTTCCGGGCTCAGATGTTCGGGATGGTGATCGTTTTCTTTTTCCATAAAAGCAAGTTGTGCGAGATAAATGGATTTTTTCCTTACAACATCAAGCATCGAAACTAACCACCACCCGCTTGGTTGTCGGGTGCGACTGGCAGGTTAGCACATAACCGGCGGCTATTTCGTCGGCTTCGAGGCCGTAACTGACTTCCATATTTACCTGCCCGTCCAGTATCCTTGCTTTGCAGGTGCTGCATACGCCGCCTTTGCAGGAAAAAGGTAAATCGGCGCCGGCGCGCATGGCGGCATCGAGCAGCGTAGAACCGTCGGAAGGCAACAGAAAATCAAATTGTACACCGTCCTGAATCACCGTAACAGAGGCATCGAAGCTGTTTGCAGATACAGATGCGGCAGGTATACCGGCTCTTTTTTGCTGCATCCCTGCCGTTGTAAATAATTCAAAATGAATCTTTTGTGCAGCCACGCCCAATTGTTCGAGCGTTTCTTTCACTTCAAATACCATCGTTTCCGGTCCGCACAGAAAAAAATGATCGACCGCCTGCGGCTGAAAGAAATAACGCGCATAAGCCTGGCATTTGTCGGCGTTTATCCGGCCGAAGAACAGATCGCTGCCCAGCGATTCGCGGCTCAATACATGATGAACTGCCAAGCGTTCGGGATAGCGGTTTTTGAGCGCTTCCAATTGCTCCCGGAATACGATGTGGTCGAAGCCCCGGTTGCCGTAAAACAGCAGGAAACGGCTGTGCGGCTCCTGCTCCAGGGTGCTTTTCAGGATAGAAATAATGGGGGTAATGCCACTTCCCACCGCAAAAGCGACATATAATTTGCTGTTTTCGGGGCTTAACTCGACGTAAAAACGTCCCTGCGGTGGCATGACCTGGAGTACATCACCCGCCCGGAGTTGTTCGTTGGCAAATGTACTGAACACGCCGCCTTCTTCTTTTTTGATCGCAACCCGCAGTTCGTTTTCGTGCGGCGCCGCACAGATCGAGTAGGAGCGCCGGATATCCGCTCCGTCGATGGTGGTTCGCAGGGTCAGGTACTGGCCCGGAATGAAGTGAAATGCTTCACGTAGTTCTTCCGGCACATCAAAGGCGATGGACACGGTTTCTGCCGTTTCGCGGCGAATTTCACGGACGGTAAGCGGATAAAAGTGCGAAGTCATTTTGAAAGTCCGAAGTCGTTAGTGCGAAGTGCGAAGTCCGTAGAGTGTGCCGTGGCAAGTCCGAAGTCTTGAACAGTCCGAAGTCGTTAGTGCGAAGTGCGAAGTCCGTAGAGTGTACCGTTTCATACTCGGAGTTGCTAAAAATGGTACGGCACACTCTACGGACTTCGGACTATTGACTGACGACTTCGGACTTGTCCGGAACACAAAAAGTGTATCTCGCGGTCACGGGATACACTTTTTGGAGCGTTGGCTGGCAACGCGCATCAGAAACAGGATATTAAGCCTGTGCCAGGGCGTTCACATGACGCATCAGGCCACTCTTCAGGTTGGCAGCCTTGTTGCGGTGGATATTGCCGCGTTTTGCCAGTTTGTCAACCATGCTGACAACTTTAGGCAAAAAGGTCAGCGCTTCAGCCTGATCTTTCAGTTCGCGCAGGTTTTTGATAGCCGTACGCGCTGTTTTTTTTGTAGTAGCGATTTTGCAGACGACGCTTGTCGTTTTGACGGATGCGTTTGAGTGCAGATTTATGATGTGCCATATTATATTACTTTCAGCGTAAGGATGCAGAAATTTAAAGAAAAAGTTGGTTTCCCTGTTTGGGCGGGCAAAGGTATGCTTTACAAATGAAAAAAGAAAAGGTGTTTTAAAATTTTCTTCTGCGAAGCCATACTTTTTTTCAGGTTCCCCCAATTTTGTGCGTTTCCATATCTATCGAACCCAAAATGGGTTAAACTGTTGTCATATAATATACCTTCTTGATAGAAAAGCCGTTAGGGGTTTCTATTTTTGCGGGCTTTTCCACTACGTACTTTTTCGAACAATGAAAGATATTTCTGCCATTTCCAATGCACATCCGCAGTACATCGACTCGCTGTACCGCGCCTGGCAAAACAACCCCGACTCCGTAGAATCCGACTGGCAGGCATTTTTCCGGGGCTTCGATTTTTCCCTCAGCGCTGCCAATGGCAATGGCGCTGCGCATACCGAAAGTAGCCCGGCGCAACTCCAGAAAGAATTTGGCGTCATCGGCCTCATTCACGGTTACCGCGACCGTGGGCATACCCTGTCCACAACCAATCCGATCAAACCGCGCAAAAACCGCAAACCGCGCCTCGACCTCGTCGACTATGGCCTGACGGAGGCTGATCTGGATGAAAAATTCACTGCCGGCTACGAAATCGGAATGCCGGGCGCTACCCTGCGCCAGATTATCGAGCGCCTGCAAGCGCTGTATTGCGGCAATATCGGTTTCGAGAGCACGCACGTTTTTGACAAAGAAAGACGCCAGTGGCTCCGCGAACAAATCGAAAATCGCAGCATGCGGCCCGATTTCGGTTTTCCCGTGGAAAAAAAGAAACGTATTCTTGAAAAACTCAACGGCGCCGTGGGTTTTGAGCAATTCTTAGCCACCAAGTTCGTCGGACAAAAACGATTCGGCCTGGAAGGCGGCGAAGCGGCCATTCCGGCCCTCGACGCCATGATCAACAAATCTGCCGATGGAGAAACGCCTGTGGAAGAGGTCGTGATTGGAATGGCGCACCGGGGTCGCCTGAACGTGCTTTGCAACATCGTCGGCAAAACCTACGACCAGATTTTCAACGCCTTTGAAGATAAATCCATCCCGGATCAGAGTTTCGGTTCCGGCGACGTAAAATACCACCAGGGTTATTCTTCCCAGACCGAGGCCCTGAACGGGAAATCGCTTTATGTCAAATTGCTGCCCAACCCCAGCCACCTCGAAGCCGTCAATCCGGTGGTGGAAGGGTTCAGCCGCGCTAAATTGGATACGATGTATGGCGGCATCTACGACCGGGTACTCCCGATCCTGATCCACGGCGACGCTGCGGTGGCCGGTCAAGGTATCGTGTACGAAGTCATCCAGATGATGAGTCTGGCAGGGTACAACACCGGCGGAACAGTGCATTTGGTCATCAACAACCAGATTGGGTTTACCACAGACTGGGCCGACGCCCGCTCTTCCACCTATTGTAGTTCTGTTGCGGAAGTGGTGCAGGCTCCCGTTTTCCACGTCAATGGCGACGACCCCGAAGCCGTGGTGTATGCCAGCGAATTGGCCGCCGAATACCGCCAGCGTTTTAATTCCGACGTGTTTGTCGACATGGTGTGCTACCGCAAAAACGGCCACAATGAGAGTGACGAACCGCGATTTACACAACCCGGCCTCTGGAAAATCATCGAAAAACATGAAGACCCGCGCAAAATCTACAGTGATATGCTGATCAAACGCGGCGATGTGGACGAGCAACTTGCCCGCAATATGGAGTCCGCTTTCAAGGCAGACCTCCAGGCCCGGCTCGATAATGTGCGCCAGAATCCGCTTCCGTACACCTATCAGGAACCGGAACTGATCTGGAAAGCGCTGAAAAAAACATTCGACGATAAGGATTTTCAGGAAAGCCCCGATACCGGCGTGCCACGCCCTGTCATCGACCGGATTTTAAACCACCTGCTGACGTTTCCGGAAGGGTTTACCCCGCTCCCGCAAATTGCCAAAATCAACGACGCTAAAAAACAGTTGGTCAGCACCGGCAAAATCGACTGGGCGCTGGGCGAACTCCTGGCCTACGGCACCATCCTGCTCGAAGGACGCGACGTGCGCATGAGCGGCCAGGATGTGAAACGCGGCACTTTCAGCCACCGCCACGCCTGCATTTTTGATGCCAACAACGACCATGAGGTGAACCGCCTCGACGGTCTGAGCGACAAGCAGGGGAAAATGCGCATCTACAACTCGCTGTTGTCCGAATATGCCGTACTCGGTTTTGAATACGGTTATGCCCTGGCTACACCCGATGCGCTGGTGCTCTGGGAAGCGCAATTCGGCGACTTCGCCAACGGCGCCGGCACGATCATCGACCAGTTTATTTTTGCCGGAGAAAGCAAATGGAGCCGTATGAACGGCCTGGTCATGTTGTTGCCGCACGGCTATGAAGGTCAAGGCCCGGAGCACTCTTCCGCCCGCCTCGAACGTTTCCTGCAAGGTTGCGCAGAAAATAATGTGACGATTGCCAATGTCACTTCAGCAAGCAACTTTTTTCACTTGTTGCGCCGCCAACTGGTACGGCCTTTCCGCAAACCATTGATCGTGATGACGCCCAAATCGGCGTTGCGCGCGCCTTTCAACCTCGGAGAGATCAGTGAACTGGAAAGCGGTAATCGTTTTCGGGAAATACTCGACGACACTTCCGTCAAAGCCAAAGAAGTAAAACGTGTTTTGGTTTGCTCCGGTAAAGTGTATTACGATCTGCTCAAGCGCCAGCAGGATGAAAAACGCACGGATGTGGCGATTGTCCGCCTCGAACAAATTTATCCTTTCCCGAAAAAACAGTTTGAAGCCCTGCTGAAAAAATACGGCAAAGCAGAACTTTTCTGGGTGCAGGAAGAGCCGCACAATATGGGCGCCTGGGGCTATCTGGCCACCAACCACTCGGAATACGGATGGCGCTGCGTGAGTCGCCGCTCCGCCGCATCGCCCGCTACGGGTTTCCCGAAAGCGCATGAGAAGGAACAGGCGGAGATTGTGGCGGCATCCTTTTCTTAGAGGTGAGAAGTGAGAGGGTGAGAAGTGAGAGATACAGCATCCCGGTTTTCCTTTGGTGGGAGGGCCGGGATGTTTTTTTGTGTACCGCCTCCCTATCTTTACCCCACATCAATTCCCGAACATGAAAAACAGTACCCAGGTGGGAGGGGGGGGGGGGGGGGGGGGGGGGGGGGGGCGGAGGGCCCGGTTGGCGGGGGGCCGGCGCCTCATCCCCATTGTATCCCTCCTGTTTTTGTCACACGCTGCCATACAGGCCCAAACCATCAAACCGTATCTGCAATCGCCCACGCAGCACTCCGTCTGGGTCAGTTGGCGCACTGCGGCAGAGACGGAAAGCACCGTACGCTGGGGAAGTTCGCCGGATGCCCTCACGCAGACGGCAAGCGGGAGTTACCATACTTTTGCGGCCAATTACCTGTGGCACAGCGTGAAAATAGCTGGTCTGGAACCCAACACGGCCTATTATTACCGAGCAGTAAGCGGCGCGGACAGCTCCGCGGTGTTTCGTTTTCGCACGTACCAAAATCCCGCGACGGCCAACGGCCATATCCGCGTACTGATCGTAGGCGATACGCAGCACCCGACCACGGCGCAACGCACCTTCCAGGCGGCGCGGGAAAAACTGATCGAAAAATACGGTCCCAACCTGGAAGATGAAGTGCAACTCATCCTCAAACAGGGCGACAACGTGGACGCAGGGGTACTGTCGCAGTACATTTCCATGCACTTCGATCCGCTCAGCAATCTCTCCGGGAATATCCCGACCATGACGGTGCTGGGCAACCACGAATACTACCAGAACAGCGACCTGTCTTTTTATTTCCCACATTTCGAGTTCGACGACCCCGATCTGCAATACAACGGCCTGGCCGGAACAAACGGCGAACACTACTATGCTTTTCGCGCAGGACCGGTGCTGTTTTGTATGCTCAATTCCAATGAATGGTGGAGCAGCCAGACGCAATGGCTCGGCAATGTCGTCTCAGCGGCCAATGCCGACCCGACGGTCAAATGGATATTTGGAACGGCGCACCACCCGCTGCGCTGCGAAAACTGGGTGTCCGACGGCTCGGCCTATATCCGCGACCAGATTATTCCGGTACTGCGCGCTTCCGAAAAAACGGCGATGTACACGTCCGGGCATTCACACATGTACGCGCGCGGCTCCAACCGCGATTCTTCCGTCTGGGAAGTGATCAGCGGCGGCGGCGGCCTTATCCAGAACTGGAACCAGAACCCGGAACAAAACTACCCCGACGTGCAGCGCTCCTTCGACGTGTGGACGTACCAGATCATGGACATCGACCTCGAAGCCGAAACGATGGACGTGGAGTGTTATTCCATCGGCAACAACGATTATGTGCTGGATAATGTACTGATCGACCGCTTTCACCGCTATTTTGGTAAAAAAGGCCCTGCGCAAGCCTGCGGTGCTGCCCCCTGCCGATACCCTGCTGACTTTGCCCTATACTTTTGAAGGTTCGCCCTATTTCTCACAAGCGGGCGAGGCTTACAATGCCACCGAATTTGAACTGTCCGGCGCTTCCGGCGATTTTGAAAACGACTTGCTGCTCAACGTCAAACGCGATTTTGAAGATTTTTTCCAGATCGAAAGCGCGGCTTATTTTTCTCCCATCGACCAGATGGCCGGGGTCAATATTTTCCAGTTGAGCATTGATTCCACACAGGTTTTTGCGGGAAAAAACTGGCTGCGCGTGCGTTACCGCGACCAAAACCTGGAATGGAGTCCCTGGAGCGCGCCGCTCGCTTTTTATGCCCAAAACGGCAATACACCTTTGCCCCTCGAACCCATCGCCTGGTGGCATTTCGATGGCGATGCCTACGATGCTACCGGTCATGGCTTCAACGGAACGGTGCCTGCTACGGGCGTCACATTCCCGGAAGACGAACCGGTGCGCGGTCAGGTAGCGGCGTTCAACAACACGCAGTCTATTCCGGTTCGGACGGGTGCAACGGCAAGCGTAGGCCTTCCAAGCGCACAGATTACCGTCAGCGGCTGGGTAAAGTAAATGCCGCCGATACCTGGGGCGGTTTCATCGGCTGCCTGCAGGACAACGGCTCTTACGAGCGGGGCTGGGTGTTGGGCACACGCTCGCAACAATTTTCCTTTGCCCTGGCATCTGCCAATACGGGTACCATGACTTACCTGACCGATACCGAAAATTTTAACCCTGGCGAATGGTACTACCTTACGGCTACCTACAACGGGGCTGCCATGAAACTTTTTGTCAACGGCGAATTGAAGGCAACAAGCCAGGCCCAAAACGGCGACATCGCGTATGCCGGGCTGGCGAGCGACTGGTTTGGCATCGGATCTTATGTGGATCAGGATGAAAACTGGCTGCATGACGGCGCTTTGGATGAAATCATCATCTGGGCGCGGGCGCTTCCCGATGCGGAAGTGCAGCAACTATTCATCGAACAAAGCAACGTCGCTCCGGGCGTGAGCATCGTCGAACCCCTCAACAATACAATCTATACCACACCGGCCAGTATCACCATTACTGCCGAAGCCCAGGATGCAGACGGTACCGTCGGCGTAGTCGAGTTTTTTAACGGCGCCCAAAAACTGTTTGAAGATACGGACGGAGCGCCCTTCACGTTTACCTGGGAAAATGTACCGGCAGGAGCCTATACCCTGTACGCGCGGGCTTCGGATAACATCGGCGCCCAAAGCCTGTCGCCATCCGTTACTGTGGTCGTCGACGAGGGGGTGGGCGCTTATGAAGCAGGCAGTGTGCGCAGCATTCGTGTAGCGCCGAACCCAACCGGCGGTATTTTGCGGTTTATAACGGATGAAATGCTGGGCGGCGCGACCCTACGGGTGTACAATGTTGAAAATCAACTTGTTCTGCTGGAAACACTTCAAAATAACGATGCGAATCTGGGTGCACTCCCTGCGGGCGCCTATTTTCTGGAAGTAGAAACGGAAGGCCGCGCGCGTTTGCGGGCCACGGTTGTAAAACAATAACAGGCCTATGAAACAATTCATTTTTTTGTTCGGCCTGTTGTTCCTGCTTTCCATGCGACCGGCGCATCCCTTGAAAATGTGCGTCTGCCATGCGAAATACCAGCCCGAAACAGGCCGGCTACTGCTGACTTTCCGGTTCTTCTGGGACGACCTGGAACGCGCCCTCGAACAACAAACCGGGCGCGACCTGGACCTTACCCAAATCACGGCAGCCAACAACCGCCTGCTGACGGATTTTGTAACGAAACAGTTTGATCTCCACATCAACCGGCAGCAGATTCAGTTGCGCCACACAGCCTCCTCCATCGACGATGTGGTGTTGATCGTGGAGTTTGATGCTGAAGCATTTACGCCCGCTTCAGTGTACGACATCGACCTGAGCAATCAGATTTTGCTGGATGTATTTCCCGACCAGTATAATATGGTGCGTTTCGATTTTTTCGGCGACGGCAACCTGGAAACCATGCGTTTTGAACGGGCGGAGCGCAGATTGATGAAGCATATTGTTCGGCGGAATTAAAGGCGAATCAGACGCTCGCCTGGTATCGAGGAATCTCAAATTTTTACAAAACTTCCCTGCCAGCCTTGATTCTTAGCCAAAAGAACGTATTTTTGTACATCTTTTTTCAGTTCCACAAGATGTCTTTAACCATTCAATTGCCATTTTCCATAGAACAACAGCTGCGCGACAAAGCCGCACGGCAGGGTGTTTCATTGGAAAAATATGTGGCACAGGTGCTTTCGAGTGGTATTTCCGATGCAAGTGGACAGCAGTCGCCCAGTCTTACGGAAGACGACTTATTGCTAAAAATCAATACTTCCATTGTTTCTCAAAAAGAACTGGAGCGTTTTCATTTCCTCGACAGGCGTAGGCAGGCAGAAAAACTCACGCAAAAAGAACACGAAGAACTGGTTCGGCTGGTGAACCGTATTGAAATAGCACATGCCGAACGCCTAAAATGGGTACTGACTTTGGCTTCCATTCGTAAAGTTTCGTTTCAACAACTATTGGCAGATTTGGGCATCAAACCCGCTGGGTAATGCACAATGAAAAGTAAACGCTTGAGAAAGCTCGTCTTCGAACGTGCGCGTGGTTGTTGTGAGTATTGTCTTTCCCAGGTAAAATATGCTCCCGATCCTTTTTCCATAGAACACATTATGCCGCGTTCCAAAGGCGGCAGTGATGATCCTGACAACCTGGCCTGGGCATGTATGGGTTGTAATGGCATCAAGTATAATGATACTTCAGCCATTGATCCTATTACGATGGAAACGGTGCCACTGCACAATCCGCGCACCCAGAACTGGTCGGAACATTTTCAATGGAGTTCTACGCTTACGCATGTTTTCGGACGCACAGCGATCGGCCGGGCTACAGTGGAGAAATTGAGCCTGAACCGCGAAGGCCTTGTCAATTTGCGGGAAGTACTGGCTGCTATTGGAGAACACCCGCCTTTTTAGAGGTGAGAAGTGAGGAAGTTATTGGTTAGTTCAGTTATCAGTGGGAAACGCTTGGCTAAATTATCGACTTAAGCCAAGCGTTTCCACACTAATAACTGATAACCAATAACTAATAACCAATAATCAGAGGCTCAATCACCTGCCCCGTCGTCCCGTTGGGCTGCGCGATACGCAGCATAGCCGATAAAGTCGGTGCAATGTCCGTGATACTAATTGGTGCGTAGCTGCGCCCATGCGGCACTTTCCAGCCGTGCCAGATCAGGGGTACATGCGTGTCGTAGGCATACGGCGAACCGTGTGTAGTACCTCCGAGTTTGAAGGCTTTGTCATCGGCATGCCAGGCCGGGTCGAGTTGGAACATAATGTCGCCTGATCGACGGGGGTGGATACCCCGGCGGGTTTCGGCAGCAAAAGGAAATTCAAGTGGGAAGGACGTAAGTTCGTCGCGGGTAAATGCATCATACACGCCTTTTTGCGCCCGCAGGTAGTCGATTGCAATATGGGCTACTTCATCGGGGTTCATATCCAGATCATTGAGGGCTTCCCAGTTGAGCCAGATTTGCTGGTTACCCACTTCGTGAATAAAATCGCCGGGCATACCAAGTTGGGCTGCAAGCAAATTTTCAAGATTGGCTTCTAATTTACTTTCTTCAAAAACGCCGGCGGGGATACGCAGGTCCTGCATGTGTACGGGCGTTTCAGCACCGCCGTGATCGGCTGTCAGAAAAACGAGCACATTGTTTTTGCCGAATTTTTTATCCAGGTAGTCCATCATGCGAGCGATGTCGCGGTCGAGCTGCAGGTATACGTCTTCCATTTCTTCGCCGTGGATACCGAACTGGTGGGCGCAGTAGTCGGTGCTGGAAAAACTAAGGCAGAGAAAGTCTGGGGCATCGTCCAGGCCAAGGCCCATTTTATCAATGGATTCAAGCGCAAAATCGAGGGTGAGTGTATTACCGATCGGGGTAAAGCGCAGCACGCCAAAGCCCTGGGCGTTGCGCAATTCGGGCATGTTGTAAGGCATATTGCCCGGAAAATTGCCGTATTTTCCTTTGTTGTATTTGTCCCATCCTGCAAAACTCTCGTCGTAGCGCAAGGTCGAGTCGGTGGCCCAGGGTTTGGAGAGGTATTGTTCCGGCAGGCGGCGGGCATTAAAATCCTGCACCCAGGCAGGCAAGCCCATCGAATCAGGATAATAAGTAGAAGTGATCCAGTTGCCGGTGGCGTCATCAAACCAGTAGCAGGCATTCGGAATATGTCCGGCAGGGAGGATGCTTGCCCGGTCTTTCAGGCAAACGCCTACTACTTTCGACTTGAAATTATTGGACAAGCGCAACTCATCCGTAATGGTGGTGGAGAGCATTACCGTTGGCGAGTGCTGGCCAACCCTTTCGGTAGGGCTACCTACTGTTTTATATCGTTTATCCGTTGTTACATAGCGGTGTTCGCCCCATTCCGGATCCCACCAGTCATTGCCGATAATACCGTTGACGGAAGGTGTTGTGCCGGTGTAAATGGCAGCATGGCCGGGCGCAGTATAGGTTGGAGTAAAGTTGTATTTGGTGTTTTCACAGGAAAAGCCCTCTGATAAGAGGCGTTTGAAGCCGCAGGGCACATATTTAGACTGGTAGCGATACAGAAAATCGTAGCGCATCTGGTCCACCACAATGCCTACGATCAATTTGGGCTGTGCGGGTGTGTTGTTTTGGGTAAAACCGGAAATGGGAAAGCATAAAGCTGCGATGAATAGGAGTGCTTTGTATGGCATCTGATGCAGATTAATGGTTGAGTGATCGTGCAAAGTTGGGTAAAGCGGATTAATAAAACGTAAACTTTTACCTTTTGCCGCTTTGTTCTTTTACTTAATGCGTGCAGGAAACTATGCCGGGAAATAAAATTCTGTACTTTTGCCGCCGTTTTGGCCGCATACCTTTTGCAAAATGGCCAATTTCGGATACCAAATTATTCTAACTTTCACGTCAAAACAAAACTTAACGGATGAGTTCTCTTATTTACATACTTCCGTTTTTTGGAGTTATCGGCCTGTTGTATATGTTCATTCTGCAAGGCTGGGTGACCAAACAAGATGCCGGTGATGAAAAAATGCAGGGCATTGCCAAAAATATCGCTGATGGCGCTATGGCTTTTCTAAAAGCCGAGTATCGCGTATTATCCATTTTTGTGCTGATTGCAGCCGTACTATTAGGCTGGCTGGGCACACAGGTAGAAACCAGTCACCCGCTGATCGTTTTTGCTTTTGTGGTTGGAGCATTATTCTCCGTACTGGCAGGTTTTATGGGTATGCGTATTGCTACCAAAGCCAATGTGCGCACCACGCAGGCCGCCCGTACCAGTCTGGCACAAGCCCTGAAAGTTTCATTCAACGGCGGCTCGGTCATGGGCCTTGGCGTAGCAGGTCTGGCCGTATTGGGTCTCAGCCTGTTGTTTGCACTGTTCTATAACTTTTTTATGGGAGGCATGTATGGCCCGGACGGTTATGAAAAAATGTCGCGCGTACTGGAAGTGCTCGCCGGTTTCTCGCTCGGCGCTGAATCCATCGCTTTGTTTGCCCGTGTAGGCGGCGGTATTTATACCAAAGCTGCCGACGTAGGCGCCGACCTCGTGGGTAAAGTGGAAGCTGGTATCCCGGAAGACGATCCGCGCAACCCTGCCACGATTGCCGATAACGTAGGCGATAACGTAGGCGACGTAGCCGGTATGGGCGCCGACCTGTTCGGTTCTTATGTGGCTACCGTTTTGGCGACTATGGTACTTGGTAACTCCGTGATCCGCGACTCCGGCGGCATCGACGATGCATTCGGCGGGATCGGTCCGATTTTGCTGCCTGTGCTGATTGCGGGTATCGGCATTCTGTTGTCTATCATCGGTATGTGGCTGGTGCGTGTAAAAGATAACGCAGAAGTAAACTCCGACACCGTACAAGGCGCACTCAACCGCGGCAACTGGGCGAGTATCATCCTCACGGGTGTTGTTTGCTACCCGCTCACACAGTGGATGCTGCCGGAACAGATGACTATGGTTTTCTTCGGCCAGGGCGCTGTCATCGTAAGCAGCACCAATGTATTCAGCGCAATGATAGTGGGCCTTGTTGTAGGCGCCCTGATTTCCGCTATTACAGAATACTATACGGGATTGGGCAAAAAACCGATCCTGAACATCGTTCGCCAGTCGGCTACCGGCCACGCCACGAACGTTATTGCCGGTCTCGCTACCGGTATGATGAGTACCTGGATGCCGGTTGTGCTGTTTGCAGGCGCTATCTGGAGCACCTATTCCTTAGCCGGATTCTACGGGGTGGCAATCGCCGCTTCCGCTATGATGGCCACCACTGCCATGCAACTGGCCATCGACGCATTCGGCCCGATTGCCGACAACGCAGGCGGTATTGCTGAAATGAGTGAATTGCCGAAAGATGTGCGCGGTCGCACAGACGTGCTCGACTCCGTGGGTAACACCACCGCTGCGATTGGCAAAGGTTTCGCTATCGCTTCTGCCGCACTCACGGCGCTGGGCCTTTTTGCGGCTTATGTAAATTTCACGGGCATCGAAGGGATTAATATCTTTAAAGCAGACGTACTCGCTGCCTTGTTCCTCGGCGGAATGATTCCGGTGGTTTTCTCCGCTTTCGCGATGCAAAGTGTGGGCCGCGCTGCTATGGATATGGTAGAAGAAGTGCGCCGCCAGTTCCGCGAAATTCCGGGACTGCTGGAAGGTACCGGCAAAGCCGATTACCAGCGCTGCGTTGAAATTTCGACCCGCGCTGCCCTGCGCGAAATGATGCCTCCGGGCCTTATTACCATCATCACCCCGATTGCTGTGGGTTTCCTGATGGGGCCTGAAGCATTGGGCGGCTATATGGCCGGTGTAACCGTGAGCGGTGTTATGTGGGCTATTTTCCAGTCCAATGCCGGCGGCGCATGGGACAACGCGAAAAAATCTTTCGAGAAAGGGGTGGAGATCAACGGCCAGATGTTCTACAAAGGCTCTGATCCGCACAAGGCGGCTGTCACCGGCGATACCGTAGGCGACCCGTTCAAAGATACTTCCGGTCCATCCATGAACATCCTGATCAAACTGACCTGCCTCGTCGGCCTGACGATTGCGCCGATCCTGGGCGGTCACATGAGCGATCGCGATACCGGTATGAAACAGCCTGAACCAAAAATGGAACAGAAAGCGCCCGATGCCTTGCAGCGAGTCTGTTCCATTGATTTGGGGCAGACTCGTTTGTTTTTGGCGAACTTTCCCAGTGAGGCGGTGACTTGAAGTCACCGCCTCACTACACCCAACGAAAAAAAATCACAGGTGCGTGGGTACATTTTTCCCCTTGCGAACACAGGTATACAGATTTCACATTTTCAAAAAAACAATTCAATTAAAAACAATGAAAATTCTGTTTCCTTTTTTCGCTTTACTGTTGGTCGTCGTTGCCAGTTCTTTCACAACGCCCTGCTGCTACACCGGAAGCGCCTGCGGCAGCAGTTGATTATTTTCTGAAAATCGAAGGCATCGATGGTGAATCCACGGATGACAAACACAAACAATGGATCGATATAGATTCGTATTCGCTGAACCGCGCAGCCCAAACCGTTCAAATCGTTCGCAGGACTACCAGCAGATCTTCTGCCAAAATTGCGCTTTTCTGCGCAAGGGGCAGCACATCAAAAAAGCAGTGCTGCATGTCAGAAAAAGTGGCGGGGACTATATGAAAATCGAACTGGAAAATGTTCTGATTACGAGCTACCAGACTTCCGCCAGCAGCAGCGGTATTCCGACGGAGTCGTTTTCTTTGAATTTTACAAAGGTTACTTTTTGACGTTACGTTCATTCATGGTGCGACACAAAAAAGCGAGTCTGTTCCAATCCCTGGAACAGACTCGCTTTTTTTATGCCCAAACCTCAAGACATTAGGCTTCCCCAGCCGCAGCGCGGCGGTAATATTTGTAGCAATGGTTGTAATGATGTGTTCAGAGGTGCAGCGCACCGGTAATATTATCTTGCCGGTGCACTGCACCTCGCTTTCCCTGATTCGATAAAGGCTACAAATATTACCGCCGCGCTGAGGCTATCATTCGAGCCAACAATTACTTTATATAACCTTATAAGATGGTAGCCCTCCCCAATACAAAACCCGTTTTGAGGCAGGATGGCCGCAAAACGGGTTTTCAAATATAAACGATCAAACGCCTTAGCGTTTTTCCATTTTCTGGGTTGTCAGAATACGTTTGTTCTTATCGAGCAATTGTACCAGGTACATGCCTTTGCTCAGATCGGAGATGTAATACTGATCGCCTTTGACATATTCAAATTCTTTGACGCGGCGACCGACGATGCCGAAGATAATGATCTGGCCAACGGCGTCGTGGTTATCCTGAACGGAAATAAAATCGGTGGCGGGATTAGGATAAACGGAGAGATCGGCCCGCGCATTGCTTTGGGCCTGCACCGCTAATCCAACTAACACGAAGACGAAAAGAAGTAACTTTTTTTTCATAAACCTTGATTAAGATGTCACTGGAAAGGGGATAAGCAAAGGTGAAAGGAATCGGTTTCATTAAATCTGTGTGCAAATTATGGATAAATAACCCATGGTACCAAACAAAGTTTTGGGTATTTGCAAAAAATTTAACTATCGCCACACAATAATTCACAACGTTTGTTAATGCTTAACAGAAACCCGCCGCACCCTCAAGGAACAATCCATTTTCGGGTTTTTATTTTTTTTGGTACATCGGCAAATTAACAAGACCCATCCGTTGGAAAAAGTGCGCAAGCGATACACGAAGCACCCCAAGTCCGTATTTCATACTCCGTTTGAAATTGATACTCGATGCCTCTTCAAAATATTTGGTGGGACAAGTTACCTCCCCGATGTCGAATCCCGCGTACACGATTTGCGACAGCATTTCATTGTCGAACAGAAAGTCGTCGGAATTTTGGTTGAAGCGGATACTTTCCAGCACGGTGCGGTTAAAGGCCCGGTAGCCCGTGTGGTACTCCGATAATTTATAGTGTATCAACAAGTTTTGTGCCAGCGTGAGAAAGCGATTGGCGATGTATTTGTACATCGGCATACCTCCTCGCAAGGCGCCCATACCCAGGATACGGGAACCCAGTACCACCGGATACAACTCTTCTCCGATGATGTTGACCATGGAAGGGATGAGTTTGGGCGTGTACTGGTAATCTGGATGCAACATGATAACGATGTCGCCCCCGATTTCGATGGCCTTGTTGTACAATGATTTCTGATTGCCGCCGTAGCCCTTGTTTTTTTCATGCACGATCACGTGTTGTATACCCAGGCTGCGGGCCAGTTCGGCGGTGTTGTCGCGGCTGTGGTCATCGCAAAGAATCACGTCGTCTACCAGATCAAATGGGATCTCCTGGTAGGTCTTTTCGAGGGTTTTGGCAGCATTGTAGGCCGGCAGTACGACGACCACTTTTTTATTTTTGTACATCTATCAGTCTTTTTCCGTTGCGTCTTCCGCTGTTTCCTCCGTTTTTGTGGTTGTTTCTTTTTCTGTGACGTCCTTCGCTGGTTTTACGGCGCCGGTAGTTGCGTCCTTTTCTACTGCGACCTCCGCAGGTTCCGTTGTTTCGGTTGCGGCTTCTTCCTTCTTCAAATCTTCAAAAATGCCCTTTTCAACCATGTACTTGAACCACTTGATACATTTTTTAATGTCATTGATGTGGACGCGGTCCTGGTCGTGTTCGGGCAGTACGGCGGTGAAATAAGCGCGGAAGGCCGCGCTGTTCGAGTCGAGGCTCACCGGCGGAATGCTGTCGTACTGATCCAGCATTTTCTGGAACACGTCGGCCAGCGGAATGGTGTTTTCGCCTTCCGCGTCGGTGTAGGTGTAGATGCCGACGGTGGCCAGCGGGGTGACCTGTTGCTGGCGCATGGGTACGAAGCGGCTGCGACCTTCATTCAGGTCTTCAATCACAAATCCGTTGCTGCGGGTAGCAGTCACTTTGTGTACACCGGGCATACCGGCTACAACGAGGTATTTTTCTAAGTTCATATTGTGAGTGGTGAATCGTGAGACGTGAATCGTGATTCGGGAGCGTTGAGTTTGGTCAAAGTGCTAACGGCCACCGTGAGTAATTGTACACTCACGTCTCACTCTCACCAACACGAAACTCACACGGTCATAATTTCTTTTTCCTTAACGGTAATTACCTTATCCACCTGTTCGACGAATTTATTGACCAGGTCCTGCAATTCGGTCTCCTTGCGTTTTCCAATGTCTTCTGCCAAACCGTCTTTTACGGCTTTTTTGATGTGTTCCAAAGCTTTGTGCCGGGCATTGCGTACGCCGACTTTGCTTTCTTCGCCGGCTGCCTTTGCCTTTTTTACCAATTCTTTGCGGCGCTCCTCTGTGAGCGGCGGTACGCTCAGCCGGATGATTTCACCGTCATTGGCGGGAGTAATGCCAATATTGGAATTAATAATAACCCGTTCGATCGGCCCCAGCATATTGCGCTCCCAGGGTTGAATAATAATAGTGCGCTCATCGCTCACCTGTACATTGGCGATCTGCGTCAGAGGTGTCGGGGCGCCGTAATAATCTACGAGCATGTCGGAGATCAGGTTGGTGGATGCCTTGCCGGTGCGCAATTTGACAAGTTCGTGATCGAGGTGCTCCAGGGCTTTGCTCATGTGCGCCTTGGCTTCGTTGAGTATACTGCTAACGTCTTCCATATTGCGTTGAAATATTGGTCAATAATTTGGATGTGGTCAAAGATGAAATTTGAAAAGCCATGTTTTCAGCTGCAAAGTTCACAAGTTTTACATTTTTAAAGAAAAAGGAACGTGAAAATATGGTTGTGCGTACCTTCGGGCTGTTGGAAAGCGCCAAAATATGACAATCGGGTGGCTGCTTTTAGTGTTGGGCAGGAAAAAAGGGACATTTTAAACGTATTTCTTACCAGCGCTTCTTTCAAATTTTTTGCGAAAACTACACAATGCCTGAATTACAGGAAATAAAAAGAACCTTGTCGCGCATCGATAAACTGGAGCGGGAGGTTAGTCTGAAGCAGTTGCAAATCAATAGTTTGCTGGCTATCACGCAAGCTATTAACGAAAACGTATCGGCGGAAGACCTGTTCAAAATGTATAATTCTTTCCTGCGTTGGGAGATAGGGATCCGCAAGATGGCGCTTTTTTTCCGGGAGGGCGAGAAATGGGAATGCAAGTCGTCGCTCGGCGTACCCGAAAGTATGCTGACCGAAGATATCGGCGCCGAACTTTCCAAATACCGCAGCAAGCAGGGATTGGAAAGCAGCAACAACGCACTGATTCGCGAATTCGACCTCGTGGTGCCGGTGCTGCACAAGGATGTTGCCATTGCCTACGCTTTTATCGGCGGCTTCGGCGACGAAGATGATGTGTACAACAAGGTCCAGTTCGTGACCACCATTACCAATGTGGTTGCGGTCGCCATCGAGAACAAACGCCTGTTCAAACAACAGCTCCGCCAGGAAATTATCAACCGCGAGGTCGAAGTAGCCGCCGAAATCCAGCGCACCTTAGTGCCTTCGCGCCTGCCTTCCGGCAAGAACTATCAGCTGTCAAGTATTTATAAACCACACTTCGCCGTAGGAGGCGACTATTACGATGTGGTGGAATTTCCCGACGGGAAAATTGCATTTTGCATTGCAGATATTACCGGAAAAGGCGTGTCGGCAGCCATGCTGATGGCCAATTTCCAGGCTAATTTCCACGCCCTGGTGACGCGCCGCCCCTCCCTCGAAGAAATTGTGTACGAACTGAATGAAGCCGTATGGCGCGTAACGCAGGGCGATAAATTTATTACACTTTTTATCGCCAAATACGACGTGCCCACCCGCACCCTGCACTATATTAATGCCGGACATACGCCGCCCCTGCTCCTGAGCAATGGAGAGGTGATTCCGCTATGCAATGGATGCACTTCGCTCGGCTGGCTGCCCGAACTTCCTTTCCTGGAAATCGGCGGCCTCTGCCTCACCGACGACGCTCTGATTTTTACGTATACCGACGGACTCACCGATATCCGTAACAATGCAGGAGAATATTTCAGTGAGGAAAGGCTGATCGAATTCCTGCAATCCCATCCACAGGAGGATGCTAAAATGATCAATACCAAACTTTTAGCGCATATTGAATCATTCCGGGAAGAACAATCTTTTCCCGATGACATTACTGTATTAACATGTAAGGTTTTTGGAAAAAGTTAAAAATAGACCTATCGATGGATAATAAAGAAGCCTTTGAAGTTGATATTAACGGTCAGCATAAATTTGAAGTCCTGCCTGCCGATGCCGGCAACCTGGATATGATTTCCGAACAGGATGGCCATTTCCATATCCTGCACAATGGACATTCCTGGCATGCCGAACTGGAATATGCTGATTTTCAGGCCAGACAACTGGTTTTTCGTATCAACGGCAATAAATACACTGTTCACATCGCTGATCAATACGAACAATTGGTGCGCCAACTCGGCCTGCATCTCGGCGGCCACCAAAAACAGAATACCGTAAAAGCGCCCATGCCTGGCCTGGTACTGAATATTTTGGTATCGCCCGGCCAAATGGTGCAAAAAGGTGACCCTCTGCTGATACTCGAAGCCATGAAAATGGAAAATGTGCTGAAAGCCGCCGGAGAAGGCCAGGTAAAAGCGGTGAAGGTACAACAAGGCATGGCCGTGGATAAAGGGCAATTGTTGCTGGAAATGGAATAAGGGTGTTTTGGCGCTGCGGAGGTGCTTGCCCAGGCCGGACACAATCTTCTTAAATAATGACCCAAACCTTCAAATCGGGAATGTTCAAAAATGTGTGGCACACCTTTATCTGAACTTTCATTATCAATCAATTACGTGAGGTGTGCCACACATTTCTGAACACTCCCCAAAAACATCCAACTTCTGAACAATAAACATGAAACAGATTCTCTCTTTTTCCGCTTTCTTGCCGCACTGTTCCTGCTGGGTTGTGAAGAAAAACCGATCGTTATTCCGGACTTAAAGGCCGGCGAACGCCGGGTACTGGTGGAAGAACTGACGGGCGTCCGCTGCCAGAACTGTCCCGATGGCGCCCGCGAACTGCTTGCCCTGCAAACAACATTCGGGAAAGAAAACCTGATTATCGTCTCCGTTCATGCAGCAGGCGCTTTTTCTGTACCATACACCAGTAATCCGCCCAATCTTTATGATTTTCGTTTTGAAAAAGCCACGGAACTGGCCAATTTCATCGGTATCGCAGAAGGATATCCGACCGCATCGGTGAACCGGCAGTTGCTCCCTGGAAACATGTCGCTCTTTTCCCCGCGCTCGGCCTGGCCCAGCCTGGCTGCGGAAGAATTCAATGAAGATTTCCAACTCGATATGTTTATGAATACGACATACGACGAATCTTCCCGCCAACTGGATATCAGCCTGAACCTCGCGCCGGCAGCCACCTTGCCCGGTGAAAACCGCATCACGGTAATGATTACGCAAGACAGCATTGTAGATGTGCAATTGGACGGCCAAGACAGAATAGCGAACTACATACACCGCCATGTGCTGCGGCATATCGTTACCAAGGCCGACGGCGATATTATCACCGAACCGCTCAGAACAGGCGATTTGGTGAAAAAAACATTCTCCCTCACGCTCCAGCCTACCTGGGATCCGAAACAGTGCAGCGTCATCGCTTTTGTACACCACGGCGGCAACCCCGATAAAGAGGTGTTGCAGGTGGTGGAGAAGCATTTACAGGAATGATAAATGATGAATGATGAACATGAGACATCCCGGATTTTGCCTAAAACGACCACATAGAGGTCAAACTCTTATTTATTGATGATTGCTTATTGACAATTGATGATTTTTGATGTGCGAAGATGCCACCTTACATCAAAAATCATCAATTGTCAATAAGCAATCATCAATAAAAAATGTGCCGACTCGTGCTAAGAGTCACTAGAAAAATCCGGGATGACTCATGTTTATCATTCATCATTCCTGATCTAATATTCCACCTTCTCCAGAAACAACCCCGAAGGCGGCGCCGTCAGTTTGGCCGGTTCGCGCGAAGGATTTTTTAAAAAACCTTCCACCGCCTGGCCTGTCATACGGCCGCGGCCCACTTCCACCAGCACGCCCACGATGCGGCGCACCATTTTCCATAAAAAGTGCGAACCGGTCAGGCGGATGTAAATGCGGTCGGCATCTTCGGTGACTTCGACGCGATTCATTTCGACCATGGTGCTTTGGCCTTCTTTTTCCACGTCGCCGAAGGAACTAAAATCGTGGAAACCTTCCAGGCGGGCAGCGGCGTCGGACATGGCCCGCACATCGAGCCGGTCGCGCACCCACCAGACGTATTTTTTGGCAAAAGCATCCCGGCGTTTAGAGATTTGATATACATACGTCCGGTTGCGGGCGTCGTGTCGCGCATGGAATTTGGGATGCGCTTTTTCCACCCGCAGGATATTGATGCCATGCGGCAATTCGTCGTTGAAACGCATCATGATCTGTTCGGGCGTACCTTTGGCGACCGGCACTTCGAGGTGCGCCACCTGCCCGCGGGCATGCACACCCGCGTCCGTCCGCCCGGCGCCGTATATTTCGAGGTCTTCCGTTTCAAATATTTTAAATGCCACAGCGAGTAATTCGCCCTGTACGGAGCGTTCCTTGCGTTGCAATTGCCAACCCGCATAATTGGCCCGTCGTATTCCAGTGTTAGTTTAAATCTTGCCATTTTTGATTCATCAGGGGAATTTCGACCTTTGTGTCCGCCTGTGTGGCCGCAAAGGTCGCAATGTTTATTGTTGAAAGTTGAGTTTATGGTTTAGGTTTATGGTTTTGGTGGTAACTCAAAGGAGGTTTACCACCTCAAACCATCAAACCATCAACTTATCAAACATAACCCCATAAACCATCAACCATCAACCAAAACCTGCCCATGCCCACCCTTTTCACAACCCGCGCGAGCGGCAAACTTTTACTGACGGGAGAATATTTCGTTCTGGACGGCGCCGTCGCGCTGGCCGTGCCGGTCAGGTTTGGGCAAACGCTTCGGGCCATGAGCGGACAAGAGCCGGGAACGCTTGTTTGGAAGAGCACGGATCAGGATGGAAAAACCTGGTTTCAGGGTACTTTTGATACAAAATTCCTGGATATTGTAACCGAAACCAATGCAGCAACCGCCCAAACCCTGCAATCTATTTTACGCGCCTGCCGGCAACAAAATCCGGGTTTTCTAACCGGCAGCCAGGGTGTGGAAGTAACCACCCAAAATGATTTTCCACGGGAATGGGGGCTGGGTAGCAGCAGCACGCTGATCGCTGCATTGGCACTTTGGGCAAATGTAGATACGTACCGGGTGTTATTTGACACGCTGGGCGGCTCCGGCTACGATATTGCCTGTGCGTATGCCGACGGGCCGTTGCTTTATCAGTTGAAAAAAACGCAACCGATGGTACAACGTGTTGATTTTCAACCACCTTTTGCCGAAAATATCTATTTTGTTTACCTCGGTAAAAAACAAAACAGCCGCGAGGGCATCAGTCGTTACAGGCCCCGGGCAGACGCATTCAAAACAACTGCTGCTGAAATCTGCCGCCTGACCGAACGGTGCCTGATGGCCACAACGCTAACTGAATTTGAACAAGTGATACAACAACACGAATCCATCGTCGGCCGGGCGCTCGATTTACCCACCGTCAAATCGCAGTTTTTTGAAGATTTTCCGGGCGCTGTAAAAAGCCTCGGCGCCTGGGGCGGGGATTTTGTGCTGGGGACCAGTCGTTTGCCTGAAACTGAAACGCGGGCGTATTTCCGGGAAAAGGGATTTGAGACGGTGTTGAGTTGGGGGGAGATGATGAGGGGAACCCGGCTAATACTTTGACAGAGGTCATCCGGATTTTGTAGCGACTTGGGCGCCGGTTATTGATGATTGCTGATGATTTTGATGCAAGGTGGCATCTTCGCCAAATAGAGTTTGACCTGGTCGTTTTGGCAAAATCGGGTGAGTGTTTGTGAAAGCTTGTGTCCGTTGTGGTAAAATTCGGTTGGTAAAGTTTTTAGGTTTATGTGAGACACTCAAACGCCAAAATATTGATAATCAATAAGCAAAGCACCTATAAACCTATAAACCATAAACCAATAAACCCCCATATTTCCCAACCTTTTGTTTGAAAAACTCCGCTACTCCCGTACCTTCGCTGCGCTTGAATACTATCCCGACTATGTCAAAAAAACTCTTCCTCCTCGACGGCCACGCGCTCGTCTACCGCGCCCACTTCGCATTCATTACCCGGCCGTTGATGAACTCCAAAGGCTGGAATGTTTCCGCCGTACAGGGTTTTATGCGCACTATGTGGGACATGATGCAAACGGAAAAACCGACCCATATTGCCGTGATGTTCGATCCGCG
Organism: Lewinellaceae bacterium; assembly: GCA_016711435.1. Taxonomy (GTDB): domain Bacteria; phylum Bacteroidota; class Bacteroidia; order Chitinophagales; family Saprospiraceae; genus M3007. The sequence continues at coordinate 35,754 of JADJSY010000033.1, forward strand.
GGGCGGCACTTTCCGCCACGAGCAGTACGAGCCGTACAAAGCCAACCGCGACGCACAACCCGAGGATATTTCATTTGCCATTCCCTGGATCGTCAAAATCCTGCAGGCCATGCGCGTGCCGATTGTCATCGTGGACAATTACGAGGCCGACGACGTGATTGGCACCATTGCCAAACAGGCGGAAAAAGAAGGGTTTACCACGTATATGGTTACGCCCGACAAGGATTTCGGACAATTGGTGACGGATCACATCCTGCTATACAAACCCGCACGCATGGGCAATGACGTGGAAAAATGGGGGCCCAAAGAAGTCTGCGAACGCTGGGGCATCAAACGGGTGGAACAGGTGATCGACATGCTCGGCCTCATGGGCGATGCGGTGGACAATATTCCCGGCTTACCCGGCATCGGCGAAAAAACCGCCGCCAAACTGCTCGAAGAATTTGACACGATTGAAAACCTGCTGGCCAATGTTGACAAACTGAAAGGGAAACAACAGGAAATTGTAAAAACGCACGGTGAAAAAGCCACCCTGTCCAAATGGCTGGCTACCATCGACATCAATGCCCCGATACAATTCGACGCCACCGCGTATGAAATTGAACCTTTCGACCGCGAAAAACTGCTGGAACTGTTCAAGGAACTGGAATTCAGGACTTTAGCGGATGCTATTTTAAGAAGTCCCTAGGCGGGAAATACCGCCTCCGAAAAAACGCAGGAGATTTCTAAAACGGCAAAAACAGGCAAAAAACAGGCCGCCGACAGCTCGGGAGGTGGTACGCAGGGCAGCCTGTTTGGAGATGATCCCGCTGCGCAACCTGTCAGCGGCCCCGACGAAAAAGAGGGCATGACGCACCGGATTGCCGAAAAAAATATCCACAACGTCAGCCATACTTACCATGTCGCGGTCACGCCGGAAGAACGGTCTGCGCTGCTCAAACATTTGTTGTCCGGCCCTGCCGTTTGTTACGATTCGGAAACCACGGCATTAGATGCCACACAGGCCGAATTAGTGGGTTTTTCTTTTCTACCAAAGCCCACGAAGCCTGGTATGTGCCCGTTCCCGCCGAGCGTGCGGAAGCGGAGGCGATTGTGCAGGAGTTCAAACCCTTGTTTGAAAGTGAAACCATCGAAAAAATCGGGCAAAACCTGAAATACGACGCCATCGTGCTTAAAAACTACGGCGTCGAACTGGGCGGGCCATATTGGGATACCATGCTGGCGCATTACCTCTGGGAACCGGATTTACGGCACAACATGAATTTCCTGGCCGAAACCTACCTGCAATACGCGCCCGTCAAAATCGAGGAACTGATCGGCAAAAAGGGTGTGAATCAGGGCAATATGCGCGATGTGCCACTGGAACAAATCAAGGAATACGCCGCAGAAGACGCCGACATCACGATACAATTGCGCGATTTCCTGGCGCCCAAACTGAATGACAACCAGCTGGAAAAACTGTTCCGCGAGGTGGAAACGCCGCTCGTAAAAGTGCTGGCCGATGTGGAATACGCCGGTGTGCGGATCAATCCGCATTTTTTGATGGAATATTCCGGCGTACTGGCGGAGAAGATAGTGGCCCTCGAAGAAAAAGTACTGAAACAAGCGGGTTTTACCTTCAACATTGCCAGTCCCAAACAGGTGGGGGAGGCTTTGTTCGACCAGATGAAAATCCCGTATCCCGGCAAAAAAATGAAATCGGGACAGTACAGCACCGATGAGGAAATTCTGTCGGAACTGGCGCTTACCCACCCGATCTGTGCCGATATTCTCGCACACCGGGGCCTGATGAAGCTGAAAAGCACCTACGTGGACGCTCTGCCGACGATGATTAATCCGAAAACGGGCCGGGTGCATTCGCAGTTCAACCAGACCATTGCCGCCACGGGTCGCCTCAGCAGCCAAAACCCCAACCTGCAAAACATCCCCATCCGCACCATCGAAGGCCGCGAAGTGCGCAAAGCCTTTATTCCCCGCGACGCCGACCACGTGTTGCTTTCCGCCGACTATTCGCAGATCGAACTGCGCCTGATCGCTGAAATCAGCGGCGACGAAGCCATGCTCGACGCTTTCCAGAAAGGACTGGATATTCACACGGCCACTGCTGCCGGGGTGTACGGCGTGCCGCTCGACCAGGTGACGAGCGACCAGCGCCGCGCTGCCAAAACCGTCAATTTCAGTATTATTTACGGCGCGGGCGCCACCAACCTGTCCAACCAGTTGGGCATTAAACGCGCGGAGGCTAAAGAATTGATTGAGAACTACTTCAAACAATACAGCGGCCTGAAAAAATACATGACGGACATTGTGGAATTTGCCCGAACCAACGGCTACGTGGAAACGCTGCTGGGCCGCCGCCGCAAACTCCGCGACATCGACAGCCGCAACGGCATGATGCGATCCATGGCCGAACGCATTGCCATCAATACGCCGATCCAGGGCACCGCTGCCGACCTGATCAAGGTGGCTATGATTAATATCCGGGAAGCGCTGATCGCTGGTAACTTTCAATCCAAAATGATCCTTCAGGTACACGACGAATTGGTGTTTGATGTGCAAAAAGACGAACTGGAACGCCTGAAGCCCATAATTTTTGATAAAATGACAACAGCAATCCCCAACCTGAAAGTGCCGATTCTGGTGGAAATGGGTGTGGGAGAGAACTGGCTGGAAGCACACTGATGTGTTTGGTGTTTAGTGTTTAGTATTTAAGGCACTTCGCTTTTGGCTACAGTGAGTAACCAAAGGCAAAGCGCCCCAAACACGAAAAACCAAACACCAAACACGAAAAAACGCAACCTGAACCCCACTCAAATTGTTACCCCGCCTTATGAATTCAAAAGAAAGACTCCTCTTGATTGTCCTCGCTGCGGTCAACTTCACCCACATCATGGATTTTATGATCATGATGCCCTTGGGGCCGCAGTTGATGGCGTTGTTTCAGATTTCACCGCAGCAATTCGGCTTTGCGGTATCGGCGTATAGCATCACTGCCGCGTTTTCCGGATTCGCGTCCGCATTTTTTGTGGATCGATTTGACCGGCAAAAACTATTGCTTTTTGCCTATATCGGATTTGTGATCGGCACTTTTTCCTGCGCATTTGCGCCCACATACGAGCTATTGGTAGCGGCGCGCATACTGGCGGGTTTGTTTGGCGGCATGATCGGCGCGCAGGTATTGTCCATCGTGAGCGATACCTTCAACTACGAACGGCGTGCAAGCGCAATGGGCATTTTGATGACCGCTTTTTCGCTGGCTTCTGTGGCAGGGGTGCCGACGGGCCTGTGGCTGGCTGCGCGGTACAGTTGGCACATGCCTTTTTTAGCCATCGGCGGATTGGGCGTTTTGGTCATTTTCTGCATCATATTTTGGGTGCCGCCGGTCAATAAACACTTAGTCGCTGGGCAGCCCAAAGGCAACCCGCTGGATGTGCTGACCAATATTTTTAACACTCCCAACCAGATGCGGGCGCTGACCTTGTCCATCGTGCTGATGATGGGGCATTTCAGCATTATTCCTTTTATCGCGCCTGCTTTGGTAGGCAATGCCGGTTTTCAGCAGGATCAGATTTTTCTGATTTACCTCGTCGGCGGCGCGCTCACCATTTTCAGTTCTCCATTGGTTGGAAGAATTGCCGATCAGCGCGGCAAATACCCGATTTTTGTGGTGTTTGCCTTGTTTTCATTGATACCCATTTTACTCATTACCAATCTTACGCCGACGCCTTTGTGGATAGTGCTCGCTATTTCCGGCATGTTTTTTATCGCCGCCAATGGCCGTATGATCCCGACCCAGGCCATCGTGTCGGGGGTGGTTTCGCCCCAACAACGCGGCGGTTTTATGAGCATTAACTCGTCGGTACAACAATTATCCACCGGCATCGCGGCCAATATTGCCGGGGCCATCGTGTCGGAAGGCCCCAACGGCCGCATCGAACATTACAATTGGGTGGGTTATTTTTCCATTGTGTTGATTACGGCCAGTATTTTTCTGGCGAAAAGGGTAAAACCCCTGGAAGAGGTGAGAAGTGAGAAGTGAGAGGGTGAGAAGTGAGAGACATCCCTCTTGGCAGTGGTTGTAATTTTGGCATGGGTTTTCAGGCCTGTAATCGTGAGTGGTGAGTCGTGAGATGTGAATAAATGTATTCTCACGACTCACCACTCACGATTTGAATACCCCTCGAAAATAGCCTGATTATCCGCAGTCTTTTACCCCATGATTCGCATTGATAACAGATAACTAAAAAATGCCAACATTCAGAAAAGCAGAAGCCGCCGATGTACCGGTGTTGATCGAACTGGTAGAAGCGCTCTATACGGAAGACCCCAGCCCCCTGCATCCCACGCCGGAACACACGCGGCGCACGTTCGAGGTATTTGCAAAACACCCCGAAAAAGGCACAGCTCTGCTGATGGAACAGGACGGACAGGTGGCGGGTTATGCACTGTTGGTGTTTTTCTGGAGCAATGAATACGGGGGCCATAAGGTGTTCATCGACGAGTTGTTTGTCAGCCCTGCATGGCGCGGAAAAGGTCTTGCGACTGCGTTTTTTGCCTATCTTCTGCGGGAATGGGCCGATTTCGCGGTGGCTTTTGAACTCGAAGTGACGCCCTACAATGCAGAAGCCCGGCGACTCTATGAGCGGCTGGGCTTCGTGCAGGCAAAAAATGCCAATCTGGTGCTTGTTGAAAAGGCAAATAACAAATAACAAAAGGCAAAACGCAATTTAGACATCAGTTTAAATGCCATTTTTGCCTTTTGCTTTTTGTCTTTTGCCCCTTTCTTTTGCCCCTTGCCTGTTTACTTAAAACCGCTCATACAGCCATCTCGGCGCCATTCGGAATACCCAGGCGGCCAACGCCCAGCGGCGGGTGATATAGGCTACGCGTTTTTTTTGTTCGATAGCGGCCATCATTTGCCGGGCCGCTTTTTCGGATGACGCGATCCAGAACATGCCTTTATTCTGTTTGGTCATGGGCGTATCCACATATCCGGGACGGATATCTGTAATAAAAATCTTTTTCTTGTCGTGGAAGGCTTTCTGGCGCAGGCCTTCCATAAAATTGGACATAAAGGCTTTAGAGGCGTGGTAAGACGGGGCTGTACCGCCGCCGCGTTCGGAAGCGACAGAGGAAACGCCGACGAACTGTCCGCCGCCGCGCTGCCTGAAATAGCGATAGGCCCAGGTGGCTACTTCGGCAAAACCACTCACATTGACGGCAATGGTATCGCGTTCAGGTTCCCAGTCTATTTTTTTGTTGTAAATTCCGATGCCGGAATTGTAAACAATGATATCGGCGCCGCCCATTTCATATATCAATTCCTCCACAACAGCGATGTTGTCAGCAGCCGTCACATCGTGCCTGCGTATAAAAATACGTTCAGGGGCTGCTGCCTGCAATTCCTCCAACTGTTCTTGCCGCCGCCCGGTGGCGCCGACAATACAGCCGGCGCGGGCATAAGCCACGGCTAATGCATAACCAATGCCGGATGTGGCGCCGATGATAAGTACTTTTTTCTCCGTCATGTTGAAATGCCTGGGGCTTTTAATACTGTTTTACCGCTGTTACATAGTACATATCCATCATGCCCTTGTTTTTGGCGGCTATTTTGCCCCGGTGGTTCCACTCAAATTCGTAGCGCGCAAAGTCGTAGACGTCTTCGCTGACGTTTACGCGGCCGGGTTCGCAGGACTCCTCCAGGCGGGCGGCGACATTGACGGTGTCGCCCCAGATGTCGTACGCAAATTTTTTGGCGCCCACCACCCCCGCTACGACGGGGCCGATATGGATTCCTACCCGGGCTTCAAAGAAAGGCATGCTGCGGTCCAAACGTTCGGCTTTGAGCGCCAACAGGAAATCCTGGATTTCCAGGGCAGCCCGGACGATGTCCGAAGGGCTGGCGTTCATATCAGACAGGCCGCTGGCACAGAGGTAGGCATCGCCGATGGTTTTAATTTTTTCAATGCGGTACTGGCTGATAATGCGGTCGAAATTGGAAAAACAGTAGTCCAGTTCTTCCACCAGCATTTCCGGGCTGAGGCGTTCGGCAACTTTGGTGAAGCCTGTAAAATCGACAAACATGACCGTTGCCTTGTCGTATTTTCGGGCGGCTACTTTATTGCGCGTTTTTAATTCCTGGGCGATGGCGGGCGGGAGGATATTGAGCAGCAGGTCGTCGCTGCGTTTTTGCTCGGCTTCAATCAGGATATTTTTTTCGGTCAGTTCATCAGCAGTGCGGCGTTTGGCGCGAAACCGCATGTAAAACAACAAGGCCAGCACCAATACGAAGGCAGCGATCATCGCCAATACATTGCGCACATTTTCTGTCTGTTGCTGGCGCAATTCCGCTTCGGCGAACTTGGTTTTTTGTTCCTGCAACTCCTGCTCCTGCTGGGCGCGGACGATCGCATCTGCCATTTGTTCTTTGGTCAGCGTTTCCACCATGCGGGTTTTTGAGCTAAGTAAGGAGTCGGTGCTTCGCTTTTGTTGTTCGATCTGGCTGATGGTGGCCTCCTTTTGCGTCAACACCTGCTGGGTTTTTTCCTGCACTTCCTTGATCTGGCTCTGGTAAGTAGTTTCCAGAATCTGGGTTTGCCCGGTAGCCTGGGCCAATTGTTCCCGCAACGTCCGGTTATTCGCTTCTGCTGCGGCCAGCTGGTTTTCCAGGCGCCGTTGTGCATCGCCGCCGCCCCGTGCGCCGCCGCCGGAGTCTTTGAGATAATTGACCGTTTCCTTGCTCCACTTCAGCGCTTCGCGGTAGTCGTTTTGTTTCAGGGCAATATCCTGCAATTTTTCCGTGGAACTCAGCGCCAGGTCGCGCAGCCCGTAATTCCGGGCGGCATTCCAGGCGTGTATAAAGCGGTTGGACGCTTCTTTGTAATTGCGCAGGCGATATTCTGCATCGGCGGCCATAAAGGTCGCATCTGCTTCCCGGCGTTTGTCGCCCACTTCCGTGGCCAGCTGGCTGGCCCGATTGGCAAAATCAGATGCTTTTTTGGCATTGGAAGCAATGCTTTTTTCAGCAATCTGATAAGCCAGGTTCATTTTTTCGGTTTTGGAACCCGAGCGGTTAAAACGGGCTTCCAATTCTGAAACGGACTGGGCTGTCAAAACTGACCAACCCGAGAGCATAAAAATTAAAAAAAAGGCGGTTGAATACTTCATATAAAAATCGGAACCGAGGGTTTTGGTAGTATGCTGGTCAGGCCTTCCTTTGGGGGATTTGCCGGGGAAACAAATACTTATCGCAAAAAATGAAAATTTATTGATTGCTCTTGCAAAAAGTATACAGCAAAGGATGGGCCAGCTAAGGTCGAAGTTTTTAGCACAAAAAAGTCTGTTTCTCGCTTCGGTTTGAAAAAGCGCTACTTTTACCAGGCCTTAACCGCATTTCCTCGACATGAAAATCAAACCATTTCAGGCGCTTTATCCCAATTTTGACTTTATCGCTTCGCCCGATTCTTTCTGCGAAAATGCGAAGGATACTTTCCGGGAATTTCAGGACAGCGGCCTCTACCAGCAATTTCCGAAAACGGCATTTTATATTTATCAGATCGAGGACGGCCACCGGCGGCATACCGGGCTGGTGGCACTCAACGATGTAGCCGATTTTTTTGACGGTAAAATTAAAAAACACGAAAATACCCTCAGCGAGAAAGAACAACAGCAAATGCAACTGTTTTTGCGCTGGAATGCCATCCTGAAACCTGTATTGCTGACCTATCCCTCGGTGCCCGCTATCGAAAACTGGTTGCAACAATATATCGACACCGCCGCGCCGCTGTTTACCACCCGTTTTGAAAAAGACGGACAGGTACATCGCATGTGGCCGGTCACGGAACAAAAGGATATTGAAGTGCTTCGGAATTTGTTTGCTGACAACGTGCAACGCACCTATATCGCCGACGGCCACCACCGTACCACCACGGTTGCGATGCTGCACGAACGCCTCCGCGACAAAAAACAGGAATACGACTTTGACAACCTCTTTTGCATTTTTCTGGGCGCCGACCAGTTAGATATTCTGGATTATAACCGTGTGGTGGAAGGACTGAAACATTTGTCGCCGACGCAGTTTGTCGTCAAAATGTCCAAAATTTTTGAAATCGACCCCCTCGATACGCCCCGCAGACCCCTGCATAAACACGAATTGATTCTGTGCATGCGCAAAGAATGGTATAGCCTGCATTGGAAAAAAGAAGTGCTCGAAAGCCATCCCGGGGAAAAGGTACTGCTGGACGCCTCCCTGCTGAACGAACAGGTGTTGGATGCTATTCTGGGCATCCGGGATGTGCGGATGGACACGCGTATCAGTTATATCGAGGGAAGCCGGGGTATCGATGGTGTGAAAAAGCCGTGAACGCAAGCCGCAACCGCATTGGTTTTATGTTGTTTCCAGTCTCTTTCGACGATTTGATGCAAATGGCAGATGCCGACGAAAGCCTGCCGCCCAAAAGCACCTATTTCGAACCGCGTATAAGGACGGGGATGATGGTGCGGATGCTGAAAAAATAAGGGTTTGAGGTGGTTTGATGGTTTGAAAGGTTTGATGGTTTGTGGTGGTAACTCTTGGCTTTAAGTTACCACCACAAACCATCAAACCTTTCAAACCATCAAACCACCTCAAACCATCAAACCAACCAAATCAGTTCACATGCAAACGATCAACAACTTCATCGACGGCAAATACGCCGCTCCGCTCGGGGGCCGGTACCTGGACAATTATGCGCCGTCAACCGGCGCTTTGAGCGGTCATATCGCCCGTTCCGGCCTGGAGGATGTGGAACACGCCGTGCAAGCCGCAGCCGCAGCTTTCCCGGCCTGGTCGGCCATGCCGCTCGAACAGCGGCACGACATCCTGCGTGGTATTGCTGATGGCATTTTGCAAAACCTCGATCGCCTCGCGGAGGCAGAAAGTACGGATTCCGGCAAAACCATCACCACCGCTCGTACGATCGACATTCCAAGGGCCGCGCTGAATTTCAAGTTTTTTGCCACGGCCTTGCTGCATTTCGCCTCCGAAAGCCACCACCAGCCGGATGTTTTGAGTTACACGTTGCGCCAGCCCCTCGGCGTGGTGGGCTGTATTTCTCCCTGGAACCTGCCCTTGTATCTGTTTACCTGGAAAATTGCGCCCGCTTTAGCTGCCGGCAATTGTGTGGTCGGCAAACCCTCGGAAATTACGCCGCTGACCGCCAGCCTGCTGGGCGACATTTGTAATGCCGCCGGGTTGCCGCCGGGCGTGCTCAATATCGTACAGGGCTTGGGGCCGGAAGCCGGAGCGGCCATCGTGCAGCACCCGATGGTCAAAGCCATTTCGTTTACGGGCAGCACCCGCGCCGGCGTTGAAATCGCCCGGGTAGCAGCCCCGATGTTTAAAAAACTGAGCCTCGAACTGGGTGGTAAAAACCCCAATATCATCTTTGCAGACTGCGATTACGAAAAAATGCTGGACACCACCGTTCGCTCTTCCTTTAACAATCAGGGACAGATATGCCTTTGTGGATCAAGGATTTATGTGGAAAAAAATTTGTACGAAAAATTTAAACACGATTTTGTCGAACGCGTACAACAACTGCGGGTGGGCGATCCTGCCGACCCCAAAAGTCAGTTGGGCGCAGTGGTGTCGAAAGTGCATTTTGAAAAAGTACTGTCCTACATCGACCTGGCCCGCGCGGAAGGCGGCAGGGTGCTTTGCGGCGGTCAGGCGCTCCAGTTGCCCGGCGCACAGGCAGGCGGCTGGTTTATCGCTCCCACGGTGATCGAAGGACTACGCACGTCCTGCCGCAGCAATCAGGAAGAGATTTTCGGTCCTGTGGTCACCATACAACCCTTTGAAGACGAGGCGGATGCACTGGCACAGGCCAATGATTCTCCTTACGGCCTCAGCGCAACGATCTGGACCAGCCACCTGCAACGCGCACACCAGATGGCAGCACAACTGCAATGCGGCATTGTCTGGATCAACACCTGGATGTTGCGCGACCTGCGCACACCCTTCGGCGGGGTCAAAAATTCCGGTATGGGCCGGGAAGGCGGCTGGGAGGCGCTGCGATTTTTTAGTGAAACCAAAAATGTAACCCTGGCTTTTTAAAATGCGACTATCCATCATTATTGTCAATTACAACGTGCGGCATTTCCTTGAGCAGGCGCTCGGTTCGGTGCGGCGCGCCCTGCACAACATACCGGCGGAGGTGTGGGTAGTCGACAATAATTCGGTGGATGATTCGGTGCGCATGGTGCAGGAAAAATTTCCCGAAGTGCGGCTGATCGCCAACCGCGACAACCCCGGATTTGCCGTAGCCAACAACCAGGCGATCCGACAAAGTACAGGCGAGTATGTGCTGCTGCTGAACCCGGATACGCTGGTAGAAGAAGATACCTTTTCCAAATGCCTGGCATTTATGGACAGTCACCCGGATGCAGGCGCGCTGGGTTGCAAACTGATCGACGGCGCCGGCAAATTCCTGCCGGAAAGCAAACGCGGTTTCCCTTCGCCCTGGGTGGCCTTTTGCAAAACCTTCGGGCTGTCGGCCATTTTTCCCCGCAGCCGCTTTTTCAACCGCTATTACCTGGGTTACCTCGATGCGGATAAAACCAGCGAAGTGGATGTGCTCGCGGGTTGTTTTATGTTTATGCGCCGCAGCGCTTTGGATCGGGCCGGGCTGCTCGACGAGGCCTTTTTTATGTACGGCGAGGACATTGATTTGTCGTACCGGATCATGCAGGCCGGGTACAAAAATTACTATTTCCCCGATACCAAAATCATCCATTACAAAGGGGAAAGCACCAAAAAAGGCAGCCTGAACTATGTGCGCACCTTTTACCAGGCCATGATTATTTTTACCCAAAAACACTTTACCGGTCGGCAGGCGGGTTTGTTTATACTGATGTTGCAGGGCGCTATCTGGCTTCGGGCGGGCATGACAGTGGCAAAAAATTTCTGGGGTAAAATATGGCTGCCTGCACTGGATGCGGGGCTGATTTATGCCGGATTGGTTATTTTGAAAAATTTCTGGGCCAACTACTATTACAAAGACCCGGACTGGTTCAAAACCAATGTCTTGTGGTTTAATTTCCCCCTGTACATCCTCATCTGGCTGGGCACGGTGTGGCTCAACGGCGGGTACGACCAGCGCTACGATCTGCGCCGGGTGGTGCGCGGGCTGGGATTCGGAACAGTCGTTTTAGCCGCCGTTTATGGATTTCTCGACCTCGACTACCGACCTTCCCGGGCGCTTGTGCTGATGGGAGCGGTTTGGGCCGTACTGACGACTGTGGGTATCCGCGCAGTGGCGCATTTTATTGAATTTCGCAATTTCCGGCTCGGTCGCGATAAAATCAGGAACCTGCTGATTGTCGGTTCCCGGGAAGAAAGCGAGCGGGTAAGTGGTTTGCTGAACCAGGTAGGCGTTCCACAAAACATGATTGGAACGGTCGCGCCGCCGGGCATCGAAGACGATCGTACCTACCTTTGCCATTTCGGTCAAATGGACGAAGTCGTGCGCATTTACCGGGTCAATGAAATTATTTTTTGCTCCCGGGACATCCGCAGCCAGGATATTATGACCTGTATGACCCGCTTAGGCCCCGCTATTTCCTACAAAATTGTGCCGGAAGAAAGTATGAGCATCATCGGCAGCAGCAGCAAAGACGAGCCGGGTGAACTGTACACCATTGCGATCCGTTACAATATCGCGCAACCCGGACAACGCCGCAATAAACGGATGCTCGACCTGCTCGTCTGTGTCGCTTTGCTGCCCACTGCGCCGTTTTGGTTGCTTTTTTCCAGCCACCGCAGTCAATGGCTGTCCAACTGGCGTGCTGTTTTCAGCGGACAAAAAACCTGGGTGGGATACGCGCCAAAAAGTCATATTGCCAGTCTGCCGCAGCTGAAAACGGGCGTTTTTTCTCCGCTCGACGAATTGCGGAACATTCGCCCGACCGCCCAGATGATCGACCGCCTGAATTATCTTTTTGCCAAAGACTGGAATATCTGGCGGGATGTAGAGGTAATCGGGCAGATGCTGCGGCGTTGATGGGTTGAAAATTTGTTGTACCGCGTTTAAAAACCAAGAATATTTTGTTCACTCGTTTCACTTCTATTTTTTTGATACATCACCTTCTGACATAGTAAAAAACAAAAACTGACTATTCGCATATTGTAAAGCAATGCTGATTAAAGCCCCAGCGGGGTGATGATATTTGTAGCAAACAACGGATTTCAAAAGCCAGCCCCAGCGGGGCGACAATATAACCGCCCCGCTGGGGCTGGCTATCCATATTCGAATAAATCCTACAAATATCATCGCCCCGCTGGGGCTTTAAAATCAACATTGCCTTACAATATTTGGATAGTCAGAAAAAAAAATATAGCAGCATGAACGACAAAAAACTATACTCGGGTTTAGTGGAAGCCAAACGGCTCGGCGAAAAAAAATTAGCCGTGCTGTTTGACCCGGATAAATTGCAGCTTCAAAAAATGGAGCAGGCGCTCGATCTGGCTGCGGACTGCGGGGTGGATTACTTTTTTATCGGCGGCAGCCTCGTCGTCAATAATATGCTGGATGCCCTGCTGAGTAAAATAAAAGAGCGCTGCGCCATTCCGATGATCCTGTTTCCGGGCAATTCCTTCCAACTCAGTTACCGGGCCGACGGGCTGCTGTTCCTGTCGCTCATCAGCGGGCGCAACCCCGAATTGCTGATCGGGCAGCACGTCATTTCCGCTCCTTTTTTAAAAATGTCGCCCCTCGAAATCATCAGTACCGGCTACATGCTCATCGACGGCGGCGTACAAACTTCCGTTCAGTACATGTCCAACACCTATCCTATTCCGGCGCATAAAGACGATATCGCGGTGTGTACGGCCTTAGCCGGCGAGATGCTGGGCCTCAAACTGATTTATTTGGATGCCGGTTCGGGCGCTAAAAACCCGGTGCCCGAAAGTATGATAGAAGCCGTGGGCGGCGCCGTATCGGTGCCCCTGATCGTCGGCGGCGGCATCCGAACCCCGGAAAAAGTAGCTGCCAACCTGCGCGCCGGCGCCGACCTGGTGGTGGTGGGCAATGCGATTGAAAAAGACCCGGGTCTGATCCGGGAAATGATGAAAGCAGTGAAAACAGTCCGAAGTCAATAGTGCGAAGTGCGAAGTCCGTAGAGTACACCGTAGATAGTCCGAAGTCAATAGTGCGAAGTGCGAAGTCCGTAGAGTACACCGTTTCATACTTGAGTTTCCAAACCTGAAACGGCGTACTCTACGGACTTCGGACTAACGACTTCGGACTTCGGACTACTTATCGAGCCAGGCTTTGAATTCGGAGACTCGTTCGCGGCTGACAAACAATTCTTCCTGTGCGGAGGGGTTGGTTTCCAGTTTCAGGCGCCCGTTGAGGTGGGGTAAAATTTTGGCGATGGCGTCGATCCGCAAGGTCATGCTGCGGCTGATGCGGAAATAATCGCGCGGGTTCAGCATGCGTTCCAGTTCCTCCAGGGTATTTTCCACAAAATATTTTTTCCCGGCAAAGGTAAATGCCTGCGTCAGGCCATCGGCGGAGCGGAAAAAAGCGATGTCGGTAGTGGCGACGAATGCGAGTTGCTGCCCGGTTTTGACCAGAAAACGTTCCTTGTAGGCTTCTTTTTTGAAGTAATGGGCCAGCATTTCATACTCGAACACAGGAGCAGTGCTGCGCTGATTTTCCAATTTATGCAATGCTCTGCCCAGGTCTTCGGGATCGATGGGTTTGAGCAAATAGTCAACGGCATTCACCTTAAACGCCTGCACCGCGTAGTGGTCGAAAGCCGTGGTAAAAATGACCGGCGATTTGATGTCCGCCTGTTTAAAAATATCAAAACTCAATCCGTCGGCGATCTGGATGTCCATAAAAACCAGGTCGGGCGTCGGGAAGGTGCGGAACCAGCGCACAGCCCCTTCCACGGAGTCCAGCGTATCGACAATCTGGATGGCCGGTCGCTGCTCCAGCAGGAGTTTGCTGAGCTGGCGGGCGGCAGGAATTTCATCTTCTATGAGGAGGACTTTCACGGGTATGGTTTGGATGAATTAGAGAAGTTGTAGAGGGGTTTGATGGTTTGAGAAGTTTGATGGTTTGAAAGGTTTGATGGTTTGATGTGGTAACTCAAGGCTTTGGTTACCACATCAAACCATCAAAACCATCAAACCTTCAAACCATCAAACCTTTCCGCAGCCGCTTCCTGTTGAATCTGAATATCGGGTAGTATCACCGTAAAATACTGCTGCGATGCGATAACTTCGATTTCCTGGTCGGTCAGCATCCGATAGCGGTCGCGGATATTTTGCAAACCTACCCCGGTAGAGTCCATCACCTGGTTTTTTTTCTGCAAATTATTGCGCACGATCAGGTGACCGTTTTCCATAAACACTTCAATTTTCAAGGGTTTATGGGTGGAAATGACATTGTGTTTGATGGCATTTTCAAATAACATTTGCAGGGTAAGCGGCACAATTGCCGTGTTTTTCCGGTCCACACGGCTGATTTCCACCTGCAAATTATCGCCGAACCGTTCGCGCAACAGAAAAATATAGGACTTCAAAAAATCGAGTTCCGTTTGCAAGGGGATGACCTGGTCTTCCCGGCTTTCCAGCACATAGCGGTACACTTTGCTGAGTTGTTGCACAAAACGCACCGCTTTTTCAGGCGCTTCAGGGATCAGATACGTGAGCGTATTGAGGCTGTTGAACAAAAAGTGCGGATTCACCTGGTTGCGCAAACCTTCCAACTGACTCGCCAGGTGCGCGCGTTCGAGGTGCTCTTTTTCCATGGCGGTCGTTTTCCAGAGTTGAAAAAAACGGATGCTTTCATACACGGCGCCCAATGCCAGTACCATCAGGTAAGATGATCCATAGGCTGAAATCGGGCTGGGAACCAAAGATGGATCGAGTGGAATAGAAAAAACACCCGCTGCAAAAGTGACCATCGTACAAACACTTCCCGTGTAAAGAATAACCGATCCGATGATCCACTTCATCCGTTTTTTCCAATCCTTCCAGTCTGGAAATTTTCTGGAAAGATGGATAAAAATAGCCCTTACACCTTGCCAGGTGACTACCGTATGGATGAATGCAATAGGAACTTTCCCCCAGTAACTTTCGGCATCATGTATGATGTCCCTGAAAAACAACAGGGGAATCACCATAGCCACCACAGGCATTCCGATGAGCCGAAACAGGCGGTCATCAAAGCCAAGCAGTGTACAGTCCTTTTTTTTCTGATTCATGATAAAGGCAAAGTTCACACTTTTTTCAATTGAAAAAACGCAATGGTATCCAATATACCTTGCTCGTAAGAGATCGGTTTGTATTGGAAATATTGCTCGAACTTTGTCGAGTCGAACCAGTACGGGCGTTCATTCTGATACACCATTTCCACCATTTCACGCATGATCGGCACAAACAACCCGATGAGCCGAACCAGATTTTTAGAAGCAGCCTGTACGCCTTTGTAAGGCACACCCATACCTGCTGCGGCCAGTTGAATCAAATCGGTTGGTACAGGCGGCGGGTTGTATGTCGGCAGGTGCCAGGTCTGATTGAATGACGCAGGGTCATTTGCAAGCAGTATAAGCCCTTTTGCACAGTCTAATGTATATGACATGGAGTGCGGCATGGAAGCATCGCCGAGCCACTGCGGTTTTTTACCCTCCGCGTAGTTTTTGAACACCGTCTGGTAGAACATGCTTTTTTCATCTGCCCAGGGACCGTAAAAATCTGCCGACCGGGCGATACTGGCAGTAATTTCTCCGCGTTCCACTGCATCGAGCAGCATATTGGCAATCTGGGCGCGCACGGCTCCTTTTTTACTGCTGGGACGAAAAGGTGTCTCTTCTGTCATCTTCCCATCGACCGGGCCGTACATATACACGTTGTCGAAGAAAATGAGCGGGACGTTTGTTTCTGAACAGGCCTTAATGGTGTTTTGCATCACAATAGGCCATTTTTCCTGCCAGAGTTTGGCCTTGTAGTCCAGTCCGACCAGCAGGAACGCTACCCGGGAGCCACGCACGGCTTCTGTCAAATCGGCCAGGTTGAATACGTCCGTCTGACGTGATTCCGCACCGGGCATGGTCTTGCCGGACCGGGAGAGTAGCCGTACAGGCTGTTGTTGATCCAGTAATAATTGTGCGAGTGGGGCGCCGATAGCGCCGCCGGAACCGATAATGGTGTAGGGTTGCATTTTTTGATTTTTAAAATTCAACACGGTACAGTACATCCGGGAAAAACCCGATCTGGTTCACGCGGCCCACATTGCCTTTGACTTCATTGTACTGCATGGCGAATATATTCTCGTTGTTGGTAACGTTCTGAAAATCCAGGAAAAAAGTTTGCGACAATTTGCGTTTGGCGCTGTTCAACCGGATACCTAATTTCACGTCCCAGCGGAAATAATCGTCGAGGTTTTCGCTGAAAGCCAGGTCATCATACAGGATTTCGCGGCCGGCGGCCCGGCTGGCTTCGAGGTTTACCGGCGTGTAAGGGCGGCCTCCCGCAAAAGTTACTTTCGAGTCGAGGGTCAGGAAGCGGCGGCCCGTGCTGCCGAGCTGGAATTCTTTACCTGCCAGCGCATTGGCGACATAACGCCCGTTAAAAGCCGTGCTGCGTTCGACGCCGTCCGAACCTTTGTATTTAGAGTCGAACAGGCTCACCGTAACCATGGCGTAGTAGCCGTGGGAAAAGAACTTCTCCGCCGTCAGTTCCAGACCGATATTGGTACCCGTGCCTTCATTGACCAGCAAACCTTTTTCAGGAAAAACAAAATCGGCGCCTGCATTCAGGATGGAAAAACTGGAGGTTGTTTTGTCCACCGGCACATTGCTCAGCCATTGGTAGTAGGCTTCGGCTTTGAAATGCCAGTTGGCGGCAGGTTTGAAATCATAGCCCAGCACGAGGTGTTGGTTGCGGGTAAAGCCGAGGTTTTCGTTGTTGTTCAGGTAAGAACCGTCGGGTTGGCGTTCGCGGAAGAAAAAGACCGGCAGCGGCTGTGTCTGGTGGTGGATACCGTAACCGAGGTTAAACGACTGTTTAGGTGTAAATTTCCAGTTCAGTGCGGCGCGGGGTTCCAGAACAAAATCTTCTGTTTTGTCAAAATACTGGCTGTGCAGCCCTGCATTCAGGGTCAGTTTTTCCGTCAGGCGGTACTGGGTCTGGGCATACGCTTCCAACAGGTTGAATGCGCCGTTGAAATCGCGTTGCGTCACCCAGTCCGGTCGGCCGTCGCCGTCGTAGTCTGCCTGGTTTTCGCGGGTATTGATATACGTGTCGATGTGCTGGTTTTGCAGCAAAAATCCGGTGCGCAGCGTCAGGCGCTTGTTGATTTTATTGTTGTAAAACGAGGACAGGCGATAGGTTGTCAGGCCGTCGTTCACGTCGTTAAGCTGGAATGGTTGGCCGTTGTTTTCATCCAATCGCAGGTCTTCGCTGGTGTAGGTATTGCCGGTATAGGAAGCGCTCAGCACTGTGCGGATATAAGAACGGTCGTTGAGCAGAACGCTGTGTTTCAGACCCAGCACCCCGAATTTCGAGATATTGTAAGCATTCTGGTTGGGATTGGCAAACAGGTCGGTTGTGTCGATCTCGGCGCCCAGAAAGTCGATGGCGCTCCAGCCTCCGATACCGAATACGGAAAACTTGCCCGCTTTCGTGTTGCCCAGGTCTGCATTGAACGACAAGTCTTTGTAACGCGGCGTGGCGGCAGTGCCCACATTGAGACCGGCAGCGGAGGCGAGTTCCACAAACGAATGGCGGTAAGCCACTACGAACGAACCGTTGTTCTTTTTATTCAGCGGCCCTTCTGCCAGCGCTTCCATACCTGAGAATGCGCCCAACTGGCCCATAAATTCAAATCGTTCCTTGTTGCCGTTTCTCAAATTGATGTCAAATACACCCGCTGTGGCATTGCCGTATTCGGCCGGGAAAGCGCCGGTGAGAAAGTCGGAATTGGCAATCATGTTGGGATTGAGGGCAGAAACCGGGTCCGCCGGTGGTGCCGAGTGTGGAGAAGTGGTTGGGGTTGGGCATCGGGATGCCTTCCAGGCGCCAGAGCACGCCGGTGGGTGAATTGCCCCGAATAATGATGTCGTTGCGGGCGTCGTTGTTGGCTGCCACGCCGGCGAAATTGGCGACTAATTTAGCCACGTCGTTGCGCCCGCCGGAATAGCGCATCACTTCTTCGGTATTGAATTGTCGCGCCGAAATCGTGGCTAATTCATTCATGGGCCGGTCTTTGTCCACATTAGCAGTGATGGTAATTTCATTCAGCATTGAAAAAGATTCCTGCAGGTGAATGTTGAGCAGGACTTCTTTTCCGGCGGTGACCAACAGATTGCTCACCGTTTGCGGTTCGTAGCCGAGATAGGTGACGCGCAATGCCTGCCGCCCAACCGGGATGTTTTTTAAGGTAAATGCGCCGTCGACATCGGTAGTGGCCCCGATGGTTTGTGGCGCCACGCCTGCTGAAATATCTGATGCAATCAGTTGAACCGTTGCGCCGATGAGTGGCGTTTCAGACTGCTGGTCGTACACGGTACCACGCAGGGTTTGTGTTTGTGCAAAGAGGAAAAGTGGAAGAAAAAAGGCGGGGAGTACACTCCAGATTGTCTTGGTATTCATTGTCTGTTCGTTTTTAAAGATTTTTTCGTTGACTGACAGGACAAAAGTGGGGGCTCAGGACAAGCGGAGAAAGCAAAAACCGGTGAACGGTAGAAAGTGAGTTGTGAGTTGTGAGTGGTGAGACGTGAGTGGCAAACACATGGGAATCTGTTTCATTCGTCGAATTACAAGCCTTTTGCGGGTAGAACTTTGCGGTTTTAACTCAATTTTGTACAACAACCCTTGTCTTTATCGTGTTTTCCGACTTATGAAGCAACGCTCTCTTGTATTTTTATTCCTGATAAACGCCCTCGTACTTCCGGCGCAGGACATTCCATTTATCAAATCCGGCCAGATCGAACAATGGAAACAGGCCGACACCGATACCGTGTGGGTGCTGAATTTTTGGGCAACCTGGTGCGCACCCTGTGTGGCAGAATTACCTTCTTTTGAAAAATTACATGCCAACTATGCGGATCAGAAAGTGAAGGTGGTCCTCATCAGTACCGATTTCAAAAGAGAGGTGGAAACGCGGGTCAAATCTTTTGTGAAAAAGAAAAAACTCAAAAGCCAGGTGGTCTTTATGGATGAATCGAATCCCAACAACTGGATCGACCTCGTCAGCCCCGAGTGGTCGGGCGCTATCCCGGCAACGCTCATCATTTCAAAAAGAAAAAATCAATACCTGTTTTTTGAGAAACAGCTCAGTTATGAAGAACTGGAAACGGCCTTACGATCGGTTTTATAGGTTGATGAGGGTTGAGAATGTTGAGGGCTGAGGGTGGTAACTCGAAAAAGTAAAATCGCTTCTTTTTCGAGCCGCAACATTCTCAACCCTCAACAACCCCTCAACCTTTTTCATTCACCCATTCATTTTATCACAAACTTTTAAGCATCATGAAAAAAATACTTGCACTTTTTACCCTGGCAGCGGCGCTGACGGCAATTTCATTTACCCTTGAAAACCCCGGCGTTGGATACGTGGTGGGCGATACTGCCCGTGATTTCAGTCTGCAAAATGTGGATGGAAAAAAGGTTGCGCTGGCCGATATGAAAGACGCCAAAGGGTATATCGTCGTATTTACCTGCAACCACTGCCCCTATGCGATCGCTTATGAAGATCGTATTATCGAACTGCATAAAAAATATGCGCCCTTGGGTTATCCGGTAGTAGCGATCAATCCGAACGATAAAGACGTACAGCCTGCCGACAGTTTTGAAAACATGAAAAAGCGCGTGAAAGAGAAAAATATTCCTTACGCTTATCTCTATGACCAAACGCAGGAAATAGCAAAAACATACGGCGCTACCCGTACCCCGCATGTGTATCTGCTTGATAAAGACCGCGTGGTGCGCTACATCGGCGCCATCGACGACAACTCGGAAGACGCTTCCGCTGTAAAAGAAAAGTACGTGGAAAATGCCCTTGAAGCCTTGCGCGCCGGCCAGGATGTGGCGGTCAAACAAACCAAGGCAATTGGTTGCGGCATCAAGTGGAGCCGCGCCAAAACCGAAAAATGATCTGGCAGGTATAGCGTACTATTTTTGAAGAAACGCTGACAGAGAACAATTAAAAAAGGTGCTAAAAAATTGATTGTCAATTTTTTAACACCTTTTTTAATGTGGGGTCTCAGAGGGTTGAGAATGTTGATAGTTGAGAATGTTGAGGGTGGTAACTCAAGCCATGAGGTTACCACCCTCAACCCTCAACTATCAACATTCTCAACCCTATCAACCTTCCCTACCACTTCTTCTTCCGGTCTCCACCAAACGGCGGGCGGCTGTCTTTGTTGCCGCCATTCCGGTTGCGGTCATCGCGTTCGCGCGACTGACTTTTCGGACGGTCCTGCTTTTCGATAGAAGATACTTCCAGAATAGAAGAAAATCTGCCACCCCGGTTAGCGGGCGGAGCAGGTGTTTCCTGATTGTTATTTCTGGCAGGTCTTTGATCCGGCTGATAAGGCCGTTCGGAGCGCTCGCGGCGTTCCGGACGCTGGCCCGGGCGGTTGTTGCGATCGCGTTCACGGTTGGAAGCGCCGGAAGCATTGTTTCTATCCTGACCGGCAGGTCTTTCAGCCGGGCGATCCCTTCCGTCCGTATTGGCAACGGGCCTGGGCCTTTGCGGTTTGTGATGTGGCGAAGGTTTTTGTGTATCGGGGCGGCGTTCCGGCATCGGAATGACGTCCGGGCGTTGAACCGGCGCAGCCTTTTGCACGGGTGGCGCCGGTCTGGGCGCTACCTTTTCTTTTCCACGGGCTACCGGAAGCCCCGGCGCTACCAGGTTGGCGGCGTACGGATGTTCTTCCTCGATCGGGATCAATTGGCCGGTGAGTTTCTGTATATCTTTCAGGTATGGAATTTCTTCCGATTCGCAGAATGACAGGGCAATACCGCTGGCGCCCGCCCGGCCTGTCCGGCCAATGCGGTGGACATATGTTTCAGGAATATTTGGCAGTTCATAGTTGATCACGTGCGACAATTCCTCGATGTCGATACCGCGGGCGGCAATATCAGTGGCAACAAGCACGCGTATTTTACCTTTTTTGAAATTTTCAAGCGCAGCCTGACGGGCATTTTGCGACTTGTTGCCATGAATGGCTTCGGCTTTTGTCCCCGATTTGACGAGGTCGCCGACCACCTTATTCGCGCCGTGTTTGGTGCGGGTGAAAACCAGTACCGAGCGCACATCGCTATTGGTCAGCAAATGCTGCAACAGGTGCTTTTTGTTGGCTTTGTCCACAAAATAAAGCGCCTGAGCAACTTTTTCTGCGGTGGAAGAAACAGGAGTCACTTCTACGCGCAGCGGATCAGTCAGGATGGAATTGGCTAAGTTGGAAATTTCAGGCGGCATGGTGGCCGAGAAAAACAGCGTTTGGCGCTGGGATGGCAACTTGGCGATCACTTTTTTCACGTCGTGGATAAAGCCCATGTCCAACATGCGGTCTGCTTCGTCGAGCACAAAAATTTCGATGTCGCGCAGCGAAATATAGCCCTGGTTCATCAGGTCGAGCAATCGGCCGGGTGTGGCTACCAGGATATCGCAACCGCGTTTCAGCGATTCGGTCTGGGAAAACTGTGACACACCGCCAAAAACTACAAGGTGGCGAAAGTTGGTATGCCGGCCATAAGCCGCTATACTTTCATCGATCTGGATGGCCAGTTCGCGGGTAGGCGTCAGGATCAGACAGCGGATCGCTTTGGAACCCGGTTTTGCGGGCTGCTTCGTGTGCAGCAATTGCAGGATGGGCAATGCGAAAGCCGCCGTTTTACCGGTGCCTGTTTGTGCGCAACCCAACAGGTCGCGGCGTTGTAAAATAATTGGAATGGATTGCTCCTGAATGGGTGTAGGGTGCTCATAGCCCTCGGTCGAAAGCGCGCGGAGAAGCGGCTCGATGAGCGATAAATCTTTAAATAACATTAACTTAGATGTTACCGGAATCGTACGCGGCGGGCCCAAAAAATGGCCCTTCATGGGGTAAAGTCGTGCGCAACAAACGAAATCACAATTGACAGAATAATATCTATTTTATCAATCGCTTACCTGTTTCAGGCTCTTTCGCGGCGTTTTTCTATTGAAAAAAGACTTATTGTCCAGGCGGACAAACACCGGATATGGGTGAATTTTGTGCAAAGGTAGAAGGGATTTTTTGAAAAACCTATTTTTTAAAAAATGCAACAGCATTTATAGGGATGAGGAATGAGGGATGAGGAATGGCCGAGCGTGACTACCAGGGATGAGGAATGAGGAATGAGGAATGCCGAGCGTGATGTCGGACATCACGCTCGGCATTCCTCATTCCTCATTCCTCATCCCTGGTAACTCATCCCTGTGACAATCTCTTCAATCACCGCCGCATCCACCTTGCCTTCCACTTCGATCCCCGAAGCCACATCCACCCCGATACAGTTTTTGTATTGCAGCACGCGCTCCAGGTTGCCCGCGTGAATACCGCCCGCCAGCAAAAAAGGGTAGGGGAAATCTGCGGGAATACCGGCTTCGATCAATTGTCCGCTGCCCGGCGCAGCGCCGTCGAGGATAAAACAATCTACATCCGGGGCAAAATGCTCCACCATATCCAGGTCTTCCTTCGTTCGCACCGCTACCGCCAGCAACACCCGTTGGCGGAGGCTGCGGACAAACGCCGGGCTTGTGTCATTGGCGTATAATTGTACTGTCTGGAAAGGATAGGCGTCCAGGATGTCCCGGATTTCCGATTCCGTATTTTTATAAAAAACAGCCACCCAATGCGGCTCAAAAACCTGGGTTTGCTTCAGTTTTTCCAGCAAAGCATGTTCCGCGCGGCGTTTGCTGAGGGGAGAAAAATTGATGCCGATAAAATCCGGGGAGTTTAAACCCAGCATTTCAGGCGTGCGAATGCCGCAGGCTTTGAACAATAACTTTCCTTCGGCGCGAAAAAAGCCGGAAAACGTTTCAGTAGCCGCGTCTTGTAGCGGACCGCTGCGGCGCATCAGTCCGGTGCCGATCAGGAACCCGTCGGCCTGTTGCACCATTTGAAAATCAACCGCATCGCGGACGCCCGACTCCGAAATGATAAAGCGCTGCGCTCCATTTCTGCGCAGCACATTCACCCGGTTCAGCGCGGTGCGGAACGTTTTCAGGTCGCGGTTGTTGATGCCCAAAACCGGAAAATCGAGGTGCTGAATTTTGTCTAATTCTTCCTGGTCGTGCACTTCCACCAATACGCCCATGCCCAACGATTCGGCTGTTTGCTTCAAAAAATCGAGCTCGGTGCTTCCAGGATGGCGGCAATGAGCAGAATCATGTCCGCCCCGTGTAGCCGGGCTAAGTAAATCTGAATGGGATCGAGGATAAAATCTTTTTGCAACAACAAAGGCCGGCGCTCCGGGTCGTGTTGGCGCAGCGTTTCGGCGGCCAGTAGCAGATCATCATAGGAACCGCCAAAAAAGCCGGTGTCCGTCAATACGGAAATGGCGCCTGCACCGGAACGGGTGTAGGCGTTCAACTGCGCAGGCAAATCTGCATGTTGGTTGATCCAGCCCTCGGATGGGCTTTTTCGTTTGAATTCTGTGATGAAAAACGGCTGCCCTGCCTTGCGCGCTTTTGCCAATGCCTGGTAAAAAAGGGGCGTCCTGTTTGGGGTATTCGCCGACTGTTCCAGGCACTTGTCCCGGAGCGCCTGCAACTCGTGTTGTTCGTATAACGCAGCGATTTCCAGTTTTTTAGCGTCGACTATTTTTGATAAAATGTTCATTTTCAAGATGCTAAGGCGTTTTGGTAATGGCAAGTGATGAGGTGTCATCTGCGAGGCACGAGCAGGTGACATCTCATCGCGCGGAAGGGGCATCGTTCCGAGATGTCACCTGCTCGTGCCTCGCAGATGACACCTCGTCACTTGAACCCTACGCCGGAACAGCCTCGCCGTACGTCGCCTTATATTGTTCCAAAACCTGCCCCAACACCCCGTTGAAAATCAACTGTTCCATTTTTTGAAAGGCGTCCGGCAAGGGAATATTTTCCACAAACTTCGTATAAATGAATGCGGCATTGACGGCCACTAACTTGTAATGCTGACTGCCCGGTCGCCCCGCCAGGATGTCCTGCGCTACTGCCAGACAAACATCCTGATTATCTGCGCTGACGGCATCGAAAGGAACGGCTTCTATACCAAAATCCTGCGGACGGATTTCATAATCGTACGTCTTGCCGTCGCGGTATTCGAGGACACGGGTAGGTACACTCACCGAAATTTCATCCAGGCCATCGTGGCCGCGCACGACGATCAGGTGTTTTTTGCTCATTTTGATACCTGTTTCAAAAATAACGTCCATCAGATCGGCGAAGGCGGTGCCGATAAACTGCCGTTCCGGCAGGTAAGGATTGACCAGCGGCCCCAGCACGTTGAATACCGTCGGTACCCCGATTTTGGCTCGAACAGGTGCAAAATGCCGGAAAATGGGATGAATATCCGGCGCAAAAACAAAGGCCATATTGGTGGATTCGAGGCTGCGGGCGGCTTGTTCGGGATCGTAACGAATGGGCACACCCAGGCTTTCCAGCAGGTTGAAACTGCCGAATCGTCCGGCAGCGGCGCGGTTGCCGTGTTTGGCGATTTTCAGTCCGCAATGCGCGAGCAACAGGCTCGCCAGCGTGGAAGTATTGATCCGCGGCAGCCCCGAACCGCCGGTGCCGCATATATCGACGGGCGCTCCTGTAAACACCTGACCGGTCGGTGTGCTGAACTGCATCAGTGCGTCGATGAAAGTTTTTAACTCATTGGTATTGCGCAACTTATGGCTCAATGAAACCAATAAAATCTGCTTCTGATCGTCGGAAAGTTGCCCTTCTTCCACTGCCCGGAGGAATTGTGCCAGGGTTTCGGCAGAAAGGGCCGTATTGGTTTGTAGTTTGTGCGAGAGCTCGTGGTAAATGCGGTTGCCCGAGGCAATACGACCTTCCACCACATTGCGCAACATGCGCATCCCGACGTTGTTTTTCATGCTCAACACCGATTCCGGGTGGAATTGAATGCCTTCTATCGGCAGGCGTTTGTGGCGGATGGCCATCACCACGCCATCTGTCGAGCGGGCGCTCACTTCAAATTCCGTTGGAATCGTGACCCCGGCCCAGGAGTGGTACCGCGCAATGTTACAATCCTGCTCGATTCCTGTAAAAATGCCCCGGCCGTCGTGTTCGATGGGCACCGATTTACCATGTACCGGCGCGATATTCGCCAGCGTGCCTCCGAAAAATTCAATGAGCGCCTGGTGACCCAGACACACCCCCAATATTGGTTTGGTCTGGTAAAATTTGGCGATCACCGCCATCAGGTTGCCGGCATTGCGTGGCACGGAAGGCCCGGGCGACAACACCAGCAAGTCGAAATCGACCTGGGCCAATACTTCCGGGTCGGCAGTATTGCGGTACACTTTCACCGTGCAACCCAACTGCCGGAAAAAGTCGACGAGGTTGTACGTGAAGGAATCAAAATTATCAAGCAGCAGTATTTTCATTGTTTAAGTGTAATGTTGTATCAGTACGATGATACAAAGATTCAATAAAAAAACTGAACTGTGCAAGGGGAGGCATATTTTTTGTGGAAAAAGGTTTGGAACTTTGGGGGGGGGCCCCGGGGGGGGGGGGGGGGCGATAGTAGAAAAAAAACGCGGGGGGGGCGCGCGGGGGGGGGGGCGCAAAACCGAAGCGGGGGGGGGGGGTGGGGGGCCTCGCCCCTTGTTTTTTGTTTTTTTGGTTTTTTTTGGGCCCCGGGGGGGGGGGGCGGGGGGACCCCCCCCAACCCTGCAACATGGGTGTTTCGGGTGTGGCGTTTGGGTTTATGGCAGCTCGCCCAAACCACACTCGCCAAAAGCGAAGCTCTCCCAAACACGAAACACCACACACCAAACACCGAAACTTAATTCACCATCATATCAAACCTCACCCAATCCAGCGCCGTGATCGGTTCGGCAGTCATCATCTCGTTTTTGAAAACCAGGTACAGGTCGTGGAATTTTCCATCAGAAACCTGCGAAATCGGCACACTGATTTCCGCAAATTCCATCCGCATCGTATTTTTTGCCTTGATGTCGGTTTTTCCGAGCAAGGCGCCATTGGGCGCATCCAGCCTGACTTCGATTCTGCCGCCGGCAAATTTATTGCGCCCGTCACCTTGTCCAACGCCCACAGCGATAGCGTGAATGCCCGTCATGTCGGTGTGTTTGTACATGATAAAACTTTTGCTTTTCAGTTCTTTCAGTAGCACCGTGTCGCCGCCGAAGGGGCGGAAACTGATAATGCCTTTGGAAAGACTGTCTGCCTGTTCGGCCTGTTGGAAGGTCGGGCGGAGCGCGAGCACTTCGCCGCTTTCGAGCGGCCCCTGGGTATTGCTGCCCTTGTCGCGGTAGGATGCTTTAAAAATAAAGGTGCCGGGCGGGTTCTTTTTGCCATCCTCTGTGTTGGGCGCTACCAGGGCGTATGTCCCGCCGGGCGGCAGCGATTGTTTGGGTTGGGCGACCGCGCCGAGCGAGAGAATCCAGCGCACCATTTCGCCGACATCTTCCGGCGAGAGTTGCGGGTGGGCGCTCATGACCGTTTCGCCCCAGTTGCCTGCGCCGCCTTGAATAACTTTTCTGGACAGGTTGCGCACCGCAAACTCATTGTCGCGGTAGCGGTCGGCGATGTCCTGGTAAGCAGGCCCGTTTATTTTCCGATCGATGGCATGGCAGGTTTTGCAGTCGGAACGTTCCGTCAGGATTTTCCTTTGGCGTATTCCGCCTGCTGCATGGCCGCTTTGTGCCCTTGTGCAATACTGGTGATATCGAACCCTGTTTCGAGGTAATCGATGGTCGTAGCCACTGACGCGGCCGAAATCCTGCCGCTTTGCAGGGAGCCGTCTTCGGTGTCTTCTACGATCAACTGGTAGTTCAGGATGTCGCCCGGCTGGTAGAAACTGCGGTTTTTACCGCCAAAATTCCAGTGCACCACGGGCGGTTCATTGCCCACGTTGATTTTTATTTTAGCCGTTTTAAACACGCCGGACTGATCGGTTACTTTGAGGATAGCCTCGTAATTGCCCGGTTTTTGGTAAATATGGGAAATACTGTCTAAAGGGTTGTTTTTCAAAGGTTTAGCATTGTTACTTAAACCTGCCTGTAGCGTTGGAAGCCGCATAAAATCCGATTCCCATTTGGTGTCATCGCCAAAATCGAGTTCAAATTTGAGCCGGTCTTTGTCATAGTCTTTAGTCCCGGATGCCCTGAAAACCACTTCCAGCGGTGCGCTTCCCGCCTTTTTATCGACCTGGAGGGAGGGAATCGGCGGCCGGTTGCCGCGCACGTAATCGATGCGGCTGAGGCGGGCATCGACATTGGAGGAAAACCACTGCGTCCCGTATTCGAGCAGCCAGATGGTTCCGTTTTTATCCACGATCATATCCATCGGGCGCGAAAAACGGAGCGAATCGGCGAAATTTTCCATGCGGCTGAAATTGCCCGAGGAGTCGATTGTAACCGCCATCATCCAGTTGCGCATCCAGTCGTAGGTAATCAATTTGCCATCGTAATAGTCGGGCAGCCGGGTTTCGGCGGGGTACTCGTCGCAGTAGTAAATCGGGCCCGCCATGGCATTGCGGCCGCCATTGCCCACCAGCGGGAATTCCGGTGAATTGCCATAAGGGTACCAGATAAATGCGGGTTGTGCAGGCGGCAGTTCGCGGCTGCCGGTATTGTTCGGGCTGTTGTTGATGGGGTGCAGGGGATCGAAGGGGTTGCCGGATGCCTTCGTTGCAAAATTATAGTCGCGGTAAGGTTTGTTGTTGCCCACAAAGTAAGGCCAGCCAAAAAAACCGGCGGCCCGGGCGCGGTTCACCTCATCGTGGCCTGCGGGGCCGCGGGTGCTGTCCGGTTCACCGGCATCGGGGCCGACTTCTCCCCAGAACAGTAATTTGCGGCGGTCGTCGATGGAAATTCGATAGGGGTTGCGGCAACCCATCACATAAATTTCCGGCCTGCCCGATTGCTGCTGGCTGTTGGTGGTCATTTGTTTGCTTTCCGGGCTGCCCCATTGCAGGGTGATGGCGTTTTGATTGAACAAATTACCGGCAGGGCAAATGTACGAGCCGTCAGCCAGTGGTTTGATTCTCAATATTTTACCCCGCAAGTCGTTGGTATTGGCCGACGATTTCTGGGCATCCCAGGGGCTGCGGCCCGGCGATTCGTCCATGGGGCCGTATCCTTCCGAGGCGAATGGATTGGTGTTGTCGCCGGTGCTCAGAAAGAGGTTGCCTTCCGCATCAAATTCGATACAACCGCCGGTGTGGCAGCATTCCTGGCGCTGCACCGCTACTTGCAGAATGACTTTTTCGGAAGCCCGGTCCAGCGAATCGCCGCGAAAAATGAAGCGCGACAAGATGTTGACGGCCTCATCGCTGGGCGAAGAATAGTACAGGTAAATCCAGTTGTTTTCGGCATAATTGGGGTCGAGCGCCAGTCCCATTAGGCCGTCTTCCTGTTCGGAATAGACCGGCAGGCGGTGCGCGATGGTGACTAAACCCGTGGCAGGGTTGTAGAGTTTGATATTGCCCCGGCGTTCGATAAAAATAATTTTGCCGTCGGGAAACATATCGAGTTCCATGGGCTCCGTCAGTTCATTAACGATGACGGTTTTGACAAAACGGGTCGGGTCGGGTTGCTCCGGGGTGCGGCAGGCCGTGTAATCGAGGCGTTTTTGTTTGCCGATGGCATATTTGATGCCGCCGAGTACGTGTTTCATAAAATCCGGCTCGGCATAACTTTCATTGGTATGGCCCAGCGCCGTGTAAAAGGCCCGGCCTCCATCGTACTCGTGGTACCAGCTCATGGGGTGCGTATCGCCGTTGGTACCACCTTTGTAGCTCTTTTCGTCTATGGTAAGCAGTACGTTGGTATTGGGGTTGATATTTTTAAAATTGTACCATTCGTCAAAACGCACCCAGTCATTGCCTTTCAGGTGTTTGGTGGCGGGATGCTCGTGGTTTTCAACGTGCAAAGTAGCAGTTTGCTGTTCCGGGTGACTGGTAAAATATGCGCCCACCAGACCCCCGAACCAGCCCCAGCCGTATTCCGTATCCGTAGCGGAATGGATGCCCACAAAGCCGCCGCCTGCTTGTATATATCTTTCAAAATCAGCCTCTTGTGTTGGAGAAAGCACGTCGCCCGTGGTGCAGAGGAACACCACGGCATTGTAGCGTTTGAGGTTGTTTTCCGTAAAATCTTCGGCTTCTTCTGTGGTATCGACCGCAATGCCGTTCTGGTAACACATCTGGCGCAAGGCCGCCGTGGCCGTCGGGATGCAGGCGTGCCGGTAACCGGCTGTTTTGGAAAAAATCAGGATGCGCGGCGGCGTCTTGTCAGCACAGGACGACAACAAAAACAGCGCAAACAAAGGCAGGCACAGCAGGAGCCTGATGTTGAATTTGGGCACAAAAAATGTGTTACGGGAGGTTCGCATATCGATTCATTTCAAAATTGTCGGCGAAAAATAGAAAAGTCCCGGCACTTGTGGGGATGCCATAAGCCCTTTTGTTTTGCTCGAAAAATAGAACTAAAAGTTTATTGCATATTTTCGCTCCCCAAAAACAGTACAAATTGATGAATCACCCACTCAGAGCAGCACTCGCCCAAGGCAAAACCAAACAAGTCATTTCTGAATTACTTGCGATCACTCGTAGTAATACCGAATTGCATAGTCAGGTGATCCAATTGTCTGCACGTTATACCAATTATGAAAGGCAAAAATTGGGAAATCTGGAAGACCCCTCCGTGTTGAGCATTGAGTTGAATAAAATCAACAACACGGCTTTGGCGATTATTGATGAATTAGACACCTCAACATCAGAGGGATTTTTTACCAAAAAACGGCTGCTTTGGCTCGGTGGTATCTTGGTCGCTTTGGTTGCCATTTTGGCTAACCTGGCTGAGATTTTAAATTATCTGGACATCAAACCCAGCAGTGGAGGAAAAATAACCAATGTCACCATCATGGTCGAGGACAAAAGCGGCGAATTTGTCATGCGCCAACAGGGTAAAATCGTGATGATGGTGGAAGGAGGCGATGTCAAGCAGGAAGATATCGACAGCAAAGGCGCGGCTTCGTTCAAAAATGTGAAAGTGGGCGATAAAGTCCGTTTGAAGGTGGATTTTTCAGAACCCTATCGCCCGCTACATCCCGATTCGCTTTACACCATTCCTGCAGACGGGCGTATCACTTTGCGCGTAGGCTTGCAAAACCTGGGCAAAGTTTTTGGTCGGGTATTGTATCGGGATAAAGAATTGCCGGGGGTAGTAGTCGCTATTGGTGATTTGCGCGATACGACAGACGATTTGGGGCGGTACGAAATCCTGATTCCCGAAACGGACCACCGGCAGGAACAAGAGGTGTTTTTCAAAGCCGAAGGTTTTAAATCCATCACCAAAAAGGCTTTTCCACAAACCAATCAGCCGCTGAATGTGGTGATGGAAAAACAAGGTATCCAAATTCGTTGACCACTACAACCAAAAACAATGAAACGCAGCACCCCTATCCTTTTCCTCGCTTTGGCAGCGACCCTTTCCGCGCAGCAATCCGACATCAAGGGCATTATTTCTATCCACAACAGCGAATACGAAACGGGCAAACGCCAATACGTTCCCAATGCCGCTGTAGAAGATGATTTTGAAAAAGCAACGCAACAAACCACCGATGCCAATGGCAGTTTCAAACTCGTTTTTGTCGGGGTGCCGGAAAAGACTACAGCGCAGTTGATTGTCAAAAAAGAAGGTTTGCAAGTGGTAAATATGGACGGTTTAAGTGCCATAACAGGCCAACGCGATTCGGTGCGGCTCTCGATGGCAAAACCCGAAAAAATAGCGGAATACCGCCGCCAAATCTACAAGGTAGGCAAAACCGAAGCGGAAAAGAACCTGGCTGCCCAACTGAAAAAGAAAGGCGAACAAATCACGACTTTGCAAAAGGACGCGGCAAAGAACAAAACTGCCATAGAAAACCTGCAACAAGAATATGCCGAACTCCAGGCCTTTGCTTCCAAAATAGAGGAACAGGCACAAGACCTGGCACGCCGCTACGCACCGGTCAACTTAGACGATGCCGCACCCTTATACAGGGAATCATTCAGGCTGTTTCAGCAAGGCGAATTGGAGAAAGCCTTGCAAGTACTGCGGGGGGCGAACTTGGTCAGCCAGGCGAACAATATTCTTACGGAAAGGAAAACCATTAAAAACATCCGAAATGAAGCAGACCAGCGCGATTCAATACAACAACAAAGGACACAAGACCTCATGCAAGTGCTGGGCTTAAAAGCCGACCTCCACAAAGCAACATTCGAATGGGACAGCGTCTGGGTTTGTTTATCGCTAAGGGTGTACCTGGATTCAACCAATGTGGACAATATCTGGGATTTGGCTAATTTCCTTTCAGTGCAAAACCAAAAACACGAAGCCACCGCTTACTACGAAAAAGCATTGGCTTTGGCCCAAACGCCTGAATTGAAAGCGACTTTTTGGAATAAT
>JADJSY010000034.1 GCA_016711435.1 Lewinellaceae bacterium
TCTTGCCCGATAAAAACCTTGTCCGGTGTTTTTTTGGCCCAATGCATCAGGCGCGCTGTCATCCGATAGGGCCTTTTTTTTGAGATCGATGGCAGATTTAAGCACAATAACGCCCCTTTCATTGACTTCCTTCAGGATGTCAATTTTGATAGTCGGGATTTTTAGAAAGGGCGTTTTTTTCAAATTCTTCATCACATTTATTCTTCAGCGCCCGCAGGTTTCTTTTTGGCCACTTGTTTGCCTTGATTAATCCGGTAATTGAATGTCAGATTCACTTGTCGCCGCCGCCACTGGAAATCGCTTTCGCTTCGGAAGTTGTCGCCCTCGGTAACGGTGCGCATTTTGCGTGTATTGAAAAGGTCGGATACGTTCAGTGTCAGCGTGCCTTTGTTGCGTAAAATGTCTTTACTGGCGGCCAGATCGATAAAATACAGGGCTTTTCGGCTGCCTTGCGCCGTTTTTTGCGGCGCTTCGTAGTTGCCGCGCACCTGAAAATCAAAATTCTTGGGGAGAATAAATTTAGAGGTTACACGACTAAACCAACTATATGTCGAAGTTTTATAAGCCGTTTCGATGTTGCTACCATCAATTTCGGCGTGGAAAAAATTGAAATTCATGTCTAATTTCCACCACTTTTTGGGCGAATAACCGGTAGTAAATTCTACCCCGAAAGCGTTTTCCCGGAGCAGGTTTTCCGGGCGGGTAGTGGCATTGCCTGCATTGTCGACTTGCCGGATACGATCAATTTTGTCCTCCGTGTGCCGATAGTAGATCGAGGATGAGAACGAACCTTTATCAAAATACCGGATGTGTCCGAGTTCCAGCACATCGCTGAATTCCGGGTTGAGATCGGGGTTGCCGCTCCAGAAGTTTCGGCTGTCGGTAAAAGTAACGAAGGGACTCAGGTCGTTGTACACCGGACGGCGCACGCGGCGGCTGTAGCTCCACTGGATGGCGTTGTTTTTGGGCAGTTCGTAAGTCAGGTGCAGGCTGGGGAAAAAGTTGAAATAATTACGCGGGTTTTCCACGTTTGTTTCCCGGAGGAGTGTATTCACATCGGTGTGTTCAGCCCGGAGGCCTGCCTGCCAGGAGAATTTCTGGTGTTTGTTGCCGTAAATAGCATAGGCGCCGTTGATATTTTCCTTGTAAATGAAGTAGTTATCCAATCCGGGAAGGGTTGTAAAAGAGCCGTCGGCATTTTTTTCAGTGACGATATAGTCGTTCACCATATCGCGAAAACTGCTGCGCAGGCCGGTCTCGAATTTGCCGTCTTTGCCGATAGGCCGCACATAATCTACCTGGAGCAGGTACTGGTTTTCGTATTCGTCGTTCAGCGATCTCTGGAAAATATTTTTTGAAATGTCTTCCGTTCCGTCCGGGAAAAATGTTTGCTGCGGAAACATTTGGTCGGAGCGCTCCCAATAGTTCAGGTATTTGGCTTCGGCGGTCAGCTCGTGTCCTTCGTTCCCGAATTTTCTTTTGTAAACGATCGAGTATTCCGAGTTGGGTTCGTCTTCCGTTTCATCCTGCTGGCGCAGGGTATAACCGAGCGGCGTGGAAAGATTGTAGAGATAATCCTCGTAGCGTATGTCCGACAGTCGCCGGGCATCGCTGCGGCGCCACAGGTAAGAAGCCGTCAGAATGTTGTTTTCGCTGAAAAAATAATCCAGTCCGCCGCGAATGTTGTTGTTTAGACCGGTCATTTCGTTGTCGGTGGTTTGTCGCAGCAGGAAAGTGGTGTCGCCCACAAACCGCTCCTGAAACATGGTTCCACCGCCCGGTGAAACACGGTATGAAAAGCCGTAATTGATAAAAAAATTAATTTTCCGGTGGCGGTAATTGAGGTTGGCTGCGGCCCCATAATTGGTAGGCTGACCGGCGATGAGTTCGATGGAACCGTTAAAGCCCTGCTTCTGGTCTTTTTTCAAAATGATGTTGATAATCCCTGCGGAGCCTTCCGCCTCGTAACGCGCGGAGGGGTTGGTGATAATTTCCACACGATCAATCATGCTCGCCTGAAGTTGTTGCAGGCCGCTGCTGCCTTTGAAACTGACCAGGCCGGAGGGTTTGCCATCAATCAGGATACGCACATTATCGCTGCCACGCAGTTTGACGGTGCCTTCCGGGTCAACCGTGACAGAGGGAATATTGGTCAAAATATCGGTGGCCGAACCGCCTGCGTTGGAAAGGTCTTTTCCGACATTGAATATTTTTTTGTCCAAAGCCAGTACCATACTGCTTTTTTCGGCGGTTACTTCTACTTCGTCGAGCGTCGTAGCAGAAGCGGCCAGCCGCAAGGTTCCCAGATCGTGCTGGGGATGTTCTTTTGTCAGGGAAAATTCCGGCGTTTTAATGGTTTCAAAACCGATGAACTCTATTTCCGCCGTAAAAACACCCAGGGGCAGTGCGATGTTAAACAGCCCTTTTTCGTCGGTTAAAGCGCCGCCCGCTAATTTTTTTTCGGGCATTTGGTATAAGCGGACACTGGCGTAAGCCAGCGGAGCGGCTGTAGATGATTCTGTCAGTTTACCTTTCACAGAAGCGTTTTGTGCGGCGACGCCAACAGAAAAAAGCAACAACCATAGCAGGGTTGGGATTTGCAGTATGGATTTGTTAAAATATTTCATCTTAAGTTGTTATCCGTTATTAGTGTTGATAATCAAGTATTTGCAAAAAAATTAGTCTAAACCAATTTTGCAGGGAATGTTTAAAAATGTGTGGCACACCTTCAACTGAACTTTCATTATCAATCAATTACGTGAGGTGTGCCACACTTTTTTGAACACTCCCATTTTGCACACCTACTCAAGTTCATTTATGATGCTGCAAAGTAGTTACGACCCTGCAACCCATTTTTATTGTGGAGATGTAGCCCTGTTTTTTGGCGACTTATGCGTTAATTCCGTACTGCACAGATAGATATTCGCTATAAATTTAAGCCCTGTCCGGCATCCACAATGCGGGGCAGGACGTGCATCAGGGCATAATTCGTCATCCCTGCATTGGCCGCTATTTTTTGCGCCAGTTCATAAGCCTTGTCAAAACCTTGTCCGTCGCCCACCAGGTATTGCGATAACCCAATTTGTTCACCTTCTACAGCGGAATATACACGCCCCGTGAGCATCATATCTGTCATGCGGGCTATAACGATGAGTTTGGGTACGCGAACCGATGCACCGCCACCCACAAAATGCCGCGCTGGCCTTCCGGCAAAGCGTAAAAAGTGCTGTTTTCCGCTACCCGGATGGCGGGCCAGTTCTAAGCCGCGCTACCAGGCCGTCATCCGCCCGCCGGCACTGTCCATTGCAGTTTTCCAACCCGGTGCCCAACGGTTCACGCCTTGCGCGTTGCGTTCGCTAGTTCCGGAGGTCAAGCCCTGGCTGAGTTCTCCGTAAATATGGCCATTTACTGGAGTTGGAAAATTCTCATGGCCAGAATGGTCCACAGCGTTGCCTTGCGGGGCGTAGGCAGTTGTGCGGATGTTTGTTTGGTGGCAAGTTGTTATTTAAGATGTAGATTCTGACAAATATAAGGTAGCCTATTTCTAAAAAGAGTGACCAAAGGCATTTGGAGCGGGTTTGAAGAGAGTTAGGCACTCATTCTAACATTACAATTTATTGCTACTTTTGATCTTTCATACCCGGAATATGCAACACAAACAGCCGCTTAAGATTTTCATCGTTTATGCCCGTGAGGATGGAGGATGCAAAACAGACCGTGATAGCGATTGTGAAAAAAATGAAAAACCTGCTCATGTAGTAGCCCTTGCCTCGTTCAGCATCGGAAAATATGAGGTAACTCAGGCCTGGCGTGGCCGGGTAGCCAATTTCTTCTCTTGAGGTGAAAAATTAGGAAATGAATGAGACATAGTATTTATTAGATAATTTTAACATATTACTTAATCAAAACACGCATGAATTTATCACAAATAAAGACAGACATCTACGCCCTGTATGATGAATGCTTAGAGAACATTTTGCCTTTTCATCGAAAACTGGATTTGTTCATCGTACCGGAATACCTTGTCGAAAGGGTACTAAATGCCACAGGAATTGATATTCGTAATCATTGGGTTTGTATTGACAATTTCGGTATTCTCCACACACTCGAACAACATGGTAACCCCTTGTCAGAAGCCAGGCGGGGTCAGATTGCCGTGGAAAAAGAAGATTTTGTAAAATTCCTGGATGTGTTTCTGGAACCCGATGAGATACAATTATCAGGAACAACCAAACGAACCAACTTGCCGCTGATTCAATTTATAAAAATTATGGGGGATAAAAAATTCGTCATCAAAGATCCGTCAGCGAAAAGAAGGTAAGCAGAGTCGTGTTCCCACCATGTAAAATGAAAGCCGCACGTAACGAGGCGGGCGGCTTAAACCCTATTAGATGCCGAAGCAATCCTATTCGATACGTCCAAAACGTTTGGGCAGTACAAAGATACGACTTTAAAAGTCGGAATCAATGGCTTCCATAAAATGTTTTTAACTGGCAGATTTGCTTCATTTTATTCAAATTTTTCAAATCAATGGCCTTGTCATAGTTGATGTACCTTTACCTGCCCATTTTGCAACACAGGTTGCTGCCTGTGTTTTATAAGGTAACCTTATATTATCAACAAATATATGTTCCCTTCTTGCCACCCTTTCTATTTTTGTAAAAATAATGTGCATCATGCCCGCAAGGACGATATACCTGATTAAAAGGCTGGAAACAGAAGTTACGACACGAATGATTGAAATGCTGGGCACATATGATGTTACGCCGGCCCAGTTTACCATTTTAAGTTTTGTCGGCGACAGCGAGACGGATTTGTCATCTGCCCAATTGTCAAGGCGGTTTTTGATGACCCCGCAAGCCATGAACGAAGTGGTGGGCACTATGCAGCGCAAAGCCTTGCTTAAAAAAAATACCGACCCCAACCATAAGCGCATCCTGCGTATTCAACTCACGGAAAAAGGGCAAAAGACACTGCAACAGTGCAATGATGTTATGGATAGCCTCGAAGCGGATTTGCTGGCAGGCTTTGGTGTGGAAGAAGTTGACTTCTTTCGCAACTTCATTGGAAAGATATTAGCCCAAAGAAGCGGCAGCTGATTTTTGCCTTCTGAACGTACCCTATTGGCTTTTAATCATCAAAGCCCTGCGATGCAGATATACTTCACTTCCAAAAACTCATCCAAACCGTATTTGGAACCTTCCCGGCCAATGCCGCTTTCTTTCATACCTCCAAAGGGTGCAACAGTAGTCGCTACCAACCCCGTATTGACGCCGATCATACCGTAATCGAGCGCTTCGGCAACCCGGAACACCCGGCCAATATCGCGGCCATAAAAATATGCGGCCAATCCATAAGGCGTATCATTGGCTATTTGAATGGCCTCCTGTTCCGAATCGAAGCGCGTGACAGGTGCTACGGGTCCAAAAATTTCTTCGTGCATAATATCCATACCTGAAGTTACGTCCGCCAGTATGGTTGCCTCAAAAAAGGTACCTGACATGGAATGACCGCCGGTGAGCAGACGCGCGCCTTTTTGGGTGGCATCTCCCACAAGGCGCTGTACTTTATCCAAAGCCTCGGCATTGATGAGCGGGCCGATACTCACGCCCTGTTCCGTACCGGCGCCTACTTTTTGTTTTTGTACGGCGGGGATAAATTTTTCGAGAAAAGCCTCATAAACGCCGCTTTGCACCAAGACCCTGTTGGCGCACACACAGGTTTGTCCCGCATTGCGGTATTTGGACGCGATGGCTCCTTCTACTGCTGCGTCCAGATCTGCGTCGTCAAAAACAATAAACGGTGCATTCCCGCCCAGCTCCAGTGAAATCTTTTTCACCGTATCCGCACTTTGGCGCATGAGCAATTTGCCCACTTCCGTACTCCCTGTAAAAGATAATTTCCGAACTATTGAACTGTCTGTCAGCGTTTTGCCGATGGTAGCAGCATCCATTCCGGTTACGATATTGATGACGCCAGGCGGGAAGCCGGCACGTGTTGCCAGTTCAGCCAGCGCCAGCGCCGAGAGCGGAGTTTCTTCCGATGGTTTGATGACGACCGTGCAACCAGCTGCCAGGGCAGGCGCTACTTTCCGGGTTATCATGGCATTCGGAAAATTCCAGGGCGTAATGGCAGCCACAACGCCAACCGGCTGCTTGGTCACCAGCAGTCGCAGACCGGGTTGGTGGGGCGGAATAATATCGCCGTAAGTCCGTTTGCCTTCTTCCGCAAACCACTCGATAAATGATGCGCCGTAACGCACTTCCCCGCGCGCTTCGGCCAGGGGTTTGCCCTGTTCCAGGGTCATCAGCAAACCCAGATCCTCCGCATTTGCCAGAATCAGGTCATGCCAACGTCGCAGAATACCGGCACGGACGGTGGCAGTTTTGGCGCGCCAGTCGGCTAGTGCCGCATCGGCTGCAGCAATGGCCGACTCAGTTTCCACTGCACTGCAGTCGGCTACTTCGGCGAGTATTTCGTTGTTGGCCGGATTGAACACCGGAAAGGTTTTGCCCGATTGGGCGCCAACCCATTCGCCATGAATGTAACTTTGGTGGCGGAGCAGCGTGGAATCTTTCAAAAAAGACATTTTTTATTGGTTTATTGGTTTACAGGTTTATGGTTTATTCTTTGCCCTCGGGGCAGGGCCACAAATAATCGGACAAAGGATAGTTGCGTTTTTGATAGGAAAAATGCCACCACTCCGTCCGGATGCCTTTGAAACCGACCGCCTCCAGGGTTTTGCGAAGCAAGGCCCGGTTGGCCAGAACCTGGGCGGATAAACGCGTAAAATCGGTGTGCGCCTTCTCCCCGAAAAAGTCGTAAGGCGTCCCCATATCGAGTTCCTTGCCCTGGGCATCCACGATACTGAGGTCGACGGCAGCCCCCCGGCTGTGCATCGAACCTTTCGTGGGTGGCGTTACATAATTCGGATCGGGCACCTTATCCCACAGCCGTTGCTGATAGGGCCGGGGACGGTAACAATCAAACATAACCAGTGTTAAACCGTTGTTTTTCAGCGACTTGTTAGCTTTTACTATGGCTTCTGCCGCTTCCGGACGCAGGAGACAACGCGCGCAATCATAAATTTTGGATTTGGTGAAATTGTCCGCAGTGGCATACCGGATGTCTAAACGGATCGTTGGGTCCAGGGCCGCCAGGTCGGCAAACCCGTTTTGCAAAATGGCGGCTCCCGGTACGCCTGGGGTAGCGCCCGGCGCCCGCTCTGATCCGCTTTTACCCGCAGATGCCGCCGGTGGGGGCGGAGCAGCAGACTCGGCTTCTCCTGCCGGTTCTTCCAAATCTATCGGTTTGGGTGCAATGGTATCCCTTGCAGTGCCGGCCTCGGGAATGTCTTGGGATATCTTTGACTGCGGCGGCGGGGCGCCCGAATCACAGGCGATTATGGCCCCGATGAATGGAAGAACAAGGGCGATCATTTTTATCATGGCGGTTATGACGGTCAAGTTGAATGTTTAGGCACCACACAAACGTACGAGCATGTTCTGGATTTTCAATTTCACGGTATATCTCAAAATACCCGTGTTTTTGTTTCTGTCTCTAAAATCCTGTAATTCATCGAAAGCCTGTAAACGAAAGCAAACATTTTTGCGTTTAACTGACTACTTTTTTAATGCTATGCAAACGAGTCAACTACCTGCTACCCGCACAATATTCCGCCGCTTCAACCTTCGCCAGGTTTGCAGAACTATCTTCCCGATGTCGCCGCTGCTCCTTAGAGGGATTTTTGCGGCTGCACAACCTGTACCATATCCCGGACAACCGGCCACCGGTCCCGGCGGCGCAGAGTATACACACCAGTCCGTGGCTTTTTACGATAATGCAACCACCGCAGACGGCTACTGGCTGTTTGAACCGACCGATCCGAAACCGGATTCGGCGGAAGTTGTCGTATTCATGCACGGTTATGGCGCTTACAACCCGATGGCCTACGGCAAATGGATCAAGCACCTGGTCGCTAAAGGCAACATCGTTATTTATCCGCGCTACCAGAAAAACCTGGTGTGGCCCCGCCCCGAAGGATTTCCCGAAAACGCGGCCAAAGGTATCCGCGATGCCCTGAAAGCGCTCGAACAGGACGGCCATGTCAGACCCCGAACGGAAAAAGTGGCGTATATCGCCCATTCCTACGGCGGGGTCATTGTCAGCAACCTCGCCGTCCACTGGGAAAAATACGACATCCCGAAACCCGCATCCATCTTGTTGTGCGAGCCGGGTAGCGGGCCTTTTAAAGGCGCCAGGCTGCCTGATTACGCGGGAATACCCTCCGATATCAGCATGGTCGTGGTGGTGGGCGAAGATGACTATGTGGTCGGCGACGAGTTTGGCCGGCTTGTGTTTGAAACCGCCGTCAATACCCCCCAGCGCAATCTGGTGGTGCAACGCCGCGACCGCGATACCCTGGGGCGTCGGTGGGTGCTGGCCTCGCATTCGGAACCGTACTCGTACGACCTCGATTTCGATACCGGCGTGCGCAACTATACCTCCAAACGCGTCCTGATGACCTCCCGCCTCAATGAAGTGGACTTCAATTGTTACTGGAAATTTGCAGATGCCCTCATGGATCATACCCGGCAGGGCTGCAACGAACATATCGCATTCGGCAATACCCCCGAACAATGCTACCTGGGCTGCTGGTCTGATGGCCGGCACATGCGACCGATGGAGGTGATTCTGCCTGGCGACAAACACAGGGAAGCGATTGCGCCCGCGCGGCAGATGAGCGTGGGAGGGACGCAGAAGTGAGGGTTGTTGAGATTGTTGAGGGTTGAGTTTGTTGAGGGCCGCTCGGTGAACAACAACCTCCTTCACAGGTGAGATTAACTCATTTATGGTTTAATTTCACCTTCATAGAGCGGCTCTCAACAAACTCAACCCTCAACAATCTCAACAATCTTCACACCTTAAAATTCATCATAAACTCCCGCACAGCCTTTTGAAATCCCGCTTCGTCATCGTCGCAAAAAACGACCTCGACCGGCAGCACATACACAGGCAGTTTGTTTTCAAGAAAAAAATCGAGGCGCAACTCCAGGCGCGCAGCGTCCTTTTCTGTCGTGATGATGATTTTTTCCCTCGACTCTATCCGGTCGAATCGCTTTTTCAGGTCGAACAGGTCGTCTTCCTTAAAATAATGGTGATCCGTAAATTCCAGGGTTTGTACAGACCGTGCCTGTCCGGCCAGGTACGTCAGCAGGTAGTCGGTATTGGCGATTGCGCTCAGTAACAGTACGTCTGTCTGCAAGTCGAGCGGCCTGAGGGTTTCGGATTGAAACAGCTGGTAAGGCTCACCGTATTCGTAGCGGGAAAAAAAGACCTGCTGGTGGTGATACGGGTCAATTTCCAGCAGCATGTCGCGGCGCTGTCTCAGGCTCAAATCCGCCGGGCATTTGCTGATAACAATAATATCGGCCCGGCGATAACCGTAGCGCCATTCCCGCAGCCGGCCCGAAGGAATCAGCCAGTCGCGCGTAAAAGGCCGGTTGAATTCCGTCAGCATGATGTTCAGTCCGGGCGTGACGGCCAGGTGCTGAAAAGCATCATCGAGCAGGACACATTGGGAACCCGGGTTGTTTTTGACCAATTCCGGCACCCCCAACACGCGGCTTTCACTCACGCTGATGGCGGCTTCCGGGAATTTGCGTTTGAATTGCAGCGGCTCGTCGCCTACCTGCTCGGCCGTATCGAAACTATTCACCGCATAATAACCGGTAGTTTTCCGCCCATAGCCCCGGCTCAATACCGCCACTTCGACATACTGTCCCATCCAGCGCAACAAATACTCGATATGTGGCGACTTGCCCGCGCCGCCTATGGAAAGGTTGCCCACTGAAATCACCGGCAAATCAAAACGCACGCTACGCAGGGCGCCGATCCGGTACAATAAATCGCGCAGGCCAATACCCAGCCCGTACAGCAATGCCAAAGGCAGCAGTAAAACACGAATGACAATATCCTCTGGCATGAAATGAATTACACTTAAATTGCCGTAAAAGTAACAGCGCCCACTACAACACAGATAATATCCTGAAGGTTATAAGAAAATAATTTTTGGGCCGTTGGTAAAAGTGCCTTCCCTCACCCCGCCCACCCCTCCCGATCCAAACTCCTGTAATGAATCGCCTCCGCCAAATCCTCGATCCTGATATCCGGACTACCCGCCAGGTCCGCCGCCGTACGCGCCACTTTCAGGATGCGGTCGTAGGCGCGGGCGCTGAGTTGCAGGCGTTCCATGGCCGTTTTGAGCAAGGAAAGCCCCGCAGGTGTCAGTTGACATACCTCATGTACCATGCGGCTGGGCATTTGCGCGTTGGAGTACACGTCTTTTAAATCCTTGAATCGTTCGGCCTGCACATCCCGGGCGCGCAGTACGCGCTGGAGAATGTCGGCGCTGTTGAGTTTGGGTCGTTCGGTGGTGGTCAGTTCGTCGTAACTCACAGGCGTCACTTCCACATGCAGGTCGATGCGATCGAGCAGGGGGCCGGAAATTTTGGAGACATAGCGTTTGACGACGCCCGGGCCGCAGACGCAGTCTTTTTCGGGGTGGTTGTAGTAGCCGCAGGGGCAGGGGTTCATCGAAGCCACCAGCATAAAACTGGCGGGATAGTCCACGCTCACTTTAGCGCGGCTGATGGTCACCCGGCGTTCTTCCATCGGCTGGCGCATCACTTCCAGGGCTGTGCGTTTGAATTCCGGCAATTCGTCCAGAAAGAGAACGCCGTTGTGGGCCAGGCTGATTTCGCCGGGCATCGGGTCGGAGCCGCCACCCACCAGCGCCACATCGCTGATAGTATGGTGCGGCGCCCGGAAAGGCCGGGTAGTGACCAGCGAGGCGTTGTCGGGCAAAATACCCGACACCGAGTGGATTTTGGTGGTATCCAGCGCT
Organism: Lewinellaceae bacterium; assembly: GCA_016711435.1. GTDB lineage: Bacteria > Bacteroidota > Bacteroidia > Chitinophagales > Saprospiraceae > M3007. Next base: position 10,907 of record JADJSY010000034.1, read on the forward strand.
TCATACAAGGTCAGCGGAGGCAGAATAGTGGGCAGTCGCCGCGCAAGCATAGTTTTTCCTGCGCCTGGCGGACCGATCAGAATGACATTGTGGCCACCCGCCGCTGCCAGTTCGAGCGCCCGTTTAATGTTTTCCTGGCCTTTTACATCCGCAAAATCGACGTCGTACACACCGGCGGCGTTGGCAAATTCCTCGCGGGTATTGACCTGCATGGGTTGTATATCCGAACCGCCGGCCAGTATGTCGATGGCTTCGCGCAGGTTTTCCACGCCGTAAATGGCCACGTCGCTGACGATGGCTGCTTCCCGGGCATTGGCTTTCGGTAAAATAAAACCCTTGAATTTTTCTTTTCTGGCCTGAATGGAAACGGGCAGCGCACCTTTGATGGGCCGCAGCGAACCGTCGAGCGAGAGTTCGCCCATGATGAAATATTCATCGAGTCCGTCTGGCGGAATCACGCCAGAACCGGCGAGCATCCCGATGGCAATGGGCAGATCAAAGGCAGAGCCTTCCTTGCGGATGTCCGCAGGGGCCAGGTTGATGATTGTTTTGAGACGTGGGATACGAATGCCGGAGTTTTTCACGGCAGCTTCGATGCGGGGCAGGCTCTCCCGCACGGCGCTGTCGGGGAGTCCGACGATAAAAATGCCCGGCTTATCGGTGTTACCGACCGCACCGCCGGTATTGATTTCAATGGTAATGGTTCGGGCGTCGACGCCATGGACGGAGCCGGCATAGGTTTTAACTAACATAATGAAGCGAGCGAGTGTGTGGATGAATAGCGGATTAAAAGCGCTTAAAGGTAGGAAAAGAAATGGTTTGCTGGGTGTGGGGTGGGAAAAAATCTATTGCGTGATCGCTCATCTTGACGATCGTAATTATAGATTTGACAACTTTCAAAAAAAGTTGTCAAATCTCTTCCCATTATTATATTTGCCCGTAGATCAGATAATACATTTATAATTTCAACAAAAGGGAATTCATGGATAAAACTATTACATTCACCAACGCCTCGGGGATTTTCTTTCAATTGTTTCAAAAAACAAGTTCACAGATCCCGGGAGCCGTAGAGTTGGTTTATTTAAACGATCTGCCTCCAGATGGAACTATTGTAACACCTATCCCCGACTCGACAGACAAATCCAAAATAATTTTTTATTTCCTGCCTCTTGCCCATCCTAAAGGGACGATAGGGCGCTTTATTTATGCCGGGGAGAATGCCCTGCCCAGCATTTGTGAAACGTATACCTACGATCCGCTTACGCCCGTTGATAATTGCAAAGTCACAGTCATAGTGACTGTCACAGAATCTGCTACCCCTGCCACTGTTCGTCTCGAAAACAAATCGAACCTAAGGCTTTCTTTGGAGAGAATGGGTCCTATGAAGGTTTTTGAAGAGGGCAAAAAGGACAGTTTTCAAAAGGTTGCCCAAATCGGCCCGTATGAAACTTTTACTTACAGTGGATTTGTAGGCCAACATTACGTCGTGCGCGATATGTACAGCGGAATGGTGGTGGAGTGGTTCTACATTAACACACAGGATTTTTCGTACCAGCTTCTCCTCAAAAGTAGATTAAATAGAACAAATGGAAACGAACCCGTAACGATTCGATTTATCAATTGCAGCACCATCAAGAAAGGTGTGTATGACATAGCTCCTGACGGTGCATTGACATCTGACATTCCAAAGATCAATATAGGTGAAGTAGTTGAAGAAAAGGGTCATGCCGGCAACATTTATTATTATCCAGCCCATGATGCTTCCGACATTATACCCGATAATGATGAGGTGCATGACCAATTGTTTATTGCCGGCACAGCCTCTGTACAAGATGTATTTCTTATCGACAAAACCAAAAGTATTCAGGTATCATTTCACAACCAAATGAACCTGGTACTGAACGCCTATATGGTGATAAACGGGGTACAGTATCTTTTTGGCAAAAATGCTCCTTCCAGTACAAGCACCCTGCCTTCTTTGGGTGAAATAGCGCCCCACGATACCTTGAGCCTCTATTCAGAAATAGGTATGGAGTGGGTGTTTACCGTGAAATATGGAGATGAGGAATCGGGACCGGTACACCGTATGACAGTTTTTGAAGCGGGGGTTTATAACCTCAACGGCAACCATTTAGGTCAGGCCATTACCGCAGAAAGCGCCACCAGAACTGTTCGGCTTACGAATAAATCTCCGTTCACCATCAGCGTTCAGGAGAAAAAAACAGACGAAAGCCTCGGCAATATCCTGGGAACGGTGGACAGCGCGAACTACACAGAATTTTTAGAAGTAAAAGTCGGAACAGCCCTGGAAGCAAAAGATCAGTACAGTGGGCATCGAATTGCACAAATTGTCGTGCCGCATGGCGTTGATACTTTTTTTTACGACATCCAGTATAAATCATGGAAGAGTCAACACAATGCTACGCTCACTATTTATAACCGAACGAATATATGGCTGAATGCTTATTGGTTCGATTATGACGGCAAGGAGCAACAAATCGCGGAAATTGCTCCTGGGTGTATTCAAAAACTGAAAACGTTTCTGACACACCCCTGGGTTTTAAAAGACCAAAAGAGTGGCCGAATTGTAGAGTGTTTGTATGCCAACCAAGCAGAGGAATTGGTCGAAATAAATAGTTTCTCCATCATTCCCAAAGAAGGAGAGCCGACGGTACAAATCACTTTTACAAACAAATTGCCCTTTGGTGTCGATTTGTATCAAGTGACGGCTGAACACGAAGAGGAATTTCTCCGGTCACTGCCTACTGACGATACCTACACGATGACCAATCTAAATGCGACGCCGATTCGCATTAGAGAGTTCCAGTCCCAGGCAGAGGTAGAATTGTATGTTCCGGGTACGGCGCCGGTACAAATGTTGGATATCCAACTAAAAGCACCTCATTCTTCCTTGACAACGAAGGTGGAAATTATCAATCTATCCGTATTCAATATAGAAGTATTTGCTTTTGATGAAAATGGTAATTACAAGAAACTGGTCGGAATAGATCCCAGGATGTCCGAAAACGTATCCGATGTTGTAGTCGGGCAGCCGTTCTTTATCCGGGAGAAAAAAAGCCAAAAAGTAATGGGGTATTTTGTAAGTACCGTCAACCCCGTTCGATATGAGTTTTCAGGTATCAATCTTCGTTCCGTAGTTTCAGAACAAACGAATCGGGTCACCTTCCAAAATGCCTCCAAACTACCTGTCGACGTTTACTGGATGAACTACAATGGGGAAGAAGAATTAAAGGGGCACATGGAGCCTCAGACAGATATTCTGCAAAAGGTAATTTTCAATGAAGCGAGAATCGGTCACATCTATGCTTTCAGAGAGACAAACTCCAATATTCTTTTGGATGAAGCGATCATTAGCAGCAGCAGCGACTATCAGACCAGGGATATCACGGCTCGTATCATCTCCCCTACCACGCGGAATGCAGACCAGTTGTGGTCGGGTGAGGTGGCATTGTTTACCGAACCCAATTACCAAGGCAAAGTCTATATTTTTCACAACGATGCCTACAGTTATTTAAAACAAGAAATAGGGGCGCCCATTAAATCCATCAAATTAGGCCCTGGCACAGCATTGACCGGCTTTACCGATGTTACTTTTTTAGGTAATCATGACGTTTTTTATCTGGATACACCGGATCTGACCGGGACTGACATCCAATACAACATGTCGTCTTTCCAGATTTCAACTATTACGCCTGAACTGACTTCCGGTATTTCAGCTATATCCCGCCTGACGGAGGAGCCAGTACTGACACCTAATACCGGAAAAAAAGAAATTAGTTATCGAACCGTTTACAGAACAACCATCACATTCCCGGCAACAGTTTCGGCAGTTGATATTTTTTCTACGGAAGAAACCACTTTTGAAGCCGGCGGCAAAACCTATACGGTTGACCCGGTAAAACACGCCCGAATTCATGTAAATAGTGCGAAGCAACTTGTGCTGACGTCCCCGGCTACCAAACTTCGCGAATCCATTCTGATGCTCCGTACCGACACCATGCTCGAAAACGAGCGATTTTTTGTGTTCCAGGATGTCGATTTGCATAAAAAATTAGCCAATCTAGAAACCGGTACATTAGCAAAAAACAAACAGCTGCTTGGCATCAAACCGAATTACACGGATGATCAAATACAAGGCGTACAAACGGCTATTCAAAACCTGGCAAAAGCCATGCCTGCCGTACATGGGGCAAAAGCAATCGGACAAACCAAAGACCTGTACACTGCGCCCGATGGTATGACATACCATACCTGGGGGCTGAATTTTACAAATGGCGAAACAGCCGGTAACAATCAGGCCGTTTTCCGGCCGCTTTCAGCAGAAGAAATCGCGGCAGCCACCCGGCTAGACGCCGTGGATATTCCTCGCAGAAACCTGGATACGGAGGTGGGGCAATTGGGGGTCTGGGATTTTGCCAAAAAAGTAACCAGCATTGTGATTCAACCCGTAGCATTAGTCAAGCAAGTAGCGATAAGTGCTGCTGGGGGGGCTTCCAGCGTCGCCCAAAAAAGCGTTTCTGCGGTTGCCGGTACCGTTAAGGGCGTCGTAGATGTGGCTTCCGATATAGCCCAAAAAGGCGCTTCTGCTGTCGCAGGCGCCGCCAACGACGTCGCAGAAGTGACTTCCGGCGTCGCCCAAAAGGCGCTTCTGCTGTCGCAGATACCGCCAAAGACGTTGCAGGCGTGACTTCCGACATTGCCAAAAAAGGCGTTGCTGCCGTCGCAAGCACCGTTAAAGACACAGCACAGGTAGTAGCCACAACGGGGGTAGCAGCCATCAACATGGCGAAGTCCGGCGCGGAAGAGGTGGGAGAATTCGCATCCGATACCGCCTCTGCAGCCCTGAACCTGCCCAGCCAGGCCATCGACCTGACGGAAGATGTAGTGGAGGATATCATGTCAGTGGGCGAAACAGTATTGAAAGCCACCCTCGATCTGGGAGATGAAATCATTGAATTCACGATCGATACCGTTGATAAATTAGCCGACTGCATCGAGTTGATTATTGAAAAAGTAGTGGATACCGTTGATAAAATTATCGACTACCTGAAGGATTTGTTCAACTGGCAGGACATTATTGACACCCATGACTTGATGGTTCGATATTTCAACAGCACCCTCGACTTATTAAGGCAAAGAGTCATTCCCGATATGGAAGTCAAGATAGATAATCTCCTGAGTTCCATCGAGGATAAGATAATAGGCTACCTCGATGAAATGATAGATGATTTTGGCGCCGGCGCCAATGCAACTGAATCGGATGGAAAGAGTGTGGGAGATGAGGTGATGGACAAGTTGCACTGGTTTATGGATAAAATATTTGGCGATGAAGCCTCCGATAGCACAAGTACATCAAACGGCGATTCGGGTTTGGGTACTGCAGAAGAACAGGAGGGTATATTATCGGTGCTCGAAGAATTAAAAAATAAACTGGCGGGACTGCTCGACCAATATGGGGCAAAAATCATCGATACCTTTATTGACGGGATAGAAACGATGGCATCCGCAGTGACAGCAGGTAAAGATGCCGGCAAACGCCTCATTGGTGGGCTGCTTACCATTGCAAAAGCATTGATGCAAACCGGATTTGCTATAGTAAAAGCCTTGATTGCCATTTTGCTCAAACTTTTTAAAGCGGTGATTACGCTCTTTCAGCAGGCTTGTAATGCCAAAATCGACATACCTTTTATCTCAGACCTGTACAAAACTGCCACCAACAGCGATCTTACTATCCTGAGCATTGCAAGTTTGCTGATTGCTGCACCGACAACTATTATTTGTAAAATCGCCTTTGGCAAACCGCCCAAGGAAATGATAGCGCCGGCTGCAAACTCCTTAAGTATAGGGTGGGCGCAGTTTTTGTCTATTGCTTATGGTACTACACACCTGGCATTAGGTATTTTAGAGACTATGAACGATATTGCAAACGTCAGAAAGGAAGTCGATGTTCCGGGGCTAAAGAGTAAAAAACCGCAACAAGTGAATGTGCAAAATGGCGCCAATGTAACAAGCAACACAGCGGGTCAAAACGCGGTGATCCAGAATGTTCGAGTCAATATTAATACTACCTACGGCCCACCGCCACCGCCACCCAGTACTGCTGCTACTCCGACAAAAACGCCCTGGATGAGCGCTAGTGATCCATCCCATCTTTTACCGGTCTTGGTTATGATACTTGGGATATTTACACAAGGATTCGGCCTGCCGGTAAAAGGCATGTCACATAACTCCGGTAATTCAGGTAGTGATCCCAATAAGACAAAAGGCGATACCGAGCCAATCGAAAGCGCCTCCGGTAATACGGAGCGCGCTTCCAATACAATGAACAGCGACTCCAGTAACCTGGGTAGCGCTACCAACGCAACCGATAGCAACGCCAGTAACTCAGGTAGCGCTACCAACCCGCCTAATAATGACCCCAATACCCCCATTACTGCCCCCGAAAACAGTGCTGTTAGCGATGAATCCAGAATTTTAAATTTCTCTTTTGATAATTTCAAAGACGGCGTTGCTTCTAGTGTCTGGATATATCAATGGTTGTACACAATAATTAGCGCTGCAGACTGGGCTGTTGACAAATGGGCACCTGATGATGTAAAAAAAATCATTGGGCCACGCGCAAAGTATTTAACAACAGGCTTGGGGGTGGTTCATTTGGGTTTGCAGGGATGGCAAATTGTCTTGGATGTGCTTGCCACACCTGACGGCGGCGCAGAAAAAACAAAATTGGCATTCAGGTCACTCGCTTCAGCTGTCAGTGTGGCGCCAAACATAGGTAAAGTACTATTCCTCTCAAATATCAACCTTGCGTGCAAGGGCATCCCTATATTGGTAGGTACCGGATGCAACAGCCTCGGCCATTTGATCGAGGGCAGTATATTCATCGCAAGAGGCATCTACAAAGATGTATAGTCATGTTCAATAATTCCCCAGGGCTGACCGAAGGCAATTCGCAAGGGTACGGCGTGTTCATTGGACACCTCGATAGCGGAATCGACCCACTTCATCAGGCATTCAAAGGCGCGCTTCAATCCTATCGTTTTTACGATCACAAGGGAATATACGACCCAATGGTTGAGGCGCATGATGCCACCGGGCATGGTACCGTTATGGGAGGATTGATGGCAGGAAGGCCTACGGCTGACTGGGCAGGAGGGTTAGCGCCGGAGGCCAAACTATTGGTAGCCACCGCAATAGAATCGGGGCATCACATAGCCAGAATTTTATCTGCGCTGCTCTGGATGCTGGAAGAGCCTGTTCGAATTGTCAATCTTTCTATCGGTATTCCCGGCTGGAACCCCGTTTTCCGGCCTGTCATCCAGGCACTGCGTCAAAAGGGCGTATTGGTCGTTGCTTCTATCGGCAATGGAGGCGCAGGGCATTTTCACAGCCCCGGGGCATATCCTGAAGTCCTTTCCGTAGGCGCGGCCGGTGAAAGTGGAAAAGCCTTGCCGTTTTCGGGTAGTAAAAACGAGTCTTTTAGTTGTGAAAAGCCTGATGTTTTGGGATTGAGTTCGCTTCCCTCTGTACGTCGGGGAGGTGGTATGTTCGAACAAAATACCGGCACCAGCGGGGCCACTGCATACGTATCGGGCGTGGCGGCTCAGCTGATGTCGCTGGCGCCCGAGGCTACGGCCTGTCAGATAGCGTATGCCCTGAAAACGACCGCTTTACCGCTCATTCCCAACCAAAAGCATCGCAGCCAGACAGGACTCATCCAGCCGGCGGCAGCAGCGGAACTTGTAAAAACGCTGCCTGTCATCGAGCGAAATAATTTTAATCAGGTATTTGAAATTTTCAGGGATGCAGGGCTTCAACATCAGATGAAATATTTACCACCCGAACACTATGTTCCGGCCATTTTTTATGTACGTGCCAATGACTCCTTGCATGATTTCTTACACAAAACTATCATTCAGGAAGATGCAATTAGTTATTCCTTTTTACACGAAAAATACAATTATGCTTTCGTTACGGCCATGAAAAAGCAATGGGAAAGTTGGTGGGAAAATGAAGACGTGATCATGATTAGCCCGATTGTCTGATGATTGAAATACTGTGCAGCGGCAGCGCTTGCAATTTTCCAATTATTTCCTCCTTTTCCAAATGTGCCTTCAATTCTGACTGTATAAACCTGGGAATTTTCCGCCTCGCCAGGTGTTGCTCCTCCCCCCCAACCACCACCGCCCCAGCGCCGCGCGTGGTGTTTTTTTCAACACCACGCGCATACGCACAGCACGATGCCAAAGTATTCCGCAATATCCGACCAGACCGCCGAGCCTAAATAAACCTGCTGTACAACCTGCCTGCATTGGCTGAAAAGGCATTCTTTCATCGTTGCCTGATGACCATACCTTCCCACGCCCCGATGTTGCATCGACGCCTTCCTCACCCGTTCACTGCTCCAGTTACTTCTCCGGCAGTTTGATACACATCACATAATACTTGTCCGCCGTGTACAGCAGCCGGCGCTCAGGGTCGATAGCCACGCCTGCATCCGCAAAAGACGCATTGCCCGTTTTTGGGTTTTTCCGGTTGGGCGATTGTTCTTTCCAGATGGTAGCCCCCGTTTCGGCGTTGACGGCGTAGAGGCGGCCGTAGCCGGAGGAGGTGCAGTAGACGATGCCGTCGAACAAAATCAACTCCCAGGTATTGGCATCCGTGTCTTTGTTATACCAGACTTGCGTGCCCGTATATTTGTTTAGGCCATACATGCCCACCTGACCGGCTTGCACGACCAGGATGTCGTTATGCGCCACTAAGGAACCGTCGACACCGCCTTCAATGGGCTTTTCCCATAGCAAATTGCCGGTATTCAAGTCGAAGCAGAATACTGAACTACCGGTGACGTATAAGCGATCACCATCTACTAAAGGTGGCGCTAAATAGTAGCCTTTAAAATCAGGGTACTGCCATACCACTTGACGCGTACGAAGGTTCAATGCTGTCAGATATGTTTTGCCACGGCCGGCAGTCGGTGGAGGGCCATTATAACCATGTACATCATTAAAGACAATGATGGAGTCTCCATTATTATTTACCCATACAACAGGGATATTAAACAAAGGAAATGTATCAGGGACAGATAATCGGGTATAAAGGGTATCCCATCCTGTAAATTGATTTGAAGCTCTCGTACGGACTATAGAAGATGAAGTTATATAGGGGTAATTCCCGGTACTTTGCTCTGTATACAAGTTTTCTCCTATTTTATTACAGCCCAAAGGAGCATTTAAAGCTTCATAAACCCATAATCGCTCTCCTGTAAGATAGTCTATACAATACACGTCAGCATCGTCCTGAACCATTATTTTATTTCCATAAGTAAAAAGGTCCCGCATCAAAAAAAATCCACTAGTAGGGTGTAGAAAACTGCTGAATATCCATTCTAATTGCCCATTATCAGCATTTCTGGTTTGTACCGTAGCCGTAGGGCTGCTAAGATTAACACAGTATAATACTTTGTCATTGCTGGCATCGTGTACGTTTACATAATGCTCTGAAGTGTCGCTCGAAATAGGTTTTTGCCATACTACTTCCAGTTTGAAAGGGTTAGGGTCGGGTGGCTCGGGGGCTGGCATAGGTTCTTTCCGGCAGCCGGAGAATAATAGCCAAATAGCAGAAAATATAGAGAGCATGTAGATTTTCATTGGATGAGAAAATGTGGCATTCGGGTAAAATCTACCCGAATGCCTGGTTTTTCTATTGCTTTTTATCTGTTTTAAAAATTCTGTGTTTCCGCCTCGCCAGGTGTTCAACCCTCCCAACAACCACCCGCCCCAGCGCCGCGCGTGGTGTTTTTTCAACACCACGCGCAACGCACAGCACGATGTCAAAGTATTCCGCAATATCCGACCAGACCCAACCGAGCCTAAATAAACCTGCTGTACAACCCGGCTACATTGGTTGCAGAGGCATTCATCGTTACCTGACACCCACACCTCCCCATGCCCCGATCTTACATCGACGCCTTTCTCACCCGCTCACTGCTCCAGTTACTTCTCCGGCAGTTTGATACACATCACATAATACTTGTCCGCCGTGTACAGCAGCCGGCGCTCCGGGTCGATAGCCACGCCCGCACTGGCGAAAGACGCATTGCCGGTTTTGGGGTTTTTCCAGTTGGGCGATTGTTCTTTCCAGATGGTAGCCCCGTTTCGGCATTGACGGCATAGAGGCGGCCGTAGCCGGAGGAGGTGCAGTAGACAATGCCGTCAAACAAAATCAACTCCCAGGTATTGGCATCCGTGTCTTTGTTATACCAGACTTGCGTGCCCGTATATTTGTTTAGGCCACACATGCCCACCTGACCGGCTTGCACGACCAGGATGTCGTTATGCGCCACTAAGGAACCGTCGACACCGCCTTCAATGGGCTTTTCCCATAGCAAATTGCCGGTATTCAAGTCGAAGCAGAATACTGAACTACCGGTGACGTATAAGCGATCACCATCTACTAAAGGTGGCGCTAAATAGTAGCCTTTAAAATCAGGGTACTGCCATACCACTTGACGCGTACGAAGGTTCAATGCTGTCAGATATGTTTTTGCCACGGCCGGCAGTCGGTGGAGGCCATTATAACCATGTACATCATTAAAGACAATGATGGAGTCTCCATTATTATTTACCCAACAACAGGGATATTAAAAAAAGGAAATGTATCAGGGACAGATAATCGGGTATAAAGGGTATCCCATCCTGTAAATTGATTTGAAGCTCTCGTACGGACTATAGAAGATGAAGTTATATAGGGGTAATTCCCGGTACTTTGCTCTGTATACAAGTTTTCTCCTATTTTATTACAGCCCAAAGGAGCATTTAAAGCTCATAAACCCATAATCGCTCTCCTGTAAAATAGTCTATACAATACACGTCAGCATCGTCCTGAACCATTATTTTATTTCCATAAGTACAAAGGTCCCGCATCAAAAAAATCCACTAGTAGGGTGTAGAAAACTGCTGAATATCCATTCTAATTGCCCATTATCAGCATTTCTGGTTTGTACCGTAGCCGTAGGGGCTGCTAAGATTAACACAGTATAATACTTTGTCATTGCTGGCATCGTGTACGTTTACATAATGCTCTGAAGTGTCGCTCGAAATAGGTTTTTGCCATACTACTTCCAGTTTGAAAGGGTTAGGGTCGGTGGCTCGGGGGCTGGCATAGGTTCTTTCCGGCAGCCGGAGAATAATAGCCAAATAGCAGAAAATATAGAGAGCATGTAGATTTTCATTGGATGAGAAAATGTGGCATTCGGGTAAAATCTACCCGAATGCCTGGTTTTACTATTGCTTTTTATCTGTTTTAAAAAACTTCTGTGTTTCTTCATCCGCCAAAATCGTCCCATCAAACAATTTATTCAGCCCCCTCGCTGTCTCACTCGAATTCCGTACCTGAAAGTGGTTCATCTTTTCCAGGCGCATCGTGCTCATCACCCCCGGAAAGGCTTCCTGCGACTCCCGCAGCACCGCACCGTCCGATTCTTTCCACTGTACTTCGTAAACAGAAGGCACCATACAACTGGTGTAAAAAGGCGCTGACTCGTCATAAGTACCCGACCCATAGGAATTACAATCCTCGGGATTGTCTAAGAAGTAGGAAGTTGTACTTAATGGCTGGCCGCTATAGGTCCATTGCGTACAGACGCATTCGTTGTTACCCGGGATATACACGTTTTCTCTGGCGCCGATGATGGTCGCCCATTGGTCGTCTACGCCGTTGAGCCACTCAATAGCGCTGTGGTAGGTATTGGCTTGTTGTTCCCAAGGTTTCACGACAAGTTCATATTCTATACAGCCTGGAATTAAGATTGGGATAAGCCACTCTCCAAAACTACAATTATGAACTCCCGATGAGAGGATGGCATAGGAAAGCTGAAAATACTTTGCTTCCCATTCTGCCAACAAATTATTCATAGAGTCCACCCTCGCATTATCCGCATCGGCGGTAAAAGGGTCTGCACTGCTGGTACCATCAAAAGAAGAAAGCATACGCCAGAGTAATTGTTTAGGTTGGGCCGAATTGCCATCACCGTCGGCATATTCAATGGAAGCAAACGCGGCTTTATACACGTCCGGGTTTCCAACAGCGTTCAAATTTTTGATAAAATCGGCGCCTTCCAGATAAGCTGCGCTCAAGGTATTGGGATCTGACAGCGAGGAAAGGAAAAATCCTGCAAAGTCAACGCCTTGTGTATCGCAAAATCCCTCGATATTAACATTTGTAGCAGACAGATCAATAAACAAATCGAGGAATTTCTTTTTCTCCAGTACTCCGGCGACAGTAGTCGACAATACATTGGCACACATATCGCCAATCATATCATTGATAAGGCCTTCGTTGCGACTATTCAGTATACGCGCTCCGCCATGCGGCGTGGAAAAAGTAGCAATACCGCTAAAGTATCGATCAGCATTAATATTTCCAGTGGTGAGGCTGTGATCCAATCCGCGGGATACGATACCGCCCTGGCTGTGGGCAATGATGAAATCTCGCTCGTAGGCATGGCCTGCCGGGTAAGTTACCTGCTCCATTTCGTCCTGTAAGTCGAGCATACCGGCTTCTATGCCTTCACTGTAGGTATGCAGTTTGCTGCACCTTTCCGGGCCACAAAATCAAATGGTCCTCCGAGGGGGGGTCACCACATGGGTCACCGTTCCACCACCTTTCTGTTGCAGTGGCCGCCTTCGCCCAGGATTCATCGCTGCCATCCAACCCATGTACCCAGTGGATATACCTATCCCCCAAACCCGTCGGCCCGAACGCCACCGGCGGCGGATAAGCAGGCGGCGACCAGGGAAGCGGGTAACCATCGAATACGGGCGAATTAAATTTTACGCCGTGATACTGCACTTCGGCGGGGCATTTGCTGTCATTAAATAGGGTATCGCCTTTTTGGGCAGCCGTTTTCAGCGTTACAACCAGAAAGAGGAATAATATAACGTTTTTCATTGTTTTTAATATTTTTTTGGTGTTTGGTGTGTAGTTTTTAGTGTTTGGGGCTATAGCGCACAGCATTCCGAAATACCAAAAACAAAACACGAAACACTTTTTTGAAGGATCATTGTTTAATAAACCGCAGCGTACGCAGTCCGCCTTTTGTTTGCACCTGGATGAAATACATACCGGGTGTACGGCCTTGCAGGTCGACCAACACCGCCGATTCGGGCTGCATATCCTGCTGAGTGTACATGGTTTTTCCCAACGCATCCAATACGCGCAGGCTGGAACCGGGCAGCACGGAATCGTCGAGGTTCACCGTCACCTGGTCTTTGGCCGGATTCGGGAACAGACCGAGGTATTTCCCACTTTCCATTACCTGCCGGTGGCGCTCCTTAACTTTACCGCGTGCCTTGATAACGTAATTGCTGTACTTTTTATCCAGCACGCGTTCCATACAGGCACCGGAGGGGCGGATGATTTTGGTGGTGGTGCGCTCGAATCCCGGCATGATAATGCCGCTTTCCGTGGTGGTGTACACCTGCCACTTTTTTTCTTCACCACCGGTTTTGGGGTCGGTGTAGCGGCTGTATGTGCGTTTGTAAGCGGGGTCGTACACGTTGTACTGTAGTGCATCCTTGATTTGGTAAGCGTCGTTACCGAGGGCCTGTACTTCCTTGCCTTCGTTTTCTAAGGCGGTAATTTTTTCAGTATCCATGACCGGAAAATCGTATTTGAAGTTCGGTTCATTCGCCGCATTCAGTTCCTGGGTCATTTTATGCAGGGCCGACATGGCGGAGTCCGGCGCAATGTTTTGCAACAGCAGGCCTGCGGGGCTGTACACACGAATACCGCTGCTGTCGATCTCATACCGCCCAATGGGTTGCGGCCAGTCATGATATGCTTCTGCAGGGTTAAGGATCGTAATGGTCAACACGGACGATCCGTCTTCCAGCACGGCATTTTCCACCTGTTTACGGACGATGCTTTTTTCCAATTTCAGGATATCTAATTTGCTCAATCCGTTCAGGTCGCTGCCCTCGGGTACCGTGTAATAACTTTGTTCCTCTTCTTCATAAGCAATGCTGTAGGCCACGCCTTCGGGAGGCAAGGGCAATTGATTGAGTATTTGAGCAGTACCGGATCGGCCTGAGAGCAGGAGCACGAGTAGTAATAAAATGAATCGCATAAAAAATTATTTTTTGGAATGGTGAAACAAGTTAGTTTTTTGTCAGTCTGCAGAACCGATTACCACACAAAGATTCGAGCAAATGACGCTTTCGCCAAACCTAGTTTTGTCTCACCCTGCCACGGCCTTTTCTGTTTTTGTCATGTAGTGACAAGTTTTTACCTTTGAGCGCTAGTCATTGTCGCCCGATGACAAAATCTCATGCATCCAACGCTTCATCAGTCATGACCGGACAATTTCAATCCTGGCTTTTTACAGAAATCACTAAAAAATTACCGGCCCGGGTCACCCTTGCCAAGGAGATCGGTGGCCTGCTCGCCCTGAGTTCCGGTACCGTGTACAAAAAAATGCGCGGGGAGGTGCCGCTTTCTCTGGAGGAGGCGCTCACGCTGATGCAGCATTACCGGATTTCAGCCGACCGTTTTCTGGCGGGCGACAAATCGGTATTGCTGCGGTATTCCGCCTTCGATCACCCTGTCTCTACGCCGCCGGATTACTTAGCCGGACTGGAGCAGCAATTGATCGGCTTGCGGCAACTGCCGAATCCGAACATTTGGTACGCCACCTACGAACTGCCTATTTTTTACTACCTGTATTTCCCGGAACTGATCGCCTTCAAACTTTACCTCTGGGGCAGGGTGAACTGGCAGACGCCGGTGCTGCGGGAAAATCCATTTCACCCTGATGCTTTTGCTGCGCTCTACCCCACGCTCGAGGCCCTGCGCACGAGGGTACTCAACCTGTACGCCTCTATTCCTTCACGGGAATTCTGGCCGGTACATACGCTCGAAAATACCCTGGGGCAAATTCGCCTCTGCGCCATGTCGCACCTCATGGAAAAGTCCGTAGCGCTGGATTTGTGCGATATGCTGTACAAACTGACCGACTACATCGGCCATTTCGCTGCTGCGGGCAAAAAAACCTCCGAAGACGGTAGCGTTACCAACGATTTCGATTTGTACCTGAACCAGATGATGTATACCAACAACACCATTCTGGTACGTTCGGATATCTACAAGGTCGTTTTCACCACCCTCGACAACCCGAATTACCTGAACAGCGACGACCTTTTTCTGATTCAAACCATCGAAACCTGGATGGAACGCCTGCGCCAGAATACCACCAAAATAAGCCTCGAAGGCGAACTCCGGCGCAACTACATGCTCCACCAAATGAAACTCCGCATCGAAGCCCACCAAACAGAATTAAAAACTTTGTAATCCCTTCCCTACTTTCGCAGCGCCAAACTTACTTTCTACATGAAAAAATTGACCCGTCTTGTACTGGGCCTCGTGCTGCTTCTCAGCCATTCCGCCCTCTTTGCCCAACAAACATTTCCCGTCGCCGCGCCATCCGATGAGCGCGCCGGGGTGCATGCTTTCACCAATGCAACCATCTATACCGATTACAAAACCCGCGTCGAAAATGCTACTTTACTGATCCGCGAGGGCAAGGTGATCGCTGCCGGCCTGAATGTAACCGTGCCGAAAGAAGCCGCTGTACACGATTGCAGCGGTAAAACGATTTATCCGGGGTTCATCGACCTCTACGCTACCGGCTATGGGCTGCCTGCTCCGCCTCCCGACGCCCGGGGCGGGTTCGGACAACCCCGGCAACCGCTGAGTTCCAAAAAAGGCCCGTATTCCTGGAACGAAGCGCTGCGCCCGGAATACAACGCCGCCGGCACGTTTTCCAATGATGCCAAAGCCGCCGAAGAATGGCGCAAAATCGGTTTCAGCGCCCTGCTCACCCACAATGCCGACGGCATTTCCCGCGGAACCGGCGCCCTGGTTGCGCTCGGGGAAGACCGCGAACACGAAATGATTCTAATGGAAAAAGCGGGCCATTTCCTGTCTTTCCGCAAAGGCAGCAGCCCGCAGAGCTACCCGGCCTCGCTCATGGGCTGCATTGCGCTCATCCGCCAGACTTTCCTCGACGGGCAGTGGTACAAACTCGAAGGTTTTAAAGAGGAAAAAAACCTCTCGCTCGAAGCCTGGAATGCCCTGCTCGATTTGCCGCAGATATTTGAATCCACGGAAAAACTGGACGTCCTCCGCATCGCCCGCATCGGGCAGGAATTCGGCGTGAAATACATCGTCAAATCGGCCGGCGACGACTACCAGCGCCTGGCGGAGATCGTTGCCACGGGTCAGTCGCTGATCGTGCCGCTTAATTTCCCGGAAGGTTTCGATCTGCGCGACCCCTACGACGCGCTCAACACGCCGTTGAAAGACCTGAAACACTGGGAATTTGCACCCGCCAACCCCGCGCGTTTGCAAGCCGCGGGCGTGAATTTTGCGCTCACCACCAATGGTCTGAAAGAAAAAAACAAGTTCTGGGAAAACCTCCGAAAAGCCGTCGAATACGGCCTGAGCGAAGAAACAGCCCTGAAAGCGCTGACCTACAACCCGGCCAATTTCATCCGCAGTTACAACCAGATCGGCAGCCTCGAAGCGGGCAAAATCGCCAACTTTATCATTACCAACGACAAACTTTTTAAAGCGGAAGGTAAAATTTACCAGAACTGGGTAAAAGGCAACTTGTTTGAAATCGCGCCCGACAAAACGCTGCCGTCCACGGCAATGGGTGTGTACCAACTCCAGGTGGGCGCTGCGACTTATACCATGACCGTGAAAGGCAAAGCGGAAGCGCCGGAAACACAAATCATGCTCGCCGACAGCTCCAAAACAAAAGCGACGCTGACGTATAATAACACCGGCGCGGTGCTGCTTACATTTCAACCCGATTCATCAAAAAAAGACCTGGTATCGCTGTCCGGGCTGATGGCTGCGAAAGAGTGGGTCGGCCAGGGCACCTTGCCGGATGGCAGTTGGGTCAGTTGGAAAGCGACTTTCCTCAAGGCCGCCGACGGCGACAAACCGACCAAACAGCCGCCTGTGGTGAAAATCGAAACCGGCGACCTGATTTTCCCTTTCACGGCATTCGGATGGAAGGAAAAACCCGTGCAACAAACGGTGCTGATTCAAAACGCCACGGTGTGGACCAGTGAAAAAGAAGGTGTTTTACAAAATACCGACGTGCTGATTTCTAACGGAAAAATCAGTAAAATCGGCAAAAAACTGCCCGTGCAGGACAACGCCGTTGTTGTAGATGGCACCGGCAAACACGTCACCGCCGGCATCATCGACGAGCACTCGCATATTGCCGCCACGCGCAGCATCAATGAAGGTGCGCAGGAAAGCAGCGCCGAAGTGCGCATCGCCGATGTAATCGATTCGGAAGACACCGACATTTACCGCCAATTGGCCGGCGGCGTCACCAGTAGCCATATTCTTCATGGCTCGGCCAATCCCATCGGCGGCCAGACGCAGTTGCTCAAACTCCGCTGGGGTTATGCGCCGGAGGACATGAAATTTCAGAACTGGCCCGGATTTATCAAATTTGCCCTCGGTGAAAATGTGAAACAGAGCAGCAGCAGCACCAGTACACGTTACCCGCAGACCCGTATGGGTGTGGAACAGGTGTACATGGATTACTTCACGCGCGCACAGGAATACGGCAAACTGAAAAAATCGGGCAAACCCTACCGCAAAGACATCGAACTGGAGGCATTGCTGGAAATCCTGGAAAGCAAACGTTTCATCACCTGCCACTCTTACGTGCAGTCCGAAATCACGATGATGATCCGGGTGGCAGAGCAATTCGGTTTCAAACTCAACACCTTCACCCATATCCTGGAAGGTTTTAAAGTAGCCGATAAAATGGCCAAACACGGCGCAGGCGCTTCTACTTTCAGCGACTGGTGGGCCTACAAATACGAAGTGTACGAGGCCATCCCGCAAAACGCAAAAATGATGGCCGATCAGGGCGTAGTCGTTGCCATCAATTCCGACGATGCCGAAATGGCCCGCCGCCTGAATCAGGAAGCCGCCAAATCGGTCATGTATGCCGGTATGAAAGAGCAAGAAGCGTGGAACATGGTGACCATCAATCCGGCCAAACTCCTGCGCGTCGACAAACAAACGGGCAGCCTCAAAACCGGCAAAGACGCCGATGTGGTGCTCTGGAACGAAAACCCGCTGTCGGTCTACGCCAAAGCCGAAAAAACCTGGGTGGACGGCATTCTGTTTTTCGACCGTCAGGAAGATGCAAAAATGCAGGACTGGGTGCGCATGGAACGCGCCCGCCTGATCCAGAAAATTCAGGCAGCCAAAAAAGGCGGTGAAGGCGGCGAACGGCCGAGCGCTGCCAAGCAGCATTATCACTGCGACAGTGAGGAAGACGAAGGATAGGGCGTTTAAGTAAAAGGGCAAAGGACAGCAGAAAAACAAAAAGGAAAAACAACGAGCCCACTACTTTTATTTAGTGCTTTTTCTCGACTCATGTTTGCTTTTTGTCTTTTGCCCTTTTACTTACAAATGCTTGATTATCAGCGCTAATAACCAATAACTACTTACATTTCTTTAAACACGCTATTATCGATTAAGCGCACCTCTCCCGCAAAAGCCGCCGTACAAGCCACGATAAAATCGCTATCATCCCAATGTTCCACGGGCAGGAGTGAAATCCCGTCCACGATGTCTACATACTCCGGGCGCAATCCGGCCTGGCGGAGCCGTTCCATGGCTTCCGTTTGTATGGCCGAAGCAGGCCGGCGCCGCATTTCCGTCCCGGCCCAGGTAAGGGTTTGGTAAATCACCGGCGCAACGGCCCGCATGTCGGGACTGAGTCGCATGTTTCGGCTCGACATGGCCAATCCGTCGGGTTCGCGCACGGTAGGGCACATCACTAATTCGATAGGCATCTGCAACTGGCGGATCATATCGCGTACGATGGTCAGTTGCTGGAAATCCTTCTGCCCCATGTACAGGCTTTGCGGATGGACAATATCGAGGAGTCGGTGCACCACCGTGGCCATACCTATAAAATGGCCTGGGCGAAATACACCTTCCATGACTTCATCCAATTGCCGGAAATCCAGGTGGATGGATACCTTTTCACCCGCCGGGTACACTTCCTCCACGGGCGGCATAAAGAGCGCGTCGCAGCCGGTATCGTGGAGCAAGGCTATGTCTTTTTCCGGGGTACGGGGATATTTTTCCAAGTCCTTCGGATCGTTGAACTGCGTCGGGTTGACAAAAATACTGGCGACACTGCTGTGCCCGTCGCGGCGCGACAGCCGAACAAGTTCCATGTGGCCATCGTGTAAAGCGCCCATGGTAGGCGCGAAACCTATGCTGCGGCCTGCCGCGCGTTCTGCCGCTATCCAGGATTGGAGATCGGCCACTTTTTTGAAAATAAGCATCGTGATTCTTAGTTGGCTTGCGCCGGCAAATGTATGCGGCTAAGTTGGGCGCGAGGCATATCGAATCAGAATTTCTTTTGAATATTGCATCTGAAAATAATTTTGCGGAAAATCTTGATTTAATACGCACATTTTCAAAAAGTTACAAACCTGTAGCCTATTGCGTTCCATGCGTCAGAAAAACACTCCCAAGGCAAAATCCGCTGTTGCGCCGGTAGAAAAAGACCCGCTCGCCCATTACCGCCTCCTGCTGTGGCTGGTATTCGGCGTCAATTCCCTGGTTTTGTGGTGGTCTTGTATCGACCGTTATTTGTCCCCGCGTTTTTTGTTTTTATCGCTGAGTTTGCTGGTCGGGCTGCTGCTCATCCGGCGCGATTTGCGCGAACGGGCCGACTGGCGGCTGCATGGATTCGACCTGCTTATGCTGGGCTGGTATGCCATGAATGTGGCTTCCATTTTTTGGGCATTCAGTTGGTCGGAGGCGGTTTTTTACAGCCAGAAAGTACTGCTGCTGTTTGCGGTGTACTGGTTTGTGCGACAGATGCTGTTGCGAAGTGAAAGCACCGTGCGGCAGGTGTTGCGACAAGCCACTTACCTGCTGACCTGGGTCGTGTGCGGCATCTTGCTGGTTCAGTTGGCCGTTGCTTACGGGCGGCACGGACTGGAAAATGAAGCGCTGTACGATTATGCGTCCGCTGTTTATGGCAATAAAAGCCTGGCCGCCGATTTTTTGTTTTTCCTGCTCGTTTTCAATGTGTTGTTTCAAAAAGAATTTCCCCGAAAAATGTTCTTTTTCAGCTCCATAGGGCTGCTGACGGTACTCATTGTGGTGCTGCAAACACGCACCGTATATGGAGCGCTGGCAGCGGGCATACTGATTTATTTTCCTGCGCGGGCATGGCTGGAACCCAATTTTCGGCCTGTTTTTTTCAAAAGAATACTGCCTGCCGGCGTACTGGCCGGCTTGCTGCTGCTGGCCCTGATTGCGCTGAAAGGACGGGGCAATTCGCTGGCAGAACGGCTGAATCCTGCCACCTACCTGGAAAGTGTTTCAGCCAATGAGCGCAGGTTTGTGTGGTACAAAACTGACTTGCTCAACCAAGACCACTACTGGTGGGGCGTGGGCAACGGCAGTTGGAAGTTCTGGTTTCCTTCCAAAAATATCGAGGGTGGGTACCGCTTGCAGGAGCAAAATGTCATTTTCACCCGGGCGCATAACGACTACCTGGAAATCCGTTCCGAATTGGGCATGGTTGGAGCGCTTTTGTTTTGCGCCATTTTTGCAGTAGCATTCTTCACAGCCATCTGGGCGCTCCGCAAACAAAGCGGTGAAAGGCAGCGCCACGATGTGCTCGTGCTGTCGATCGGCCTGCTGGGATATTGCATCATTCAATACTTCGATTTTCCCCGCGAACGCATCGAAATGCAGGTGATGCTGGCGGTTTTACTGGCTTACCTGGCTTTTCATGCAAGCGCGCTGTGGGCCAAACTGCCCGGTATTCCGATCCGGCAAACAGCAGGAACCTTTATGGGTTTACTCGCTTTGGGTTTGCTGTTCAATGTGGTAGTCGGCTGGTATCGTGTGACGGGTGAAATACATACGCTGCGGGCAATGGAAGCGCAAAGCCGGGCTGACCACCGCACGACGATCCGGGAAGCAACGGCTGCCCGCAACCTGTTTAATGAATACAATGATGTGGCCATACCGCTGCAATGGCATGAAGGCATCGCCTGGTATTACCTCGACCAGATGGATCCCTGCGTGACTTCCTTTGAAGCGGCGTACCGGCTCAATCCCTGGAGTTTCCAGATCATGCACAACTATGCTTCGGCACTGCTCAAACACGGCGATACCGACAAGGCCATCGCCCTGCTCGAACGCGCTGTGGACATCAATCCCCGTTACGATGAAGGCAAACTCAACCTGTCGTATGCCTACATGCAACGCGAAAATTTCCCGAAAGCCCTGGAATGGCTGCAACGAATAGATACGATCCCCAACCCGCAAACAGAAGATGCCCGGCGCAAAAACCGGGAAATGATCAGTCGGCAGGAAGCGTTTTTGAAAGAGATACAGGAGCGAATGCGGTAATTTTCGTGTTTGGTGTATGGTGTTTCGTGTTTGGGGGTGCTTCGCCTTTGGCCCGTGTTTGGTGTATGTGTAGTTTTGGCCAAACGCATTATATGGGATGCCAAAGGCGAAGCACCCCCAAACACGAAACACCATACACGAAACACGAAATAAAAGAACAAATCCCCACTTTCCGCCAACCTTCCTACCTTGAGGCTGTTTCTAATTTCAGATGTTTCAATTTTCTTTGAAAACAAGTATGCCCGGTAGTTTGCCATAAATAGTTGCTGGTACGAATGTTTGACGTTTTTATTCCGTTAAGTATATCAGGCATAATAGTTTAGATTAAATTCTTTGCAAATGCTTGATTATCAACACTGATAACCAATAACTCATAACGGATAGCTACTTATCTTCCGATCTTTTGTACCTGACACATGTCCCTTGACACCATAAAACAACCTATTACCGCCGAACTGGACACTTTCGAAAAACGTTTTCGGGAGTCCATGCGGAGTAATGTCCCCTTGCTCGACAAAATAACCTGGTACATTGTACAGCGCAAGGGCAAGCAGGTGCGACCTATGCTGGTGCTGCTCAGCGCCCGCTTGTTCGGTCCCATCGGCGAGGCTACCTACACGGCAGCATCGCTCATCGAATTGCTGCATACGGCTTCTCTGGTACACGATGACGTAGTAGACGACGCCAACGAGCGGCGCGGTTTTTTTTCCATCAATGCGCTCTGGAAAAACAAAATTGCGGTTTTAGTCGGCGATTTTCTACTCTCGCAGGGACTGATGATTTCCGTCAAAACAGGCCAGTTCAAGATGCTCGAAATTGTGAGCCGCTCGGTAAAAGAAATAGCGGAAGGTGAATTGCTGCAAATGGAAAAGGCGCGCCGCATGGACATTAAAGAGGAGGTATATTACGAAATCATCCGCCAAAAAACGGCTTCCCTGATCGCCGCCGCATGTAGCGCGGGCGCCATCAGCACTTCGCCCACGGATGAAACCCTTCAAAAAATGTGGCTGTTCGGTGAAAAAACCGGCATGGCTTTCCAGATCCGCGACGACTTGTTCGACTTCGGTACCGATGATGTGGGAAAACCGCTGGGCATCGATATCAAAGAGAAAAAAATGACCCTGCCGCTCATCTACGCGTTGACCCATGCAGACCGCAGTACGCGCCGGCATATCATTAATATCGTAAAAAACGAAAGCCACCACAGCGAAAAAGTGGAGGAAGTCATTCAGTTCGTGCGGCAAAGCGGTGGTATCGAATATTCGGAAAAAGTTATGTACCGCTTTCGCCAGGAAGCATTCGACCTGCTCGATACGATTCCCGACAGCCCCGCCCGCCGCGCCATGCGGGATCTGCTTATTTTCGTGACTGAACGGAAGAAGTAATTTTTTTACCACAACGGACACTAAGTGGTTTTCACAAAGGACACAAAGCGTAGCGTCGACTCATCCCGCTTGGTATTTACTGTAAACATCGCATACACAGCGGAAAGTGGCAGCAGAAAAGTGCGGTGAACCTAACTTGGCTTCTCGGTGTGCCCTTTGTGAAAACAAGCTTAGCATCCGTTGTTAAAAACTCGTACAGGGCAATTAATGACTTTTAATTTTCATAGTCAGATTTTTTGTGAAGACCGACATGTCGAAAACCTTTTTGATAAATAGATGTTATAACACTTAAATTTAAAACATCTTATCAAACTTTCAAATTCATATTCAACATGGCAACTACTAAATGGGGCATCGATACCACCCACTCCGAAATTTCTTTCCGTGTAAAACACATGATGATCAGCAATGTAACGGGCTGGTTCGAATCCTTTACCGCCGAAGCGGAAACAGAAAACGACGATTTCACGGCAGCAAAAATCAATTTTTCAGCCGACACCTCTTCCGTCAATACGCGCAATGAAGCCCGCGACAACCACCTGCGCAGCGGCGAATTTTTTGCCTCCGAAGAATTTCCGAAAATGTCTTTTATCGCTACCGGTTATGAAAAAAACGGCAGCGACAACACTTATAGCCTGAAAGGCGACCTTACCATCCGCGACATCACCAAACCAGTCACATTTGCGGTTGAATTTGGCGGAGTAGCCACCGACCCCTGGGGCAACCTGCGCGCGGGTTTTGAAATCAACGGCGAAATCAACCGCACCGACTTTGGACTGACCTGGAATGCCGTCACAGAAGCGGGAGGCATCGTAGTTAGCGACGCCGTGAAGATTCACTCACATGTAGAATTGATCAAGCAGGCAGCTTAAGCGTAAACATGAGTCATCCGGATTTTGCCTAAAACGACCACAAAAGGTCAAACTCGTATTTATTGATGATTGCTTATTGACAATTGATGATTTTTGATGTGCGAAGATGCCCCCTTGCATCATAAATCATCAATTGTCAATAAGCAATCATCAATAAAAATTGTGCCGGCGCGTACTAAGAGTCGCTACAAAAATTCAGACTCATGTTCACTCCACAATAATCTCATCCACAAACAGCCACGCGCCATTGCCTGCGCCAGGAGCGCCTGCGGGGATTACACCGAAGGTTTTAGCTACAAATTTCAGATAGCGGTATTTGGCTTTTTTGGTTTCCAACTTGACCGTTTCGATAGCAAATCCCTGTTTTTTTTCGGCATCGATATCCTGCTTTGAGAGTAGATCGAATTTTTTTCCGTCATTGGAACCGTACACCTCGATGCCGCGCGGCGGGTAAATCCAGGAAGCCTGGTTGTACATGTAATGGGTGGTCACTTTGTTAAACGCTGTGGCAGTGCCGAAGTCGATCACCGGATCGATGTCGTTGTTGACCAATCCGACCCAGCCGCCCCAGGTTTTGGTTATACCGGTTATTCCGTTGGTGAGACCGTACTGGTCACCTCCATTATATTTTTCGGGCGTTTTTGCCATTTTATAAGCTTTGCCGCTTGCCTTGTGCACCAGGTATTCCACGGTGCGGATATTGCCCATCTGTTTTTCCCCTTGAAAAACAGCGGCTTTTATCTCGGTATTTTCGGTAATGCTGATGGGCGCCGCATACATTTTAGACTTATGGGAAGGGTCTTTCCCATTGGTGGTATAATGTATTTTCATGCCGGAGTCGAGGGCGCTGAGGCTTACTTTACCTTTTAAAAACGATGCTTTTACATCAAAAAAAGTTTTGGCGTAATTGACGCCCAGGGCATCCAGGCGGGTAAAATGGGTTTTGATGCGCTTGGAGAAATCTTTCCAGTTTTTCTTTTCTTTAGCGCTCCAGGTTATTTCCGCAATGGCGCAGGCGCGCGGGTAGACCATATATTCCACCTGTTCGCCGTCCTTCATATATTCGGTCCAGACATTGGCCTGTGCGCCCAGAATATGTTTGGCTTCTTCTGCGCTCAGCTCCGTCGGAACCGGTTCGTAGCTGTATGCCTTTTCCAGGGTCACCATTCCGCCGATGGCGAGTGGTTCGGAAGATGGGTCGCCCTGGTAGTAATCATAGTAGCAAAAATCGGTCGGCGTCATAATGGCGTCGTGGCCGGCTTTGGCGGCAGCGATACCGCCTTCAATACCGCGCCAGCTCATAACCGTAGCAGTGGGCGCGAGTCCGCCTTCCAGAATTTCATCCCAGCCGATCAGTTTTTTGCCGCGTTTGGCGAGCATGGCTTCTGCTCTGCGGATGAAATAACTTTGCAACTCGTGTTCATCTTTCAGGCCTTCTTTTTTCATCAATTGCTGGCAGAATTCGGATTGTTCCCAACTTTTTTTCGGGCACTCATCGCCGCCGATGTGAAAATAAGTGCTCGGGAACAATGCGCACACTTCTCCCAGCACGTCGTCCAGAAACTGGAAAGTTTCTTCCGTCGGGCAAAAAACATCTTCAAAAACGCCCCATTTGGTAGCGGCTTCATAGGGGCCTTTGGTGCAGCCCAGTTCGGGATAGGCAGACAGCGCAGCAAGCGCATGTCCGGGCATTTCAATTTCCGGGATAACGGTAACAAAACGCTGGCGGGCGTATTCCACCACCTCTTTTACTTCTTCCTGGGTATAAAAACCGCAGTATTTTTTGCCGTCGTATTTGACGGGGCGGTCGCTGTTGTGCCCCACGATGGTTTCTTTGCGGCAGGCGGCGATGGTTTGTAGTTTGGGGTATTTTTTTATTTCAATGCGCCAACCCTGGTCTTCGGTGAGGTGCCAGTGGAACGTATTGAGTTTGTGAAAAGCGAGCAGATCGATGTAGTTTTTGATAAACTCGACCGGGAAAAAATGCCGCCCCACATCGAGGTGCAGCCCGCGGTACGGGAAGCGCGGCGCGTCCTGAATCAGGCATCCGGGCGCCGACCACTTGAGTCCGGCAGGGAGGGCGGCGCCTTTTGATTTTGTTTTTGCCGGCAGGGGTTTGTTGTTTATTTCTGCGGGGAAGAGCTGTCGCAGGGTCTGTATGGCGTAAAAAGCGCCTGCCGCAGTTTTAGCCCGAACGATGATAGCGGCGGGTTTAATATCGAGGACATAACCTTCATCCTGTGTAAGTGTTTCGTCGGGCAGAATGTAAATGGAATTCGTTCGGGGTTTGGTTAGTTTTTCTTTGACACCCTGTGACACCAAGGTGAAACCTGTGCCGGATTGCACGAGCGTAATCCAGGATTGGGCAACCATTTGCCAGTCGTTCAGACCTTCCGGGTAGTACACCCTGGTGTCGGCGCTCAGCGCGAAACTTCCGGTCTGGGATTTAACGGAGAGTGGTTGCGGGATAATCTGGATACTGGAAGGCGTAGGGGTTTGGCAGTTCGACAAAAATGGACAAAAAACCAGAAAAATTAAAATTCTCATAAGCATGGCGGGTGATTTTTTATTTGTGCGAAAGATAAGTACACTGGATTCAAATTATACCTTCATATTTGTGCTTCTTTTAATCCAATTCAATTTTTTAGGGGGATAAATTCGAAGAACAAACACTGATTACTACACGTCGAATTTACTGGGCACTTTTGTGCTATAATACTATAAGTTGCGCATTCGGAGTGAACAGTGCTCTTCGAATGCGCATTTTTTTTTCTTGCGGCAACCAATTCCATTTCATATTGTTTTGCGACAAATGACGGCTTTTTTAGTAAGGAAATTGAAAAATTATACCTTTAGGCCTGCTTATCAAAAAGACATTTTGAAAGCCGTTTTATACTAACCAAATTTACCGCATCGCAATATGGATGTACTCAAGCAAGAATTTTCCAATAAAGCCCAGGCCCTTGCCAAAGAGGTCAAAGAATTACTGAAAGAACACGGAGACAAAAAACTGGATGATGTTACCATCGAACAGGCTTATGGCGGGATGCGGGATATTACCAGTATGATCTGGGAACCGTCTTTGCTCGATGCTGAGGAAGGCATCCGGTTTCGCGGGTATTCCATCCCGGAATTGCGTGAAAAACTGCCTGCCGCTCCCGGAGGCAAGGAACCACTTCCCGAAGGCCTTTTCTGGCTGATGCTCGTGGGAGAGATTCCCACAAAAGAACAGGTCAAATGGCTCACAGAAGCATGGGTGCGTCGCGCAAATGTACCGGAACACGTTTTTCGGGCCATTGATGCCCTGCCGTTGGAAACGCATCCGATGACCCAGCTTTCGGTGGGCGTGCTGGCAATGCAAAGTACCAGCGTATTTGCGCAGCGCTATATTTCGGGTATGAATAAATCCGAATACTGGGATGCCACATACGAGGATACCATGAACCTCATTGCGCGACTGCCCCGTGTGGCGGCATACATTTTCCGCCGGGTATACCACAATGGAGAACACGTGCTTCCCGATATTTCACTCGACTGGGGCGGCAACTTTACCCACATGCTTGGGTATCAGGATGAAGGTTTTAAAGAATACATGCGCCTTTTCCTCACCATCCATGCCGACCACGAAGGAGGAAACGCCTCTGCCCATACCACCCACCTGGTGGGTTCTACCCTGAGTGATCCTTACCTGTCTTTCAGCGCTTCCATGAATGCGCTGGCCGGCCCCCTGCACGGCCTGGCCAACCAGGAGGTAATTCGCTGGGTACTCAAAATGGTGGATACCCTGGGAACATCCAAACCCTCGCGGGAACAGATAGCGGAATACGTAAAAAGTACGCTGGCCAGCGGCCGGGTCATTCCCGGTTACGGCCATGCGGTACTGCGCAAACCGGACCCCCGTTTTATGGCGCAACGCCAGTTTTGCGAAGACAATGTATCGGACAGTGATCTGGTAAAAGTGGTCTGGAAAATATTTGATGTGGTGCCGCCAATCCTGAGTAGTCTGGGTAAGGTGAAAAACCCATGGCCCAATGTAGACGCGCATTCCGGCGCCGTTTTGATCCATTACGGCATGAAAGAATACAACTATTATACGGTGCTTTTTGGCGTAAGCCGGGCGCTGGGTGTTTTGGCGGCACAATGCTGGAGTCGTGTGCTGGGTCTGCCGCTCGAACGCCCGAAATCCGTCACAACGACCTGGATCAAAGAATACTTAGCCAAAGAATACGGCGTGGTAATGGAAAAATAAAGCCCCTGAATTGCCTTGCCCATGTTATACCAACTTTTTCAAGCTGTCCGGACGGAGACTGAATTCAATGAACTGGCAGATCTCACTTTTACGGAAAACGAACGCGCCATGATGCTGGAGCGCTGGAGAATTTTTGATGCGCTCGACCGGGGCCTGTCTCAACGCGAAGTAGCCAAAGAAGTGCCTTGCAGCATCGTAACTGCCACAAGAGGAGCAAAAGTGTACCGCGACAACAGGGAAGCGATTCAAAAATACCTGGCGTTGTGGCGCAAGTAGTGTTTGGTGTGTGGTGTTTAGTGTTTGGGGGTCTTCGCCCAAGCCACCCACTGTTGCCAGAGGCGAAGTGCCCCAAACACTAAACACCACACACCAAACACTGCCAAGGGCGGAGCGCCCCAAACACTAAACACCACACACTAAACACTGCCAAGGCGGGGCCCCAACACAAAACCACACAACACGCAGGCGGAGCGCCCAAACACTAAACACCACACACTAAACACTGCCAAGATCCCTGCACGCCCGATACAAATCCTGCCAGCCCTCACGTTTTTTTACCACTGTTTCCAGATATTCCCGCCAGATAACCGCATCGCTGCCCGGGTCTTTAACAATAGCGCCGGTGAGTCCGGCTGCCAGGTCATGTGCGCGCAGGTCGCCGTCGCCAAAATGCACCGCCAAAGATTGTCCCTGGTGAATCACCGAGATGGCTTCCGCGGTGCTGAGGGTGGCGCTCGGGCTTTTTAGTTTATCGCGACCGTCTTCCGTTTTTCCACTGCGGAGTTCCCTGAAAATAGTAACCAATCGCTGAATTTCCTGCAATGGCGCGGCATTGGGAGGCAATTCGAGCGCTTTGCCCAGCGCATTCAGCCTGTTTTGAACGATGGTAACCTCTTCGTCCAGGGTGTTTGGCAGCGGCAGCACCACCGTATTGAACCGGCGGCGCAAGGCAGAGGACAGTTCGTTGATACCTTTGTCGCGGTCATTGGCTGTTGCGATCAGGTTGAAACCCTGAATAGCCTGTACCTCGCTGCCGAGTTCGGGAACGGGCAGCGTTTTTTCCGACAACAGTGTGATCAGCGCATCCTGCACATCTGCCGGAATGCGGGTCAGTTCTTCTACACGCGCAATTTTTCCGTGTTGCATGGCAGTGAGCACGGGGCTGGGTACGAGGGCTTTTTCCGAGGGGCCTTCCGAAAGCAGGCGGGCGTAATTCCAGCCATAACGCAGGGTTTCTTCATGGGTACCCGCAGTGCCCTGCACGAGCAGTGTGCTATCGCCGCTGATCGCTGCGGCCAGGTGTTCGCTCACCCAGGTTTTGGCGGTGCCGGGTACGCCGAGCAACAACAAAGCTCGGTCGGTTGTCAGCGTGGCTACAGCTATTTCGATGATCCGGCGCTGTCCGTAATATTTGGGTTCAATGTCCGTATCGCCTGCTTTACCGCCGAGCAGATAAGTGACGACAGCCCAGGGCGACAGGCGCCAGTTGGCGGGCCGTGGCCGGTCGTCCGCAGCGGCCAATGCGGCCAACTCATGCGCATAGGCGGTTTCAGCATGGGGGCGGATGATGTCAGACATAAATAGAGGTGAGAGGTGAGAAGTGAGAGGGTGAGAATGAAGCCTCAAAAATAAGCAAAGCCAAGCGACTGCCATACTATATCCAACGCAAAGTGGTTTTGAAAGAGGGAACAGTTCATCTGCCTGAAAGAAGAAGCCCTCAAACCTTCTCAAACCCTCAAACCTTTACCCGCCGAAGCCTTTTTAACCGCCATAGCCCATAGGCGAAGGAGGGTCAAACCATCCAACCTGCCTGAAAGTCAAATTTTTTTTGCTAAATTTGAACCCGTGTTTTTCTTTTGTTTTAATCTTACGTGCATGCATTTTCCATACTCCCATTTTATTTTACTGGCAGCGGCATTTATCATCCTCAACCTGATAGCCAGTCGTTTTGCCGCGCGTTTTGGAGCGCCTACTTTGCTCACTACCCTGGCAATCGGCCTGTCCTTTGGCAATGGCGGTTTGTATGATTTTTACTATAATTATCCGACTACTACCTTGCATATCAGCGAATTAGCGCTGTGTATCATCATATTTGCCGGCGGCTTTGAATCCAACTGGAAGGCAGTTCGTCCGATTCTCTGGCAGGGCGTTTCCCTGGCTACCCTGGGTGTTTTGCTGACTATGATGGCAGTAGGCGCTATGGCGCACTGGCTGCTGGATTGGCCGTGGTTACAGGCTATGTTGTTGGGTGCAGTGGTGTCGGGCACAGACGCCGCAGCCGTGTTTTCCATCCTGGAAAACAGTAAACTGAAACTCAATACCCATGTCCGCGAGGTACTGGAACTGGAATCGGGCGCAAACGATCCGATGGCCTTTTTCCTGACCCTGACGTTCACCGCATTGCTGTTGCCTGCCGCGCCGCAAATCCATGCGCTCACCCTGACCGGCAATTTTATCTGGACAATGCTGGTGGGATTGGGCACCGGATTGCTGGCGGGCCGGTTTATTCACCTGCTGATAAAACGTATTCCGCTCAAACGCGGGCAATTCCCCATTGTGCTGCTGGCATGGGTGATCATTTTATATGCTGTCAATGATCTGCTGGGTGGCAGCGCTTTCCTGTCGGTATACGTGGCAGGCATCATTCTGGGCAATTCTCCCTGGGCGCAACGCGACATCAACGTTCATTTTTTGAAAGCCTTTCATGGCTGATGGAAACCATGTTGTTCCTCATATTGGGCCTGCAGGTTAATGTTTTCGGTTTGCCAAGGGTAATGTGGGAAGGTTTACTACTTGCTTTTTTGCTGATATTTGTAGCGCGTCCCATTGGCGTATTCGCTTCCCTGGCATTTTTTAAAGAGATTAAATGGCGTACCAAAACATTTTATGCCTGGGTAGGTTTGCGGGGCGCTACACCGATCGTTTTTGCCTTGATACCCGTAGTGGCGAAAGTGCCCGAAGCCATGAAAATTTTAAATATTGCCTTTATTATTGTGATCGTTTCCATCGTGGTGCAAGGTACCACCGTAGCCGCAGCAGCGAAAATCACCGACTCCGGAAAATTAAAAGAGAAAAGGAATAAACAGCCGGCAGACAATCAAAACATCTAAGCGCTCTCTAAGACATCCCCCTTAGCATTTAGTTGTATTTTGGGTCTGGGTTTTTCAGGCCTGTAATCGTGAATCGTGTTTAGTGTGTGGTGTTTAGTGTTTCGGGGGCTTCGCGTTTGGCATTTGTGAAAACTCGACCAAAATATCAACTATTACCAAACGCGAAGCCCCCGAAACACTAAACACCACACACTAAACACGATTCACGATTACAGGCCTGAAAAACCCAGACCCAAAATACAACTAAATGCCAAGGGGGATACCTCTCACCTCTCACCCTCACCTCTACCTCTCACCTCTCACTCACTCTCACCTCTAAACATGACTGCAGAATCAATTTTACAGGAACTCCGGCAAATGGGCAGCGAACAAACGAAAAAAACTTTCTTGCGACACGGCGCCCGCGAGCCTTTTTTCGGCGTAAAAGTGGGCGACATGAAAACCATCGTGAAACGCGTCAAAAAGGATCACGCCCTCGCAATGGCATTGTACGATTCGGGTAACTCCGACGCTATGTACCTCGCCGGACTCATCGCCGATGAAAAGAAAATAACTAAAGCCGACCTGCAACATTGGGTCGAAAATGCTTACTGGTACATGATCAGCGAGTATACCGTGGCCTGGGTGGCTTCGGAAAGTCCCTACGGCTGGGAACTGGGCCTGGAATGGATTGAATCCGACCGCGAACAAATTGCAACAGCCGGCTGGGCAACTTTGGCTAACTGGTGTACCATCCGGCCGGACAGCGCACTCGATCCGGACTACCTGCGCAAACTGCTCGACCGGGTGGGCGATACCATACATCAGTCGCCCAACCGCGTTCGATACACGATGAATGGATTTGTGATGGCCTGCGGTATATCTGTCGTGCGTTTGCAGGATTATGCTGTACAAATTGCTGAAAAAATCGGCAAAGTGCATGTTGACGTAGGCGACACCTCCTGCAAAGTGCCACTGGCTGCGGAATACATTCAGCACGCAATAGACAAAGGCAAAACCGGTTACAAAAAGAAAATGGCGCGTTGTTAATCAATGCATGAGCGCGTATTGCGCCACATAAGTGGCTGCTCCGGCCAAAAATCCCAGTATCGCCAGGGGAGCTATCCGTTTCAGGTACCAGAAAAAATTAATATTCTCCATGCCCATGGCTGCTTCCCCTGCCGCTGAACCTATGATCAATGCGCTGCCACCCGTACCGGCAGAATAGGCCAGAAATTCCCAGAAATAGTGGTCTTGCGGGTATTGTCCGAGACTGTACATGCCCTGAGCGGCTGCTACCAAAGGAACGTTGTCGACAATAGCGGAAAGAAAACCGATGGCGATGACGATGAAGGTCACATTGCCGACTGTCTTATCGAGCCATTCTGCCAGTCCGACAAGCAAATGAGCGCTTTCCAGCGCAGAAATGGCTACCAGGATTCCTAAGAAAAACAGGATGCTCGGCGTGTCGGCTTTGCGCAAGGCATGTACGACCGACCGAGTGCCTTTTTCAATTTCGTCTTTACCGCTGTGGATCATTTCTGTTACCACCCACATTACACCCAGCCCGAATAAAATACCCATAAAGGGTGGCAAGTGTGTAATCGTTTTGAAGATGGGCACAAACAATAAAACGCCCAGCCCTATGGCAAACACCGCTTTTCGCTCTTGCGGCGTGGATGTCACCCTGTTTTCATCAAATGGTGCAACGGGTGTTTGCACCTTGCCTTTCAATTGAAAATGTACAACCAGCATCGGCAACAATAAACAAACCAGGCTGGGAATAAACAGCATAAGCACAATATTGACCGCTGAAATTTGCCCGCCTACCCAGAGCATGGTCGTCGTCACGTCGCCCATCGGCGACCAGGCGCCACCGGCATTGGCAGCCACCACCACGAGGCCGGTAAACAACATTCTGTCTTCCTTGTCGTCAATAATTTTGCGCAACAAACTCACCATAACAATCGTGGTGGTCAGGTTATCCAGCACGGCAGAGAGGAAAAAAGTAATAGGCATCAGTATCCACAGCAATGTCCGCTTGTCGGTGGTGCGAATCCGCTCCGTTACAATATCGAATCCATCATGCGCATCAATCAATTCCACAATCACCATCGCGCCCAGCAGGAAAAACAGGATTCCGGAGATGCCGGCCATGTGTTCATCCAGATGATGCGCGACCAGCGCTTTATCCGATTCCGCCAGCACATAAATCACCCAGCAGATGACGCCTGTAAGCAAGGCAGAAGCGGCTTTGTCAATTTTGAGCGGGTGTTCGAGGGTGATGGCTGCGTAGCCAAGAATAAATGTGATAATCAGTAACCATTCCATCATGGCCGCAACATTCAGAAAAATATTGGAATTCTGAAAAAAAAGAACCCACTTTCTCTTCCGGAAAAAGGAGCTTTGTAAATTGCAGCCACAAATTATCTTTTCCATTTCTTCCAATCTCAGACTGAAATCATGCAAACAATCAAAGGTCCGGCCATTTTTTTGGCCCAATTCATGGGAGATCAGGCCCCCTTCAATTCATTGGAAAGTATTTGCAAATGGGCGGCTTCCTTAGGTTATGTCGGCGTACAGATTCCCACCTGGGACAGCCGCCTGATCGACCTGGAGAAAGCCGCAGAAAGTAAAACCTACTGCGACGATCTCAAAGGCCGCGTAGAAGCCTGCGGGGTGCAGATCACGGAACTCTCCACCCACCTGCAGGGGCAATTGGTCGCCGTACACCCGGCTTACGACCTGCTGTTCGATGGTTTTGCACCCGAACACCTGCGCGGCAACCCCAAAGCACGTACTGCCTGGGCCATACAAACCGTGAAAAACGCGGCAAAAGCCAGCCGGAATCTCGGCCTCGACGTACACGTTACTTTTTCAGGCGCGCTGATCTGGCACACTGTTTATCCCTGGCCGCAACGCCCTGCCGGACTGGTGGAAATGGGTTTTCGCGAACTGGCCGACCGCTGGGTGCCTATCCTGAATGCGTTCGATGAAGCAGGCGTGGACCTTTGTTATGAGGTACACGCAGGCGAAGACCTCCACGACGGTATCTCTTTCGAGCGCTTTCTGGAAGCCACCGGCAACCACAACCGCTGCCATTTGTTATACGACCCCTCTCATTTTGTATTACAACAACTGGACTACCTCCAGTACATCGATTTTTACCACGAACGCATCAAAATGTTCCACGTAAAAGATGCGGAATTCAATCCGACCGGCAAAAGCGGCGTATATGGCGGGTATCAAAGCTGGCTCGACCGGCCGGGGCGATTCCGCTCGCTCGGCGACGGCCAGGTAGATTTTGCTTCTATTTTTTCCAAACTGGCGCAATACGACTATTCCGGCTGGGCTGTGCTGGAATGGGAATGTTGTATCAAAGACGCCGAACAAGGCGCCCGGGAAGGTGCGCCGTTTATCCAGGATCATATTATTAAAGTGACCGAGCGGGCATTTGATGATTTTGCAGGCGCAGCCATCGATGAAGGTTATTTGCGGAAGATCATTGGATTGTAGGAGGGTTTGATGGTTTGAGGAGGTTTGATGGTTGGAAAGGTTTGATAGTTTGAAATGTTTGATGGTTTGAGGTTGCAACCCAAGCCATCAAACCCTCAAACCATCAAACCTCTTCAAACCATCAAACCTTTTCAAACCATCAAACCCTACTTTAATGCCCGTTTTTCCCTCATCCATCGGTCAATGAAAAAAATTGATCGAATATCTGTTATTTTTGTGGCTCTCAAACGTTTAAACGGCAACCACAATCAATCGACCATAACTTAAATCAGATTCTATGTTAATTGTCATTAGTATATTTTTCATGATTATCGGGTTCATTTTGAATTCGGTATTAAAAGGTAAATTCAAAAAATATGCGCAGGTACCACTAACCAATGGTATGAGCGGCGCGGAAGTGGCTGCTACCATGCTCCGTCACTATGGTATCAGCGATGTGCAGATCACACAAGTGGATGGTCATCTGACAGACCACTACAATCCTGCCGACCACACGGTCAACCTCAGCTACGATGTGTACCACGGGCGCAGTGTGGCTGCCGCAGCAGTGGCATCACACGAATGCGGGCACGCTGTGCAACATGCAACGCAGTACAGTTTCCTGCAAATGCGCTCCCAATTGGTACCGGTGGTGACCATTGCCGCATCGATGCAGCAATATCTCTTTATGTTCGGTATAGCAGGTATCGGCTTTTTTAAAAGCCCCATCCTGCTGATCATCGCCCTGGTGGCTTTCGGTATAACTACCATATTCAGTCTTATCACCCTGCCGGTCGAGTTTGACGCCAGCCGTCGCGCGTTAGCCTGGCTCGACGATTCGGGTTTTGCGCGCGGACAGGAATATGCCGGCGCAAAAGATGCGCTGACCTGGGCCGCTATGACCTATGTCTCTGCCGCACTGGCCGCATTGGTGCAATTCCTGTACCTGCTCTGGGCCTTGCTGGGAAGTCGGGATTAATGGATTGACATCAATTAAAACGCGCTCCATTTAATTTTGGACTCGTAGCGGAGATTTCTGGAAAACGGTAGTTTCGAGATGTCACCTCCTTCCTTCGTCAGGAGATGACATCTCGAAACTACCTTGCTACCGACCATTCGTTGAACCACACTCCCCATTGGTTGAATAATCATCCTCAAGCGCAGCAAGCGACATAGTTTTGAAGTCAAATCTAAATCTTGCTGATCTGATGAAAAAAAACTGCCTGCTGCTTTTATCATGCTGCTTATCTTTTCTTGTATTTCCAATTCATAGCCAAACACTTGGCGATGCCGCCGAACTGCCATTTGAACTGGAACTGGAAGAAGTCACCCAGGACGAACTGCCCGGCTTGCATTCTTTTGCTTTTGCCCGCTGGAATGAATGGTGGATCGCCATCGGTGGGCGTATTGGCGGCCTGCACGGCTTTTTTGCCGTCACCGGATTTCCAGAAGACGAAGCCAATGTACATATCCGCCTGCTCAACCCGGAAACAGGGGCGGATTATGCATTCCCGGTCGAAAACCTCAGCGGACTGTTTACCGACCCCCTGAAAGCCACCAATCCGCAATACGCGCAGTATGGTTCACACTTGTACATAGCAGGGGGTTACGGCAAGGATGCGCTGCAAAACAAGTTTGTCACCTTCAAAACCCTGACCTCGGTGGATTTGCCTCTCCTGGTGTCAAAAATTACCGCAGGCCAGGATCCATCTTCGGCTTTCCATCAAATTGAATCGGAGCATTTGCAGGTCTGCGGCGGCGAAATGGAAAAAATGGGCGACTGGTATTATCTTGTAGGCGGGCACAATTTTTCAGGGTTGTACTCGGATAATGGTATTCCGACGTTCACGCAGACCTATACCAATGAAATCAGAAAATTCAAGATCAACCTGACGGTTAATAACAGCCCTAACCTGAGCGACTACAGCGCTTTTGCCAATACGCAGCAATTGCACCGCCGTGATTTTTCCCTGGCTCCGGTGATACGCCCCGATGGCTCGGAAGCGCTCGCATTGTATGGCGGCGTGTTTCAATACGCGCAAAATCTGCCCTTTTATAACCCGGTTTATATCAGTAATGATAATATTTTCACATTGGATGCGGCATTTGAGCAACAGTTTTCTCAATATACCTGTCCTGTTGTGCCTATGTACAATGCGCAAGACAGCAGTATGTATTCCATTTTTTTTGCAGGACTGAGCACGCATTATTGGGATCAGGGTTCGGCGCAAGTGAACTACGACGAAAAAGTGCCTTTTATCCGGGACATCACTGCCGTGCAACGCAGGGCAGACGGAAGCGGCACGGAATATCTCCTTCCGCAGCGATTCGATGACCTCCTGGGAACGAATATGATTTTTGCTCCTTCGGAAGAAGCGCCTCATTACACGAATGAAGTGATTCAGTTGCACAACTTGAACGGCCGCACATTCGTCGGCTGGCTGTATGGAGGAATCAAGGCGGAAATACCCAACTTTACACCTTCTGTTGCCAATAATCGCTTGTTCAAAGTTTTTATCACCCCGGAAACGATTTCAACCGATCGGCCTCTTGACCTAGAAGCCCAGGTCGTGATTGCCCCCAATCCATTCCGGCAGAGCCTCCGCATCTACGTGGAAAATATCGCTCAAATACAGGCTGCATTTTTAAGTGCTTCTGATGGAAAACTGCTCATTTCCATCCAACAGCCTTCATCTGATTCTTGGGGCAAATAGAAGAGCAATGCTCAAATTTAAACAGCGGGGTCTACTTTTTTACGATTGTTACGGAAAACGGGCCGGTGGTGAAGAAGGTGGTGAAGATATAAAGCGGCATACGGATAAAATGTATCAGACGAATCAATAGAAATATCCTGTAAATCCGTGTCCAATCCGTGTTCCAATTTGCTTTACAAAACCCCTTTTTCGGGATTCGCGCCTTTCACTCCTTTGAAGTAATTCCAGATATAAGCGATGTCAGCGGCTTCGTTGTCGGTCGTATGAAACAATACCGGATCGAAAAATATTTCCCGTTTTTCCCAGTCGAAGGTACAAAGGCAAATAGGTGCTCCGGCTAAGCGGGCAATATGGTAAAAGCCCGTTTTGAAGCGCTCTACTTTTTTACGGGTACCTTCCGGAGCGATCACTAAATGCAGCCGTTTTTCGCGCTGAAAAGCCTCTACTGTGGAGGATACAAAATTGTGATTCCCGGACCGGTCGACTGGAATGCCACCCCACCAGCGGAACAAATAGCCGAAAGGCCAACGAAACAACGTGTGTTTCCCCAGGTAATTCGCCCGGAATTTACCTGCACTATTGGTCAATACGCCCAATGGAAAATCCCAATTGGATGTATGCGGCGCCACGGCGACCACCACTTTGTCTAACTCACGGGGATATTGTCCGGTGATTTTCCAGCCCCAGAGGCGGAGTATAACTTTGCTGATCCAACTAAACATAACGGGAAGTTTTCGCGGTAAAAAACACTACAATTTTTGGAGGGCCAGTGCGGCCACTTCTTTGGCTTTGGCGAGGTTATCATGCGGTTTATCCATACAATCGAGCGTGATACTCAGTACAAAATGGTTTTTTTTCACCAGTAAAGTGACGGTTGTAGTTCCCCACAAAGCGTCATCGCCCAACCCTGCCACGGTTTCTTCGTACGTATCGCGCCGGTCGCGTTTCAACATGTCAAATTGCTGCCGGGAATGTTCGTTCGTGCCGTAACTGAATACCTGCACAATTAAACTGTTGCGGGATTGCAGGTAATTGTCACTCGTTTCATTGTTGTTTTCACGTTCTTTCCAGTCGGGTTTATTCCAGTTGTGTAGACAAAATGCCTGGTCGGGCAGCGAACGGCTGTTTAGGGTTGCTTCTGTCGGGTCTATGCCAAAAAGTTGCTGTATTTCGGCATCAGTAATGAGGTCGCATCCGTGATTTTTCCAGTTGTTTTGCCTGTACTCCCGGAGCGCAGCCGTATCAACCGTAAGGGTATTCGTCTGGGAGGTGGTAGCGGGACTGTCTTGCTTGCAGCCGGTAGCAAGTAAAAAAACAACTGATGGCAGCAAAAGGATAAATCGTAACATGCAAATATGATTGAAAGGTTTCCGGATGCTTTTTTCTATAAAAAGTGGGCAAAGATACACCCCTCCACCTTGTAAAAAAAGGAACCGAGCCGGCTAAAATAAGCGCTTGAAAAAGGAAAATTTGTGTCATAAAATCGAAAAAATGGCCGGATGTATAATAGTTCGGCATTTTGTTTTGAACATTAGCGCCCCGGGCGAACATGATTGCCGACAGAAAATCGCACATTTGCCCGGTCAACAAATATTATTTTACCATTCATCAATAACAGACAAGGATAACATTATGGCAGAAACCCTCGACACTTCCGGCCCCAAGCCCAAAGCCAAGTTCCCACCGGGTATTCCGTATATTATTGGCAATGAAGCGGCGGAACGATTCAACTATTACGGCCTGCGCGCTATTCTGACCACCTTCATGGTGGCGCAATTTTACAACCACTCCGGCTCGACCGACCCCGCTGTGGTACAGGCGGCAGAAGCAACCGCGAATGCCAAAACCCACGATTTTGTAGCCATGACCTATTTGCTGCCGATGTTCGGCGGTATGGTAGCCGACTGGTTCTGGGGTAAATATAAAACCATTCTCTGGCTGTCGCTGGTGTATGCTGTGGGCAGTATCATGGTGGCCCTTTCTGTCGACAGTGAGGTCATGTTCACCACCAGCCTCATGCTGATCGCTTTGGGCGCCGGTGGTATCAAACCCTGCGTTTCGGCGAATGTCGGCGACCAGTTCGACGCATCCAACTCGGAATTACTGCCCAAGGCCTTCGACGCGTTTTACGCCTCTATTAATGCCGGTTCGGTTCTTTCCATCCTGTTGATCCCTTATCTGAAATCAGCCTACGGGCCAACCGTAGCGTTCGGCGTACCTGCTATTGCCATGCTGGTGGCTGTATTTTTCTTCTGGCTGGGACGCGATAAATACCGACGGGTACCACCACCCAAAACAGATACCAACAAAATTGTGGTGCTGGCGACGGCTTTCTTTTCCTTGGTAGCCAGTTATCTTTATTTCGATAAAATGCTGCATAAAGGCATCGGCCCCGTATTGGGCGCCTGGCTGATATTAGTCATTATTCTGGCTTTTGTGTTTAAAAACAATGGTTTGCGAGGCCCGGCAATTTTCGTAGGTATCAATCTTTATGCGCTCACCAACGGAGGTTTTGAAGCCGCGAAAAGGAATACGGAGAAGAAGCGGTAGAAGGCATCCGGTCTGTTTGGCGCGTGTTGTCCGTATTTGCTTTTATCCCTGTTTTCTGGGCGCTGTGGGATCAGAGTCAGTCGGAGTGGGTGGTGCAAGCGTCCAAAATGGATTTATTATGGCTGGGGATCAACTGGGAGGCGGAGCAGATATCATTCGTAAATGCTGCATTTATCCTGATGTTTATCCCGCTTTTCTCCTTTGTTATTTATCCCGCTTTGAATAAAGCAGGTATCAAAGTGACGCCTTTGCGCAAAATCGGCGCAGGTTTCGTACTCACGGCCCTTTCTTTTGTCATTATAGCAATTATCCAGGGCTGGATTGATGCCGGTCAAACGCCTAATATCAGCTGGCAAATTCTCGCTTTTGTCGTGCTGACAGCAGGCGAGGTGCTGATTTCCATTACCGGCCTGGAATATGCCTATACGCAGTCACCGCCATCTATGAAATCAACGATCATGGCTTGCTGGCTGCTGACGGTCACTACGGGCAATGTGCTGGTATCGGTTATCCAGAACAATATTAAAGACGGCGGCTTTTTCGCCCAGTTTCACGGGCAGGGTTTCTTCTGGTTGTTTACGGGCATCTGCGCCTTCACTGCCGTGTTGTTTATGTTGATTTCGCCGCGTATCAAGGAGCGCAGCTACATTATTTGAGTGTTTGGTTTTTGGTGTTTCGTGTTTGGGGCGCTTCGCCTTTGGCATTGCCGTGTTTGGTTTTTGGTGTTTCGTGTTTGGGGCGCTTCGCCTTTGGCAAGAGTGGGTAGCTTAGGCGAAGCGCCCCAAACACTAAACACCATACACTAAACACTTACCAAAGGCGAAGCGCCCCAAACACCATACACTAAACACCATACACGCGAAAAAACAACCCTTCGGGCGAAAGCCCGAAGGGTTGTTTTTTCGCTAAAATCTGCTGATTTCGTTCAATGCTATTACATTTTCGCAGCAAGGCTTACCTTTGAAGCGTGTCAGCGCCCACGCTACCGGACATTTTTCAATTTACTGATGTATGGTACTGCCGAACCCCTGTTCGGCAACTATCGCTGAACAGGGGTTCGGCGGTACTTTTCAGCAATAGACTGGAAAATGTCCGGTAGTATGGGCAGCGCCTTCCTTCGGCGGGCTGGTGAAAAACCTATTAATTTGAATACTACTCAACTACAAGGCTACTCATGAACTTGAAATTTCTACGCCTCCTTGCTTTTGCTTTACTCCTGCTGTCCGTTCGCAGCCTCAACGCACAGTGCGAGTACACCCTCCAGATGGAAGATTCGTTCGGTGACGGCTGGAATGGCGGAATTCTGACCATTACCAGTGGAACTGATACCAATACATATAACATCCTCTCAGAGTTTCAGGGTGGTGATGGTACGGACAGTACAGTGGTGTTCACACTGCAACCAGGGCTGCTTCTAACCTTGTCCTGGACATCAGGATTCTATGATGGAGAAGTCTCTTTTACCTTGCTGGATGCCGAAGGCAACGTGGTCTACAGCTCCGATGAATTGGCTGCCGGGGTGCTTTTTCAAGGCACATCCTGTTCAGATTGTCCGCTGGCGGGTAATTTTGTAGTTGAAAATGTATATGATACCCGTGCCAGGCTCCGCTGGACGCCACCGGCAACCGGCCCGGCAATTGGCTGGTGGGTGATTTACGGCCCGCAAGGTTTCGTACCCGGGCCGGGCGTGGGCGATACTGTTTATGTGACGACTCCCAAAGTGACCCTGACCGGTTTGCAGAAAAAAACATTTTACGATGCTTATGTGATCAACGATTGTGGCGCAGGAGAAGTCAGCGCACCCTTGGGGCCGCTCAAGTTTGAAACCTACTGGACCAATGACGTGGGCATATCCAAGGTAGTTACGCCCATCAGCGGCTGCGATTTAGGTGTGGAGACCCTGACGATTTTGATGAGCAACTACGGCTCTGCCCCACAATCGCTCGTTCCATTCACCTTTACCGTGAATGGGCAGGAAGTGGGTGTTCCGCAGCCCGACGACGGTTTTTACACCGGTGTGCTGGGCAAAGACAGCAGCGAAATGATCGAGTTTGAAACAACCTACGATTTTTCTGCGCCGGGCGAGTACGTCATCCAGGTGTTTACCCAAATGGGCGGCGACGAAGATTTTAGCAACGATACCGTGACATATTACCTGGTAGGCCGGCAATTGGTGCCATATACGCAGGATTTTGAGAACTGGAGCGGCGGCTGGACGGTAGATACGGCAAGTCAAAATGCTACCTGGGAATTTGGAACGCCCAATAAAACACTGCTCACTGGAGCGGCCAGTGGCGTGAATGCCTGGGCAACCAGCCTTACAGGCCTGTATAATGACAATGAAAAATCGTATCTCAATTCGCCCTGCTTCGACTTTTCCGATCTCAATGAAGACCCTGTGATAGAATTCTCTTTGTTTTTTGAGACGGAAATGAACTGGGACGGACTTGCCCTTGAGTTGTCCGTAGATGGCGGAGAGAACTGGGAAAAAGTCGGCGCCGTTGGCGAAGGCGTGAACTGGTATAATTTCTTTAACACCACCACCCTCATGCTTGGCGATGTCTGGGCTGGAACCTCTCCCGGCTGGATTAATGCCCGGCACGGATTGTTCGGCACAGCGGGCGAAAGCGATGTGCGCCTCCGCTTTAGTTTCGCATCCGACGGCTCTGGTAATTGATTATAATGGTATAGGGATAGACGACATCCACATATTCATTCCATTGGCTAATAATCTAAGCGCTACGTCGATTCAAACCAGTGGCGTCGACAACGAATGCGGTATTGCTGAAGATATTGTGACATTTAGTTTTACCAATATTGGCACACAGCCTCAGGGCTTTTTCCAGATCGCCTACTCCGTTAATGGCGGAACGCCGGTGATCGAAGAGATCGGCGCAACTGTTGTAGCGCCCGATGAGACGTTCAACTATGTCTTCAATGTACCTTTTGACAGCCGGAACGGAGATTTTGATATTCAGGCATGGACCATTCTGCAAGACGAACAGGATTTCTCAAACGATACCATTTCATATTCCATTACGCATATCCCGCCGCCGCCAAATCCGCTGCCTTTCCAGGAAGATTTTGAAAGTGGTTTTGCGGCCATTGCCGACTGGACGATTACCACAGGATTCGCAAATGTCACCAACGCGCACAACAATGTATCGCAGGTGCTGGCAAATCTTTAAACAGCACACCTGATTTTGGACTTACCAGACGCCCGTTTGGATTTGTCGATGCTTCGGATACGCTGCGCTTCGACTACCAGATCACCAATTACAGCGGCACGGTAGCGCCACCGTACTTCAGGGCAACAAAATCAAAGTGCAGGTTTCTACGGATTGCGGTTAGCAGTTTACCACCGTTTACACGATCGACAATACCACGCACACGCCCCAGGTGCCTATGCAAACAGTAAAATTCCGATGGCAGACATTCCAGGTCAGGCAGTTGTTGTGCGTTTCCTCGGTACCTGGACTGCGGGCGATTACTGGTTCGACCTGGATAATATCAACCTGAGTAACTGCGCTTACGATATGGAACTCAGCGCATCGGTGGCTCCTTCCACTACCGGCGATAACGGAACGGCAACGGTCACCGTGGGCGCTACCGATAATCCGCCGTATCAGTTCCTGTGGAGCACGGGTTCTACGGTTGATTCTATCAGCAATGTGGCTGCCGGTACTTACAGTGTTACTGTGACGGATGTAAACGGTTGTACCGACGCATTGCAAGTATTAGTGGGAAGTGTTTCTACGAATGATATTGAAGGGCTGACTTCACTAGCGCTACAACCCAACCCTACCAGCGGCACGGCCCTGATACAGGCTTCTTTCGACCAAGCAGTGGATGTGCAGGTGCAAGTGCTGAATCTGCTGGGACA
The DNA here is from genome assembly GCA_016711435.1 of Lewinellaceae bacterium. Classification (GTDB taxonomy): domain Bacteria; phylum Bacteroidota; class Bacteroidia; order Chitinophagales; family Saprospiraceae; genus M3007. The sequence goes on from JADJSY010000034.1 coordinate 54,651, forward strand.
AAACATCTGGGAAACCAATGCTTCGCGTACGACCAATCTTTCCGAAACGCTCGACCTGACGACCATGCCCGACGGCTTATACCTCGTTCGACTCACCGTAGACGGACAGACTGCGACCCGGAAACTGATAAAAAGCAGGCCTTAATGGAAAGGGCAAAATTGAAAAAGACAAAAAGCAATGTAAGTCAATGAGTTACAGAAGATTGAGTTTTATCTGATTTTGCACACTTACTTATTGAAATAAAAAACCGCATTTTTCTGTATGAAAAATGCGGTTTTTTTATTTTAAATAATCACGGCTTAGTAACGCCTAAAAAACAAGTTCACGATTTGACTAACCCCCGCGCTTTAGCCGGGGGAAAAGAACGGGACAAACACAGATGGGTTTTAACCCAAAATGAGTGGTCTGGGGTTAAAAACCCCTTGGGTTAGGTTTCTTCGATACCCCCGGCTAAAGCGCGCGGGTTAGTCAAATGCATAAGTTGTTTTTTGAGCGTTACTAACTACTTTTTACTCACACGTCAATCCGCGCGTACTTCGCATTCGCTTCGATAAAAGCGCGCCGTGGCGGCACTTCATCGCCCATGAGCATGGCAAACATACGGTCGGCTTCGCCGGCGTCATCGATGGTGGCCACTTTCAGGATACGCGTTTTCGGGTCCATGGTAGTTTCCCAGAGTTGCTCTGCGTTCATCTCTCCCAGACCTTTATAACGCTGTACTTTGACGGAATCGTCGTCTTCCTTACCGCCGGAGAACTCTAATTGGGCGGCTTTGCGCTCTACGTCATTCCAGCAGTAGCGCATATTTTTACCTTTTTTCACCTGGTAGAGCGGTGGTTGTGCGATATAAATATGGCTGTTTTCGATCAGTTCGCGCATATACCGGAAAAAGAAAGTCAGGATCAGTGTGGTGATGTGGCTGCCGTCGATGTCCGCGTCGCACATGATAACGACCTTGTGGTAGCGCAGTTTTTCGGTATTCAAAATCCGGTGGCCATCCTCATTTTCCTGGATACTTACACCGAGTGCGGTGAAAATATTTTGATCTCCTCATTTTCGTAAATTCTGTGTTCCAGGGCTTTTTCCACGTTCAAAATTTTACCGCGCAAGGGCAGAATGGCCTGCGTATGGCGGTCGCGGCCCTGTTTGGCCGTACCGCCTGCAGAGTCTCCTTCCACGAGGAATACTTCGCTTTCAGCCGGGTTGCGGCTGGCGCAGTCGGCTAATTTGCCTGGCAAGCCGCTTCCGGTGAGCACACCTTTGCGTTGCACCATTTCACGGGCTTTGCGGGCGGCATTTCGGGCGGTGGCGGCCAGTACGACTTTATCGATAATACGCCGGGCGTGGTTCGGATTTTCCTCCAGAAATGTTTTTAAGGCGTCGCCTACGCAGCGGGATACAATGCCAGTCACTTCGGAGTTGCCGAGTTCGCCTTTGGTTTGCCCTTTAAACTGCGGTTCGGGCACTTTTACCGAAATGATGGCGGTCAGGCCTTCCATAAAGTCTTCACCCGAAATCGGGAACGTGATCTTTTTGAAAAAGCCGCCGTCTTCGCCATATTTTTTGAACTCACGTGTGAGTGCGCGGCGGAAACCGCTCACGTGAGTACCACCGTCGCGGGTGCTGATGTTATTGACAAATGAAATGAGGTTTTCGGAGTAGGAGGTGTTGTACATCAAAGCCACTTCGACATCCACGCCTTCTTCTTTGGCCATGATGTGGATCGGATTTTCGATGAGTTTGGTTTTCGCTTCGTCAATCCACAATACGAATTCCTGCAAACCGCCGGTGGAATAGAATGCTTCGGTTTTGAAACCGTTTTCATCTTTTTCCCTTTTGTCTGTGAGCGATAAATTCAGCCCTTTATTCAAAAAAGACAGTTCGCGGAGGCGGTGCGCCAGGACATCGAATTTGTATTCCGCTGTCTCAAAGATAGAGGGGTCGGGCAGGAAGTGAATCGTGGTACCGCGGTCGTCGGTTGTACCGATTTCACGCACACTGTACAGGGGTTTGCCCTGGCTGTATTCCTGCTCGTACATTTTCCCGTCGCGGTGTACTTCGGCGCGCAGGTGTATCGACAGCGCATTGACGCAGGAAACCCCCACGCCGTGCAGACCGCCGGAAACTTTATAGGAATCCTTGTCAAATTTACCTCCGGCGTGCAATACGGTCATCACCACTTCGAGTGCACTTTTTTGCAGTTTGGTGTGCATGTCCGTCGGGATACCCCGGCCGTTATCCTTTACGGTGATACTATTGTCGGCGTTGATGTATACTTCAATATTGGAACAGTGGCCTGCCAGGTGTTCATCGATAGAGTTATCAACGACCTCCCAGACCAGGTGGTGTAGCCCTTTAGTGTCGGTACTGCCAATATACATGCCGGGGCGTTTGCGCACTGCTTCCAGGCCTTCCAGCGCGGTGATGCTACTGGCATCATAGTCGGCGGCATTGCCGTGTTTTTGTGGGCTAAAATCTTTCTCGTCTTTCATAAGAAATTCAGGAGAACGTATCTCCACTGGCTTAATTTTATTGTTGCTGAAAAGGTATGCTCAGTACATTTTTAAGTATGCAAAAATACGAAAAAAGAACCGTTTCCGGGTATATTTTTTTAAAGAAAAGTTGTTTTTTAAAGCATTGATTTTCAATGCTTTAAAAAGGTTTTATGCGGTTTTGGAAAAAGGTGTTTTGCAAACGCCGGATGGCAGGAGAAAACTATGAAAAAGCGAGGCGTTTTTAGCGCCTGGCAAAAGCGGTGACAGGAGATTTCAACCTTTATCCTGCCCCAAAATTCCAGTGGGGTTAAAAACCCCTACATAGCATTCGTTGACTATCCACCGGCTGAAGCCGGCGGTTATTGATATCAGCCGCTCGATATTTGTCCGTCAAAAAGCACTGGTTCAATAACTCCCGGCCTTCAGCCGGGAGCAAGCACAGACACCTTACTCGGGGTTTTAACCCCACTGGGATTTTGGGACAGGACAAGGATTTTAACCCCGTTCATCCCGAATTTTCAGCACCGATACCGATAAACAAAGGGCAAAAAGCAATGTACCGTATTGGTCTAATTGCCTTTTGCCCTTTGTTTTTGCCTTTTGCCTTTTTGTTTATTCCTCTACTGCTGAGCGCAGCGTAGCATCTTCTTCCTGTGCCGCTTCGGCCTTTTTAGTGACCTCATCCAGAATTTTATGGAACTCGTCGGAAGGTACGGGGTGGTCGCTGACGCTCACCTGAGCAAGGATCGCCTGGAATATTTTATCCGTTTCCAGATCGCGGCGGGTGCTTTCCGTGTCTTTGTCATTTTTCATCAGGGTTTCCACACTGCTGGCAATGATATTATCGGGCAAATCCATCTGGAAATAATTGCGCACGCGTTTGACGTATTCCTGGTACAGGTCTTCGTCGGTGACTTCAAGGCCGAATTGTTCTTTGATTTTATCGCGCAACATCGTCCAGCGGAGATTTTCCGAAAAGGCCGGGTATTCTCTTTCGATCTGATCTTCGCCGAGTTTCCCTTCGTTGGTCACTTTGAGCCAGCGTTTGAGGAAAGTTTCAGGCAGTTCCACCGGGTTGAGCGCCATCAGGCGATCCTGGAAAGAACGCATCAACAGGGCATTGGAACGCACATCGTAAAACTGGGCGATCCCTATTTTAATCTGTTCAAGAGCTTCTGCCTCATTGCTTACTTTTCCCGGGCCGAAATAACCATCGAAAAATTCTTCGTTCAGTTCGGCATCCTCCACGCGGCTCACTTCTTCAATAACGCCTTCAAACAAATCGCTTACCACCCGGTCATCATCGCCCTCCAGGTTCAGGATATATTTGCGGTAGTTTTCTTCTTTTTCCTGGTTTTCGATCTGGCGGGCATTAAAACGCAGGGTATCCCCTTTTTTCAGGGAAAGCAGTTGCGTTTTCAGATCGCTGTCTGACATACTTTTCAGGTGGACGGTGATGGTGGTTTCCCACCCGCCTTCCTTGATCTGTTCGCCTTCCAGTTCGCGGGAAGCAATGCGTACAATATCATTTTCCTGAATGTCCGTTTCCGGGTTGCTGCGTTTGCCCATCCGTTTGCGGGAGTAGTTCAGGTCGTCGGCAGCCAGTTCGTCGAGGTTCGAGATGGTAAGGCGCTCGAACTGCTCGTTTTTATCCAGGCCTTTCAGGTCGAACGGCGGCACAAAGCCCACGTCGTAACTGATCGCGTATTCAGGATCGGGGTTGCTGATTTTGAAAGAGAACTGTTGCTGTTCCGCAGTGGGCAGGGGCTGTCCGAGTACTTCGAGTTTACTTTCCCGAAGATAGTCGTACAGTTTGGTCGCCATCATATCATTCAGCGTATCGCCGAAAATAGAAGCGCCGTATATTTTTTTTACAAATTCGATCGGCGCCTGTCCGGGGCGGAAGCCTTTCATCGGCGCGCGTTGGCGAAAACGTTTTAATTCGGCATCGAGTTTGGGTTTCAATTCGTCGCGGGTGATCGTAACGGTCACAATAGCCGAGCTGTTGTCTATATCTTTGCGGACAACCATATTATTCTAGAGGTGAGAGGTGAGAGAGTATGAGGTTAGAAGTGAGAAGTGAGAAGTGAGAAGTGAGAGTCCGTAGAGCACACCGCTTCGCTTTTGGCCCAATTGGATTTGCCAAAAGCGAAGCGGTGTGCTCTACGGTCTCTCACTTCTCACCTTTCACTTCTCACCTCTGTAAAGGGGTGCGGGCGGAGGGACTCGAACCCCCATGCCTCGCGGCGCCAGATCCTAAGTCTGGTACGTCTACCAATTTCGCCACGCCCGCATTGAATAAATTTTGTTGCATTGTTGATTTTGGCAGGTAATTTGTCATCTATACGACACGGTCAGTGCAAAAATCGGAAAATCAAACATTCCTCCAAAAAGGAGCGCAAAAGTAAAGCCTTTTGTTGAAAAACAAAGTAATACTTTTCCAGAAAACAGTTAACAAGCGCTAAACGCACTTGTATAACCGTTTGTTTGACCTATTTTTGTATGGCGGAGCGCAAACCAAATCATTAGCAGGGTAATATGGAGCAGGTAAACACAATCACGATCGTGGAGGATACAGTGGATTATACCACGGATGCCTCGGTGCTGGAAGGCGCCGGCGTCGATAATTTTGACGCGATTATCCCCGGTTCGGATGAGGATAAGATATTGATTCAGCGCGCCTATCGCAATCTGTTGAAGTCGATCAAGACCGATGTGAGCGGGAAAGACCGGGAGGATATTCGGGCCGCATTCGAGCTGGCTGCGGAGGCCCACCACGGGCAGCGCCGCAAAGCCGGCGAGCCTTATATCATGCATCCCATTGAAGTTGCCCGTATTTGTGTCGAAGAAATTGGTTTGGGCGCCACGGCGGTTATCTGCGCTTTGCTACACGACGTTGTGGAAGACACACCCGTGGAAGCGATTGACATCAAAAAACAATTCGGCGACCGCATTGCCCGCATCGTGGATGGCCTGACCAAACTCGACGGTTTGCATGATAAAGAAAGTCCGCAGGCCGAAAACCTGAGTAAAGTACTGAAAGCGATGCTTTTCGACGTGCGGGTCGTGCTGATTAAAATGGCCGACCGGCTACACAACCTGCGCACTATCAAGAGTATGCCCCATCACAAGCAACTCAAAATCGCTGCCGAAACCAGTTATATCTATACGCCCCTCGCACACCGGCTGGGCTTGAATGCTATTAAAACGGAACTGCAGGATACCTGCCTGAAAATTACGCAACCGGAGGTTTTTCAGGAAATTGCCTCCAAATTAGCCGACACTAAACGCGCCCGCCAGAAATATATAGATGCCTTCATGGCGCCTCTTTTGAGTTCCCTGGAAGAGATGGACTTCAAAATGCGCATCACCGGGCGGCCCAAAAGCATTTATTCCATCTGGAATAAGATCAAAAACAAGAATGTCAAATTTGAAGACATTTATGATCTTTTTGCCCTGCGCATTATTGTAGAAGTACCGCCCGAACAGGAAAAATTTGCCTGCTGGCAGGTGTACTCCATTGTCACGGATCATTACAAGCCGGTTCCCGAACGACTGAAAGACTGGATCACCAACCCCAAAGCCAATGGCTACGAATCGCTGCATACCACTGTGGCCGGGCCGGAGGGGCGTTTTGTGGAGGTGCAGATCCGTTCGGAACGTATGGACGAAATTGCCGAACGCGGTTTCGCAGCCCACTGGAAATATAAAGGGGTGAAAAGCATAGCCAATAAAGCCAATACCTTCGACCATTGGCTTGGTCAGGTGCGTGAGACCCTGGAAAATCACAATTCAGGCAGCGCTGTCGAGTTGCTCGCAGATGTGCAAAGCAACCTGTTCACCGATGAGGTGCATGTTTTTACCCCTAAAGGAGAAATGCGCATCATGCCGGAAGGCGCTACAATTCTAGACTTTGCATTCAGTATTCACTCGGATGTGGGTTGCGCCTGCCGCACCGCGAAAGTCAACAACCTGCCTGTTTCGATCCACTACCACCTGAAAAATGGGGACCAGATCGAAATTATCACGGATAAAAACCAGAAACCCAGTGAAGATTGGCTGAAGCACGTCACGACCTCCAAAGCCCGCAACCGGATACGCGTGGCGCTCAAAGAGGAAAAACGGATGCAGGCTGAATACGGCAAGGAAATACTGACCCGCAAACTGAATGCTCTGAAAGTGACCGTCGAGGCCAATGCCGATATGCTGGCCAAATACTTTGGCTATCCCAGTCGCCTGGAATTTCTCAGCGCCATTTATCTGGAACAGGTGAATTTATCGGGGCTGGGCCGCAAATTCAAGGCCGATGGGGCGCACTTGGTTCAAAAAATAGTGGCCAAACTCGCGCCGGAACACGATGCGCCGGAGCAGGTGTCCGATACGCCCATTCGGGCGAAAATGACCGGAAAACCGGAGGTCATTATCAACGACGAACCCGGTAACTATTACCAGTACAGTTTTGCCAACTGCTGCAACCCGGTGCAGGGCGACGATATTTTCGGGTTTGTATTGGTACAGGGCGGAGTGAAAATTCACCGGTCCAGTTGCCCGAATGCTGATAACCTGCTCGCCAACTACGGCCACCGGATTCTGAAAGCCTGGTGGGGCAACACTGTAAAATCCGATTTCCTCGCGGAAATTGTGGTGACAGGCATCGACGACGGCCCCGGTGTCATTAACCGGCTTACCAACCGCATCGCCGATCTGGGTATCAATATCCGCCAGTTTTCCATCAGCGGGGAAGGCGGTTATTTTGAAGGCCGCATCTCGCTCGTAGTAGCCAATACCGATCAACTGCAACGGGCAATTATCGCCTTGCGCGCATTTGACTGGGTGACGGGGGTGAGCAGGGTGGAATAGAGGTGAGAAGTGAGAGGGTGAGAAGTGAGAGAGGTGTCCCGCTTGGCGGCTTTGAGAGTTTGGCATCCGCTTTTCAGGCCTATTCGTGAGTGGTGAGTGGCATCTCGTTAGGGAAAAGAACTCAAGATTCTTCTCACGATTCACCACTCACGATTCCAGGCCTGAAAAACCCAAGCCAAAATCACACAAGTCGCCAAGCGGGAGGCCTCTCTCACTTCTCACCCTCTCACCTCTCACTTCTAAAACCCGTACGATGCCGTCAGCGCCCAGGAAGCATTTTTCAGGCTGCCGAAAAATTCCTCGAAGGTATTTTCATTGCGTATATCCTGCAGGCTGCGGGATACCCGCAGGTGCAGACCTATATTGCCCAGATCAATACCGCCGCCGAGGTGCCAGCCATAGTCAAAACTTTGCAGGTCGTCTTTATCTATGTCAAAAGTAATTGGATTGCCCTGGCTGTCCTTGAATGTTCCTTCTGCCGTAGCCAGCAGTCCGGCGTGAACGCCTGCGTGGAGGTTGATAATGGCGAGATTAAACTCTAATGAAAGCGGGATTTCAAGGTAGCTGAGTTTCAGGTCGGACGTATTGCCGCCGATCAGATCGAATTGAGCGCCTTTTGTAGTAAAAAGTAATTCCGGCCGAAGGGACAGGCGTGCGCCACCCAAGGGGATTTTGGCAAAAGCGCCACCGGTAATCCCGATGCGCGATTTTCTGTCTTCCGCATTGGCGTCGTCATACAGATTGGAGCCGGATACGCCTAATTTTAAACCGAATCGAATGCCACCCTCGGTCAATTGAGCCTGTAGATGGGGGTAAATACCCAGTAAAAGGATGGCTGTAAACAGGAATTGCTTTAGTGTTTTCATAAAATAAGTCTGGTTTTGAAAAGAAAAGGCTGCTTAGGGGTATTCTACTTACTATACAAATGTATCGGATTTATGTTGAAAGTTGTGATTATCAAAACTGATAACCAAATACCTAAGTAGGTGTGCAAAATTAGTTTTGCTTAAATTCTTTACAAATGCTTGATTATCAACACGGATAACCGATAACTAATAACCGATAACTATTAATTAAAAAGAGGCCGGACAGGAATCCTGCCGACCTCTTATCACTTGTTCATACTGTATTTATACTTGTTCGTCTGTTTCAGACGCTTCTTCCTCAGGGGTAATTTCCGCCGTTTCCTGTTTCTCTTTGTGTCCGCCTCCTGAAGGATGCCCGGTGAAATGTTTGAGCATGATAATTTCTCTTTGCGTCAGTTCCCGGAAGGCGCCGCGGGGCAATTCTTTCTTGGTCAGACCGGCAAAATAAAAGCGGTCTAATTTGAAAATCTCGTAACCCAGGTGTTCGAATAAACGGCGGACAATCCGGTTGCGTCCGGAAGAAATTTCCAGTTCCACAATATCGCGTTCGGGATGGTCTTCCGAAAAACGAATCCAGTTGACTTCCATCAGGCCGTCTTCCAATTCGACGCCGCGTTCCAGGTGTTCAAAATCGGCTTGAGTAAGTGGCCGGCGAAGACCGACACGGTATTGTTTCTGTACTGCGTGGCTGGGGTGCGATAATTTTTGCGCCAGGTCGCCATCATTGGTGATGAGGATCAGGCCTGTCGTATCGCGGTCGAGCCGCCCTACCGGGTAGAGGCGTTCGGGGAAATGCGGATCTACGATGTCGAGCACTGTATTGCGCCCGCGATCGTCTTCAGTTGTCGTGATAACGTTTTTGGGTTTGTTCAGCAATACATACACGAGGCGCTCCTGAACAGTGGCCGATTTGCCATCACACAGCACCACATCGCCTGCCTGAATGCGGTAGTAGGGTTCTTTTTTTACTTCACCATTGACGGTGACTAAACCCTGTTCTACAAATTCGACGGCTTTGCGACGGGAAGAAAGTCCGCAATGCGCCAGGTATTTATTCAGCGGCATCCCTTCTCCCGATGGAAGACTGGGTTTTGGCTGAGGCTCTATGTAAAATTCTTCTTTCTTGCGGAATGGTTTTTTGCCGAATGGTTTTTTGTTAAAACCACCGCCGCCGCCTCTGTTGTTGTTGAAGGGACGACGATCTCCGCCGCCTTCGCGGTTTTGGTAAGGGCGGTCGGTTCCCTGACTGCGATCCTGCCATGGTCTGCGTTCGCCGCCGCCTTCGCGGTTTTGGTAAGGTCGGTCAGTTCCCTGACTGCGATCCTGCCATGGTTTGCGTTCGCCGCCGCCTTCGCGGTTCTGGTAAGGGCGGTCAGTTCCCTGGCTGCGATCCTGCCAGGGTTTGCGTTCGCCACCGCCTTCGCGGTTCTGGTAAGGGCGGTCAGTCCCCTGGCTGCGATCCTGCCAGGGTTTGCGTTCGCCACCGCCTTCACGGTTTTGGTAAGGTCGGTCAGTTCCCTGACTGCGGTCCTGCCATGGTTTGCGTTCGCCGCCTTCGCGGTTCTGGTAAGGACGGTCGGTTCCCTGGCTGCGGTCCTGCCATGGTTTGCGTTCGCCGCCTTCGCGGTTCTGGTAAGGGCGGTCGGTTCCCTGGCTGCGGTCCTGCCATGGTTTGCGTTCGCCGCCTTCGCGGTTCTGGTAAGGGCGATCGCTGCCTTGACTGCGATCCTGCCAGGGTTTGCGTTCAAACCCGCCTTCGTTGCGGTCGCTTCCCTGGTTCCGGTCTTGCCATGGCTTACGCTCCTGGCCGCCTTCGCGATCTTCCCAAGGTTTTTTTCTTTCGGTGTTTTCGTCCTGGTTTTCTGATTCATCATTTGGACGATAAAGTTTCGGACGCTCTTGCAGCGAGAAACCTGTGTCCGGCTTGTGGATGCGCGGACGGCGTTTTTTTTCTTCCATCGGAATGGCTGTAAATAGTGAGAGACTTATTGGTTTTGGTTGCAAAGTTCCGGCTTTTCAGCGGGAAACCCTGAATACTTTGAATATTAATTTATGGCTGATATTGCATCTGCCCGTTTTTTTAAATGAACGTATGTAAAAACTGTCATTTGCAGAAAATGTTTTCCAAAAAACATGATTAACTATGTATAATTCTGGCAATTATTTCCGCGTCCTGATCTTTTGCGACACATAAAGTCCTATTTCGCGCCCCGTTTTGAGGCCTGCCTGATTGCCGTGCCGGTAGTGTATACCACCATAAAGGCGACTGATTCCAACCTGTTCGGAGGCCTCCCGAAATGAATTAAAGTGGCGGGGCGGAATACCGAATTCCATTTCCGTGCTGTCAGAAAAAGCAAAAGTTTCGCCGTATAAACTGCTTAATACCGCAGCAGCAGCGGAAGAGATTGTGCTGTGTCCGCTGGTATGCTCTGGGAACGGCGGCGTTTGGATCAAAGGCCTCCATTCGGGATCGATATATTTATTGATATACGATTCCGGGCGAATCAGGTTGTACACGTATTTGGTATGCCAGCAGGAAATAAAGGCGTCGGTCAGCGCGCAGGCTACTTTGACATAAACCTCTGTGGATTGCATGATGCCCGCATTGGCTTTCCGGTTGGCATGGGAAGCGATATTCATCCAGTGCCCGCCGGGACTTATTTTCTTTTTGCCAAACATAAAGTGACCACTCACCTCCAAAGCGAACGGATTGTCGTCCCAGTACCAGGCAGTAGAGTCCTGCCAGGGCGTCAGGTTTTTAACAATATCGTGTACTTCGAGGGCTTGTTTGTAAAATTCGCTGCCATTTTTATCGCTGAATGGCACCGGCGGCTCAGCCAGAAACTGCGCGGCAGAATCCATTACCCAGGGGCGGATTTTAGGCCAGTGCGGCTCCAAAGCGTCGGCGTACATGGGCGGCGTGGGCGTCCAGCGGGCCGGCGACTCGGACTGGATCGTAAACTTGGGCATACTGCGCGTTTGGGCGTAGTTGTCCTTCTTAGACCAGGCGAGGATGTGTTTTGCCACCGCATCGCCATAAGCCATCGAGCGCTCGTACACGTCCGGCGGCATATTCATCTGGTTAAAATCCTCAAAAATGGATTCTTTCAATTCCTGGATGTCGCCTTCCGAAAAAACCAACTGTTTGCCAACCGTGAGCATGGCATTGACACTCGCCAACGGGAAGCAGTATTCTTTTCCCGCTTCCGGTTGCGGTCCAGGCGTCAGTTCATTGAGTTGGCCTGCCAGGCTCCGGTATTCGGGATAACCCGGTAAAAGCGCTTCGTAGGCTGCTATGGATGAATAAGCATAGATGCGCGCGGAAACAGGCGGCGGAAAAATGTCGTGCCGGATAATGTCGGTAATACGGCGCACCCCTTTGTGGATAAATTCCGGGTTCTGGGCTTTGGCCTGGTAATCTTTGCTGTATTGTTTGCAACCTGAAAAGGTGCTCAAAAGCAAAATTGCCGATACAAAAATGCTAAAAGGAAGGAAACGTTTCATCATTATATTACTGCCTTGCGGCCATTGGTCGGGGCAAAAGTAGCAGGTTTTTTGGTGCGTGCAGCCTGGCGTTTATGAAGCAATGGTGATTTTTGTCAGATTTTAAGGTGATCTTATGGGTTGCGGTTCTTTGAACACGGATTGAAGGGTAAAAGGAATGAGGAATGAGGAATGATTATAGCTGCTCAATGAACCAGATTCTCTTTACAGAGCGGCTATAATCATTCCTCAATCCTCATTCCTCATTCCTTTTACCATTCAACCCGTGTGCAATAAAACAATCACAAACAATCCCAATCATACAGCACCTTCGAAAAATCCCTTGCCACCAGATCCTTTTCCCGGATAAAAAAGTGCCCTACGCCCATATCGCCCCACATCAGGTCCATCCCTTCGTCGGAATCGAGTTGGAACAGGAGCAGCATGGGGTCGTCGGCGCGGCGCGGATCGTCCTGGGTGAAATAGGCGTAACCGCCGATTTTGTGTCCCTGCGGGCGCACGGCTTTCCCAAATTCGTCCATCACCTGCCATTCCTGTTCGCCGAATTGCTGGAAAAAATCGCCGCCGAAATGCTGGTGGAAGCGGTAGTCGGTCATGCCGGCCACTTCTTCCGCCAGTTCAAAACGAAGCGGGTAGGATTCTTCCGGGTGGTGGGGCAAGAGTTCGTCGTAGTCGCGCAGGGCCGGAGGCGATGTTTGCAGTTCGGCCTTGTTTTGTACCACTTCCGGGTGAAACAGCACCCGGAACGTGTCGGGGTTTTCGCCGTCGTCGAAGTCCATGCCGTACAGGTCGTCGTCGTTGATAAAAAATTGCAGGATACCTTTTTCAGGAAAAGGGGCCAGCGCAGGCGCTTCTGCAAAGTTGATTTGTGCCAGAAAAAACAGCTCCTTACCATCGGGCGTGCAGGGCCAGGCCGCTCCTTTGGGGAGGTATGGCCGGCCGCCGACTTTGCTTTCCCACGGCGCCGGCGTACCCGCAGTGCCCGCTTTTACACGTATAAAAGACTGTGTGGTTTCGAGCAGTTTTTCCCGAAACGGCTCCATGCGGGCGGGGAGAAGAAGTGTTTTTGACATGGGCTCTATTGAGTATGGTTTATGGTTGATGAGTTTATAGGTTTATGGTTGATGAGGGTTGATAAGTTTATAGTTTATGGGTTTATAACAGCCACACAAAAAAGGAGCCTAGCCCGATTGAGTTGCCATAAACTTATCAACCCTCAACCTATAAACTCATAAACCATAAACTTCATAAACCCTTTTTACACCAAATCCCCCGCAGGCTTGGTGCTGTTGATCCGGGGCCGTCCGATGCTGATATAGTGAAAACCCATTTCTTTCATATAATCGAGGTCGTACACATTGCGTCCGTCGAAGATGACTTTTTCGGTCAATAACTCACTGATGCGTTCGAAATCGGGGGTGCGGAATTCGCTCCACTCCGTCATAATTGCCAGACAATCAGCGCCTTCGGCGGCTTCGTAGGTGCTTTCGCAGAAATGGATGCGGTCGCCGTACAAGGCTTTGACGTGCCCCATGGCTTCGGGGTCGAAAGCCCGCACCTTGGCGCCGGCTGCCAGCAATTCGTCGATGATGACCAGTGCAGGCGCTTCGCGGATATCGTCGGTATTGGGTTTGAATGCCAGGCCCCAGACGGCGATGGTGCGTCCCTGTAAATCATCCTGGTAGTAATCTCGTATTTTTTCGGTCAGCACACTTTTCTGGAGATCGTTGACGTGCATGACAGCATTCAGGATTTTAAAATCGTAGCCGTATTCAGAGGCGGTTTTGGCCAGCGCCTGCACGTCTTTGGGGAAGCAGGAGCCGCCGTAGCCGATGCCCGGGAACAGGAATCGTTTGCCGATGCGCGTGTCGCTGCCCATACCGATGCGCACCTGGTCGACGTTGGCGCCGACTTTTTCGCAGAGGTTGGCAATTTCATTCATAAAAGTGATCCGCGCGGCGAGGTACGAATTGGCGGCGTATTTGGTCATTTCTGCCGAGCGTTCGTCCATAAAATAAATAGGATTGCCCTGGCGCACAAACGGCTCGTATAGCAGGCGCATAACTTTGCGGGCGCGTTCGCTTTCGGTACCGATAACCACCCGGTCGGGTTTCATGAAATCCTCCACAGCCACGCCTTCGCGCAGAAATTCGGGGTTTGAAACCACATCGAATAAATCGGTGGACAGTTTTTCAGATATAATCGCCGTGACTTTTTCGGAGGTACCGACAGGCACTGTACTTTTGTCTACAATCACTTTATAATCCGTAATAATCCCGCTCAAATCGCGGGCCACGCCCATGATATAGGAGAGGTCGGCGCTGCCGTCTTCGCCGGGTGGTGTGGGCAGTGCCAGGAAAATAATCTGGCTCTGGCTGACGGCTTCCAACAGATTGGTAGTGAAATGCAGGCGTCCTTCTTTGGTATTTCGTTCGAAAAGCATGTCTAAGCCGGGTTCAAAAATGGGGATTTTGCCATTTTTAAGGCTTTCTACTTTTTTTTCGTTGATGTCAACACAGATGACATTGTTGCCTGTTTCGGCGAAACAGGTTCCGGTGACCAAACCGACATACCCGGTTCCAACAACAGCAATATTCATTTTTGTATAATTTTTATTTGCTTGCGTAATGAAGTGAAAAACAAACCTTAGAGTATCTGATGACCTTAAACAAATAACAGGTAACAGATACCGAATAATCTAATCTCGGGCCTGTTTGTGAACGGCAGAGAAATGCCTGGAAGATTGCGCTGCAAAGGTATTGACTTAACGACACATCAACTTCGCTTACCATAAATTTTCTTTTGTCTCCTAAATTGCCGTTTATTTGAAATATCATTTTGAATCGACCAGCGGGGGAGTGTTCAAAAGGGGGGGGCCACCTCACGATTGATTGATAATGAAAGTTCAGATGAGGTGTGCCCCATTTTGAACATTCACAACACCCGGATATAGCCAATACAATGAACGACCAGTCAAATTTTCCCCTGAAAAATCGCTGCGCAGGATGGCTCCTCTTCCTGCTTTTAGGTAGTGCAACGCTCCAGGCACAACAGAATATTGTCCCGAATCCGGGTTTTGAACGTTTTGCCGGCGCGCCTATCGGCTGGTCGTACAAAGGTTCCTATTTCGGAGAAGTGGTCAAATACTGGTTTAGCGCCACCACGGCCAGTCCCGATGTGTACGGCCCGGGTGTGCGGGTGCCTTCCGACTGGGCGGCCAAAGGATTTGGCAAACAATCGGCGCGTAGCGGGAAAGCGATGGCAGGACTTACCCTTTTCGGTTGCCTCAACGGCAAACCCCACTGCCGGGAATACCTGGAAATACAATTGGCCGAACCCCTTGTAATCGGGCAGGCGTATTATGTAGAATTCTGGGTGACGCACCTCGAAAAATCCATGCATATCAACAACCTCGGCGCTTATTTTTCCGTGAAGGAAATCCGCCGCACTACCGATGAAATACTGATCCGGGAAGCGCAAATGAACTCGACTGAAGTTGTGGCTGCTCCCGGTGGCAAATGGGTAAAAGTGAGCGGACAGTTTGTCGCCAAATACGAAGCCGAGCATATCCTGATCGGCAATTTCAACGACGACGACCATACAGTTGCCATTTCGCCGGAAGCCGACAGTTATAACTACGCCTATTATTATATCGATGATGTGCTGGTGAAAAAAATACCACCTTTTCTGCCCGTTCCCGTGAAGTCGGACGACCTCACCCGTCAGACCCTTGAGCCCGGCAAAATTATTCCGCTCAAAAACATCTACTTCGAATTTGACAAAGACGAACTCATGCCCCGCTCTTTCGTCGAACTGAATAAACTGCTGAAAATCATGCGGGACAATCCCAAACTCAGTATCCGAATCATCGGGCACACCGATGCGCTGGGTAACGATGCCTACAACCAGGCGCTGTCCCAACGCCGCGCACAAGCGGTGGTCAATTTCCTGAGCGAGAATAAAATCGGTAAAAACCGCCTGTTCGCCCGGGGAGAAGGCGAACGCCAACCCATCGCTACCAATGATACCGACGA
>JADJSY010000035.1 GCA_016711435.1 Lewinellaceae bacterium
TAGCATCACAGGTAAGTGAGTTTTTATTTTTCAAAGAGAGCCATCGCTTGACGTGTAAGGTCAGGACGTGAATAATCCAGCCTTTACTCCGCCTTGTTTTTCTTCACATGGTAATCGTGCAAGCAAACGATAGAGGCCATATCGTCCCGCATTCCCCTATAATGATCACACCGTCGGCAATCAATATTCACATTTGCAAAGTAATTGTAGAAGCCGCCCCCTATATGATAAGCATTCATTTTGAGTGGGCAATCATCTACGTGCAGGGCTTCACCGTTGAAGGAGCCAAGGTTTTTGGGCCGCCTAACCACAATGGACTTTTTGTAAACCTGATAGAATTTCTCCCTTTGGTCCTTTTCTTCCATTTCTTTCCGCTGGCTTTTTTCCCATTCTTCCCTACGCCTGCGGGTGTTTTCTTCCTGTTCTAGCCTTTCCCTTTTCTCCGCTGCTTCCAATTCTTCCTGTTTCTTCCGCAGCAAATCACCCAACTTGGCATTGAAGACCCACGTCTTTTGCTCGACCCGTTCAATCAGAATAACGGTGAGCTGCTGGAAATCAAGGGGTTCCTTCAAAAACCTGCTTAAATCCACTTCGATGGTCGAAATCCCCAATGCCTTGATTTTTGCCAGTTTTTCGCTGTCCACAAAATGCGTGACGGCAATCTCGACCAGCAACTGCTGACCGTTGAAGTCAAGCAGCAGGTCAGGAACAATGTCACCCAATCGCCGCTCCACAATTACTTCGGTCACTTTTGGGAAGCAGACTTCTGTTAGCTTCTGTTGCCCGAACCTGCCTATGTCGTGCCTTAGCTCCGGTAACCGGATTTCTCTTCTTTGTTCCAAGATGGATTTTGCCGCAAGGTGCAAAGCTGTCTCAAAACCATGCTCACATTCCGGGTTTTGGTAGTGGGCAAAGTGGGCGACCTTGTGTTCTCCTTTTCGTGCTATCAGCTTGCTGCCACAGCACGGACAGGTACAGTCGCAGTTCAATCCGCGCTCAACCTCGGAGATTTCTACCAGCTTGCCATCCTTGAGTCCAAAGGGAAGTTTCAGGTTCATGACCTTGCAGGGTTGCAGTTGATTCAAACTTTTATACGAAGCTGGTAGTTGTTGTTGCTGTATTGCCAAGCCATTTTCTGCAAAATGGCCAAAAGGTCATTTGAAATTTGGTTATTTCGCTTGCAACCTGGTCTTTTTCTCTGTTCTTTTGCGGCAAACAACCACCATGAAAAAGCAATACTCCTCACGCAATGCCGAAACACTACGCACGCTGCTCGCACAACTCAACAAAGCTGGCATCTTTCCCTTCGGCTTCACCACCAAGTTTGCCGAAGAAACCGGGCTTGCGCTCACTTCCGTCCGGGCAGCCCTGAAGGGACAAGCCGCCGCCAGCGAGACACAGGAGGCGCTCATCGGTCGTGCAGAGGAGATGACAGGCGTCATTGCCACCCGCCCCAAGCCGCTCGACTTTTCCCACCTCAGCGTCGCCGAACTCATCGAGCAGCGGCTGCTGCCCACCGGCTACCTTGAGCAAGCTGCTACCCTTGCCAACACTTCCATCAATGCCGTAGGCTGGTTCGCCAAAAACCAACGGGAAGGCGCCCATCGCTACGAAGCCACGGAACCCATCGAAAAAGCTCTCATCCAATTGGCGGGCTACAACAAGGAATTGGAACTTATCCACCGGGCGGAAAGGATATTGGAGCACCTACGGCGACAAGCGTGAAAAGGCCAGTTGTGGTGATTGGCGTAGTAGGTATTGAGCTTATACTCAAATCACATAAAAGGGACTAAAAATCATCCACAAATTGATGGCGTCGCTCCCTTTTCGCAGCTTTTTCAGCCCTGTCAATTTGGTCGTTTACGAAGGCTTTATGCTTCAATACAGCAATTGGCTTTGGAAATTTGTCAAGAAACCCCTGGACTCGCCGCCACCGTTCCACCTCGATTTCGCTCCAGTTCACATTGCCAGACCTCACCGTGATTTTTACTTCATTGCCCCAAGGGATTTCAGCAAAAAAATCAAGGTCAGCGTTTAGTTCGAGCAATCGGATAAATGCGGCTTCGTATAGGTCGTTGAATTCATGCCTGATGACATTGAAAACCATTTCCATCAGCCTCAGATTTCCTGCGTACTTGTCAATCATTGATAGCAGAAAGGTTTCGATGCGCTGCTTTTGTTCGGATGGAAACCCGTTGAACAGTTCATTAGCATTGGAGAAGAAAGGCCGAACAAAAGGTAGTTCAAGTTCCATTATTTTCAGCAACACACTTTCTGCAATGGTTTCCGCCTGCACTAGCTCCCAAATGACCCCAAACTTTCGGTCTTCGCTACCGCCCCGGTATGGGTTTGCTGCAAGTTTTCGGGAAAAATACTCAAGGGCAAAACCTATGTCCCTTTTGACCAGCGCCAACCAGCCTTTGTATGAAAAATCGAAGTGCTTGTCCTGCTTTTCGCAGGTTGAATAGACCTGTTTCAGCATGGGCAAATCGGCATCCTCGAAATGGTGTAATTGCTTTTCAAAGAAATCATACACCAAGCTGTGAGTGCCTTTGTCTTGCTCCGGTTTGCTGGATATGATTTGTAAAAAGTCCCTGAAAACATATTGATTCTGTGGTTTGAACTTTACTAAAAACCCGAGGTCAAGGAAACGGAGCGGGGTTGTACAACCTTCTAAGAATCCCATCATGGCTTTGTAATATTCCATATCAATCCATGCATCTGGCACGTTTTCCAAAAAACAAAACAGCCAACCCTTTTGTAATTCATATTGCTTGGAACAACCGAAAAAGTTTCATGGCGTCGTCCGGATTGGAAGTGGCGATGGTTTTGGTTGTTCAACCGGATGTTGCCAAACCGAGTTGCCGCTTTTCAAAAGATGTTCAATGAAATCAAAGGTCAGGTCAGGGTTTCTCGAAAATGCTCAACGAATAGGTGGTCGAGCGATTCATTGATGGAGCTGTGCTGAGCTTCCGGGCTACCCGCCAGCATTTGATAGGTTTCATAGAAATCCACAAAAGCGGGTAAATCTGCAAACTGGAAATTGGCGGATATTTCCTCGTTCTTTAAGCGGTTGTATTTATCAATATCAAAATCAAGCTCATAGTCAGCACTGCCTCGGATGAAGTTCCTGTCCAAAATGTGAAAATAGCGGTAAGCCTTTCCCGTAAATCGCCCCTTCAATGGCTCGAAAGCATCCGAACCGATGTCCATCCGCTTGAACAAACGGGCAGTTTCGTGGACGTAGAAGCAATGGGTAAAATCTGCGGCATCCAGACAGAATTCAATGGTTTTCAGCAAATAAGGCAGGTCATATTCGTACACCCACTTGTTGACCGGATGCTCGAAATGTGGATACTGCTTCAACGCGTTGAAACAAAGCATCGGATGCCGCGCAAATTGCACTCGCAGTAAATCCCAGACAGAAGCCCTGAGCGCCCTGATTTCCTTCGTGTCGGGCAGGTAAAATTCGTAAAATGAAATCTCGTTCCTTGAAATGCCGTTGGCACGTACCGTGTAAGAAGTCCGCATAAAATGTGCCGTGATTCCAGAAATCATAGAAGTATGGGCGCTTTTGCCTGCTTCACAACAATTTGAAAAAAATTCCCAAAACGACTGATTTCGCTCGAACATATGCAGCCTATCTTCCTTTGTAAATGCAAGCCTGGAAGTGAGCGTCTTGAACCACTCCTGCATTGACTCCGGCTTTCTGGAAACGTAATCGAACCCCAGTTCAAGCGCAGTGGAAAAATAGGGCTGAAAGTGGTTGTACCGGAGGAAGTCGTCAAGTTGCAAGATGTACTTGTCCTCGACGTTCAACTGGTTATTATCTTTTTCCTTGGTTTCAAAAACCGGGTTCTCGACAATGGGAAGCTGTTCTATCTTTTCAGCAATGAATGCCAGGCACTCATCTTTCAGGTAGTACCAAAAAGCATCGAAGAAGTCGAGCAGATTCCTTTCATCGTTTCCGATGGTTTTCCAAAACTGCCGCAAATAAGGGGTGATTTTTTCTCTGACCACCTCAAGGTCGAAATCGTTGTTTGCTGAAATGACGGCACTGCTGACCTTGTTTCTGTATGTCCAAAAATAGTTGAAAAGCAAATCTTCAAACGACAAAAGCCCATCCCTGATGAACACCCTGAAAAACACATAGCTGGCGAGCGACTGGTCGGCGCTCTTGGCAACCTGTCGGTCTTCCGAAAGCTCGATGAACTCTTGTTCGTGGAGCTGCTCGATGACCTGCCTGAAATCCTCCTCCTTTAGTTTGAAAATGCGCAGCAACTCGTTGAAGCTCTCCCCATGCTCCATGTCAATCGTGTAGAAGAAGGACAGCAAGCCCAGCACCTTCAAGGTGTTGGATTGCTTGAGCAGTTCGCAGTCCACCTGAACCCGGTTGAAATGCTTGTCATAAACCTCCGCCACATTTTTGAAAACGTTTGGGTCTTGCTTTTCAATGGCGAGTTGGGCGAGCATGACGAGTATGCGGACGTTGCCCTGTGCCAATCGGAGTATGGGGCGCTGGTAGTCGTCGTTCCTTATTTTGAAATCAGGGCTTCGCAAGATTTCAAGGAGAGCTTCTCTTTCTAATGCTTCTATCGTAAAGGGTGTTGGAGTGCAATCGGCGAATTCGTTTAAGAGGCTGCTTGCAGCGTAGTCCCTTACCGTAGCCACTATATGTATCTTCCCATCTCTTTCCTGACGGGCGAATGCGAGTGTGTCTTTAAGTTGCAGCCTGTGGCGATTAGCGTCATCGAGAAATAGGATGTAGTTCCTGTCCGGGTAAAGCAGGGTTTGAAGCTCTTTGAAAACCGATTCAAATGAAGTGGGATTGGTGATGCAAAAGCAACCCCAGCCACTGTTTTCTTGCAAGAACTGCCGGATAGCTTCGACGCAAAGTTTTGACTTGCCAAGCCCCTGCTTGCCTTTTACAACAATAAATGGATGCTCCATCATCGCCTTTTTCAATTCCCCCAACTCCGTTTCCCTTGCGTAAAACTGATTATTCAGCCCTGGTTGAAACCCTGTTTTTTGATACCCGGCAAGAAACTGTTTTAGGGATGTTACTTGCCAGTTGGTCAATGGAAGTCCCAGGTAGTCGCTCGCCAAATACTGGTACCTCCCTGTCAGAAACCCCGCCCAAACATCCAGCCCTTTGACTTCGAGCATGATGCCATGCGGTTCAGTCAACTTGGAAAGCTGCTGATATTCGGTGTGGCTGACTTTGGAGTTGGTACAGAGCAGTATTTTTTCAACCTTCTTCGGGGGGAACTTGACAAGGCATTTCTGGATGTCGCCCTCCAATTTTTGCAAGAAAGCCTTCTTTTTTTCATCCCTCTCCTGCGTGGTCGTTTCCACCAACAGCCATTTGCCGTTCGGCAGCTTGAAGGCGGTGTCGGGTGTACCTTTCTGAGTCTTGCGCTTGCCTGGCTTGCTGCCCGTTCTTACAAAATGGGCGTACTCGGCCACTTCTTCCTGTAAAATACAGTCGCACAATTCTTGGAACTTTTCAGGTTCAATGGCGAGCAGTGCGGTTTCGATGGATTGCTTTTTATACTCCATACAAAATCAAAAAATTGGGGATTGCTTTTCCGCAAAGTTAACAGCGAATGGCGATAGAATTGGGCAATTTCACGAGCAGGTTACTGTCATAATTTCTAATTTTATTTTATTTAGTCCCCCCCCAGGAGGGGCCCCCCTGCTGCCGCAAAGTGAAACAGCGGTATTTGCTTTTAGTGGCGGGGAGGGGGCGCTCGCCGCCGCCCCTCCCCCGAACCCCACCCCCCGGCTCTGGTTTTTAGGGGTTATCCTTTTTCTTTTTTTTCTTTTTGGGGTGTCGCCTTGCCCTTCCGTTGCTGCGGGTGCGCCGCCCGCTCCCTCGTTGTCCTTGGTCGGGGCTTGGTTTTTTTGGGTCGTGCCTTGTCCGCCCTGCCGTCGTTCTTGGTCAGTCCTCCGGGTCGGTGGGCTGCTCGTCGTTCCGTAGCTTGGCTTCCCTTGCCCCTTCCTTGGCTTCCTTCGCCGCCGCTTTCGCTTTCTCGGCTGCCGCCGCTGCCCGTTTGGCGTGGCGTTTGGCGGCGTTGGCGGCCTCCAGTTTTAGCCCCTCGTTTTCGTGGTAGCTCGCCCAGCTTGCGCTGCGGGCGGCTGCTTCGGCTTCTGCTTGCGCCCGTGCTGCCTGTTGTTTCGCCGCCTTGTGTGCGTGGGCTGCCTTGTAGTTCCGCATGTCGCCGTAGCTGGCCTCTTTCAGGTTGTGGCGTTGGGCCTCCTGCCGTGCTTGCTCGGCTTCGGCGGCGCTTTTCTGTGCTTCGCTGGCAGCGTTGCGGGCGGCCTGGGTCAGTGCGTCCGCTGGTGCGTCGGCTTGTGCCGCTGCTTCGGCTGCCTTGCGGCTTTGCTTCGCCCTTTCCGCTGCTGCTTCCGCCTCGTCGGCATGGCGGGCTGCGGTTTCCGGGTCGTTGGCGGCTTGTGCCTTGCGGGCGGCTTGTTCCGCTTCCCAGCTTGCTTGCAGGGCTTCGGCGTGGTGGCGCTTGGCTTCGCCGTTCCGTTCCGGGTTGGTGGCGGCGCTTTCCTGTTCGGCATGGCGGGCGGCTTCGGCGTCCTTCTTCGCCCAGTGTGCGGCGGCGCTTGCCCGGTTTGCTTCCTGTTTCGTGGTGTTTGTCGTTGCCATCTTTCAGAAGTTGTTTTTTGCTGCTTCTAAGTTAGCACTTTTATTTGTGTATTTATTATTTTTGGCACTTTTTTTTGTATTTTTATTTATTGATTATCGGGTTTTTATATGTGTTTTTCACAGTCCATTCTGTTTCCTAAAGCACATTATTAATTGATATTGGTTGAGGTGTTATTAATAATTTAGCACTTTTGTTTGTGTTTTATATTTAATAAAAATATGTTTTCAAAAACTTGACAAGTCTTGCTAATTAGCACTTTTGTTTGTATTTTTACATTATCAAACAATCAAAGAAATTAGACAAATGACAAACACAGCCTATCTATCCGAGAGCATCGAAGCTGGCAGGATTGCCGCCGCCGAGGCTTATTACGAGGAGCGCACCTTGCGCCCCACCGAGCATTTTTCCATCACCCCCGGTTTTCAGGAATACGACGTGGTTTGCCTGCACGGCAAGTTGCCAGTAGTGCCGCCATTCACTGAACAGTCCCACCGTTTTTTCAGCCGGAAAAGCAAGGTGGCAGGTATTGAAGCCGATACCCTTTCCGATGGTGGCGACCGCTACAAAATCACCGCTTGGGGTGGCTTGGATGAAAGGGAACTGGCTGAAATCTTATATGAGCTTTTGCTTTGACATACTGTGAGAAAACCGCCCTGTCGGGGGGCGTTATCCCCGGCGCTTTTTCTTCCTCTTGCGCAAGTAGTACGGGCTTAGTTTTCGTTAGCACTTCCTTTGAGAAATAGCCTTTTCCGGGCATAGCCGGAATAAATCTGAAAGAGAAACCCGCTTTTCCCTCCCTGTGCGGCAACAGGTTGGGCAGGGGGCGCAGTATCCCGGTCAAACACTGCACCTTTTTTCATCCTGAAAGGAACCGTCCAATCATGCGGGCTTATTCAGGAAAATATTAAATCTATTTTTACTATGAAAAATCTGCTTCCAATCACCAGCGCCAACGGCAACCTGATTGACAAGAAAACGGGCGAGGTTTTCAACCTACGCTACCTGCCCGGCTATCCCCGTCAAATCCGCTTCGACGCCAGCAAGGGCAATTTCAACCTCAACGGCGACGTGTCGCTGACCAAGAAAGGGGAGGAGTTCAGCTTCATCCCCATTGCCTACCGCATCTTCAACGACAATATTTTGGGCATGGGCAAAAAGCGTTGGGCGGAGTTCTTTTTCCTCAACGAGGCCCGGCAGGTCTGCGCCGTGCTGTTCCACGGTTACAGCGTCGAGAACTTCATGCGCTTGGCAGCCAATGAAATGTTCTACGACGACGTGACGCCCTGCGATGTGGTCATCACCGCCCGCCCCATCGAAAAGGAATGCAAAGACCCGGACGCCCCCGGCAAGAAGTATTTCATGGCAGAATTCAGCTACAAGAAACTGGAAAAGGGTGACAAGGAAACCCTGTTCCGGGTCACGGAAGGGCTGGACTTCTGGCGGGAAGAAACGACCACAGGGGATGCCCGCATCGAGTTTTCACTGAACTGGAACCCGCCGCACCCGGTCATCGAACTGAACGGCCAGCCAGAAGAAGCGGAGGCCGAAGCGGTCGCAGCCTAAACATACATCGGTTTTTGGTAATGGTCGGATGGCTAAAAGGCCATCCAGCCATTTACTTGCCAGCGGCGGCGGTCGCTGCTCCCCGCAGGACGCCGCCGACTTTTTCCAAAATCAATCACCGAAAGGGTAGGGTAGTGGCTGCTCACCGCTCACTTTCTCGCCCTCTCACCTTCTAAAAATAAGACAATGACAACCACCAACACCCGCTTGGCAGACCTCGCCATTGCCCCTGCCAGCCAAATCATGGCCACGCCCTACGGCGACCTCTTTACCAACCTAGCCCCCGAAACCCTCGAAACCATGCTCATAAAATGGACGGCAAAAACGGAATGCTTGACCCGTGCCAGCCTCGTGAACTACCTGAACCTGTTCAGCCATTTGGGCTTTGAGGCATCCGTGCCCCTTGCCGAGTTGCCGGACGACCATATCCGCAGAATCCCCGCCATCAGCAATGCCCGTTTGACCCGCTTTAAAGCCAAATTGCAGGGCGAGGAAATCCGCTACCCGGAACGCTGTCTGGTGTTCGGCCAAGCCTTCCACGCCGTCACCCTCGAACACGCCCCAAGCGGCGACCCGGTCTGGAACCTCCGCCCCTCCGAGTGGGAAGCCATCCGGCAAATGCGGGACGCCTATATCGGCGACTTTGGCGGCTTCCTCGCCAGCCAGCCCAAGTTCCGGCGGCTTTCCTACGAAAAGCCGAAGGTTTGGACGGACAAGGAAACGGGCTTGCCCTGCAAGGCCCAAATGGA
Source organism: Lewinellaceae bacterium (assembly GCA_016711435.1). Classification (GTDB taxonomy): domain Bacteria; phylum Bacteroidota; class Bacteroidia; order Chitinophagales; family Saprospiraceae; genus M3007. The sequence continues at coordinate 8,972 of JADJSY010000035.1, forward strand.
CATCGCTTGCCGCAAAGCGGTTTTCGACCTGAAAACCACGTCCGCATGGAGCGGAGGAACGCTTCACCGAACTGCTCGACGCCTACGACTACGACCGCCAAGCCGCTTTCTACCTCGACGGCAGCCGTGCCGAATGGTTCTATTTCATCGGGGTACAGAAACGCCCGCCCTACGCCGTCCACATCGTCCCCTTCCACCGGGACAGCGACTTCATCGAAAAGGGCCGCAAGAAATACCGCTACCTGCTCCGCAAGTTTCAAGAATCGGGCGAACGGGTCTAGTGCCGTTTTGACTGCAAAACTGCAAACCGTTCAACGGCTTGCAGTTTTGGGTCAACAATCAACGAGTTGTCGTTTGTCAGCCGCTCCGCCCGGAGCGCACCCGCCGCCACGCCAAAGGCGGACGGCGGGTTTTTCACTCACTTTCAAAACTGATTGTCATGCCAAAATCAACCGATAAATTCCAAGAAATGACCGCCCGAATTATAACCCAATTGGAAAGCGGCGTCGTGCCGTGGCGCAAGACCTGGAACCGCATCCAGATGGGCGCACCCTGCAACCATTTCAGCGGCCACGTTTACACGGGCATCAACCGCTTTTTGCTCGACGGTTTCGACGTGCCACGCTTCGCCACCTTCAAGCAAATCGGCGACGCTGGATACCGTATCCGCAAGGGGGCAAAATCGCTCCCCGTCTATTTCTGGAAAATGCTGTTTTTCGACGCCGACGGCAAGCGGGTGGACACGAGGAAGGAAGCGGAAAAAGTAGTGCCATTCGTGTACGAATACAGGGTTTTCAATGTGCTGGACATTGAAGGTTTCACAGCCGATATGTTCAAGGACGAGCAGCCCGAGCAGCCCGCCCGGATGGAGGATTGCGAAGCCGTACTGACTGCCAACCCCCACGAATTGCGCCCCGGCGAACCTGCCTACAACCCCACCCTCGATTTGGTGAAAATGCCCGCCCTGACCGACTTCCAAAGCCGGGAGCATTACTACCTGACCTACTTCCACGAGTTGAGCCATTGGACGGGACACCCCAACCGCCTCAACCGAATCGAACCCTCAAAATTTGGTGACGAAAAGTACAGCCGGGAAGAACTCGTGGCCGAAATGTCCGCCTGCTTCCTGTGCGCCCATTGCGGCATCGTCATGGAGGAACTGGTCGAGAACAGCGCCGCCTACCTGCAATCCTGGATTGCCACGCTGAACGGCGACGCCCGCCTGCTGATGACCGCCGCCAGCGCCGCCCAACGTGCCGCCGATTTCCTGCTTGCGCCTTTGTGAATGCAGCTAGAAAGTACCCAACCTGACGCAGTGGAACAAACCGAATCGACAGCCTGACCATAGCGTTTCAAGCTGCCACTAATTCATCATTCATCATTCATCATTCAACATTTTCTCACCATGGAAAACATCGCAAAATTGAAAGGCTACCGACCCGAAATGGCGCACGGCGGTAACTGCAAAGTCTGGCTAAACGACAAAGCCCTGAGCCATGCCAAAAGCCTGAAACATGTAACCCACTCGCCCGAAGGCTTCAACTGGGGCTATGGCGGCAGTGGCCCGGCACAACTCGCCTACGCCATCTGCCACGAACTCTACGGCAAGGACGTTGCCCGGAAGATTTACCAAGATTTCAAATGGCGCTACCTCGTCGCCATCGAGGACGACAGCTTCGACCTCGTGCTGGACTTGGCAGAGTTCAACGCCGTCCACGTCCTGCCCCTGCTCGACGAAGTGCCCGCCTGAAAGTAAACGCCCCTTTGTCCGTCAAACCGGACAAAGGGGCGCATTTGTCATCCTGAAAAGGACCTACTGCCAACTGCCCACTGACGAACTGCCAACTAAAAAATGCCCCCACCTCCCCCACCCACCCGTTTTCAGCGGTGCAGCCAGCGAAACCCCCAACGCACCGCCGCAGCCTTTCTCACCGCTCACTGCTCACTCCCCTCACCGCTTGTTCAAAAGGCAGCGGCGGCGCTCCCGCAGCAGCAGCGGCATCCGATGGACGCCGCCCCTGCTTTTCGGCCTGACGGGGTTTCGTTGGCTGCGAACTTTGTAGCCCGGGCCGACCCACGAAATGGTAATTGCTTGTAAATCAATGAATTGGAAGCCCTGTTTTGTGTGTCCTTTCTTTCCATGCTACGCTGCCTCAGTTTTGAAGCATAATTTAAGTACAATGGAATTGCCATTATTCAAGATATGCTTCAAGTGCGGAAAGGGTGGTGTCTTCAAAAGGGCAAAAACCTTTGTTGGGGATGACAGGCTCGAAGAAGCACTGGATATACTGCTGCGCCATTGTGAATGCAAACCGCTCCATGAATTTGAAAACGAGTTAATTGCATTGCGTCGGCGATTGAATGCCCTAAACCGTGAGGGTCGAAGTGGTTGCCTGAATTATTCGGATTTCGATATAATGAAGAATCAAATTACCAGGGATATACTGTCTTGCTTGGGTTGTATTGAGGCCAAAACTGCTGCATAGTAAGCTTGCAATAAAACTTCTTGATGGTTGATTTGAATAAAAAAGACTGGACAACGCCGACCCATGCCTAAAACCGAAAACCGCAGGTAGAAGAAAAGCACCGGCCAGCACAGGGACGCCCGCTTCGGACTTTAAAAGGTCGTATTAGGAGTTTGTGCTTGAAGTGGTTTGGGGAACGTGGAGGGTGTGGTGAGAACTAATCGGAGTTCAATCTTCCCAGAGAACGCTAATAACGGTATCCTGGCATCTGAGTAGATGCAATGCTCATAGAATTTTCGGTCAAACTTATTGTCCCAAACCTGAAACCAATCATCAGCAAAGACGGTCTCTGTGTCTTTGTATTTAATACCCTTAGCAAAGTATTCACCTGCAGCAGTATCCTCCGGGACTTTTTCTTTCTTGTGCTTGAGATTGTAGTAAGGGAAGTCATCAGTATTCCATTGCCATCTCACCTTATTCCTGTCGGAGCAAACCACCATCATCGGATAAATATCAAGCGTTATAAATCTGAGCAGGGTTGAAGTGATGCTGGTTTGGTACTTGTGAGCCATTTCATCAGCCAGCTTAAAATTGAATTTCCTCCTAAAACAGTCTTTTTTTAACCTTTCTTCTGGGAGTAATAAGCAAGCAGCGAAAAAATCAGCTTCTCTTTCTACGACGTTTTCTGAAGCAAAGTTGGTAAATGATGAGTGGGCGGGAGCTTGACCGCTTTTCAAAGCATTTCTATGTTCGTCTATGAAAAAGTGTCCAAGTTCGTGGGCAAAGGTGAACCTGGCTCTTGGCTTGTAGGCGTGTTCCAGCCTGTCGGTGTTGATGTAGATATGAAAACGCCCATTCATGTGTTCCAACATCCCATCAAAGTCGTCTGCATAGCTCCCGTAGCTGTAAGTTATGCCCTTGTGTTTGGCAATGTTTTCAGGCTGAACCAATCCCTCTGGACAGTATTCATTTGAGACAAACTCGGCTAACTCGGATAACTGGCTTTTTCTTCCTTTGGATAGCATGGGCTCAACCTTCTTTGTTTTCCTCTGATTGTTTTCTGTCCTGAAGCATTTTTCTCTTTGTGGCATCTGAGACAGCTTTTCCTTCCCGTGCCGCCATTGCTAAGTTTTGTGCGGCGGAATAATCAACCTTTAGCCGATGGACAATACCTGTTGTCTTCACCTCGCCACGATTAAGAATGTCAGACGGGTTTTCCAAAATTGGTAAGGTCGGGATTTCCATGTTTCCCATCTCTGCCTCAAATTTTTCCACCTCATCCGCTGTTTCCGGGAAACCATACCCGTAAGACCTTAACGCTTTTTCAAATTCCTTTTCAAAACTTCTTTTATTAGATTTTTCCATGATGAGTTTTGGTAACTGGTGAATTACTCAATGTCGAAATCAGAATTGGCTTTGATGAAGTCTTTGACTTTCTTGAAAGCTCTCAATCTAATCTGACGCAAATAGTCTGAAGTGGTATCAAAAAGGGTTGCAAGGCGTTCTATTTCTTCTTTTGGTAGCTGCTTTCTGCCATCATCAAACCTTGTGTAAGTAAGAAGGACATCCTTCTCTCTTTCGGGCAAAGATGCTAAAGCCCTATCAATTAAATCTCTTTCAAGGCTTGTAGGTTCATCTTCTTGTAAATAGGCGGGTAATTCTAAGGGATCAGAAGATTCGAAATCGTCCGTGAGTTTGTGATTGTTCAGGTAGGGAATCGTTATCTTCAACAACTGCCAAAGCTCATTTTTGGCAATGCCTGAAAGCCAGGCTTTTACTCGATGTTCAACTTTTGCTCCATCTTCTTCTACATTCGGCTTGAAGGTCTCAGCTCGCAAATAAGCCTTGTAAAAAGTATTGTGAACCGTTGTCTCAACTAGGGAATTGTCATAGTAGGCTGAACCTTTTGGGCAGTTCTTTGCAACTACTGCGGTCAAAAAATGGCAGTACCTGTGGTAGAACACATTGAATGCTTCCTGGGCTTCTTGAGGCTCGTCATCCCTGTACAAAGCCATATAAGCCAAAAGTTCTGTACTTGTCTCGCTGGTTTTTGTTGTTGTTGACACCATAATCCTCGTGGTTATTTATATCCGAAAGCGTGACATTTTCACCCTTGCGCCCTGCCTTGTCACGGTTTACTATATATAGTGTAGGAGAGGGTGGATAGACCACAATTTCACAAATGACAAAATTACTAATAAATTGAATAGTGAATGGGTAAAGAGTTTAAGATTTTGGCGATAGATGGAGGGGAATCAAGGGATTGTACTCGGCTAACGTGCTGAAACACCTTGAAGAAAGGCATGGTGGCTGCCACCTTGCAGACCACTTTGATTTAATCTGCGGGACATCAACGGGCGGTTTGATTGCCCTTGCGCTTTCGCTCAGAAAAAAAACAAGTGAGATAGCAGATTTCTATGCAAAAAAAGGGGAGGAAATTTTCCCTTATGTCAATCGGTTTTCAAGGGCTTATGCTTTCGTCAAACAAACATTTTGGTTTGGGAAATACTCCGATGCTGTTCTAAGAAAAAACCTTGAAGAGTTTTTAGGGGCTGAAACACGGATGCAAGATGCAAAACGCTCCTGTGCATACCCAGCTTTAACCTTACTCATGGAGAGCCAATTGTGTTAAAAAACCTCATGGAGATTACTATCGAGATGGAAACCTTAAAATGGTTGATGTGGCGCTGGCTACGAGTGCTGCACCGACCTATTTCCCCTTGGCAGAGCTTGACTATCCTGAACTCAAAGGGGTTTTTGTGGATGGAGGAGTATGGGCGAACAACCCAACCTTGTGCGGCATACTTGAGGCATTGGAGCATTTTGTAGGAGAAGGAAAAGAGTTCTCATCGTACAGTATCCTTTCAATTGCCAGTATAACACAATCAAATGGGTGGAAGATAAAAGAGAACAGGCACAGGTCATTTTTCTGGGGCTGGCAGGGTAAACTTTTTGAAACCCCTCTGGATGGGCAAAACTTCTTTGCTGACCACTTTGCAAAGAAAATAGTTGGCTGCACAAGCCCCCAGGGAAAGTATTTTCGGATACCCTCACCACGTCAACTCTCCAAAGAGCACCTGGACGATATTGAAATGGACAAGGCGGGTAAAAATTCGATAAAACTCCTCGAAAGCCTGGGCAATCAACAGGGCATTGACTATACCACAAAACCAGAATGCAAAGCCTTGATTGACGCTTTTTTCAAAGAAAAGAAACACTATATTTTTAACTAAAACTTTTAAAAATGGCGAATTGTCATAACTTATTCTCACAGTACAACGATGGCTTGAACATCACCTCGACCAAAAAAGACAGATTAAAAAAGTCTAAAGATGCTCTCAGGGAGCGAATCAAGGATTACTTTAAAGAACATCACCCTGAATACGTACCTCAATTTTTCATACAAGGGTCGTACAAAATGAAAACGATGATTCGCACGAAGGACAACGAATGCGATTTGGACGACGGGGTGTACTTCCTTCGTAAACCCGATGTAACCGCTACTACGCTTCAAAAATGGGTTTACGAGGCTGTGGAAGGGCATACTGCTGGTGGGCAGCAGCACAGGAAAAAATGTATAAGGGTAATCTACTCAGGTGATTATCACATAGACATTCCTGTTTATTACATGTTTTCGGAAGACGGCGACCATCCTTTTCTGGCAGTAAAGAATGAAGGATGGCAAGAAAGCGACCCCAAAGAATTTCTTGAATGGTTCCAAGGTGTCAAGACGAGCCAAATGGTTCGAATATCCCGATACCTCAAAGGATGGGGCGACCAAAAAAGAAACGATATGCCATCTGGTCTGGCAATGGCTGTCCTCACCGAAAAAAACCTTGTGGGAAACGAGAGGGATGACATTGCTCTCCGGGATACTCTCAAAGCAATCAAGAGCTCTCTTAAAGCTTCATGGAAATGTGTCATGCCAACCACTCCAAAGGATGACCTTTTTGGTAAGTACGACGATACTTTCAAAAACAACTTTTTACTGCCCTCGATGATTTCATCGCCGATGCCGATGCGGCAATAGATGAAGAATGCCAAGAGAAAGCAAGCAAAAAATGGCGAAAGCACCTGGGAGATAGATTTCCACTTGGTGAAAAGTGCGAATCAGAAGAAGCCAAGTCAATCGGTGCGGCAGAAAAAACTGGCAGTTTAATTATTGGCGTACAGGGCAAGCCAAAAGAGGAAGGCTTGTATGCCAGAAGCAAAGGGGGGGTGTATGGCTCAAACAATGACTGACAGCCACAAGCAATGCTTGGCTATCAAAAGACTTGCAGAAAAGGGCTACATTACTAATGTAGTAAAACATGATAGCCTCTTTGCAAAACTTGAATGGACATTTTCCTTTGGTAGCCTTGTCTTTCACCATGACGAGAGTACAACCCCTGTGGACTTTTCAAAGTACAGGATGAGATTGGTTTACAGACCCAATAAAAAGGGGAACGATAAAATCAAGGTCTTCATAGAAGAACCTGCTTTGGAAAAGAAAAAACACTTCTGGCAAGATGGAAGTTTGTGCCTTTGGAAAGGCTCAAACTTTCAATGGAAAAAGGGAATGAACATCGAGAAAGACCTTTTCCCGTCCATCTGTACTTGGATTTACCATTATGAAAAATGGGTTGAGACGGGATTTTGGCACGGAGAGGAGGCTAACCATTGAAAAAGTTCCACAAACGAGAACTTTTTCACGTTACGCCAATGTTGTATTTTCATTTTTTAAATTCAAAATTCATTTTGTATGATTTTTTTAAACACTTATCAATCGTACTCCAATGGCATGTTGAAATTGTCATTTAGCAATGGGGTAACGAAACTCATTCAACTAACCGAGGATTCAGGCAAGATAGTTACACGAAAAAGTGGATACTGTTTCCAACGTCAACCATCCTGGAATCTACGTGGGAGTGGATGTGTATTCAAATGAGGTATTCATACTTCATAATCATTACCGAATATTCAAAACCGCTGGCGTTTCTCCATACCAGGAGTATGCTGCAGGGCAAGAAGTTCATTGGGACAACCGCATTTGCGTAAATGATAAGCTGCTCGTTCTCCAAAAAGGCTTGGAACAAGCCGTCAGGCGGGAAAGGTATCATTGGTTGACCAACAACTGCCAAGTAACTGTCAATGATGCCTGCAACAATCAGCGTGCTTCTGAGGATGTTGGAAAATGGATTGGACGTATTGCTTTTGGCTTATTTGCTGCCGCTGTTATCAAAGTGGCGGTCAGGTGAATGGTTTGACATTTTCGGTAACCTGATATGGCTCTTTCAGCATTCTAGAAAAACCTGTAAAGGCTGCCATCTTTGGGCAGTTCCATTTCAAACTTCTTTTTGAAGACAAGCTGCAAAACCGCTGCAAAGCGGCTTAAAACAGTGGAATGCTTTGGGGAAAGGCTGTAACCGATGGGGATGAACTCAAGAATGAATTCCTTAAAGGCTGTTCGTGTATCCATATTGACTGGTTTCTTGAATGTACGTGTAGGCTCCAAAAGGTTGCCTTATCTCCCCTTTTTCACCACCTTCTCGGTTTTGACCCCGCCCGACGTGCTAACGGTGACAAAATAAGTCCCACTGGGGTATCCGGTCATATCCAGCAGCTCATCAACCTTGTTGCCCTTGATGCTTCGCTCAAGCAGCGTTTGACCAAGCTGGTTTTGAAGCTGCAACACGCCCGAAATGCCCTCTCGGCCCGCTATCGCCACTCGGAGCATATCGCTGACCGGGTTGGGCGAAATGGTAACTTGGATGGGTTCACCTGCCTGTACGACTGCTGACGGGTTGTTCGGGCTGAACGCAAGCTGAAACGAATATGGGTACTGCCAAGATTCCGCCTCACCATCTGCGTAAAACTCAAGGTAGTAAGTCCCGGCAGGCAGTTGAAGTAGCTGCGTCTGGATGGTTTCGGTTTCGTACTCCTCGTCGAAGAAGTATTCATAATTGGGATGTCCCAAGATGGATACCCCGAAGAAACTGGTCGAGACATTGTCCACCTTCACCGATACAGCGCCGGCCTGTGGCAGCGTGAAGACAAAATCGTCATAGTCAATGTCGTATTCAGCGTCGGGGGCTTGCTGGGTGATGAAGCCATTGTACTGCGTATTACTTTCGATTTGATAGGACAGGTGGTAATAATCGGGTTCGTCCAGCCCGTGAATGTTCAAGTCCTGGTAATCCGGTAGTGCCGTATGCAGGGTGTACTGAAGTGCGGACGGGGATTCGCCACTGTACCGGGTGAACGTTTCAGATATGATGTTGAAAAAATTCTTCAACTGCGCATCTTCCACCTCCACGACCCCATCGCCGGGGTCGTCAATGCTGATGTCGTAGGTCCAGTCGCCGATGATGCAGGAGTAGTCCACATCGCCTGGAATCCCCTTTTGGTTTAGCCCCGCTACTTGATTGCCCTCCACGCCGTTGCAGTCAACGTCAATGTTGTAAAACCCCAACAGGTTGTCGAATATGACCCCACCACTTTCCAATCCCCCGTATAAGAAAACGCCTTCGTCGAAAGAGTAGAAATACGACCTGCGCAAGTCCCGGACGGCATCCGAACGCTCGTCCACACCACTCAACGATTGTAATAGGGAGGCGCTAGTTGAGTTGCTGCCGCCGTGCGGCGTACCACTTGTGATGAGCTTCGCAACATGGTGGCTCCCGTCCTGTTGCCAGAAGTTGTCGTTTTGGAGGTACTGACGTGCAGCCAGTCCGCCCATCGAGTGCCCCAGAAGGATGACCTTTTCCTTGCCCGTAGCTTGTAGTACATGGGTGACTGCATTCCGAACGGCCAGGCCCTGTTTTGCGATGGCAGCTTGGTTGCTCTGGGTGGCCGTGTTGTAGTTGCTGCCGTAGGCAGTACCATCCAGCCCGGTATTGAAATTGACGATATAAAAATCGCCAGCCATAATCCCATTGTTGAAGTCCGCAAAATCAATCGGATTCCCATTGTAAATATTGGAGTACTCCAAGTCGTCGTCCGAATTGAGGTTGAAGGCAAGTTGCCCACCAAAGCTCCAGCCTTGGTTCAAGAGCGTAATCATAGAACCCAGACCAAGTGTCCGAACTGCCCGTCAAGCCGTGTATGAAAATAACAGGGTAGGGGAAATGCTGTGGCGCCCCAGCCCTTTCCTCGCCAAACGATGGGCTTGTCATAGGTATCGCTGAAAGAATATGGGCGGTGTCTTCCTTTAGTCGCTTTACGGTTTCTAAATGCAGGACGACGTTTTCTGAAGGTTCGACGCCCTCCAGAAATTTTGAGGGCTGTCCAGATACGGAAGCGGAGAGGCAAAGCGTGAGAAAAAAGCAGATTGTAGCTGGTGTTTTCATGCTGGGTTAGTTGACTAATCAAGGATATGGCTTGAGGCGAAATCAAAGCAAATTCCAAGCCATAGGTTGTTAACACACGGGTGTCGTGTCAGTGACAATCAACCCCAAGCGCTTCAAAAATACCACAACAAAATTCCATAGTGCCCGTAATGGTTCAAGAATTAGCACAGCATTTTAGTGCAAAATAGAATACATGAAAACCAATATCTTCCTGAACGCCTACCAGCAAGCAGAGAACAAGCTCACCTACAATTTTCTGGCAATACTGGAATTGCTCAATGACCGGGGGCTGTGCGAGTTCCTCACTGGGCTGGCCTTGAGCGAAAAACCCGTTACTGAAATTAGGACTGTCTACGGGGGGGGGGAGAGCAACCCCGATGGCAGCTTCGACCTCAAAAAACGGAATGGGGATATCATGACCGTTTATTTCGAGAACAAGACCAAGCGGAGAGGACTTGGCATATCACAATTGCAATCGCACCTGAACTGGTGCAAGGATGGCGACCTGCTTTTAGTCTTGACGCCCCGCAAATCGGATATTGAAATAATCAAGAGCCTACAAAATGACAGGATTAAATTTTTCACATGGAGTGAAGTCGCTACTTGGCTCAAATCCCTTGAAAACGAAATCGTTGGGCAGTTCATTGAATACGGGAGGTTAAGTGGAGAGTTTGAGGAATTGGGGGAAATACTCCGTGATGATATTGCAATTTATTGTGAGTTCCTTAAAACCAATTTTGACGGCAAATTGAACAACATTCTTGAGAGTTTTCACTATCAGGTTGATTTAAAAGTATATGGCTTCAATATAAACAAGCGGCAAAATTCTCGTTAGGGGCGAAAAGGCACTGAATTTATCAATGGTGACTATGAGAGCGTTGATTTTGAAAAATACCAGTTTGGGCAGTTCTGGACAATCTGCTATTACCACGATACTTACGACCATCGCATACCATTTAAAAATGATTTGCCAGAAATAGCTTTCTTCTTTGACATCAATCCTAAAAAAAAAGCGTCCTTCAAATGGACGGCGATTTCATAATCATCATGAATTCACTTAAAGAACTTGGCTTTGAAAGCAATTTGGACAACGAATTGAGTCCCAATACTTGGCGGCTTCTTTGCTACCGCAAACCAATTTCCGAATTTCAGGAATTGTCTGTCTTGTCCCTGCTCAATTTTTGCGAGGAAGTGATGCAGAAAATACTATCCACGGAGGCCTTGAGCCACCCATATTTTTATGAAATGCAGCCAGTAGTTTAATCGAAAGAAACTGTTGAGGCTCATTCCTTAAGTACCTCCTGCTTCTCCATAAACCGCTGCATCCCCTCCGAAATCGGCGGACAAAGTGTGAACGCCCCAAATCTGCGCTGAAAGCAGTCCCAATGCCTGCCCAAAATCCCCTGTCGCCGCTTGTAGGGATGCACCCACACCCAATCAAGCTCCCATCCCTTCGAACCATCTGCTCGTTCTCGCTCCCTGAAACAGCAGGCACCGAACGCTTTTAAAGTGCTTTTCCCTGATTTGTTGTAATGCAAAAAACCCGTGTGCGTGAAGAGGTAGGCGACCGTAGGAATGAACGGCTCGTAACGACCACCGCTGGGCTCGTTTGCTGAATATTGCACGAACCCGAAGTGCATTTCACGCCGGAAATAGGTGGCGAACTGCTCGACAGCATTTCGATGTCCCTTCGGCGAGGAATCTGTTACTTCGATTAGCTCCAAACCGCTGTCGCAAATGACGGTGGGCAGTTTGATGGTGTATTCTTCGCAGACGTGGCACATGCGTTTTTGTTTTTACGAACAAAAGTAAAACTACCAATAGATGAGGTGCAATACAGTTAGCAATTATGACTGACCCCACCTCCCCCGCCCACCCGTTTTCAGCGGTGCAGCCAACGAAACCCCCAACGCACCGCCGCAGCCTTGCCTGCCCGACAACCTGCCTGAACCCGCAAGGCAGCAGCGGCGCTCCCGCAGCAGCAGCGGCATCCGATGGACGCCGCCACTGCTTTTTGGCTCGACGGGGTTTCGTTGGCTGCGAACCTTGTAGCCCGGGCCGACCCCCAAATGGAATAGTTGATGTTTTAACCACCGCCCCCCCCGGTAGTGGTGCCGCAGCTTGGCGCATAGCTGGGCTTTGCGGCGGTGGAATAGTGTCCACCCGGTCGGCGTTATTGTGAGGGAAGTTGGTCTTTCTCGAATGTGGGCGGATCTTTCTCTATGGATTCAAGAAACTCGTTCAACTTTGAAGACATCAACTCTAAAGCACTCATTTTTTTATCCTTTGCGGACTTCTCTCTTGTATAGGCTATAAACTGAGTCAGGATGTCATAAAAGCCTTTTTCCTCCGCTCTGTCAACTATTTTTGGCAAGTATTTCACCGTCAGAGGATGTTCTCCGCTGAATTCATCAATTATTGAAAAAATGGTCTTTGTTACCCTCTCAACTCTCAATTTGAACTCCAAATAGTAAATCTCATCAATATCGATTGGAGTAATCAAGTTGCCATTAAAATCAGAGTACAAACCATTTTGCCTCAAATTATCGAAGCGCTTGTACCATTTAAGTTCCTCAATGACAAATCGAAGTTTATCCAAAAGGTGCGGGAAAATTTGTTCTTGAAGTAGCTTATTAGGATCGGATTCTATTGCCCGAATTTTTTTGTAGTCCCTTTCATCATTGATTTTTTTGATGTAGTTGATGCCAATTCCGAAACTTTCACCAATCACACTAAAGACGAACAGGAAGAAGGAAAACAAATACCTCAAACCGTGATTGTCAAAGACGCCCTTCATGCCCTTAACTTGCCTGAAGGAAAATCCCTTTCCGTCGAGAAAAAGGAAGAAAGCTTTAATCAATTCTTCCAGCCCGATGATATGGAATGACATTGCAGAGCCGAAGTCTCCAGCTTCAGCGAGCAAATCGGCTGATTCAGCTTTTTTTTGTGCATTGGCGATGACTCCCTTGTAAACGGACAGGCACTTATCACGGGAAATTGTCAAAAATTCACTCATATTGACGATGGTTTTAGTGCGACTAAACGGAGCACCGAGTATGGAAGTTCCAAAGGCGACATCTCATAACGCTGCTAAATCTATATGAAAACAAATTCTCAAAAGCCAATCTACATGGAAGACACCTACTTAGAAAAGTTAAGAAACACCGAACTCTCCGACCTCCTCAAAGTCTTTTCCCAGCGCACATGGCGGCGGCTCGGCTTCTGCCAGCGGCACAAAGAGGTCAAGACCTTCGAGACTACCATTACCCAAAACCTCATCTTCGATTTGCTGGAATTTGCCCAACTGACAGAAACCCCCAAGCTTCGCCTTTTGGAAGCACGGGACGAAAGCGCCAACGGCAACGACATCGAGGTCTTCGTTCAGCATGGCGACGGATATATCCTTTTCCCGACCCAAGCGAAAAGCCTTTACCCATCTGGTAAATACGAGAAAATCAACCACCAATCAGGCGGCAAGTTCCAACTTCATGCTTTACTCGAATACGCCATCAAGCGGCAGGGGATTCCACTGTACCTTTTTTACAATTACTATCCCCTTAGGAAGGATGTAGCTGCTTGGGAGGATGTGTTTGGGTTCGGGCATGATTGCTTTGGCTGCTCGCTGGTCAATGCCCATTTAATTGCGGGACGATATTTTGATGCCGCAAACGTTCGGTGGAGCATCCCTGGTTTCTTAGACCTTCACCCACGACCCGCCATTCCCTTATTTCAATTGGTTGACATGGAGCAGGTGGAAATACTGTGGGAGAATAGTAAAAAGCATGTCCCTGAATTGGCACTGTACACCGACAAAGAAGTGTTCGACAGGCGGTATTGGATAGACCGCACCCCACCGCCCGCCATCAGCGGGCTGCCACAGGAGGTGCATTTTTTCAAGACGCTGTTGAGTTAGGCATACCTGAGTTCAAGCCCAAGTTCCGGATGGTGTTGTGTAAAGACAAGCAAAGCAGTGCAGCTATTTATAGGCTTGGCTAAATATTTTAAGTGCCGACATCGAAATTCTTTAATCCCGCCACCACCACAAAACTCCCTTTACGAACCCCAAATGCAGGTTTTTCTACTCCTATTATTTCATCTTCATTGTGGGAAAACAACGTCTGAGCAAACCTAAAACCCGCAAACCCCGCCCCTGTCATCACATCTACTATCTCCTCCGGGCTATGGAAACGTGCGTTTTGGTAGGCTGCCTTGCCACTTTCCTTGTACTTTTTGGCAATCGAACCGTTCTTGTCCAAAAACGCCACGACAAAGCTCCCGCCCGGAATCAGCACCCGGTGCGCCTCGGCAAAGGCTTTTGGCACATCGTCGAGGAAGCAGTCAACGGTCACCATCAATACAAGGTCGAAGCTGACGGCAGGGTAGGGCAGGTTTTCGGCAACGCCCTTCACCACCTCGATGCCCCGGCTGCGGGCGATTTCGGCAAAGTCGTCCAGCGGCTCCAGCCCGTGGCGGATGCCGAGCGCCGAGGCGAACCTGCCCGTTCCCACGCCGATTTCCAGGCCCTTCCCAAACGGTGGCAGGACGAGGCGGATGGCGGCCAGTTCGGACTGGAAAAGGGTGGGGTGGCGGTCGAACCAGCCATCGTATTCAGCGGCCTTTGATTGAAATACAGGCATATCGCTTAGTTTTCATCCAACCACCCAAACGTCCCGCCGCAGAGCCAAGCCGACCGGAAGCCCAGTTTTTGCAGCAGTTCCGCCCCGCCCCGCCCGCCGCCCTTGCCGCAAGCGGTCACGAACAGGGTGTTTTTGTCAAATTCGGCGGCAGCCTGCTCTAGCCCGTCGAGCGGTAGGTTGACCGCACCGGGGATGTGCCGCTCTTCAAATTCATCCGGGCTGCGCACGTCAATGATTTGGATGGTTTCGCCGGACTGCTCCCTGCTTTTGACCTCGCCCGGCGTGATGCATTCAGTGGTAGTGATGGTTTCCATGAAAATAATTTTTCCCATTGAAACAATCTATTCAATGATTTGTTTGAATGCTTGAATAAATTTGCAACATGGAAAAAAGAACCTTCAAGGACAGCATCTATACCGCCATCGCAGGGCTGGCCAAAGCCTTCGGCAACGCCAACCGGCTCGAAATCCTCGACCTGCTCGCCAACGGCGAAAAGACCGTGGAACAGGTGGCCACGCAGACCGCCATCACTGTCGCCAATGCCTCCCAGCACCTGCAATTGTTGAAAAATGCCCGGCTGGTGAAATCCCGCCGGGAGGGCAATTTCATCTTCTACACCCTCAATGGCAAACAGGCTTATACCGCCTGGAAAGCCCTTCGGGAACTGGCCCTCGCAGCCGAACCCGCCGTTCAGGTCACGCTCCGGCAGTACCGCCATGAAGCAGGCAGCCCAGAAAGCCTGACGCTCGACTCCCTTCCCGGCAACGACCGGGCGCTGCTACTCGACGTGCGCCCCACCGACGAATATGCTTCCGGGAGCCTGCCCGGTGCGGTGTCCATCCCCATCGGAGAACTGCCGCAGCGCCTCGGCGAGCTGCCCCGCCACCTGACCATCATCACCTATTGCCGTGGGCCGTTCTGCACCTTCGCCGACGATGCGGTGCAGCTCCTCAAGGCCAACGGCTTCGATGCCGTGCGGCTCGAAGAAACCTATCTCGACCACAGGCTGCTCAATGATGAGTCATGGAAAAACTGACCAATAAAATTAACGCCATGCCAATCCGACCCTACCCTCATGGTAGCTTGGAAATATTGTACATCAAATCCTTTACGAATGCCATTTAACAAATCCATTTTAGTCCTGAGCGCATGTGTCGCCCTGCTCCTCAGTGCATGCAAGTCCCAGTCCCAACCATCCATCACAAACGTTGACGCAACCGAGTTCAAACGGCTGGTCGAGGCAGGCAACGGCATCATCCTGGATGTCAGGGCACCCGAAGAAATCGCAGAGGGCCATATCGCCAACACGAGCACCATCAACCTTTACGACGAGGGCTTTGTGGACAAAATCAACCTGATTCCAAAGGAAAAAGAAATCTACGTGTACTGTCAGGCAGGTGGAAGGAGCGCAGAAGCTGCGGAAATATTGACAAAAAACGGATTTGTCAAGGTGTTCAACTTGGAAAAAGGGCTGGACGGCTGGGTGGAGAGTGGCTTTCCAGTGGCGAAAACCGAGGTCGAGAAAGATGAAAAAATTCAGCGAATCAGCCTCGAAGACTTCCGTGCCCTGTTGAAAACGGACAAGCCGGTACTGATAGACTTCCATACCGTCTGGTGCGCTCCCTGCCGCAAAATGGCCCCGGTCATTGATAAGATAGAAGAGGATTTCAAGGGCAAGGCCGTGGTCATGAGGATAGACGTGGACAAGAGCAGCGACGTGGGCCGGGCATACGACATCAAGGGCGTCCCAGTGTTCATTTTGTATAAGGATGGCGTTGAAAAATGGAAGCACAACGGCATCGTCACCGAAGCAGAATTGGTAAAACAAATCAAAAGCCAGTTGCGATAGGCCACCGTAAGAGCAAAAAATCCACCGTGACCGGATGCCCTGATTCGATTGACTTAAACACCTAAAAATGACAATGCAAAAAGTCCTAATCATCATCAACGATGCCCCCTACGGAACCGAGAAAGCCTTCAATGCACTTCGCATCGCCTACCAACTGTCCCAAGACCACGAGCACGACGTGGAAGTGAGGATTTTCCTCATGGCGGACGCCGTGGGCTGTGCGGTGGCCCACCAAAAGCTCCCCAACGGCTACTACAACATCGAGCGGATGCTGACGGCGGTCATAAAGAAAGGGGCAAAGCTGAAGCTCTGCGGCAACTGCGTCGAGTCGAGAGGCTTCACCGCTGTCCCGCTCATCGAAGGTGCGGAAACCGTCCACATGTCATCGCTGACCGAATGGATTTTGGACAGCGACAAAGTAGTGACCTTTTAAAACAGCTTATGGAGAAGCCGCCACACCGGGAAACCGCCCTTCTGACCAACAAGCACTACACAGAGCCTTCCGTTTTTCAGCCGGAAAACCTGCTGCGGGAGGCCCGCCGCCAAAAGGCCATCGCCGACTGCGATGTGCCGTACGTCTGTGTCCTAGACCCTGACGGCGACCTGGCGAACTACCTGTTGGCCACCGGGCGGGCAGCCAAAAACCCCTGCTGGGCCTGCTACCATTCCAGCATGTACAGTTTCGAACTGGACGGGGTGAAAATCGGCATCGTGCCCTGCGCCGTCGGTGCGCCCTATGCGGTGCTGGTGGCCGAGCAACTCTTCGTTTCCGGCTGCCAACTGCTCATCAGCATCACATCGGCGGGCGTCATCTGGAGCTGGACAACCGATGCGCCCTATCGGGAAACGCCGTCGGCCATCGCTACCATGCGGTCGATGGGCGTGACCTGCGTGGAAATGGAAGTTGCAGCGCTTTACGCCTTTGCCCAAGCTAAAAACAAAGCCGTTGCCTGCTTCGCCCATATTACCAACAGCATGGCGCAGACGGAGGGCGATTTTGAAAAAGGAGAAGCATTTGGCAGCATTGACACCTTGAACCTCCTTTCGACCATTCTTCAATTAATACAGCTAGACCATGAATGAAATCAAACTCGGCCTCCGTGAAAACTGGCGTCAGTTCACCCTGCTCGTCGTCATCAACGCCTTCGTTGGCGGCATGGTCGGGCTGGAGCGGAGCATACTGCCGGAGCTGGCGCAACAGGAATTTGGCATCGCCGCCAAGACGGCCATCCTGTCCTTCATCGTCGTATTTGGCATCACGAAAGCCATCACCAACTACTACACCGGGGCGCTTGCCAACCGTTTGGGGCGGAAAAACCTGCTGCTGCTCGGCTGGGCGCTGGCCCTGCCCATCCCGTTGCTGCTGATTTATGCCCCGAACTGGCAATGGGTCATCGCCGCCAACGTGCTGCTGGGCATTCACCAAGGTTTGTGCTGGTCAAGCACGGTGGTGATGAAAATGGACCTCGTGGGAGACAAAGACCGGGGACTGGCGATGGGACTGAACGAGGCGGCAGGCTACCTCGCCGTGGGTGCCACCGCTTTCGCAACTGGTTGGATAGCAAGCAATTACGGCCTTCGACCCTACCCGTTCTACATCGGCATCGTGCTGGCCGTGCTGGGCCTGCTCGGCACTTGGATTTGGGTAAAGGACACCCGCCGCCACGTGGCCGCCGAGGCGGGGCAGTCCAGCGTTGCGAAGCTGAAAAACGTGTTCTGGGAAACAACTTGGAAAAACCCCAACCTTGGCGCCGTCACGCAAGCTGGCTTGGTGAACAACCTAAACGACGGCATGGTCTGGGGCCTGCTGCCCATGCTCTTGGCCGCCAAGCATTTTTCGCTGGCGCAAATAGGCGTCATCGTTTCCATTTATCCCGCTGTCTGGGGCCTGGGGCAGTTGGGTACAGGTAAGCTGGCCGATATTTTTGACCATAAAAGAATGCTCACGCTTGGCATGGCGCTGCAAGGACTGGCGCTGCTGCTGTTCATTCCCGCCAAAACCAACGGCCAGTTCATTGCCCTAAGCGCCGTGCTCGGCCTTGGCACGGCAGTGGTTTATCCGACCTTCTTCGCCGCCATCGCCGGGCGGACGCACCCGCAGCAGCGGGCGGAGAGCATCGGGGTATTCCGGCTCTGGCGGGATTTGGGCTACGCTATTGGCGCTTTGCTCACGGGCATCATCGCCGACTGGCTGGGGCTGGACTGGTCGGTGGCCGCCATTGGCGGGCTGACGGTATTATCGGCAGGGATAGTCTGGATGAGAATGAAATAATAACAATGAATTTTTACGAATAAACAACCGATATGGAGCATTTTGACCGCAGACAACATTGGGAAAAAATCTACCAAACCAAGCAGACGGAGGAGGCAAGTTGGTATCAGCCCCTGCCTGAGACCTCGCTCAATTTTTTTGAAAAGCACGGCATTTCACCTACTTCGAAAATCATTGACGTGGGCGGCGGCGACAGCCTGCTGGTTGACCACCTGCTCGACCGTGGCCACCGGTACATCACGTTGTTGGACATATCGGCCCATGCGCTCGACAAGGCAAAAAAGCGCCTCGGCGACCGGGCCGCCCATGTAAAATGGGTCGTTGCGGATGCCTCGGATTTCCAGCCCGACGAGTTGTACGACTGCTGGCACGACCGGGCCGCTTTTCATTTTTTGACCCAGCCTCATGAAGTTGAAAAATACGTGAAAGCCGCCGCCGCTGGCATTCGTCCTGGCGGACTGTTGGTGCTCGGCACTTTTTCAGTGAACGGCCCCATGAAGTGCAGCGGGCTGGACATCAGGCAGTATTCCGAGACGGAAATGACGGCACTATTTGCTGGGCATTTTGAGAAAACGGGCTGCCTACACGTTGACCACCGGACGCCTTCAGGCGCGCTGCAGAACTTCATTTTTTGTGGGTTTATGAAATGCTGAGGGCTGGGCAGCTGGTGTGGTATTTCACCATTAAGAGCTATCGGAACGGCTGTCTTGAAATTCATTTCACCGATTTTGTGAAACAAAACCTGCTTGGCTTGGGCGGGATGGTGAAATAGCAATGGAGCCTATCTACTTTTGCAAATGGCTTTCGCAACCGACATCTTCCGTTTCATCGCCCTTGCCCAAATCCTGCTCACCCTTGCGCTGTTCTGGAAAGGGCGGCGCAACCAAAAAGGCACGGGCATCTGCTTGTTTTTCGGGCTGAGCATAGCGGGCTACCTGCTGGTGGACTGGCCGCCGCTGGAGCGGAACATGGCAGTCCGCCTGCCGCTGCTCGTGCTGCCGTTCCTGGCACCTGCGGCCTTTTGGCTGTTCAGCAAGCTGCTCTTCGATGATGGATTTCAGTGGCAGCGGTCTTGGTGGTGGCTGCTGGCCGGGGTGGCCGTGGTCTATTACCTCGTTTTCTTTCAAAACAATTTTCAAATACTAGCACTGCCGCCAAGCCTGAAGCTGTTGGCTGGGCTGTCCACCCAACTCATCGCCCTCACCTTCATTCTCCTCGGCATCTTGGAGGCTGCCCGCAACCGTGCGGACGACCTCGTGCTCAGCCGCCTACAGTTTCGCACCGTGTTCATCATTGCCACGGCACTGCTCATGGCGGTCACGGCCTTGGTGGAAATATCGCTGGCAAATGCCGCACCGCCGCCCGTGCTGGGCGTCCTGCAAAAAGCAGGAATTGCAGTGCTGGCGATGTTTTTTGCCGTGAACAGGTTGGCCTTTCAGCCCGGTTTTTTGCCATGCAACGAGCCGCCCGCTGCTCCAGAAGCTGTTGTTGCAGAAAAGGAAGTGGCTGCCGATGGGCCATTGCTGGAACAGCTCACAGAAATCATGGGCAACCAACAAGCGTGGCGCACCGAGGGCCTTACCATCCGGCTGCTTTCGGAGAAAATGGGCGTGAAGGAATATCGCCTGCGGCAGGCCATCAACCAGCACCTCGGCTACCGCAACTTTAACGACTACCTCAACGGCTACCGCATCCGGGAAGCCTGTGCTGTGCTGTCCGACCCCTCCAAACGGGACTTGACCGTGCTGGAAATCAGCTACCAACTTGGCTATGCCTCGCTCGCCCCGTTCAACAAGGCGTTCAAGGACACGACCGGGATGACGCCCACCGAGTGGCGGAAAAAAACCGCCTAATCCTCCTCGATTTCAAAATCCATCGGCTTTTTTCATTTTCAGGTGGATTCCCGGCCCACCATGCCGGCATGTTTGCTACGATAATTTTATCGAAACAACAAAGCAATGCGAACGGTATGGAAAAAATGATTTTGCTCCTGGTAATATGCACCCTTTTGGAACCTGCAACCGGGCAGGAAGCTCATAGCATTGGGTGGTTTGCGAAATCAGATACTCTTGCGCCGGATAAACCTGCTCCTTTTGCTGGGCATGGAGCTTTGCAGGATTTCCTGCAAGCCCACCTGCAATACCCCCAATTGGCCTTGGCCAATTGCATCGAAGGAGAGGTCGTACTCCTGCTGCGGTTTTCGGAACAAGGCAGGGTCGAGTCTGCCAAAATCTTGAAGGGCGTTGGTTTTGGCTGTGACGAAGAAGCGCTCCGGCTGGCCATGCTGCTTCCCCTGCCCGTAGGGGTGCCCGTAGCCTCAAACCTGAAACTTGAAATACGGTTTCGGCTGCGATAACCATAAATCAATCACTAATCAAATAATCAACGGAGGTCTGGATTAGAATCTTCATAAATGATTGATAATCAGGCTTTATTGAAAGAATAGCAGGAGAAACGGATAGCAGTCTCTTGCGAGAGGGCGGGTTATCAAACGTTCGTCGGGACGGGTTTGATAACCCGCCCTCTCGGTTCAAGGGTCTGCTTGAATTAATATTCCAAATTCTTCCTTCAAAAAACCCCGGTTTAATCCAAACCTCACGTTAATCAACCTATTTCACGACCATGCAAAACCTGTCATCTTTCGACCTGTACCAGCACATCCTGCTGACCGATTTCCTGCGCTATTTCATTGCCGCAGGCACGGCATACCTCGTTTTTTGGGTCATTTTCAAAAAACAATGGGCGCACCGCATCATCCAGCAGAAGCCGTTGCAGGCCAAGCGGATGTGGTCGGAGTTTGGTTACTCCATGAGCACAGTGCTCATTTTCACCATCATCGGCTTCGGCCTCATGTCACTGAAAAATGCGGGCCATACGCTCATCTACAACGACCTCGCCGAGCGGGGTTGGGCTTGGCCGTTCATCAGCTTTGGCCTAATGCTGCTGCTCCACGACGCCTATTTTTACTGGACGCACCGCCTGATGCACCACCCGAAAATCTTCCGCCACGTACACCTCGTTCATCACCGCTCCACCAACCCATCGCCTTGGGCGGCGTACTCGTTCCATCCCATGGAGGCGGTGGTAGAGGCGGGCATTTTCGTGTTTATCGTGTTCACCATCCCGGCGCACGGGCTGGCGCTGCTGGCCTTCCTTTTTTACATGATTGCCCGCAACGTGGTGGGGCACCTCGGCATCGAGTTTTTGCCAAAGCGCTTTATCAAAAGCCGATGGGTCAACTGGCACACCACCACCACGCACCACGACCTGCACCACAAGCATTTCAATGGCAACTACGGCCTGTACTTCACTTGGTGGGACAGCTGGTGCGGCACCGAACAGGTGGGATACCAGCAAGCCTTTGAGGAGGTGACGTCGAGGGAAAAAATGGGACAGGCTGAGGAAAGTGGCGTGGGTAAAATTGGATTGCGAAAGGCAAAAGCAGCCGCCATTGCCCTCTTCCTGCTGATGGGCAGTGCCGATGCACAAACCCCTGTCGGCAACTGGAAGACCATTGACGACGGCGACGGAAAAGCCCGCTCCACGGTGCAAATAGAAGCCGCCGGGCAGGGGCTGTCGGGCAAAGTGGCAAGCATTTTCCCACGGGACTGCGAGCCGCCCGACCCGGTTTGCGAAAAATGTTCCGGCGAGCGGCATGGCAAGCCTATCAAGGGCATGAACATCCTTTGGGGCTTCAGGAAGTCGGGCACTGAGTGGGTGGACGGCAGCATCCTCGACCCCGCCAACGGCAAGACATATCGCTGCAAGATGTGGCTGGAAGATGATGGCAATACCCTAAAAGTTAGGGGCTATTGGGGCATTTTCTGGCGGACGCAGACGTGGAAAAGGGTGGGGTAGAATGAGCCCACATAATTATGAAATTTTCTATCAAACAGGTTCTTAGGCTGTGCAAATGTCTCAAAAGGCGTTTTCCAATGAATTTCTTGGCAAAAGCGATGATTTACTGTAACATTTAATTTTGCACAAACCCTTAGTGCAGTGGAGACAGGGAATCAAAACAATCATTTTCAAAAATCCTTCCTTTCCGCCACCCGCTTAATCCCCACTACCGCCCGACCACCCATAGCAACAGCACCGCAAAAGCCACCACCATTCCCAACCCCGTGCCGAGGAATTTGCGGAAAACGGCCCCCGTGAAGCCCATCAGCGCAGACACGTCCAATTTCAACAAAATAAGGATGCGGGAGAGGTCAATCGGGTTCAGCACCGAGGCGATGAGCGAGAATTTTTCCAGTGGATATTCGGTGAGCATGGAGAGGGAAAGCAGGAGCAAGCCATCGTATATCACGGCGAAAAACAACCAAGCCAATATGGCCAAACCAAAGCCTTTGATGCGGTTTTCGTTTTTCAAGGCGATGAAAAACGCAATGGCGCTGAACACAAACGACAGCACCACGCCCACGAACAATAACATGAGAAAATTGGCGGCCTGTGGCGAGCCAAAGACGCCGTACAGCGCAAACGGCACCCCTACGCCGATTATCCAACTCGCTGACAATGAACCAGCTACGCCTAAATATTGCCCCAAAAAAATACTCGTTCGCCGCACGGGTTGCGCCAGCAACAACTCGGTGAATTCCCTCGAATTGTAATAGACCATCACCCCGAACATGGTGGCGATGAGCGGGCAGAGCAGCAGCACCACGTTCATCAAACTGATGACAACCTTCGACAAATCGTTGCTCAACCACAACAACGACAGCGTGAACAGCAGGTAAAACCCGCCATAGCTATACGTCCATCGGCTGCGGATGAGGTCGTAAAAGCTGTATTTGAGTATTTTAAACATAATGACAAATGACTAATGACCAGTGACCAACAGCTTCGCAATCGCCTTCTCCACATTCCCCTCCCTCGTCTGCTCCTTCAATTTCCGCAAACTTCCCCGAAAATGAATATGCCCTTCGAGTAAAAAAACCACCTCGTCGGCCAGTTCCTCCACGAGGCCCATGACGTGGGTGGTGATGAGGATGGTCTTGCCCTTCATGCGTTGTTGGTTGATGAGTTCTTTGAGGCGGATGAGCGAGATGGGGTCAAGCCCGGCAGTCGGTTCGTCAAGGATGATGATGGGGCAATCGTACATGAAGGTGAGCACGAGGTTCACTTTTTGGCGAGTGCCGCCAGAGAGGTTGCCGAGGCGTTTGTCGAGGAAGGATTCGAGTTCAAAAAGCTGAATCAAATCGGAATCGTGGGTGATGGCGGTGTTCAGGTCTTTCACCATTCGCAGCAGTTCCGCCACGGTCAGGTTTTCGGGGAAGCGGGCGATTTGCGGCAGGTAGGCGATTTGGTTGCGGTAGCGCCAACGCCCTTTGATGTCCTCGTTTTGTACTTTTATGATGCCCTCATCGGGCAAAACCATACCGAGGATGGACTTGATGATGGTCGTCTTGCCAGAGCCATTCGGCCCCAGCACGGCGGTGATGCCCGGCTGGTCGAAGCTGAGGTCCACGCCGTTCAGGACGTGGTTTTTGCCGAAGGATTTGTGAAGATGGTGTATCGTTATCATTGTTAATGATTCGAGGTGTGTTGGGTCTTTGCTTCGCAAAATGATGTTTTTTGACGCAGAGGGACTCTGATTTATTATGATAGGTTATGTTTAAGTTTTGCTTCGCAAAACGTTTAGGCTGATGTCGCAAAAAGCAAGCATAATAAATCATAAAAAATCTGCGTCTTTCTGCGTCAAAAAAAGAAACCTATTTTGCGAAGCAAAACCTACCTATCAGGCTCAACAACTTTCATCAAAGGCGCATTATCCACCACATTTTCCGGTGTAAAAATGGGGCTTACTTTCTCCGAAAAATTCAGAATATCCACGAATAAACTTCGCAGTAATACCAAGCTTTCCGGCGTTTTGCTCACCACAAAACTGAACAGTTTCATGGGACGGTGCGGCACGTCGCCGATGCCGTTTTTATCCAAATCATACCCCGCATAATCGCTCCAGAAATTGCCATCGAATTTATTATCCGTTCCAGCACTATGAACCGCCAAATCGAAGCTATTTCCGATGAAATTATTTTGGGTCAAATTATTCGTTTGGCAGCCGCCAGAGATTTTCAACGCCCAACCGTTTTGAATAAATTGGTTTTTGGAATAAACAATGCGGTTGCTCGTTTCGGCAAAGATGCCCACCGTGTTTTCCTGGAAAGTATTGCCTTCGATTTGCCCGTCGTGGATTTCTTTCAATAAAAGCCCATACGCTGCCGGGCCCCAGTTTTTCTCGAAATTGTTGCCGAACATGCCGATGCGGCGGGAGTACATCACGGCCACGCCAGCGCCATTGTTATGGAAGGTATTGCCCCGGTAAACATCGTCGTTGGAGAACATGAAATGCAGTCCGTAGCGCACGTTTCGCTCGCTGTAATTGCCCTGCACCGTGCTGAAATTGACGAATTCCAAGTAAATGCCGTCCCGGTGGCCAATGGTTTTGTTGTTGATAATCAATATGTTATCGCAGTACCAGAGGTGGATGGCATTGCCGCTGCTGACCTCGTCCTTGGCTTCACCGACGACTTCATTTCCGTCAATCACGCCATTTTTCGACTTCTGTAAATAGATGCCAAAAAAGGCGTTTTCTACCCGATTGCCCTTCACGTAAAAGTCGCTGACCTCCTTTAATCGGATGCCCGCACGGTCTTCGGAGTAGCTGGTGCCCACGTTGCGCAGCACGAAGCCCTCGAAATGCACATGATTGGCGGCAATGGTGACGATTTCGGTCTTGCCCTCACCATCCAACACGGGCTGGCCACGGCCAATAAGTGTCAACTCCTTGTCTATCAGGATATTACCTTCTTTGTAAATGCCCGTTTCAACGAAGACCGTGTCGCAAGGTCTCGCTTGTTGAATAGCCGCTTTTATGGAAGAAACAGGGCAGGACTTGCAAACTCGGAGGGTGTTCGCCGATAAAACCGCCTGCCCTGCAAGCATTAAGGTGCTTATAAAAATCCATCTAAACATGTATGTTGAGGTATGAAGGTATGGAGGGTTGGAGGTATGGCCCACATACCTTCATACCTCCATACCTTATTTTATCTGCTGCTTTAATTCTTCCCAATCATACACCTCCCCGCCTTTTTCAGCCTTCATGGCCTCGGCGTTTTCCTTGGAAAGCCAAGCGGAGAGGCCAGCGCCCATCGGGCTGGGCAAGTCCTTGGAAATCAGGTAGATGCATTGAGTGGCATCCTGCCAATCCTTGGGGTTTTCGTAATCCCGGACGAGCATCATCGCCATTTCATCGGACTGTTTAATCTTCAAAAACTCGACCATGCACTCGATGGCGTCGAACTTATAGACCTTGCCTTTTTGGCTGACTGCCTCGGCGGCAAACGCTCGTCCACAATGGTCATTTTGCAGTGGGCGCACATATCTTCGCCAAAGGCGATAGGCTCGGCAGTGGGGGTGCAGGCAGCAAATAGCCCGAAAAATATGGGGATTAATAACCAGTTTTTCATGCAATGGATGTTTTTCTTTTTTGAAGCCATATTGCGACAGCACCAAGAATAAAAGTGCCGCCAATAAACCAACCACCAATATATGGCCATGATTTAGCCAAGAAATTAAGCAATACTTTATTGCCTATTAATGGCGGCTGATAAGCCATGCCGGGTATTTTAATAGGGGCCGTAGGGCTGAGGTTGTGACCGTAATCATATTCCCAGAGGTAAAAGTCATAAAGCCCTAATCCACAGCCGATTATGCCCAATGCCAGCCATGCCATCCACCATTTCCAGCGGCCCGTGAAGGCCAATGCCATGCCCAATAATGCCATGACAAGAACCACAATTGGGAAGTATTTTAATTCTGGAATTGAATCAGGTTCAATATATTTCATGCCCACATAATGGTTCAATATATTGATGTTTTGGAGCGTCCCTTCCTCACTGCCCGTTATTTTATTTACCCAAATATACATCGTCACGCCAGTCGGATATTGCGGAGCAATTAGCGTTATCTGCCACATCGGGAACACAAACAACGTGAGCAGCATGGCAGCGGCGATGAAAAAAAGGATTTTTGGTAAAGCTTTCATGTCTAAAATGATAAATGATGGGTGATAAATGATAAATAATGAGCGGTGTCCCGTTATTCATCATTCATCATTTATCATCCATCATTATGAAATTACTGCACTGGTTTCTCATCACCCAACCACCACCGCAAGGCAGTAGCGGAACCTGCGGGTGATACCCTTGCGTAGCCCTGCATTTCTTGGTGCAGTGCCGAGCAGAAGTCGGTGCAGTAGAGCGGGAATACGCCTTCTTTCTTGGGTTCCCAAACGAGTGTTTCCGTCTGACCGGGCATGATGAGCAGCTCGGCATTGGTAGCGCCCATGACCGCAAAACCGTGTGGTACGTCGAAGTCTTGCTCCAAGTTGGTGACGTGGAAATAAACCTTGTCACCCACTTTAAATCCTTCAATATTATCCGGCATAAAGTGGCTGCGAATCATGGTCATATACACATGGACGTTATTGCCATCCCGCACCACTTTGGCGTCTTTTTCGGTCGGCGTCACATAAGGGTGCTTGTTCTCGCTCAATTTGAAGAACTGCTTCGATTTCGGTTTAATCTTTTCCGCCGAAATACCCTGTGCATAGTGCGGTTCACCGATGGTCGGGAAGTCGAGCAAAAGCTCCATTTTATCGCCATCAATGGAATAAAGCTGGGCACTTTGGGTCAACTCAGGCCCCGTGGGCAGGTAGCGGTCCTTGGTGATTTTGTTCAGGGCAACCACGTATTTGCCCTCTGGTTTCATTGAATTGCCGCCAGGCACCATCAAGTGGCCGATGGAGTAATAAGTTGGTTGACGGTCAATGACTTCCCAAGTTCCCACCTTCCATTTCACGATTTCAGAAGAGATGAAGAAGCTCGTGTAGGCATTGCCCTTGCCGTCAAATTCGGTGTGGAGTGGGCCGAGGCCGGGTTCTTTCACCGTACCGCCGAGCACTGACTCGAACTTGATGATAGGAACGCCACTTATATCGCCGTCAAACGCTTTGTCCTCAATGGCTTTCAGCATTTTGGGGAACGAGTGGGCCGTGATGTCGGCGGAAAGCTTGCCGGAGCAAACGATGTACTCACCCGTTGGGTCAACGTCCACGCCGTGCGGCGACTTGGGCGTTGGGAGCAGGTAAACAAGGCCGGGACATTCGCTCGGTATCAGCACTTTCACCGATTTCATGGCCGTGGAAGTGGCCGTGTGCGTTTCGTCGTTGTAAACATTGTGCATATAATTGGCGGGGAAATCCTTGGCCTTGCCCGCTTTCAGGTACTCCTCAGCTTTTTTCCAGTTCACGGCGGCCACGAAGTCCTTGTCGTTTTGCGAAGCGTTCACTTCCAACAGCGAGTTTTTCATCTCGGAATTGTAGCTGGTGAAAAAGGTCCAGCCATGCGACGGGCCTTTGCCGCTGCTGGCCAAGTCGAAGTTGAGGCCGGGCATCAGCACCTGGAATTCGATGTTCATGTGGCCCGTGGTCGGCTCCACTTTTACGAAGGAAAGCGCCCCCTTGAAGTTCTCGGCATAGCTCGAAATGGCCACGTCCTTTTGTGGAATCGGTACGCTGAAACGGGTGCCAGCCACCACGTACTCGGTGTTTTGCGTCAAATACGGTGAGGAGTGGTTACCGCCAGAGTTCGGTATTTCGAGGATTTCGGCGGTCTCGAAAGTGCTGAGGTCAACACGGGCAAGCCGGGGCGTGTTGTTTCCGTTGATGAAAATCCAGCGACCGTCCGTCTCGCCGTTGGTCTGCGACAGGGCAGGGTGGTGGGCGTCGTCCCAAGGGATGAAGCCGTGCGAAGTGTTGAGCAGCGGCTTGGTTTCTTCGTTGAAGCCGTAGCCTTTTTCCGGGTCAACGGAGAAGACGGGGATGACCTTCAGCAACCTGCCGGAGGGGAGGCCGTAGGCCGCAATTTGCCCGCTGAAACCACCGGACATAAAGGCATAAAATTCGTCGTATTGGCCGGGGGCCACATAGACTTTGGAGGCGGCATTGCCACTCAATGCGCCCGTCGTTGGGCCTTGGTTGGCTTTGCCACAGCTCGACAGCACGAGCACAAGGGCCGCCATTGCTGCAAGCAATAAGTTTGAAAGCTGGTTTGATTGTTTTTTCATATCAAGAATTGATTTTCAAATGAAGAAGATTGTTGGTGATGACTAACAAATAGTGATTGGTGAACAATGATTATGGGGGTGGGGACTAATCACAGTTCACCAATCACTAATCACTTTTTACAGCGTCCTGAAATACTCCAGCACCTGCCGTGCCTCGTCCTGCGTGAGGTTCTGGTTGGCCATTGGCGAGCCGTTGAACTCCATGAGCAGCTTTTTGGCGATGGGGTCTTCCTTCACCATTTTCTCAGGTGCGAGAATCATGTTCATGACCCATTCTGGCGAGCGGCGGTCAAGGATGCCCTTAGGCGCTGGGCCGATGAACTTCTCGGTGGGCTTATGGCAGGCGGTACATTTTGCTTCGTAAATGGCCTTTCCCTTGTCGGCCAAGGCTTGGTCAACGCTTGCACCGAGTTCTACGGAGGTAATAGGACCAACACCTTTGTTGGTCATCGGGTCTGGCTCTTCGGCCACCATTGATTTTGGCTTTGCGGAAGAATCACCTGTGGCGGCTGCTTCTGGTTTGTCGGAAGAGCAGCCAAAGGCCGCAAGGAGGACGATAATCGTGAGTAGGTTTAACACTGAATTCTTCATGATTAGCTCATTTTGATTGGTTGCGAATTTTTAAAATGAATTTCGGATGTTTTTATCCTTTATTAGATGCGGCAAAGGTTGCCTGACTGCGTTGATTGAAAGATGAGGATTATCAGGGTGGGTGGTGATATTTATCAGTCAAAAAAAAAGGTATTTTTATCCTAATTTGCGAAGTTTGCGGCCACCAGATTCGGAAGCAGGCTGTCCGGGCGGTGTTCATTCAATCATTGAGCTATGTTCACAAAGAGTTGCCAGTATGCCATTCGGGCAGTAATTTATATGACAGGACAAAAGGCCCATACCAAGAACATGGGTGTAAAGGAAATCGCCGATGCGCTGCAAGTGCCGCAACAGTTCCTCGCCAAGATTTTGCAGCAGCTTTCAAAACACAACCTTATCAGTAGCGTGAAAGGCCCGAACGGGGGCTTCTACCTCGGTGAGGCTAATGCCCATGTTTCCTTATTGGATATTGTGGAATGTATAGATGGAAAGGGGGCGCTGACGAGCTGCATCTTGGGGATGCCGACTTGTTCGAGCGAGCACCCGTGCCCGTTGCACCACCATTTTTATGGGAGCCGGGAAGGATTGAAAACTACGCTCTCGACCTGTTCGATTGACGGGATGCTCAACGGGAAGGTCTGCTAAAACTCCAAAAACCAATGACAAGCAATCGAACCAGCGCATGAATGGAAAATTGAGCAAAATAAGCCTGCTGTTTTTGCTGGTCATTGCACTGGTAGGTACTTTGATGCGGCTTTCCCCCTTCCTGCACCTCCCGTTGGCTTATGACCACCTGCTCCATGCCCACTCGCACACCGCTTTTCAGGGCTGGGTCTATACGGCCATGATGCTCTTATTGGCCAACCTTTTTTTATCAAAAGAACAAATCCAATCAGGAAAATACGCCCCCCAATTCAAGCTGACCGTCGTGGTCATCGTCGGGGTGCTGGTCTCCTTCGCCATGCAGGGCTACGGGCTGTACTCCATTGTATTCTCCACGATGTTCCAATTGCTCAATTACTGTTTCATCTTCCGGTTTTTTAAGGACGCCCGGCAACTGCCAGCCTCCATTTCCTTGCGTTGGGTGAAAGCAGGGCTGAGGTTGGGACTGCTCTCTTCCCTTGCCCCTTTTGCCATTGGGGCGCTCTCGGCCAAGGGAATGGGCGGTAGCGAGGCGTACCAATCGGCGGTCTATTTCTTCCTTCACTTCCAGTACAACGGCTGGTTCCAGTTCGTGGCACTGGGGCTTTTTTTCAAATGGCTGGAGATGGACGGCGTGAACTTTGATGCCAAAAAGGCAAAGCGGTTTTATGCTTTGTTCACCATCGCAGTCATACCTGCATACTTGCTTTCACTCCTGGGCATGAGCTTTGGCGGGGTGGTCTGGGTGCCTGCGGCAATGGCGGCGCTGCTGCAAATGCTGGGCCTTTGGGCTTTTTACCGAATGATAGTTGGTAGTGCAAGGGCCTGGTTTTCAACGAAAAACAAATGGGTGCGTGCCTTCCTTTGGTTTGGTGTTGGCTCGTTCTTTTTGAAGTACATCCTCCAGTTTCTATCCGTTTTACCGCCCATCCAAGCCGTGGCATTTTCCAACCGGCACCTCATCATCGGCTACCTGCACCTCTGCCTGTTGGGGGTCATCACCTGCTTTTTTATCGCCTTGTTTTTTGAACTGAAATGGCTCGAACTGCGGAAAGCCACCAAAATTGGCAGCGCATTGTTCCTGATTGGCTTCTTGGCAACCGAGGCGCTGCTGGGCGCCAGCGGAATGGGGTGGGGGAGCGCGCTGCTGCCCTTGCTGCTGTTCAGTGGGTTGATGGCGGTGGGGATTCCCTGCTTCTTGACAAGGGCTAAAATGCGATAAACGAAAGTGGAAAGAACCAGTTTTGTGGTGTACTTCTCCCCATTCGTCATGCCCTTCCACCAAACCGCTCCTTCACCCTGTCCACCAAATAATACATCATCGGCACCAAATACACCGTCAATATCAGCGAGGAAAGCAGCCCGCCGATGATGACCCAAGCCAAGCCGTTTTTCCATTCGCTGGCGGTGCCCTTTGCCAGTGCAATCGGCAACATACCGATAGCCATAGCCAAAGTGGTCATCAAAATCGGGCGCATCCGCTCTTTGCCAGCTTGTATCAATGCTGCACGATAATGCAAGCCTTCGGCTTTGAGTTGGTTGGTGAAATCCACAATCAAGATGGCGTTTTTCGTCACCAAGCCCATGAGCATTATCAGGCCCAAAAGGGCGAACAGGCTTAAATTATTGAGGGATAGGTTCAGCGCCAAAAACGCCCCGATAGCCGCCACGGGTATCGAAAACAGCGCAACAAAAGGATACACAAAACTATCGTACAAAGCGACCATAATCAGGTATATCAACAAAAACGAAATCGCCAGCACGCTCCCCAATGCCCCAAAACTGTCGTTCTGCCTTTTGATGTCGCTTCCCCAAGTGAGGCTAATGCCTTCGGGCAAAGGGTTTTCTTTGAGGTAAGCCACCACGTCGTCCGCCACCGTACCCGAAGGTCTGCCCAAAGCATCGGCGGTGAGCGTGACGGCGGGCTGTCGGTCTTTGCGTTCCAAAAGTGAGGGCGTGCGGTCCTTTGCGACGATAGCAAATTGCGCCACCTGCACGGGCATGCCCATTGGATTTAGGATGTTCAGGCGGCTCACGTCCTCATAATTTTGGCGGTCAAAATCTGCCAGCCATATTCTGATAGGGTACTCTGTGCCGTTCTCCGTGAGGCTGGCATCGTCGTTTCCCGTAAATGCGATTCGGAGGTTTTGCCCAGTGTATGCGGTGTTCAAGCCCAAGCGTTGCATCCGGTCTTTGTCCGGCAAAACCTGGTATTCTGGGCTGCCTTCCTCTACTGACAATTGCACGTTGTCGGCGCCGGGGATGCCTTGTACAACTTCTTTGAGCATCTTGCCAGTCTCCATGACCTGCTTCAAATCGCTGCCGCTCAACGTCATTTCCACAGGGGCAGAACGGGGCACCAAGCCCAATGTCGCCATTGAAAAACGGATGTTGGGGTATTGTTTTTGCAAGCCATTGCGGAGGCGCAACATGAAGTCTTCCGTCCTCAAATTTTGCAGTTCTTTTTTATCCTTCAATTGTACCGTAAATTCCGTTTTATAGGACACACCCACGCCCAAACTGCCGATGCCCGTGCTCGGCCCGCCCACATTGCTGAACAGGGTTTTTACCTCGGCTTGTGCCAAAATATGCTTTTCAACCTCCCTTGAAACGGCATCATTGCGTTGAATGGAAGTGCTTTTATCAAACTCCAAGGCAAAGCGGAATTTTCCCTGGTCGCCCGTCGAAATCAACTCCTTGCCGATGATGCCCTGTTTCATCACGCCCAGCGTCATGGCAAAAAGTGCGAGTACGATGCCCGTAAAAACCAATTTATGGTTCAGCACCCAATCCAGTTGCCTGCCATACCACTCGATGAAACGGTGCAATATTTTTTCAAAACCAATCAAAAAGCGGTTGAAAAAATTGGTCGGCTGCAAATCCTCTTTTTTGCCGATGCGGGAAGCCAGCCACGGCGTGAGCGTGAAACCGACCAATAAACTGGTCAACGTGGACGTGATGACCACCACCGAAAACTGTTTCAGCATATCCGCCACAAACACCTGCAAGAACAAAATTGGCAGGAATACCACCACGTCCACCAGCGTGATGGACAATGCCGAAAAGCCGATTTCCATCCGCCCGTCCAAAGCTGCTTTTCGCTTTTCCTTGCCCATGTCCAAGTGCCGCTGGATATTTTCCAAAACCACCACCGCATCGTCCACGAGGATGCCAATAATCAGCGACATGGCCAAAAGCGTCATCAGGTTGAGCGTGTAGCCGAGTATCCACATGACCGCAAAAGCGGTAATCAGCGAGGTCGGAATGGCTACTATGACGATGAATGAATTTCTGAAACTGCGCAAAAACAAGAGCATCACCAAGGACACTAGGATGACTGCCAACATCAAATCCACCACCACGCTGTCCACGGCGGCAATGGTGTTGTCGGTGCTATCGTCGGCTATTGCGAACTTTATCCCATGTTGGGCATTTTGCTTCTCAATTTTTTCAAATACGCTGCGCACCGCTTTCGAGACGTCCACAGCGTTTGCATCCCCCTGTTTTTTTAGCAAAAGCCCGATGCCGTTTTTGCCGTTGAACCGGCTCACAGAAGAAACTTCCCGGATGCCGTCCGCCACTTCCGCCACGTCTTTCAGGTAAACCGGGCTGTTGGGCGTGGGCATGGCTACCTGTACGCTACGCAACTGGTCGAGCGTGTTGAACTTGCCGACCAATCGCACCGAATTGGTTTCGGTATCGGTTCGCACGTTCCCTGCGGGCAAATCCAGGCCCGCACGGTTGATGGCATCTACTACCTGCAACAGCGAAACCCGATAGTAATTCAGTTTTTCCTGGTTGATTTTGACCTGTATTTCCCGCTCTTCGCCGCCCAACAGGGTGATTTCCGCCACGCCTTTCAATTGCTGTATTTGCGGCAAGTACTCGTCTTTCATTTTTTGATAAAAACCGGGGGCGGGCAAATCGCTCGTGGCACTCACCGACATAATCGGCAAATCATTGGGTGAGACCTTGCTCATCACGGGGCTTAATATATCGGCGGGCAAATCCTTTCGTATATTGTCTATATAACGCTGGGCATCCTGCATGGCTTGGTCGAGGTCGGTGCCGTAATTCAGGTTGGCGATGATGACCGAGGCATTGGGCAAGGATTTGGTGACCAAATAATCCACGCCTTCCAGGTTGGACAATGCATCCTCGATTTTTCGGGAAACAGAGGTTTCCACCTCATCGGGTGCTGCGCCTGGGTAACCCGTGCGAATGACGACGACGGGTTGGTTGAAATCGGGCATCAATTCGTAGCTCAGATTTTTGTACCCGATGATGCCGAGTAGCGCAAACACGCTGAACAGTACGATAATCAGCGAAGGACGATTGATGGATATTTCCGTGATATTCATAGCCGATTAGTTTTTGGTAGTTAATGCTATTTTTCCAAACATCCCCGCCCGAAGCGCATGATTTGAAATATTATTGACCGTTAATTGCACTGGAAAACTATTGCCCATATTGGCTTTACTCGCTATCATCGTGACCTTTCCCATGATTTTATTATTGGGGAAAACGTCTGCGACAATCTCATGGCTTTGTCCGGTTTTGAAATATTTCAAATCGTTTTCGGGCACGTTTATGGTGAATTTCAATTGCCCAATATCAAGGATATGCAACAGCGGAACGCCCGGTGCCGCAAAGCCACCCACTTCATTTAATTTGGCATAAACTACCCCGCCAAATGGGGCTTTAATGTTGGTCTTATTGATTTGCTCTTTAATGGTCGCCCGCTGAACTTGGGCGGATTTCAATCCCAATTGGGCTTTTTCCAACTGAACGCCCTGCACCGCATCGGCTTTTGCCAAAATGGAATAGCGGTTCACATCAGCCGTCAAGCCCTCGATTTGTACGTCCACCGATTGCAATTGCAGTTGCAAAAGCGCATCGTCCAATCGCACGAGGGTTTGCCCTTTGGTCACAATGCTACCCGCATCTACGGTGATTAGATTGATTTTGCCTTGTATTTCGGCGCTGATTTTCGTTTCCCGGTTCGGTTCAAAACTGCCCGTGAAAACAAGGGTGCCCGCATCGGCTGGTGGTGTTGACGAAGAGGTTTTGTCACTCAAATCAGGCGTTTCCGTTGGGTTGTGGTGATATACACGCTCTTCAGCGGTGGCTTTGTTCTTTTTTAGTTTGAACGCGATGCCGCCGAAAATGCCAATCAAAATGATGGCGGTCAATAAGTAGAACAGTATCTTTTTCATTGTTTAGTTTTTGATTGAACCAGAAGCTTTTTTCAGTTCCAAATCGGCTTTCAAATACTCGACAAGGGCATTGAGGTAATTGGTTTGTGCTTCTCGCAAAGCATTGTCCGCCAATAAAATATCGGCAATGGTCGCCATGCCCTGTT
Source organism: Lewinellaceae bacterium (assembly GCA_016711435.1). Taxonomy (GTDB): domain Bacteria; phylum Bacteroidota; class Bacteroidia; order Chitinophagales; family Saprospiraceae; genus M3007. The sequence continues at coordinate 44,249 of JADJSY010000035.1, forward strand.
GCTGTTGCACGAGCGTTTGCTGAAAAACCGAACTTGCCAATATGATTTGTTGCTGCGTGGCTGGGATATTTCCCTGAGCGGTATTTTTTTGCAAAATGGCGTTGGTAATTTGCAGGTCGTACTGCGCCTGAACCTGTTCGGATTGGAGGCGATTGCCTGTTATTTCGACTTCTTTTTGTGCGATTTTATAATGGGTGGTTCTGTTCCAAATCGGGTACGACGCCTGTGCGCCAATAAAGCCGATTGGAAATACTTTGAAAAATGGGTCGGGCTGTTTGAAGTACCCAAAACCCGTCAAACCATAATTAGCTACAATGGAAATGGTGGGCAATTTTGATTTTCTCAGCAAATCCAATTCGTTCAACAAAAGGTGGTTTTGTACCTGCACCATGCGGGCATCCACCGACGGCGAAACGGGATAATCCGCCCGGCTTTCCTGTTCGATGTCCTTTGGAACGGACAGCGGCGCACTCAAATCCCTGCCCATGAAAAAATTCAACCCGTTGAGCACCTGCGCCAGTTTGCCGTCCAATTGCGAGCGTTGGGATTGCAGTTGCGCCTGTTGGAGTTCTATTTTGCTCACGTCCGTCCCTTTTGCCAAGCCCTGTTGTCGCAGCAATTGCATGTTGTTCAAAAGTCGCTGCACATTGACCAAATTACTGTCCACGAAAAGTATTTGGTGCTGCAATATTTGGGCATTGTAATACAAATTAGTCACTTCAAATATGACCTGTTCTTCGCTTTTCTCAACTTGTAAACCGCCCATTTCCGCGGCAATTTCCGCCCCTTTGATGCCCGCTTTGATTTGCGGATTGTAAAGCGGCATCGCCAATTGCACGTTTGCACCGAGGTTGTGCGGCACGCCGAATTGCGCCTCTTTAAATTGCCCTTCTGGTGCTGTCGGATTAAATGTTGACAAAGGCATTAACTGGAAAGGCAGATTGGTGAAATATTTATAATCCGCCGATGCCGTCGCCTTTGGCAGAAGGTTCGACTTCGCCTCTTGTCGCCGTAGTTCACCCATTTGCTGGTTGTTTCTGGCTACTTGCAGGTTTTTGTTGTTGGGCAAAGCCGCTTCGACGCATTGCTGGAGGCTCATGGCCTGCGGCTGTGCGGATAGACCGGTTATGGACGCCAAGGCAAAAACAGCCAATGTCGTTGTGAGGATATTTTTCATAAAAATTGCGTCAAGTTGCTGATTACAAACATGCTCCAACCAATCAAAATCAAGATTGCTTATTGAATAAGAAGCAGCACAGCGTCATCCAGCCCAGTGAGCTTATGGGTTGTATGAGCGGGTATCTGCACGAAGTCCAAAGGCTGGCCGAGCGACTCCCATCGTCCTTCCTCATCGTAAGCCACACTGCCCGACAGCAGCACGAGCAGTGCATCGGTCATGCTCTGGTGTTCCTTCAGTACAGCGCCTTTTTTAATATTGATTAGCGTGGCGGAGGCAGTGGCCTTCAGCACGTTTTTGGTGGACACGCCTTTTTCGGTCGATGCCAAAAATTCGAGTAGGTTCATTGAAAATAGGTTTGGTAAGTGGAAAGATGTTGTTTCAATTGGCTGATGGCAGCTTCGCTTTCCGTAGCTGGCCCCTCGCCGATTTTTTCAAAAAGCGGCTTCATGGGCAGCAGGTAGTTGTGCAGTTGGTTGTGCCCCTCGCCCGTCATGGTGCAGGCTTTGAAGATGCCCTGAAAGGCTGCCTCCAGTTCTTCCTGCAAGGACTCACGACTGGTGTCGTCGGCGGTTTTGCCCTCGTATTTTGCGAGGATTGCCTGCATCTCGGCAATGCCGGAACTTGTTTCAGGGTTAGCTTGCCAGGGCTGCCCATTGTCGAGCACGAGCGGGGGTATGTCGCCGCCGCCGTGGTTGTGGCCACCGCAGGACTGTAGGAGGAACGGGAGGGCCAAAAGGAGAAAAAACAGTACTTTTTTCATGTTGCATTATTTTTAGAAATGAGGGAAATGAGGTAGCCGATATGTTTTTGCCCTTCGGCTTTCACGTCAAAGCTGAGACCGGAAATATGCCACCGGAGCATCAACAAGCGGAAGGAGCCAAGCAATATATGGGTCAGCTCTGCGGCTGGTACGTCATCGGTGAAAGCTCCGTCCCGTTGTCCATCTGCTACAATGCCTACTATCGTATCCCGCATGAGTGAGATTAGTTGTAGGATGCCAGCATTGACGGAAGGGCTATAGGCCAACATCCCTTCCGAAAAAACTGCCGTCAAGAAATGGGGATTGTCACAGAGGAATTCGAGTTGGCTCTTGAAGAGCAGCCGCAGCCGCTCGCCAGCCGGCTCGCTTTGGGATGCATTGACCGCAGCCAGCCTTTCAGAAATCACCCCGTGCAAGTATTGGAGCAATGCAGCAATGATTTCCTCCTTGCTGCTGTAATGACGATAAAGGGCAGATTCGGCAAAGCCTACCTTCATCGCAAGGTTCTTGGTGGTCAGGCCACCGATGCCCCGCTCGCTGAGCAGCGCACCGGCCGCAGTCAAGATTTCGAGCTTGCGTTCATTGATATCCATATTATACAACTTGTTTCAGGTTGAAAAACGAGATGCCCAGCCAAAGCACGGCAGTGGTCATGGAGGCGGCACCAATCAGCACGAATACGGGCGGTGCTCCCAAATAGACTTCTGCGAGGATGCCCAGCGGCATCAACATTCCCGTCAATGCGAGCCACCCAATGATTTTGGCCTTTTGGATGCGTTCGCCAAAGTGCAGCAGCAAGTAGCCGATGACGATGTTCAGGAAAGCAAACAGGTTGCCATGGACGTGTGCCAGCCTTGACTCGAAGTGCTTGCCAGTCGTGTACTGCGCAATCCATTCCTCTTTGCCTGGTGCGAAATCACGCAGGTAGATAAGCAGGAAGCCGTAAGCCATGAAGAAGCCCATGAGGAGGAAGCCGGTCGAAAGATTGTTCTTGCCTGTCATTTTGATTGTTTTTAGCGCTTAGGAGAGTGGGGCTTGGGAACAAATTGGATTCGTTCACAAACTTTCACGCTGCTAAAAGTGAGTAAAATAAAGTAAGTGAATATTCACTCACAAATATAGTTAAGAAGAATAGGCTCCTCGCAGTGATATTGGTCACCTAAGCCATTGAAATTTTAGAAGATTAATAATGGCTTCGACGACGATTGCCTGTCGCCATTTCCAGCCAAGTGCTTAGAAAAGCATTAAAAACCCACGCTTTTTCTTTGAAATAAAAATCTTTGGCGTAGTTTTGGGACAAAATTGTCTTAAATATAAAATCGAGCCTTGAGAGTACTTTCAAAAGCCACTATTTATGGATTGCGGGCGCTGGTTTACATGGCATCTGAAAGGGAGCGGACGGGCTACGTGAGCATCGGCGAGATTGCCGAAAAACTGAACATCTCTTTCCATTTCCTTACAAAAACCTTTCAAACGCTGACCCAGCACGGTATCCTCGAATCGTACCGGGGGCCGAACGGCGGCGTGGCCCTGACGAAGCCTGCCGACCAGCTATTTTTGACAGACATTGTTCACGTCCTCGAAGGAGTGGACTTTTTTGACAAATGCCTCTTGGGCCTGCCCGGCTGCGGTACATTTGCGCCCTGTCCCGTCCACGACTTTTGGAAGGCGGCTAAGGAGGCCATGAAAAACGAGTTTGACAACACCTCCCTCGCCGAACTGGGCGAGAAGGTGACCGATGAAAGGTTCCGCCTCGTGGCGTGACTTTTTTTTGGAATAATTTTAGGATAAAAGACTCTTTATTTCTTTTTTAATCACCTAATATCAGTCCACATGACGGCCAAGTTCATCTTCCAAGCGCTGCCCGACAACTTGCCAATCGGTTTCCTGATGGCCTCCAATTTCATCCAGCTGGTGAGTAGGGGGGTCGCAAACCCTAAAACTCACCTCTATCACATCCGGCACCATCCCTTCAAATTTTGCCAACCACGGTAGGCCCTGCCGCCTGGGGTTGGCCTGAAATCCCTTTGCACATGAAAGCGGAAAACAACGAAAGCGCCAACGGAACGAAGAGCATCAGCTATTTCATGAACACTAAAAACTGGTGGCAGCCGCTCATCTTCATCCTCATCATCAGCGTGGCGGGAGTGGGCATGATTGGCTACCAGACCTACAATGACGCCCCACCCATGACCGGCTTCAAGTCGCCTACGGGCGAGGTGATGATGGACAAAACGACCATCGAGGAAGGGCAAAAGGTCTTCCACAAATATGCCTTGATGGAGTACGGCTCTTTCATGGGTGACGGTGCGCAGCGTGGGCCCGACTACACCGCCGAGGCCCTGCACTATATCACCGTTTACATGAACGAGTACCAAGTCGAGGCTTTCAAGCGGGAAAACAGCCGTGAACCCAACGACATGGAACTGAAAATCATCGGGGAAAACATCAAGTCGGAACTGAAGGAGAACCGCTACGACGAAGCCGGTAACATCGTGGCCCTGACCGAAGCCCAAGCATATTCGCTGGGAAAACTTCGGACGTACTACACCGATATTTTCATTGACAAAAACGCCGAGGGCTCGTTCCCGCCCAAGGACTACATCACCGACCGAAAAGAGGTGGAAAATCTGGCTTCCTTCTTCTTTTGGGGAGCTTGGGTCTGCGCCGTGGAGCGGCCGGGCAGCAATTTCAGCTACACCCACAACTGGCCGTTCGACCCCGCCGCAGGCAACACGCCCACCTCTCCTGTCATACTATGGAGCGTACTGGGGATGCTGGCTTTTGTACTGATGTGCGGCATCGTGCTGTACTACATCGGGCAGTACAACCAGCTCCCCAACAAGTTTTTCAAGCCAGCGGGCAAGGACCTGCTGACTGCCGAAAAGGTCGCCAATTTCAAGCCGACCCCGACGCAGCGAGCTACTTACAAGTTTTTCGCCGTAGCAGCCTTGCTGTTTTTCCTGCAAGTGGCCAGCGGCATCATCACCATCAACGATTTTGTCAACTTCTTGGGATGGTTCGGCATCCACCCATCGGAGGTATTCCCGGTGACCATGTCACGCAGTTGGCACTTGATGCTAGCGCTCTACTGGATTTCAATTTGCTGGATTGCCTCTTCCATTTTCATTTGCCCAATCCTATCCAAAAAGGAAATACCGGGTCAACTTCCGCTCATCAACACGTTGTTCTGGATGCTGATTGTGTTGGCGGGCGGCTCGCTGCTGGGCATGGTACTTGGGCCAAAAGGCGTCTTCGGCGAGTGGTGGCACCTGCTGGGGCACCAGGGCTGGGAGTATGTTGACTTCGGAAAAATTTACCAAGCCCTGCTCATGCTCATCTTCGTGATGTGGGGGATAATCGTTTACCGGGGCGTAAAACCCGCCTTCGTGAAGGGCGAGCCTTGGAACCTGCCCAACTGGATTATCTACTCCGTCATCGGCATCCCGCTGCTGTTCCTGTCGGGCTTCGTGGCCACGCCAGAGACCAATTTCGTCATCGCCGACTTCTGGCGATGGATGGTCATCCACATGTGGGTCGAGGCGTTCTTCGAGGTGTTCATCACGGTCATCGTCAGCTACCTGATGGTGCTGATGGGCCTCGTGAGCCGACAGGCCGCCATCCGGGTGGTGTATTTCGCCACCATCCTTTTCCTCGGAACGGGGCTGCTGGGCATCTCCCACAATTTTTACTGGAACGCCAAGCCCGTGGCCACGATGGCGCTCGGCTCGGTGTTTTCCACCCTGCAATTTGTCCCCCTCATCCTACTGACGGTGGAGGCATGGCGCTTCAAGAACATGCCCCGCATGGCTGTCAACGGCATTGGCCAAAACCAATTGGGCAACTTTGGTTTCCCAGAGGTTTTCCTGTTCCTCGTCGCCACCAATTTCTGGAACTTCTTCGGGGCAGGCGTCATGGGCATCATTGTCAACCTGCCCATCATGAACTACTTCGAGCACGGCTCCTACCTTACCATCAACCATGCCCACGCTGCGCTGATGGGGGTTTACGGAAATATTTCATTAGCTGCCATGCTGTTCGCTTCCCGCCTATTGCTCAAGGGAAACCGCTGGAGCGAGAAGCTGGTCAAGTTCGCCTTCTGGTCCATCAATGCTGGCCTGATGCTGATGGTCATGCTGGACCTTTTCCCGGCAGGAGCCATCCAGTTCAAGGCCATCGTGGACAATGGGCTGTGGTTCGCCCGCTCTCATGCTTTCACTGGCGGCGGCATCTTCGAGCAGTTGACGTGGCTGCGGGGCATCGGGGCGTCGGTGTTCTTCTTTGGCGGCGTGATACCATTGACTTGGTTCATCGTGTCGAGGTGGGGCTCGCTGAAAAAGCCTTCTGACCAGGTTGAAGAACTGGTAAAAGACACGGGGCAAACAAACCCGCCAGAAAGCGAAGTTGAATCTGAAGAAGCCTTGTACGCATGACCCAAGGCGTTGTCAAAATTGATTGGCAGGCGGCATGGTTCGCCGCCTGTTCTTTGCCTAAGCTACCCTCAGAATTCAAAAAATTGATTTTATGAAAGCTTTAATCATGGCCTTCTCGTGCTTCATCCTCCTACTGGCTTGCGGAGCGGGGGAACGTGAAAATGCCCTAAAACTTGCCACCGAAAAGCAATCATTGAATTGCGAGATGGAACGCCTCAGGGGACAAACCGACAGCCTTTGGGATGAAATGGAAGCCTATTTGGACAAGAACCTCCCCGCCGATATGCCCCCGGCAGAGCGCACGAACATGGTGACCATCCGAAATGCCAACTTGATCACGATGTTCAAGGCTTTCACAAAATTGGACACTGCCATCCAGCAAAAAGTGAACGAAGCAGGTGCCGCAGACCGCAGCATTGCCGAAGGCATGAAATCCGTGAAGGAAAAGCTGGACAAGGTGGAGCAGGCCATGAACGAGGCATTGCTTAAAGTCCAAGCACACAGCGACCGCCAATACCAACAACTAAAAGAAGAATTGCATGGGCTTGAAAACAAGCCGTGCCGTTTATAATCCACTTCATCATTAACTAAATCATTTTTCTGCCATGAACAGGAGACTTATTCAATTTTTCACCATTGCCTTGATGCTTGCCGTTGGGTTCATGTCCTGCCAAAAGGACGAAGACCCCATTGAGCAAAAATTGACCAAAGACTATTCAAATGAGGTTGCGCACGAATGGATGTATTTCTATACCGACATCGAGCGCTACACGCCGGGCTACCGCCCGCCCGTTTCCGCAAGGGCGGCGGCCTACATCAGTTTGGCAGCTTACGAGGCTGCCGTGCAGGGCATGCCGGAGTACAATTCGCTGGTGAGCCACTACAATGGGCTGTCGCTCCCCGTGGCCGAAAAGGGCCTGGAATACCACTGGCCCACTTGCGTGCATGCAGCCTACGCCAAGTCGTTCGAAGCGTTTTTCCCCACCGCACCTGCCGACAAGCTCGACCAGTTGTACATTTTGGAGAAAAAGTACAATGACAAGTTCTCGGCTGAGGTGCCACAGGATGTTTACAACCGCTCGAAAAATTTTGGGGAAGTCATTGCCGAAACAATTTATGTGTGGTCAAAACCGATGCCGCTGGCCACGAGGCTTACCTCCACAACAACGACCCCAGCTACATCCCACCCGCTGGAATTGGGCGTTGGCAGCCTACTTATCCTGACTATTCAGCAGCGCTGTTGCCGAATTGGGGGCAGGTAAGGACCTTTGCCGCCAGCCAAGACGACAAAGTGGTTGCCCCGCTTGCCTACAGCGAAGACCCCAATTCCGAACTATACAACCAAGCACGGGAAACGATGCTCAAGGTCAGCAAAATCAAGGCGGGCAACCCCGACTACCCAGAGGACGAATGGATTGCCGACTTCTGGAGCGACGACTGCCCCACCAAGACCCTGACGCCCGCCGCCCGCTGGGTAGCCATTACCAACCAGCTCGTCGAGGCGGAGAACGTGAGCCTCGACTTTGCCGTGTATGCCTACGCAAAGGTCAGCTTTGCGCTCTGCGACGCTGGCATCCGATGCTGGGGCGAAAAATACGTGTACAACTACATCCGCCCGATAGACTATATCCGACAGGTGATGGGGCAGCCCGACTGGAACACCATCATGTGCCCAGCCGACGGCAATTTTTACACCCCCAATTTCCCGACCTACCCATCTGGGCACGCCACGTTTGCCTCGGCATCTGCGGAGGTGCTCTCAGACCTTTTTGGTTATAGCTATTCCATGACCGACCGCTGCCACGAGGGGCGGGTCGAGTTCCTGAGCACTCCCCGCAGCTTCGGCAGTTTTGATGAAATGGCGGACGAGAACGCCTATTCCCGCATCCCGTTGGGCGTTCATTTCCGCATGGATGCCGAGGCTGGCGTTGACTTGGGACACAAGGTTGGGAAGAAGGTGAACAGCCTGCCTTGGAAGAAATAGCCACATAGGATTCAGACAGATTTTGATACCAAGCTGGGCGAGTTCTTGTGGCTTGCCCAGCCTTTGTTTCAAAATCCAAAAAATGTAGTCTTTAAAACCTGAGTTCTAATAATCGAAGAGGCGGCAAACTGTCGCCTCTTTTCTTCTTTCATCAAAAACAAACGCATGTTCAAACCACTGTTGCACAAATTCCATATCCCCGTCATGGGGATTGGCTTTACGATTGACACACCGATTAAGGTTGCCCGCTTCGGCATCTCCTCCGTCATTTCCATTGTGGAGGATGAATTGATTGAGCAAATGCGGGAATTCCATTGCCGGAAAGCAGGAGAGGAATATGTTCCCATAAAAACGGGGGACGAAGATTGGCGGGCAAGGCGCATCACGGCCTACCTGAACCTTGTCCACCGCATCGTGCAACGGCAGACCGAGCAATTGCGGCAGCTTCCTTTCGAGCCAAGTTCAGAAATCTTGAAGTATTTCGAGCTGTTGCCCGATGATTCCCCCGCAAAAAGGATATTCACGGCGATGATGGAAATGGAGGAAGGAAACGCCAAGAAATTGCTGCAAAAACAGTTGCGCAGCTTTATCTCCGCAGGCTCCATTGATGTCAATATCATGTCGAAATTGGACAAGGTAAATTATGCAAAAAACAGCGAACCGCTGCCGACCGAATATTCTGATGGCCATGCGGCACTGCGGGGCTTTGCCAATAGTGAATTAAATGGTGCGGTCATATTTTCCGCAGGGTTTAATCCCCGATTATACGCTTATTTGGAATCCTTCCCCGATTTTTTGCCAGATAATGATGGGGCATTTAAAAAAGAAGATAATCCTCAAGGTCAGCGACTACCGCTCTGCCCTCACGCAAGGAAAACTCTTGGCCAAGAAAGGGCTTTGGGTGTCGGAATTCAGGATTGAATCGGGGCTGAACTGCGGTGGCCATGCCTTTGCCACCGATGGCTTATTGCTCGGCCCCATCCTCGAAGAATTTAAAAACAACCGCTCGGCACTTGGCTTGGAATTGATGGAGCTATGCAACCATGCACTGGTGGCGAAGGGTTTTAAACACTTCGTTGCACCGCCCGAAATCCGGCTCACCGTACAGGGCGGAATCGGCACGGCGAGTGAAAATGATTTCCTGCTGGACTATTATGAGGCAGACAGCACCGGCTGGGGAAGCCCGTTTTTATTGGTTCCCGAAGCCACCGAGGTGGACGAAGGCACTTTGCAGCAGTTGGCCACGGCAGAAAAGGAGGATTATTATTTGAGCAATGCTTCCCCCCTCGGCATCCCGTTCAACAATTTCAGGAAAAGCACTTCAGAAGCGCAGCGCAAGGCCCGCATCGCAAAGGGGCGGCCCGGCAGCCCGTGCTACAAAAAATTCCTTTCGTCCAATACCGAGTTCACGGAAGTGCCCATTTGCACGGCCTCCCGCCAATACCAGGAATTGAAAATCAAGGAACTAAAAGAAAAGAACCTGCCCGCCGATTTATATGAAAAGGAGTACGACAACATCGTGGCAAAAGACTGCCTCTGCGAAGGGCTTGGCACGGCTGCGCTGCTCAAGGAAGGGCTGCCGCTTTCGCACAAACTCACTGCCGTGGCCATCTGCCCCGGCCCGAACCTCGCTTATTTCTCCGGTATATTTTCCCTGAAGCAAATGGTTGACCATATCTACGGACGGATTAACGTCCTCAACCAAGTCCACCGACCGAATATGTTCGTGAATGAACTGGGGCTTTACCTGAATTATTTTAAAAACGAATCCAATAAATACCTCGAAACAGCCACCGTGCAGCAAACCCGTTACTTGCAAAAGTTCCAAACCAACCTGTTGTCGGGCATTGAGTATTACAGGAGTTTGGCCGCTGGGCTGAAACAGGGAGCTTGGTCTTTTTTGAGGGAAATGAAGGAGGATTTGAAGGTGATGGAAGGGCTGCTTTTGAGTATTCCCATGCCAGCGATGGAGGGCGCTGGCAACCAATGAATTTGCTCAACCGCACAGCACCCCATCCAATCTGACATCGTGCGGCTCGCACGGCAATGCCTCCAAAAGCTGGAACGGATAGCCAATGCCCAATTTATACCCCGTCGCTTGGCTGCCGAGGAAGGCATCGTAATACCCAGCCCCGTAGCCGATGCGGTTGCCTTGGTGGTCGAAGGCGAGGCCGGGCACGATAAAGAGGTCGTAGCTGCCCGTGTAAACCTCACCGCTGGCCGGGTAGCTGGTTCCGTAGATGCCAGCTTCCAATTCTGATAGGGAGCGCAGCACGAGGTTTTCCATTTTCCGGCCTTTGAGTGATTTGGGTGCGACGACCGTCACGCCATTTTTCAACATGGTTTCAATGAGGGGAAAAACATCCACCTCCTGCCCCATCGGCAGGTAGGTGTGGACGGTCTTGCAATCCATTCCCCGCACCATTTCCCAGAGTTTTTCGGCGATGGAATGGTCATGGCGCTGCTTATCCGCCGACGACAAGGCAGCCCGCAGGGCGAGCATCCGCTCCCCTATTTGCTTCTTTCCTTCCATTCAAAAAGGCGCTTTGTCGTTGGTTTGTAAAAATGTGGCAAATTACAATTTTTAAATCGGATAAAATTATCCTGTTTAAAAAACACACTCTACCTTTGCAACTCAAAGCGGAACCGCATGCCAAGAGGCCTGCGCTCATTTTTCACAAAAAAAACTTCTCACAATGGAAATGACATCAAACAAAGACCGCCCCAAAAGCCTGCCCGGCCGGTACCGGGCCTTCCTGGGGCGGGAAGAAAAAAACCGGACATTGTGGTTCATCGTGCCGCTCATGGTGCTGTCGGCAGGGGTCATGCCGCCTACCATTTTCCTGATGTCCTATTTCGGGGGGCTGTTCCTCCCCTTTGTAGGTATCAGCATCCTGTTGTTTTTCACCAATATAACCCTGAGCATAGCCGGGCAGCCCGTGCGGGTGACGATTGGCTTCTTCCTGTTCACGGTGGCTTTCCATTTTGTAGTACCTTTGCTGTGCTTCATCGCCACCCAACTCATGGGCGGCTAAAAACGCAATACCATGTTTTCAAAAGCCTGTGAATACGCCATCCGTGCCACCCTGCTCGTCGCTTCCCACTCCTTGATGGACGAACGGGTGAGCGTCAAGGACATTGCCGAGGCAACGGCATCGCCTGTGGCGTTCACGGCCAAAATCATGCAGCAGCTCAACCGGTGTGGCATCCTGTACTCGGTGCAGGGCAAACAGGGCGGCTTCGAGATGACCAGGGAGCAAATGCAGGCCACCAAGCTCAGCCAAATCGTGACGCTGATTGACGGCGACCGGGTCTTCACTGGCTGCGGGCTGGGGCTGCGGGAGTGCAACGCCTTAAAGCCATGCCCCCTCCATGAGCGATTCTCCTCGGTGCGGGGCGAACTGAAGGCCATGCTCGACAGCACCACCGTGCTCGACCTGGCCCTCGGCCTGAAAGACGGCTTGACCTTTCTGCGGGTTTGAGCCTATTTTTTTGACCAAAAACAGGATATTTTTGTCCTATTTTAAAAAAATGAAAGAGAAAAAAGAGATACAATCAGTTGAGGACATCCGCCAAATGGTGGACAGTTTTTATGGCCGGGTACGGGCCGACGGCTTGCTCGGCCCCATTTTCGACGGCATCATACAAGACCGCTGGCCCGTCCACCTCGAAAAGATGTACCGCTTCTGGCAGACGGTACTGCTCGCCGAGCACACCTACACGGGCAACCCCTTTGCGCCCCATGCCTTCATGCCCATCGGCAGGGAGCATTTCGAGCGGTGGGTGGGCATTTTCAAGCAGAACATAGATGCGCAGTTCGCCGGAGAAAGAGCCGTGGAGGCCAAATGGCGGGCCGACAAAATGGCGGAAATGTTCCAGATGAAAATCGCCTATTACCAAAACAGCAACGCCCACCCGATTGTATGATTTTCCAGGTAAAACATCCCGTTGCATTGGCAGCCGTCTTTTTGTGGCTCGGCTTTGTGTGCGCCATCAGTTTCATGGAGGCATGGCTGAAATTCCGTGCGCCCGGCATCACCGTACCGCTTGGGCTGGGCATCGGGCGCATCGTTTTTGCTGCGCTCAACAAGGTGGAATGGGTACTCGCCCTCGCCATTGCAGCCAATATCCTTTGGACCAAGCCCCTTGTTTTCGGTCGGGCCTCGTGGCTGTTCCTGTTGCCAGTTGCCATTTTGTTTGCACAAACAGTCTGGCTCTTGCCCGTCCTAGACGCAAGGGCTGAACTCCATATCACGGGGCAGCCCGTTCCCCCATCCAACCTCCACTTCCTCTTCGTGGGTTTTGAATTGGTGAAGGTGCTTGCCCTCGCCGCTCTTGGCATTTCATTTTTCAAAAAAACAGGCACATGACAGACGAGATTCTAAAAAACATCGAAGCCAAATACCGACAACTCGGCGAAAACCACGCTACTTACCTTCAGGGCCTGCTCCACGCAAAGCCCATCAACTATTGGGACTATGTGGAAGTGGAAACCTTGCTCACCCTCCAACGCCCCCGCACCAGGTTCAAGGATGAGTCTATTTTCATCATGTACCACCAGGTGACGGAACTGGTGCTGAAAATGATGCTGCACGAAGTAGAACAATTGGTCGGGGAAGACCTGCCCGCCGACACCTGGGCCGTCAAAATCGAGCGGCTCAACCGCTACACCTCCATGCTCATCAACTCCTTCGATGTGATGAAATACGGCATGGACTACGACGACTACAACACCTTCCGCTCCACGCTCACGCCAGCCAGCGGCTTCCAGAGCGCACAGTTCCGCTTGTTGGAAATCTACTGCACCCGCCCCGAAAACCTGCTCAATACCGAAGGTAAAAAGCGGCTCGGCGAAGCCACCGACATCGAAACCATCTTCGAGAACATCTACTGGAAAGATGCTGGTACCGACCGCAGCACAGGAAAAAAATCCCTCACCCTTCGGCTTTTCGAGGAAAAATACCTTGCCCAGTTCGTTGCCCTTGCCAAAAAGGTGCAAGGGAACACCCTCCAGGACAAAGCGCTCAAAATGCCCGATATGCCTGACATCCTTCGGGAAAAACTCAGGGCCTTCGACCGAATGTTCAACATCGAATGGCCCATCGTCCACTTGGAAACGGCGCAGCACTACCTCGACAGCAAAGGCGAGGGCAAAGCCGCCACGGGTGGTTCCGAATGGAAAAAATACCTGCACCCCATGTACCAACAGCGCAAGTTTTTCCCCCACCTGTGGAGCAATCAGGAAATCAGCGACTGGGGCAAACAATAAGATTCACCGGGGTTCTGTGTCGGCGGCGCATCAGCCACGGCAGGCGAACACCATTATTTTTTTACAAAATGAATATCCGTACAGACCATACCATCGGCGAAATCGTCGCCGCAGACTACCGCACCGCCACTGTCTTCAAGGCCCACGGCATTGACTTCTGCTGCAAAGGCGGGCGCAGCGTGTCGGAGGTTTGCGAAAGCAAAAACCTCAAACCGGAGGCACTGCTGGAAGAAATCAGGCAGGCCGCCGCTACCGCTGAACAGCCGAGCGCCGACTATCACCGCTGGCCCCTCGACCTGCTCGTGGATTATGTGGAGAAAAAGCACCACCGCTACGTTGCTGCCAAGTCGCCCGAACTGATGCAGTACCTCGATAAACTCTGCAAGGTACACGGCGAGCGCCACCCCGAACTGTTCGACATCCGGGACGAATTTGCCCACGTTGCCAGCGAACTGGCTGCCCACATGCAGAAGGAGGAAATGATACTGTTTCCCTTTGTACGAAAGCTGGCCACCGAGGCACAGCCTGCCCGCCCGATGTTCGGCACCGTGCAGAACCCCATCCAGATGATGATGCACGAGCACACCGTGGAGGGCGACCGCTTCGCCCGCATTGCCGAGCTGACCAGCCAATATACCCCGTCCGCCGACGGCTGCACGACCTACCGGGTGGCCTTTGCCATGCTCCGGGAATTTGAGGAAGACCTGCACCTGCACATCCACCTGGAGAACAACATCATGTTCCCCCGTGCCATCGAACGGGAAAAACAACTGCTCAACTGATGATGGAGAAAACAAAGCCGCTGAAACGGCACCCGGCCCTCCAGCCGCTCAGCCGTGAGCACCACCACGGCTTGCTGCTGGGCTGGAAAATCCGCACGGGGTTTGCCCACGGCATTGCCCCGGAAAGGATAAAGGCTTATGCTGATTGGTTTTTTGAAAACCACCTTGCGCCCCACTTTGAGGCAGAGGAGCAACACGTTTTCCCGCTGCTCGGCAGCCGCAGCGAACACCCCATGGTGCGCCGTGCCATGCGGGAGCACGGGCGGCTGCGGCGGCTCTTCGCCCGAACGGACGACCTGCCCCGCCACCTCCAACCTCATCGAGGAGGAACTCACGGCGCACATCCGTTACGAGGAGCGGGTACTTTTCACCGAATTACAGTCGGTTGCGACGCCGGAGCAGTTGTCTGAAATCGAGCGCCTGCACCATGGGCAGCCGTTTGTAGAGGAATGGGAGGATAAATTTTGGGAGTAGCGATTTTACCCGATAACCACCTCATGCTCCGGGCAGTCCACCCGCAACTCCGAGGCTTGCAGCGGGGTATTCATCAGTTGGCAGAAATGGCCGCTGCCTTGGATGCGATAGTGGGCGCAATTATAGCACATGCGCTGCACCGTGATGACGCCTGCCCGGTTCAGGTGTCGGATGATACCGAGCAGGTGGAGCAGCAGGTTGGCCTGGTCATCTTCGGAAAGCTGCTCGATGGGCGTTTGGATTTCCGATGAAAAATGCGAGGCCCGGCTGGCAAGCGCCTCGCCCTCAACAGTCAGTGTAAGGGAAAAACTGCGCTGGTCGGCTGGGTCGGGCATTTTGACCACCAAGCCTTTCGATAATAGGGTTTTCACGGCATCGCTCACGGTGGCTTTGGTCATGTTGAACTCAGCGGCGAGGTGGCCCACTTTCCGCTTTTCCCCATCTGGGTGGTGCAGCAGGAAAATGAGAAACTGCACCTGTAAGGGGCTAAGCCCCTCTGCCTTGCCTTCGTTCCACAGCAATACCCGGAACGCCTCGGAAATGCGCTCCAGTGCCACCACGATTTTGCTGCCCATACTGCCCTGCTGGTGTACCGTGTCGAATGCCGATTTTTTGCTCATAAAACTTTATCAAGGTTTTATTTCCAGATTTTAAAATACTGATTATCAATACCGTAATTTCCTAATTTCCCAATTGTACCATCGTTTTTAGCTCCTCCTCCGTTTTGCCCCGCAGGTCGGCGAAGCGGTATTGGGCAAAGTGCGCACGGAGGTGCAGCACCAAATCCCGCCGGGTGGGGTTGGCCGGCAAGGCTGCGGGGATGTCGTCCATTTCGAGGATATAGTAGCCACTTGCCTGTATGGCTGCCTTGACATCGGCCCCAACATCTTCAATATGGCAGAATTGGCATTCCTCGGTGTCCAATCTGGCGTCCTCCTCGTTTTCAGTGGCAAGGTACTCCTTCCCGTACTGGTGTATGGTGAGGGCATCTTTGAGGGTGGAGGGCACGAGGATGTCAAAGTGCATCACGCTGCCGTCCCGTTTTTTCACGTATGTGTCCCAGACTGCTACGCTCATTTTTGTGGCATTTTTTGATGGTGAAACAGGTGGTGATTGCCCCAAAGCGGAAAGACCGAACAAGGCGAAGATAAGCAGGAGAAACGTTCTCATATTTTCGATTTTAGAAAATAGAAAACGAAGAGCCAGGCCAACCCTTTCAGCAGGAAGAACAGGAACCCAGCTACTCCGATTTTCTTCAGGCATGCTTTTGTCTTAGAACTCATTTTCCTTAAAATAAGGCTGGCACCAAAGCAAAGTCGTCAGGGTCCGGCCTTGAACCAAGCATTGTGCATGGCGTCCACTTCGTCGGCGCTTGCCCTTTTGCCCAAAAGCCCTTGATGGTGGCGGTAATCGGGTAGATGAATGCCACGAGGTAGCGGGCATGGATGATCGGCACGGTGTCCACCCCATCGGTCTGGTTCTTCTTCGTGCTGTGGTGGCGCAGGGCGATTTCATGCTGGTAGTTGAGCCAGTCTTGGTCGTAGGAGCGGTTGCAGAGGTCGAGTATCCACTGCCCGAACCTAGCCCGCACGGCACCGAGGTAGTCCATGTTTGGCTGGCCTCCTTTTGTGAAATAATGAAGCAGGTGTTCGTTGCCGCCCACGTAGCCATACCACAGGTCGAGCACGGCATCGGTCTGGCCATCGAGCACGGCCCCCGCCATGCGGAGGTAGCGGTCGTCTTCATCTGACCAGAGCAGGGTTTTTCTTTAACAAGGAAGGTCTTGCATCGAGACGGGGAGGTGGCAAGCGAGGGCGCTGCCGTAGTATAACCTTTGATTTGTGTCATGTTGAAATGTTTTTAAATGGTGATTGTGAAACGATGGCACAAATATAGTAAGGATTCCTAACTATATATCAATAAGCAAAAAAATTTACACCAACACAACTACCAAGCCCAAATACACCAATAGCACTACGCCCACCAAGACTAACCACGCCCGGTGCGCCTGCCTCATCTCCATAAACTGCCAGACGACCAGCAAAACCTTCACGCAGGCAGCAATTGCCAAGATAAGTGCCAAAACGAAACCTGTTTTTTCACCAGCAGCCATCAGGCCAGAGGAAGCCGTGAGCAGCACGAGCAGCGCCAAGGCAAAGACGTTGTATTTCGAGGAATCCTTCATTTCATCAAGTATAAAACTGGGAACAGCAGCAGCCAGATGAGGTCGCAGAGGTGCCAAAACGACGCCCCGGTTTCCACGTCCTCGTGGTTGTTTTGGTGATAAACGCCCTGCCGGGTCTTTCGGGCCAGCACCGCCAAAATTACGCAGCCCACCACCACATGCACGAAGTGGAAGCCCGTGAGCAGCCAGTAGAAAGTGAAGAAACTATTGTAACCCAGGTCGAAGCCGTTCGACAGTTTCCCGGCGTATTCCGTACCTTTTATGGCCAAAAATGCCAGCCCAAAAACCAATGCGGCAATCATCCGGCGATGGCTGTCCGTCGCTTTCCCCAGCTTCAACAACCGCACGGCCTCCGCCATGAAAAAACCGCTGGTAAGCAGCACGAGGGTGTTCACTAAGCCCGTACTGGTGCTCAGGTTTTGTTGCGCAGCAGCGAACAAACCTGGGTTGAGGCTGCGCTGCCAGACGAACGCCCCAATGCCCGCCGTGAAGGTCACAAGCTCCACGAGGATGATTATCCAGATAAGGATGCCGCCGGGTGGATAGAAGAAATTTTTGTGGTCAACCTGCTCCATTTTCATTGCTCGTTTATCCGTCGGTACAACAGCGCCAGCGCCTGCACCAACTGGTCGGGGTGAGAGAGGATATTGTAGTGGTTCTGCCCGAACATCTGCGGCAGGTAGTACCTCGCCACGCTTTCCACGGCCACGGCGTAGGTGCTGATGTGTCGCTCGTGCAGTTCCCGCAGCGCCTGCCGCACGTCGGCGATGCCGTACTGGCCCTCGTAGCGGTCGTAATCGTTGGGCTTGCCGTCGGAGAGCAATACGACCCATTTCTGGCTAGCAGGGTGCGCCTCAATGAGCGCCTTCGGTGGCGCAGCGCCGGGCCGATGCGGGTATAGCCCTGTGGCTCCACGCTGCCGAGCCGCTGCTTGCCCTTGATCCAGCCCTCGCCGAAGTCCTTCAGCGTGTGGAAGGTGCAGCGGTTGCGGGTTTGGGAACAAAAACCGCCCACGGCGAAGTCCACGCCGTACTCGTTCAGCGCCTCCCCGAAGAGGATGACGGCTTGTTTTTCCACGTCAAGCACCCGGTTGCCATCGGCGTAGCTGTCGGTGGAAAGGCTGAGGTCGAGCAGGAAGAGCAGGGCAATATTGGGGTCTTTTTTGCGGGTGGAGTTGTAGATGTTTTCGGAAGGGGTGTGGCCGCTACGCAGGTCAGCGAACCAGTCCACGAGGGCGTCCATGTCAATATTCTCCCCATCTGGCATGCGCCTCACCATGCGCCGCTGCTGGTGGATTTGGGCAAATTTCCGGCGCAGGCCATCCAGCGTTTTCTTGTTTTCGGAAAGGCATTTTTGGGCATAGGTGAGGTCGCCGCCCTTTATTTTGCTCAAAAAAACCTTGCAGTAATCGGGCTTGTACAGCTTTTTTGCCAAGTCCCATTCGGGATAGCTGACGCAGGTCGTGCCAGTGTCGGCATCCTCGCTTTCGGCGATTTTTACTGAACCTCGGAACTCCGCCCGATAGACCGAGTGCGCCTGTTCGTCGGTGCGGACGAGGTGCTTGAGGTTGAGTTCGTTGAGCGCATCGGCGTGGTCGGCCAGTTCGTCGTCGCCGTCGAAGCCCCGCCAGATGCCGTTGAACTCTTCGGCGGTCTCCACCTTCTCGAAGTTGTGGGTGAGCATGTAATCGTCCTGCGCTTTTTTGTCCACGGCAATGACTTCCACCTCCTCCACGGGCTTAGAGGCAATCTCGGTGGTTGGGCTGTGCGGGTTCGTGCCTTCTGCCTCGCCGTTGGGATTGGCAGTGACGGGTGGGCCGGTCACGCCCTCGTTCACCATGTATTTCCCATAGAGCCAAAAGGTTTCTGGGCGGCTTTTCGGGTCGCCGTATTGTGCTTCAAAATGGGGTTTTACTTCGTAAAAAACCGAGCCACGGAGGGGACTCCTCTTGCATAAATCCCAAAATGATGGGTGCCGCCGCCGCTGCTTTTGCTGCAATTTCAAGGCTTTGGGCTTCCATTTTGTTGTTCCAATTGAGCTGCTCCCGGCTTTGTATGCTCAAGTACACCACCCGGTACAAATAGAAATACAGGTTCTGCTCCAGGCTGGGCAGCTTTGAAAAACTGATGGGCAGGTAAAACGCATCATCCTTCCAGCCACCCTCTTTTTCGGCAGGCAGTATGTCCACGTTGCGTCCCGTCAGCGCACGGGCAAGCAGTGTCAGGCGGGGGCTGATTGCTTCGAGCTTTACCGCACGGGCAGTTTCCTCCTTGCCGTTGCTGGACTTCCATTTATCGTAGAAGCCGATTATTTTTTTGAAAAGTATCTGGTCGAGTTCCATCCATCAAAATGATGAATGATAAATGATGAATGATAAATGGACCGTCTGCTGATTCACCATTTATCATTCATCATTTATCATTCCTATATCATCAAATCCGCCAAATCCTTCAGCGCTGCCAATGTTTCATCGTCGTCGGTGAGGGCTGAATCATGCCCACTTCCACGGAGAGCCGCTTGGGCAAGCCGCTATGTATCAGCTTGGCGGCGTCCACCACGAGGCGGGTCGAGACGGTTTCCATCAGGCCCAGTTCGTTCAGGTTGCGGATTTTGTTGGCGATGCCAACGAGCCGCTTTGCATCGGCTTGCTCGATGCCCGATTCGCTTTCCACGATTTCCCGCTCTAATTTTTCATCGGGGTAATTGAAGGCAAGCGAGACGAAGCGCTGCCGGGTGGAGGGTTTCAGTTCCTTGAAGCCACGTTGGTAACCGGGGTTGAAGGAGGCCACGAGCATGAACGACTCGGCGGCGGGCACCTCCTCCGGCACTTTGTCGAAAGAGGTTGGCGGCGGTGGTCGGTCAGCGAGTGGATGGCCACAATCACGTCGGGGCGGGCCTCGGCTATTTCGTCCAAGTAGATGATGCCGCCATTGCGCACGGCGGTGGTCAGCGGCCCGTCCTGCCAGATGGTCTCGCACCCTTGAGGATGTAGCGCCCGGTGAGGTCAATCGCCGAGGTCTCCTCGTGGCAAGCGACCGTAATGAGCGGCACACCGAGGCGATGGGCCATGTGCTCCACGAAGCGGGTCTTACCCGTGCCCGTGGGGCCTTTCAGCAGCACGGCCAGCTTGTTTTCGTAGCAATGGGTGAAGACCTCGACCTCTTTGCCCATCGGGCGGTAGTATGGTTGCGTTGGATTTCCATTTAAAAAATCGGCAATCTGTCCTGTTTGTCATTGCCGAAGATAACACGTGATGCAATGAGGGCGTCATGTTAGCATTTATATTGCCCTCGTGACGTTGCGGGTTGCCTTCGGCAATGACAAAACAAGGTCTTTTGAAACAAGCAAAAAGGGCAAAGGCACTGCGCAATTTATTGACAACTCATCACAACTCGAAAAACAACCAACTAATGAATGCCCCGCCCTTTTGCTTGAAATCATGCCCGTTCCAGCGCCTCGTCCGTCGGCTTGCCGTACTTGAAAAAGTTCAAAACGAACATGACGATGCCCACGGTGAACAGCGTGGCGCAGCGATGAGCACGAGGAAGTGTACCTCCATTGCCTGTTGGGTGTCAATGAAGTCCATGCCCACTTTCCGTTCGAGGGTAAACCTGCGTGACACCTGCTGCTGCAAAGGCAGTGGTCATGCCAATCATGCCCAATGTTGGAGAGCCAGAAGGCGTAGCTGGCACAGGCGCAGTGTACAGCTTCCGACCCGTCATCAATGGGGTGGCGTAAGTTATCATGCCCAGCACCAACATGCCGTAAGCACCCCAGAAGGCCAAGTGCCCGTGCATCGCTGTCACGAAAGTTCCGTGCGTGTACATGTTCACGGCGGGAGGGTGTGCGCCACGCCGAGCAAGCCCGCCCCACAAGGAGATAATGGCCGTGCCGAGCGTCCAGTTCAGGGTCAACGATTTGGTTCGGATGGCGCTTCTCGCCCTTGCGGTACATGGCGAGGGCGAACAGGGCCATGCCAAGGAAGGCCAGTGGCTCCATGGCGGAGAAAATGCCGCCAATCAT
>JADJSY010000036.1 GCA_016711435.1 Lewinellaceae bacterium
CCGTGTTGGGAGCCGTAACCACAAAAGGCCCCGCGGCGGCAACCGTCGTTACCGTATTCGAAGCCTCCCCCGTACAACCTGCCGTAGCCACGTTGTCGCGCACGGTAACCCGGAAATTCAAGGCACGGCCGATGGAGGGGAGTTCTTCCCACATAGGGTTAGTATTACTGAGCACATCTGCAAAGGCAGGGAAATACCTGGAAGGAGATGTAACAGGGTTAAACGACCTGAACATAGGACCGGTTGTGTTGGTCGATAGGATGGGGTTCATTGGCTGGATCGGCGCACTGTAAGCGTCAATTTGTTCCCAGCAGTACGTCAGACTACCATTGGGGTCTGTTGCCGAAGCCGTTAAAACGAAGGGGGTGGAAATTGGAATCGAGTAGTTGCTCACTGGCGCTACCGTAGGCGCCACATTGGCAATTGCCACCTCCGTTTCACAACCGTTAGTGGCTACGAACGGACGAATTTCAAACAAACTGGCCGTACTGAAATAAGCATCACTATTGAGCTGAACATCCGGTGCGCAAATACCGGCATACCCCATTATGGTAGATGCAGAGCCCGGCTCTATAGCAGTAGCATTATTGCGGTTACAGCCATTGTTGTATTGGGTATGATTAGCGCCAAACTGGTGTCCCATTTCGTGGGCTACATAGTCAATGTCAAAAGGATCGCCGATAGGCGCGCCGCTTCCGGTAACCCCCCTAGCCTTGTCGGCATTGTCGCAAACACTGAATAAAGATGCCAACCCACCGGAATTGGTACCGAATAGATGACCAATGTCATAATTGGCATTGCCGATTACCGCATCGCAATTCGTCTGATTTTGACCAATCATAGCACCCGGATTACCATTGCTGTATGGGTCAGTACCCGCATCGGTATAAATAATCGAGTTATTGTTCGCAATAATAATCATTCGAACAGCGCAGTCTTTTTCAAAAACGCCGTTCACCCGGTTCATGGTGGTTACCATAGCGGCCTGGGCCCCGGCAACTGTGTTTCCATGATAGAAAGTATATTCCCCAGTACAAGCACGGCAAAGCACTGGCAAGGCGTGTAAAGTTCTTGGTGGATAATGCCGCAATCTGGGTCAATAAAAAAACCCTTTCGGTGGTACCGCTTGAAACCCAGACATCCAGGCGTACGTCGTCGCAGGTCGCCATATCATCCATAGGTCTTAATGTCCGGGAATTGTTGCGCCAGGCGGGCTTCCATCATCTTGTATTCAACAATACGGAAATGTTGAAATCCGCCATCCGGCATGGGTAATTGAATGAGAATGGCCGCAGGCTGAATAGCCGTCGGCGCTTCCAGCGGAGCCGCCGAAAGCAGGTTTTTCATTCCAGAAACATTCAGAGAAAGTGCGCGATACTTGGAAGGAACGATCTGGCGGGGGCCTCTTAACATCTCAAATGTTTCCGGAAAATCATTCCAAACATTGGAAATATCAGTTTGAGCGGTAAGCGTCCAGCTGCAAAATAGCAGGCATGTCATTATTTTGAATGACATAGGTAAGATTCTTTTCATGTGATTAGGTGATGATGAGTAAACAAACAGATTAAAATAAAATTATACGCAACATACTGCCAGGCAGCGCGGCAATATTGTAAAATAAATGCCTAAAAACTGCAATAACTATATCCGGAGACATGGAAATACGCATAAAGGTATGCAACGCCTTCAAATGACTATATCTTTTTTATATTAAATTTTAAAAAACCACCAGTCCTTTTTCATCCCCGAAATCTTCGTCGCCGGCGACAACTCCCGGTAATCCTGCACATTGCCTTGTTCTTGCGGCTTGACGCGTGCATCCTGCAGGAGTTGCGCCGCTTCGGGCCTGAGATTGCGTTTGGGCTGTTCCGAAAAAATGCGCGACCCGGGATCTTCTTATTCCCAGGCCGCGCATCGCTCTTATGATGGAGGGTGATAAATTGATTGTTGATAAAGGTTGATGAGGTTGATAAGGTTGATGAAGGTTGATAATGGTTGATAAGGTTGATGAGGGTTGATAATAGCCGCTCTATAGGGCGAATGCTCTTTTTCGAGTAGCCATTATCAACCTTTATAAACCTTCATCAACCTTCATCAACCCTTATAAACCTCATCAACCTCTACTTGGACTGAATCATCTTTCTCGTCGCTTTGTCGCTCACGGTTTCCACCGTGTAGTACAAGACTCCGATCGTTGTAATCAATTGACGATCAATCGAAAACGTGTTGTATCCTTTCGCAAAGTCACCCTGTTGTGTGAAAATCATACGACCTGTTTCGTCAAATACACGAAGCGTAGCGTTAGCCGCCTCCGGCAAGTGGAAACCGATGAATGTTTTGTTCACAAACGGGTTCGGCTGGTTTTGGTACAACTCGAAGCCAACACCGCTGATTGTGCTCGTATTGCCGTTGGTAAAGCGGAAGGCAACATCAAGTCGATCGTTCGTCAGGCTGTAACCCTCTGCTTTCGTGATGCGGCTGGAGACACCCAGCATTTGGCTGATCAGACCGGCTTTGGTAGCGCGGAATGTCACGGCAAATTCGTTGGCTGCTCCATCTACAGAAGTGGTGATCGCATCGGGGCGAGTCTACACAGCGAAGTTGTCCAGTTTCATGTCTGTTCCAGGTATGATATCCTGTACTTCCAGACCATTCATGTTCATAGTGAACTGGTAACCTTGTACGCGTTCTGCTCCTTTGAAATTCAGGGTGAATACCTCACCGGCTTTCACCGTGCGGTCTTCTACATCAAATAACATAGTTGCTGCCGTACGATCATCCACCGATTGTAAAGAGTTGGCTATTACCGTACCGTTTACATCGCCGATTTTTACACCGACAAAATCATCCGCCATGTTATCAGACTGCATATCTGCCACCGATTTGTTTTCGGGGAAGGCCGTCTAGAACGGATTGAACGGATCAGCAAATGTGTATGACTTGTCTATGAATCTCCACGAAGTGTTGTTCGGCAGTTCGTTGTAGATACCCAGGATCGGTTGCGGAATTCCACGATGTCGAACGTCGTGATCGAACCGGAACGGTTCGCGTCAGCAGCGATCATTTTGTATGGTGTATTCAATGGCTCCAGACCCAAAATGTGCTTGGATACCAACACTAAGTCATACGTGGTTACGCCGTTCAGCGGGTTGTCGTCTTTCGTCGGTGTCAGCGTGTAGTCGCTGTTCATCGGCACTGCATTCGGGAACTGGAACAAACCGGTATCGTTGCTGGATTGTGTCAGTACACCTTGTTGACCGGCAGTACTTACGATGGCCAGTTCAACCGATGCATCTTCTACTCCCTGTGCATTTTCCGTTGCCAAAGCGCCTGCCACCGTTGCCGTTCCGGCTGTATTGCAACCAACTAAGTTGGCTTGTACGTTGACATAAGCCGTGCAGAAATCTGCCCTGCCTGCTGCGTCGATCACCCATACTTCCACAGGTACGTTGGTACCCTGGTCATCGCAGGTCACCACGATGCTTTGTGGGGAACCGGCCGGGAAACTGGTATGGTCGTAGTCGGTATCATCAGCGCGAATAACCGCTACTTTCAGGATGTCGGCCGGTGTGCAGTTGTCTTCAGCGTACAGAAAGAAGTCGCTTGCCCACAGGGTAGCCATGCCACCGAACATCAGGTTGATGTTCACGTCGGCACAGGCAACTGTCGGAGCCTTGCAGTCGCGGATCGTGAAATGTTTTCGCATACCGCTTCGTTACCACAACCGTCTTCTGCAATCCACTTGATTTTGTGACGACCATGTGGCAGGTTCGGGTTTTGTACCGCTCCGCCTGCTGTCTGCCAGATCACTCTCGCGCCAGTCGGCTGTTTGTTCGATGTTGAACGCATACGGGCTGCTGCTCAGGTCAAATCTGCGGACACTGGAAGCGCCGCCGCCACCGTAGTTCTGGTTCTGGTAGTTGTTGTAACGTACCCGGCCGTACTGGCCGCCCGGACGTGTCGTGTTCACATCTGCGCTCGAAATAACTGTTTCCATGATTCCGTCATTGTCCAGATCGAGGAACAGCAGGTAGCGGAAACGAAGACCGCCAACCGGGGAAATCGTATCGCACAGGTCTTCCGCTGTTACAGAGAGTAACGTTTTTTCCGTCTCGCACAGGTTGTGCGATTGGGTGCCGTTATCCCACCACAGGTCGCCGTCGTTCCAGTAGCGCAAGCCATCCGTATCGAAGTTGGAGCTGTAGTCGCAAGTGTCGATCGGTGTGCAGGTAATCGTCGGTGGCGTTTGGTCGATCACTTTGATGATCTGCTTGTACGTCACACAGTTGTCCGTCGGGTTCGGGCCGTTCGGGTAAGCGGGACCGTCCCATACCCGTACAGAACGACCTTTATCACGCGGATGATCATAACACGGATCATCAGGTATGTAAGTACACCAGTTGATCACCGTCCAGGTGCGTTCGATTTTGTAGCAAGCATCCGGTACAACCGTGAAGTACACGTCATCGTAAGATATACCGATCAGTTCGCAACCTTCGTCGTTCGAGATTTGCGGGTAGCCGAAATCAGGTACGCCTACACAGTTCTCGGTGTCGTCAGCCGGGAACAGGATGTTGTAATCCTGTTCGTTCGTGACTATGATGCGCTGTGTGCAACTGCTCGACTGGCCATAGCAATCCCATGCAGTAAAGCGACGGATGATTGTGCCACGGTTGCAAGTAGTATCGAAGGCTGCGCCAGGGAAACCACTGTAATACGTTTTCTGCGTAGCACCGCACACGCCGGGAATCGCACTCGTACCGGCAGGAATACCCGTTTGACCCTGCGGATTAGCACTCGTTGGCGGGAACGTGTCCAGGCAGCAGTTGTCCGTTACCGTTGGGTAACCATACGCCCACAGGCTTGGCTCGAAGTTCTCACAGGATACCGTCACATTGGCCGGTGGCTGGCAGACAGGTTTTACTTTATCCTGTACTTCTACCTGTATCATACATTCATTGTAGATGTATGAACCATCCGGGTATGTCATCCAGTTGCCTTCCAGGTCAGTCTGATAAACGCGCAGGATCACTGTTTGAGTGGTACCTACCTCGCAGCAGTAGAATTTGATCGAGTCATTTTCTGCAATTGCAATTTCGTATTCATCAGAAATATTGTTGCCATTGTAGTCGCAGTTTACAATATCCTTTAAGCCGTCAATACAATCCGTGTAAACATCTTCACCTGAAACAGGCATCCGGCGAATCGTAAAGTCTACGTCATTACAGTTGTCGTATGACCCCTGGTTGAAAGCGGAAGCCGGCACCCAGGTTACGCCTGCAAACTCGCAGTTGCCATTCGGTTCGTAGCAGTCGGTAAGGTCATCCGTGCCGATGGCAACAGTTGTAAACTCCGTGCAGGTAGCAACCGGCGGAATAAGATCTTCTACCGTCAGGTTGAACGAACAAGTATTATAGTTTCCACAAGCGTCTTTAGCCAGGTATTCTACCCGATGGGTACCAACCGGCAGGCAAGGCGTCGTGCCGAATACGCCCAACGTATCGGAAGTCCAGTAGTTATTATTCGGGAAATCAGACAGGTAACCGCTCACAACAAATGTGCTGACCAGTTCATTGGTATATTGATCGTATACAAAGATCTTAACACCAAGACTATCCACGCGGGAGCAATTATCGGTGATAATTACATCGGGCAGGTTTACCGTAGCGCAGCACTGAGCCGGATTGGTTGCCACCGTTATATCTGCGGGGCAGGCTATTTCCGGACCATCTTCGTCCAATACCTTGATCAACTGAATATAATACATCGGGTTGGTAAGCGGAGGTGTCGGCGTATTCGGCAGGCACCAGTCTACCAATGACCAGGTACGCAATACTTTGAAACTACCGTCACACACTTCGTACACTTCGTCTGTGTAGTTGGCGGCCAGTTCGCAGTATGTATTATTCGGGTACACCGGAATGTGCAATCCAAAATCTGCAATGTAAGGCACCCCTGTAATAGAAGGCGAAGGCGTCGGATTGGCAGCGGTAGCCGTAAAGTCGGAACAGTCAATCGTAACATCCGCAGGAAGCGTAACATCATCGATATGACGGCGTTCAAAGTAGATATACTGGGTGCAGGAAGAGAAATTCCCCCAGGCATCCCGAACCGTCCAGATACGTTCCACATACGCGCTCAGATCGTTGTCGCTGTCGCAACCCAGATCAAACCAGGTATCCACGAAGGTAAGCGGCTGTAAAGGTGTGCAGTCGAACACCGTCGGATACGCATTGGTAAAGCCCAGTACGTTTTTCAGATAAGCGGGCGTGTAATTCGTAATAGCGCAGGACAGGGTAATATTCGAGCATTCTATCACCGGAGGCAATTTGTCTTCCAGGATAAAGGTGCCCCAGGTGGTATTGCAGGTCATGATATGCTCTGCCTTGAACACGAGGGTTTGGCCCAGATACGACAGCGGAACCGGATTTGGTATCGGCTGATTCTGGAAGTTGTACACTTTAACCTGGTAGAATCCTCCCAATGGGTAAAATTCTTCCGTGCATTCATCCGCTTCTCCTTCCAGTACCTGTGTGGAACCGATCAGGGTTTCGCAGTTTTCGCTGATAGAAACATGGAGCAAATCGTTTGCAACCAGGTTTTGCGTAACCTGCCAGCAATTGCCGAGCAAAGTCGGATCATTTGCCGTACCAAGGTCAGACGGATTGTCCGGGTTGGTACTCATCGCATCCGTACCGGCATCGGAAACATCCGCTGCCACGTATTGCGCGCCACCGTTGAAGAAGTCAGGAATCGGAACACCCTGGAAATTCTGGGCATTACCCGATACCATCGCCTGTGCTTTCGGATTGACCGGTGCGCCGGCAGCCGTAGGATTTACCTCAAAACGGAACCGGATACATACCTGTTCACCGGGCCACAGCAGACCGCTGGTGCCGTTAAACAGGTTCTTGTTCACTCCAATACCCGTGTAAGCGCCGTTTAATACCGGATTTTGTTGTGCGGAACTGCTCACAATTTGCGGAGCGCCGTTTGGAACAAGTCCCAGGAAAGCGGTACCGTAAGCATTGGCAGCCGCCATGTCCAGCATAGCCTGTATGCTTGCCAAAGGAGCCGTGCTGTTATTCTTCACACACAAGTCCATGATTACATCAAAATGTCCGCAAATACCGCTGGATGCTTTCTGGAATCCGGTGATGGCAAGGGCCGAAGAGATAACCGGTTCGTCGATAAAGCCGAAGTCCAGTGAATTATTTTCCTGGTTATCCGGGAAACCGTTTGTGCCGTTTGCATCTTGCAAACCGTTTTCACCTGTCGGCAGGAAGCCGTCGGTCAGGTTCGGAATGCTGAAAGAAATAGCAGGCGCACCGTCAGAGTCGATATTATCGCCAGGAGCGAGGTTCGGAATCGTCAGAATCTTATCCACCGGGTTGATACCTGCTGCAACGGCTGCGTTGGTAGCGGTGTATTTATCAGGCAGCAAACGGTAGTTGGTGTTCGGGATCAGGCCGCGGAATTCGTAGCGACCATTTGCATCCGTCACATCCATATAGACGCGGTCATCGCCGACCGGAGTCGAACTGTTGGAAGCAGTCTGGAAAATTCCGTCTTCACCCGCCCAGGTCAGGTTGATTTTTACGTTAGCCAAAGGCATTTCCGTAGCATCTTCGTCGCCTTCGATGTCGGGGTTATCCATCCAGACATAGTTGCCTACCAGCGCCAGCGGAAGTTTGTAGTCTTCCACTTCACCGGTTGGGAATATGCCGTTACCTGGAATAGCAGGACCGGTAGCCGTCTGACCGCCGCTTTGCGACAAGCGGAAGCGCGCAAACAGGTTGCCACCATTGAAGGATGCATTGGCAGGTACATCAAAACAGAAGTTCTGATTGCTTACACCGCCATTCGGGATGGCCGCACCTGTTGGAGCAAAATTACCGGTGGTCAGTTGTTCCGAAGACTGGAACTGGCCGTCGCCGTTGAAGTCGATCCACGCCTGCAGAATGGCCTGGTTGCCCGTAGCGTTGCGAACGGTTACTTTTACGCAGGCAGGACTGCCGGGAATCAGTGGCGTCGGGAACGAAATACCGTTCTCGTCATCACCGGCCGGATTGCTGGTACCGAGGGTACCAGGACCAGTATTGCCATCGTCGCCGCCGGTCATAAAGCCGGCCATCGCTTCGGGTTGTCCGTCAATATCTACATCGACGCTTGGGCCGAGGTAAAGGTCAGGATTAACTGTATGCACAGCACCGTCAGGGCCGGGGTTGTCCGCGCCTTGCGTGGTGCCGTATGTTTCAGGCAAGTCGCCGAAATCAAATCCAAGGTAACCGAAGTCGAACGAAAGATTGCCCTGGTTGTCAGGGAAACCATCTATCACCAGCGGGTTGTCGCCCGTACCATTTTCACCGGTCGGCAAGGTGGTTGGCGGGTTTGGAACGGTGAAGTTTACACCGACCGGATTGTCTGCATCTACAAAATCCTGTGTGTTACCGGCCACATCAATAACGAGCGTAGGAACGTAACCAAACGGTGGAACCACCATCCGGTAATTACCGGAATCAAACCACAGAAGAGGTATTTGCCATTAATTCCCGCTTCTACCGCAGTAATATCAGTATACGTTCTGTTATCAATAACGGTATTGAAGTTGCCGTCAGGACCGGCCCATTGCAATTCAACCGTTACGTTGTTGATACCCAAAACGCCACTTTCATCCTGAATACCATTGATATTGACATCGATCCAGACGTAGTTACCAGCTTTGGCGAGCGGCAATTTGTAGTCTTCCACTTCACCGATCGGGTAAGGCATGGCCGCCGGTCCACCGGAAGTCAAACCACCAGTCGGGCTGAGACGGAATCGTACAAACGCATTGCCACCAAAGAATGTAGCCGTAGCCGGTACATCGAAGCAGAAATCAGTGTTCACAGATGCGCCCGCAGGAACGAGCGCTCCATTGGCTGCTGCGGCAAAAGAACCGGTGCTCAGTTCTTCACCTTCATCGCTGACATCACCGTCGCCGTTGAAGTCGATCCAGCCTTGCAGTACGGCCTGGCCGCCGAGGGTATTCATCGTATTGACACGAATACAAGCCTCGTAACCGGGGATCATCGGAGTCAGGAACGTCACACCGTTTTCGTCGTCACCGGCGCCACCTTCGTTGTAGCCGCCGACATTGCCGTCGTCGCCGCCGGTCATAAGTCCGGCCATCAGTTCAGGTTGGCCGTCGAGTTCGCCGTCGACACTGCTGCCGAGTTTGAGGTTCGGGTTGACAATGTGTTTAGGGCCGTTTTCCGCAATGGTTGTGCCGTATGTAGAAGGCAAAGTTGGCAAGTCGCCATAGTCGACACTTACAAAACCGAAGTCGATGGTCAGGTCGTTTTGCGGATCCGGGAAATTCGGATCGTTCGGAACGTCGCCTGTGCCGTTTTCACCGGTAGGCAAAGTAGTCGGCGGGTTCGGGATCACTACCATTTGACCGGCAGGATCGTCGCTATCCGTCACATCATTACCACCCTGGTTCAGTTGTGTCGGAATAAATCCGGCAGGACTGGTCGGGATACTGGCTTTGTACATGCCTGGCGTCAGGCCGAGGAACATGAACTGGCCGTTTGTGCCGTTCATATTAGAGGTCACAACCGTGTAGGTCAGGTTGTCGGCTACCGTTGTAAAGTCGCCGTCAGGGCCGGGCCAAACGAGTTGTACCGTCGTGCCGTTCAGGCCGTTGGAGCCTGGTTCGTTTTGAATACCGTCGTTGTTGTTGTCGTTCCAAACGTAGTTGCCGATTTTAGCCAGCGGAACTTTGTAATCTTCCACTTCACCGATCGGGAATGGCATATTTTCAGGACCATTCGGCGTAAGACCGCCGCTTGGAGAGATACGGAAGCGCATGAAGGCATTGCCACCTGTAAAGGTTGCAACAGCAGGCACCACAAAAGTGAGTTTCGCACCGTTCAAACCTACATTACTTGGTACAGTTCCGCCATTCACGTTGGTAAATACCAGCGCTTCGTTCGCGTCGGTAAAGTCGCCGTCGCCATTGTAGTCGATCCAGCCTTGCAATACCGCATTGCTGCCCAGCGAATTCGAGGCCGTTACCATAATCGTAGCGGTAGAGCCGGGAACCAGCGGAGATACGAGCATGATGCCGTTTTCGTCGTCGCCGCAAGCGGAGGCAACGCCATCGATATCCGTACCAGTTGAATTGTCGTCACCACCTGTCATCAGGCCGGCCATTGGATCAGGTTGTCCGTCAGGATCACCATCGATGCAAGCGCCCAAATTGAGATTCGGATTTACTACATGTACGGGGCCGTCAGTCGGCGAGCCGTCCGTGGTGCCGTACGTATCAGGCGCATCGCCAAAATCGCGGGTGATCAGACCAAAGTCGATCGTCAGGTTATCCTGCGCATCCGGGAAGCCGTTTATAGCGCCAGGGTTATCACCCGTTGCGTTTTCGCCGGTAGGCAGACCCGGCAGTGCCGGAATCATCACCATTACTCCGGCAGGATCGTCGGAATCAGATACATTCGATCCAACGCCCAATTGGGTAGCAATATAATTAGCCGGCAGCGTTGGCAGGCTGATTTTATAAGAACCAGGGATCAAACCGCAGAAGACGTATTTGCCTTCCACACCCGTTTCAGTAGCCGTTACATCGGTGTACAAACGGTCGTCGGCAGTGCCGAACGCAAGGTCCGTACCAGCCCACAACAGGTTGACTGTGATGTTGTTGATACCGGCAGTACCAGGTTCGTTTTGTGTTCCGTTGTTGTCCCAGTCGTTCCAGACGTAGTTGCCTACTTTGGCAAGGGCTACTTTGTAGTCTTCCACCTCACCAATCGGGAATGGTCCGGCTGCCGGGCCAGTTGGCGGAAGGCCGCCAGTTGGTGACAGGCGGAAGCGCGCCATTGCCTGACCAGCAATGAAAGTAGCGCCGACAGGAACGTCGAAGCACATCTGTTGGTTGGCAACTCCACCATTAGGTATAATGGCGCCCGAGGGTGCAAAATTACCCGTATTGAGTTGTTCCCCAGGTTCAAACATACCACTGCCGTTGAAGTCAATCCAGCCTTGTAATACAGCATTTGTGCCCAGGGTATTGTGCGCAGTAACACGAATACAAGCAGAATATCCTGGTATCAGAGGTGTTTCAAACAGTACAATACCATTCTCATCATCGCCCGTTGCACAGGTACCTTCCACAGCGCTGGTTGAATTATTATCGTCGCCACCAGTCATCAAGCCGGCCATAGCCTCTGGCTGACCATTGGTCTCACCATCGACGCATGTGCCGAGATAAAGGTTTGGATTGATCAAATGAATAGGACCATTCGGAGTGTTCGGAGTGGTAGTACCATAAGTATCAGGCAAATCACCAAAATCTAATCCGATAAAACCAAAATCAATGGTCAAATCATCCTGAATATCAGCAAAGCCATTGGAACCACCCGGATTGTCACCGGTACCATTTTCTCCTGTCGGCAGGCTGACTGGACCGGGGATCACAACCATCGTTCCCGATGGATCATCTGCATCCGTCACACTATTACCCTGATTCAGCAGGGTGTTGGAATATCCAGTTGGTAGAACAGGAATACTCATTTTGTACATGCCCGGAGTAAGTCCGATAAACATGTATTGTCCATCAATATCCATATTTCCAGTCACCGTTGTAAAGATGACGTCGTCTCCACCGCCGACCGCATTGTTTGGGCCAAGCCAGGTCAGTTGGACCGTTACACCATTAATACCATTGGTATTCGGTTCATCCTGCTGACCGTTGTTATTGGTATCTTTCCAAACGTAGTTGCCTACTTTGGCGAGTGTTACTTTATAGTCTTCCACCTCACCCAACGGGGGCGTATCCGTAGGAACAGTACCAGGCTGTAGACCGCCATTTGGCGAAAGCCTGAAACGCACCATCGCTTGTCCGCCCAGGAATGAAGCGTTCACAGGTACATCAAAGCAGAACCGTACATTGTTCAAACCGCCAACCGGAACAATAACTCCTGTCGGTGCAAAACCACCGGTCGTTAATTCTTCGCCGTCATCAAAGGCTCCACTACCATTAAAATCGATCCAGCCTTGTAATACTGCATTGGCATTGGTATTGTTATTCGCTGTTACTCGGATACATGCCGTAGAGCCGGGAATCATGGGCGTTTCAAAAACAATACCGTTTTCGTCGTCTCCATTCGGGTTGCATGTACCTTGAGCACCGTCTCCAACATTGCCATCGTCACCCTCGGTCATCAAACCTGCCATGGCTTCCGGTTGCCCGTCAGGCTCCGTATCTACGCAGGTACCGAGGTAAAGGTTGGGGGTTACGACATGTTTGGGACCATCTTCATTGATCGTAGTACCATAAGAATCAGGTAAATCGCCATAGTCGAATCCGACGTAACCGAAGTCGAACGTCAAATCATCCTGATTATCCGGGAAACCATTTGTTCCACCCGGCGTATCGCCCATACCATTCTCTGTGGTAGGCAGGAAGGTTGTGGTAAGGTTTGGAATCACAACCATGACACCTGAAGGATCATCAGCGTCGATCACATCATTGGCAGCGTTGAGTACCGTAGGAAGTGATCCAAGCGGAGGAGTCGGAACGCTTAGTTTGTACATACCCGAGACCAGGCCCAGGAACATATACTGGCCGGGATTGCCTCCCATTGTGGAGGTGGCGGCAGTAAAAGTCCGGTTATCATTGACTGTGGTAAATTCGCCATCAGGGCCGGCCCATACCAGTTGAACCGTTGTTCCGTTGATACCGGAGCTCAATGGTTCGTTTTGCACACCATCATTGCTATAGTCAGTCCAGACCAGTGTACCGATCTTGGCGAGCGGCACTTTATGGTCTTCTACTTCGCCTATACCACCCGCTCCGTTGGGCGTAAGTCCACCTGCAGTTGACAAGCGGAAGCGGGAAAAGGCTGCACCACCCTGGAAGGTAGTACCAAGAAGTGGCACGTCGAAACATAGTTGAGCCGCGCTGAGTCCACCTATAGGTATAACAACGCCGCCGGGAGCAAAACTGCCGGTTGTTAATTGTTCGCCTGTACTAAAACCTCCAATTCCATCGAAATCGATCCAGCCTTGAAGGACAGCCGGCGCGCCGGTGTTATTAATTACCGTCACCCGCAGGCAAGCCTGGGTACCAGGTACCAGTGGGCTTTCAAATATTATTCCGTTTTCATCATCATTGGTTACGGCGCAGGTACCGAAAACAGTTGTTCCTGCCGTGTTATCGTCGCCGAATTCCATCATTCCGGCCATAGCTTGCGGTGCGCCGTTTACTTCGGCATCCACACATGCGCCCAGGATAAGATTGGGATTTACGATGTGCGACGGGCCGTTGTTTCCGCTGGTAGTGCCATACGATTCAGGCAAATCACCATAATCACGAGCAACAGCCTGAATCAGGTAATCTTCTACCTCACCGTCTTCGGCACAATTGGTAGGGCCTAAATCGTCATTCGTACTGATACGGAAGCGCGCTCCAAGATCCATACCTACTACCGCGCCGGCAGGTACCGGTACGTTCATAAGTATAGGTATAGTGCCATCGGTGCCGTCGGGCACTGGAACCACTACAGTTTCATTGACATCGTCTAAGGTTCCGTTTTTGTTCCAGTCGAAGAAGCCATAAAGGTAGGCTGGTGCGCCACGCATATTCATGACCGAAACACTCAGGGTCACGGTTGTTCCAGGCACAAAATCAGGAAAAGTAGTAAATCCGTCCTCATCATCAGGGGTACCCGCAGCATCATCGCCAGTGGCTGTTCCGTTGGGTGTTCCGTCCGCTTCAAAATCCACAGTCGTACCGATTTTCAGTCCGGCCACTATTGTATGACAGGGACCGACTCCTTCTCCAGCACCATTTGTACTGTTGGTTGGATAGGTACCGGCTGTATTATTATCCGGTAAATCACCGTAGTCTATATCCTGGAAGAAAGCAAAATCGTACGTATGATTGACGTCGCCCGCTTGCGGGGAGCCAATCATTAAACCTGGGAAACCATTCAGGGCAGCCAAACCGCCGGCCAGGCCGGTCAATACAGCGCCATCGGTATCATTCAAATCTGTATTGGGCGCCTGGCCCGTATTCGCCGTAGAAAGTTTGTAAAACCACCATTGACACTCAGTTCAGCATTGGCGCTGTTCCACTGTGTCATATTTTTACCCACTACAATAAAGTACCTTGTATTGGGAGACATACCAGTTTTTGGGCCGGTATTATACGGCGCAATGGTATCTACATTGGTTGCGTCAAAATAGTATTCGCCATTGGCATTCGTTGTTGTTACAGCAACAGCATTGCCGTTGCGGTCGTATAATTCAACTTTTACATTGGACATAACATCCTCACAGGGGTCCTGAATACCATTTTTATTTTTATCATTCCAGATACGGTTACCAATCTGGGTATTCGTCGGGAGTGCACAGATCAGTTCAAGGTCGCCAAGGCCGGATGCCTTACCGAAGTTACCAGTAGGACGAATATCCGCGCTTTCAAAGACGCAGAAAGCCCGTACGTAATCACCCGTTTCATTATTCAGGGTACGAACGCCGTTTGACCAATAAGGCGGGCCCGTGAGCAGTGGGTCCATCATGGCTGCCATGATTTCGCCGGAACCAGGGAGAATGGCCAGACCACCCATCATGATTTCGCTGTGACCGCCACCAGCCCAAATATCATTATAAAATTCACCAAAACCGGGACCTTCATTATTGCCGGCGCCATAGCCCTCTATTGGGCCGGCTTTTGCATTGTTTTCTAACACATAAGCGCCGTTTTTGGAATATATACGCAGCATATCGCCACCGACGAAGCCCCAGTAAAGGCCGTTGCCGGAGGGATCATTATCCTGCGAACCTGTCTGGAAACCTGTACGGTCACCAAAACCAAGTACCATCGAGCCATCGATATCAAATTCGATATCGCAAAGGATCGGCTGTGGATAAGCCAGATTTTGAGAGCCGCCACCGGCGTTCAAAATATCAAACCAGTCATCCGTCCAGGGATACCAGCCGGAGCGATCGGTTCCACCGAAAGGCGAACCTTTGGGATAAGTCAGGGGGAAATCAAAAAGTGTGGTCCAGGTATTCGGCCCCGGCGTAAATTCAAATACATAAGCGCGCAGATCGCTTCTATCTTCTGATATTTGTGCATCTGCAATTGCGCCTACATATACTTTTCCTTTGTGTACTTTCAAGCCCCATGGACGAAGCACACCTCCTGGGACAGATCCAACAGGTAAATCATATTCATCCACATCACCCGCTACATGAGTATAGGGAGTAGCGGGATTGTTATCATCGTCCAGGCGTAAGCTTTGAAGTTTACGCGTATGCAAGTTTGTAAAATAGAGGGTATCACTATTTTCAGTGATGTCAATGTCGCCGATACCTACTTTACCAACATTAAGGAATCCATCCGGGTCGGCGTTGGGTTGGGCTCGGTTGGGCTGAAGGCCGCGTGCAGCGTTGCTGGGAATCGTACCGAGGCTTACGATAGGAGAAAGGTCTACAAAACTGGTGGTAGACGTGGCCGGCGTTGCGGTCATATCTGTTACATAGATAGCACCCAAACCACCGGGGCCCAAACCTGTGTGCCGACGAAGAAACGCTGAAGAATAGACAATCTTGTTGGCTTTATCATACGCTACACCCCAGCAGGAACCAACCTCGCTTTGTTTGGCGTAGACCGTAATCAGGGACATATCTACCGGTCCGTTTGAATTATAGGGGAAACCGACCAGGGCTGCATCGCCCGCTACGTCTCCTCCGACAAGCGGATTACCACGGGTATAACAAGGAATAAATACCTGCGGATTGGAATCACAGAAATCCGCTGGAATAAATACGCCAATATCGGTTCCGCAAGAAGGGGAATTCACAAATTGTACGGAAGTACGACTGTCCGTGCCATTGTTGCCCAGGCGATAATCCTTGGCTACCAGGCCCGCAGACAATACAAACTCGACGCGATAGGATTGTCCGTCTGTAAGGCCTGAAAAGAAATAGTTACCATCAATATCTGTAGTCGTATTGTTGATAAAGGTGCTGGCGCCACTGGCATCACAGCCATATATACGCACCTCAACACCACTTTGGCCGTTGCTTTCGCCGGCTTGCTGAACACCATCCTGGTTGTAGTCGACGAAGGCTTTACCTCCTACTACACCGGGGCCGCCGACGCATGGATTGGGTGGACAAGCACTGGGAAGTTGGTACGTGTCTGAATCCAGGCAGTTGAGGTTGAAAGCTGCAGAAACGTTGCCGGACGAGCCGTCGGCATTCAGTTCAAAAGCCACTACCTGAGGAGAGACGATCAACGCACTCGGCGAAATCGTTCTGCTTTGAGCGCCTAAGGTAACCGTAATGTTACCCCCTGGCGCATCTACCCAGGAGACTTCAACAGAAACCGTCGCTTTGCTTTGGCCATCGTAATAATAGCAGCTACTTTCGGTTACCCGTTCAATTGTAACGGAACAAACGTCAGGTGCTGCGTTTTGCTTATCGGCCTGTTCGGTCGCATTGATGTTGCCGCTCGTCATCTTGGTGATGCTGAACAGTACATCGTCCATTGCCCTTGCAAACGAACTATTGCTCGCCCGCGCAAGAGACAAAACCAAACCAAGCGCAACCACAGACAATAGTCCGTTGATTGCGCCTTGTTTCCAGTTTTTAGTAAAACCTTTTTTCATGAGAACTTATTTATTGAGTAAAACTTAACGTGTAGTTTATTTGACAAATGGTAAAAAAAACGCCCTTTTCGGCACAAACTGTAGCCTGATCCGGTCAACTCCAGGCCAGGCAGGACGTATTCTAAAAAGCGTAATATTGGGAGGTATGAGAAGAAGACTTGAGCGCATGGTTATCAGCAGTGCTACCACTTTGATGATGAGCGTCCATCCATCTGTTAGTATTAATGACCGTATGTTAACCGGTGCATTGCTGCCATACATGACAAAACCCGACAGACCAATCAAGGTCAGGCCGAGTAGCAAAACAAGTAGCGTGGTAGCGACCAGCGCGCGCCAGGGTTCAGTTATCACCTTACTTACCCTTCGCAAGCCGAACGCTCCCTTGCTTAAAAGGAGTGTACTTTTCATAAGAATTGAGAAATTGATATGTATTAAAAAAAAAATTTGACTTCGTTTTGGCATGCTGTATGGGCAGGCCCCTTTGGACCCGCCCTTCATGCATTGATCATCACTTTTTCACTATTGCTCTTTTTATAAAACCCTGATTATCAGGCAATAAAATATCCTGTCCTGTGTATGCCACAAGAGTGCCTTATCGTCCGGGAGCAGTGCTTACGGACGGATTTTACATGTCATTTCAGAAAATTTGCAGCCTTCGTTTAAAAGTCTACAATCAAAAAACGCGAGGTTTCCCAAACCGGATAAATACCGGGGTAAACCTTTACAGGTTCTTTTGTCAGGGGCCGTGTCAACTCCACCGGCAATTCGTATAATTCATATACCTGAAAGAGCAGCCATCCAAAATGCCGCTTCATCGTACGGCGCTCTATCGTCGATTTCCAGAAGGAAAATCTCAATTTACGTTCCGCTGTCACACTCATCCACGCAGTTATAACCGGACATTTTCCATCGAAAGGTTCGCCGTATGCCATCACCCTGCACACCCCGACTCCCTGACAATCCATACCCGGCGAGCCGAGTATTACTTCCGATTTTATTCTTTTGAGTGTTTGTTTGTGGGCATGGCGATGAATCGACACTGCCGGAGTATCACCTGTGTGTACTTTTAAATCCATGTGCTATGCTTGTCCAAAGTGAAAAGTATAAAACCTCCCCGGAGAGGGAATGACGTTGATTACATTGCCGGGCAGCCACGCTGCCGCTTCGTACTTACCTGGCCGCCCTGATCGGTTGATCTGAGGAAGCCGGGAAGGAATTATACGCCTGCAATGTCAATTATGATCACGTCGTTACTTTTTTGAACAAACTGTACTGTGGTTGGTACTTGGAATTGGAGATTATGACCGTTGGCTGCTTGACTTTTCATATCGACTTCGTTTGATTATTGATTACGAAGTCAAAGGTGGGACAGCAGGGTTACAGACCTTCGGACAGTAAGACCCTGTTTTTCACATGCGTTTTTTAGGTATTTTTTATCATGCTATCAATCTAAATACTTGATTTTCAATAGTTTGAAGTAAATAAAAATAAACAAACCGAGTTAAATAAAGCCGTTTTAGCGCAAAAAAAAACGCCCAAAAACTGCTCAACAGCAGTTTTTGGGCGAACCTTTCCACAAATTATATTTAAAAAAATAATTATTTGTATTCGAAGGCGGGATTAAAAAAAGAATAAGAGGTTGTGTCAAAAGTCGGATTCTACCTGAGCCATGGTTTTAGTGTGAAATTTAATTTAGCGTTACCTTGAACTTCCCGAAAGTTTAAAACTTTCGGGAAGTTTCGCACCTAAAAACCAAGTATAATTTGGCGCCTTATTCCGCTTCGACCCTTTTGACACAACCACTTAACCTACTTTTCTGAGCGGAACACTCGTCTTGACAATTTGATTTTGCAAAGCCTCCAACGCCATTTCCCAAAGGTGTTCATACGGGATAATTTCAATTTCATGCGTCTGATATGCTACATCGAGCGGCAAGGTATTGAGTTGATCGATGTACTTCTGTGCTTTACGCACGACAGCCTCTCTGTGAAAGGATGCTGCCGGTATCTGCAACAGCGCCTTGATAAAACAATTGCTGCGGAATGTTTCATTTTGCTTGAGGTAGCGCCCACAGTATTTTTCCACGGCTTCAATGCGGTCAATCGATTGGTGGTAGTTTTGCTCGGAAATCGCAAACAACGTTTGAATTATCAGGATAGGGATATTCATACCCTGCTTGTCCCTGGAATAGGTAGGAATATCGTTGAGGAATTTTTTTAATTTGAACTTAGAGACATAGTTCTCAGGAAACTGAATTTTTCCGATCATCACAAGATAATGTGAATACGCCTCATAAATTTTCCACATCTCTGTGATCTGCGGAGGCAGATTCCCGTTGCTACCACTGCGGATGCGTGTTTGAACAGCATCACAAACCTGAAATGCCTCCTCGTAGTGGCGGGTATAGGTAGCCAGCAAATAGAACAACTCCTGCAACTTGTACCAGTTGAAAGACCCCTCCTCGAACACGCTTTGATATTGCCGGATAATCGCCTCTCCTTTTTCAAATTCCTGTAGCTGAATATAACACACAATCAGTTGATAATAAAAGGCTTGCAACGGCAGGTTGCTCTCGAAAGTTTTTTTTCTAAAAAATGCGATCGCGTCTTCACACACCCTGGCTGTAGCGGCATAATCATTGCGGCTGCTGTGTATCATTACCTGAATCATGCGACCGCAGAGATGCAGGCGAAACGATTCGCTGCGTTCCATGTGCTGCTGAACGGATTGGAAATATTCCCGCGCCTTGTCTGAAATGCTGGTTTTGGAAGACTTGCTGTTGACAAAATAACTGACCAAATGCGTATAGTTGTCTTCCGCTTCATTTTCCATCATCCACACTTCCTGCTGTTGCTGATACATCTCCCGGTACAGGTTATAACGGTCGAGGTTGCCGTGGATCGTCCCGTAATGCAGCCGAAGCGCCGAAAGAATGCTCAGCGATAGTTCCGTGAACTCAAAATGGAGGGTTTGCTTCAGCAGGTCTTCCATCAATGAAATACTGACCCGCTTGGCATTTTTTGACAGCAACACCATGGAGGCCGACCACTTGCGGTTGCACTCGAAATAGGCTTTCTGCCGGTCCGTACCCCCGGAGTGCGAAATTCCAGCAGAAAAACGACACTTAGTATCCGCTCCTGAAGGCGCTCACGGAGGTTGATAAATTTAGCCCCTGGTTTCTGACCAGGGTAAAGCAATGCAATAGCGTCTTCATCAGACCGTACCCGGCCATCGTGAATCGCTTCACAGAGCTGCTCCATCAGCGAGTCCGGTTCGAAGATAAATCGCCACAGACCGCCTGATTTGAGCTTGTTTATATTGATAGAACTGATAAGTTCAATTAATTCATCCATGTTTGTGTTTGCCTGTTTTTACAATAACCAATAGGAATAAACCACTCGGGTTTGTTACCAACAGCCGGCCGTCAAAGGGTTTAGACACCTTTGCAGCAATATCGTTATTAAACAAACCAGTGTTATCGGGAAGTCAAAAAGTCAGGAAAACACACTATTTGGAAGAATCAACGGATCAAAAGCGATACGCAATTGTTCAGAAGGTCGCTTAAACATGAGATTAAATTTTAAAAGTGAAAACGTTAAATATAGGAGGCATGTACACAAGAAGAGGATCCTTGCAGTACAGGCACAATGCTTCAATAGGCACGC
Organism: Lewinellaceae bacterium; assembly: GCA_016711435.1. Lineage (GTDB taxonomy): Bacteria > Bacteroidota > Bacteroidia > Chitinophagales > Saprospiraceae > M3007. The sequence goes on from JADJSY010000036.1 coordinate 20,339, forward strand.
GATTAAAGGAAATTAGATTAATAAATAAATAGATATGTCATGGATAAATCATCTATCCGTCAAATGTAAGGTCTTCTCTCTTTCAATGGTAATAAGATGGCGTTTTTTATACGAATTTCATCTCATATGTCTGTGGGGTGTCAGATTTTTTTAAACACTCCCAAAAAAAAGCCCTTCCCCCGCGCAGGCAGGAGAAGGGCTAACTATTTTTTACCGATCAGGAAGAGACGTTTACTAAACTTTTCAAGTTTAGTAAACGTCATCTCCGTTTCGCCGATCCCGAATCGGCGTTACTTGGACTGAATCATTTTCTTCGTTGCGCTGTCCGTAGCGGTTTCGAGTGTGTAGTACAGCAAACCTGTGGTGTTCAACAGGGCACGGTCTACACTGATTGTGTTGTAACCTTTCGCGAACTCACCGTTTTGTGTGAATACCATACGACCGGTTTCGTCGAAGATGCGCAGGGTAGCGTTAGCCGCTTCTGGCAAGTGGAAACCGATGAATGTTTTGTTCACAAACGGGTTCGGCTGGTTTTGATACAACTCGAAGCCTACACCTGAGATCACGGAACCTGCTGCACCGTTGAAACGGAACGCTACGTCCAGACGATCGTTCGTCAGGCTGTAACCTTCTGCTTTCGTGATGCGGCTGGATACACCCAACATGTTGCTGATCTGACCGGCTTTAGTAGCGCGGAAAGTAACTGCAAATTCGTTGGCTGCTCCGTCAACAGAAGTAGTGATCGCATCAGCGAATACGCCGAAGTTATCCAACTTCATATCTGTTCCAGGTACTATATCTACTACTTCCAGGCCGTTGAAGTTCATCGTGAACTGGTAACCTTGTACGCGCTCTGCACCTTTGAAGTTGACGGTGAATACCTCACCGGCTTTCACCGTGCGGTCTTGAACGTCGAACAACATCGTTGCTGCCGTGCGATCGTCTACCGATTGCAGGCTGTTAGCGATAGCCGTACCGTTTACGTCACCAATTTTAACACCTTCAAAGTTGTTCACCATCATGTTGCCTGACAGGCTGCCGATGGAGATATTCTCCGGAATAGCAGACTGGAATGGATTGGATGGGTCCGGGAACGAGTAGGATTTGTCTACAAATCTCCACGAAGTGTTGTTCGGCAGTTCGTTGTAGATACCCAGGATCAGTTTGCGGAATTCCACGATGTCGAACGTCGTGATCGAACCGGAACGGTTCGCGTCAGCAGCGATCATTTTGTATGGTGTATTCAATGGCTCCAGACCCAAAATGTGCTTGGATACCAACACTAAGTCATACGTGGTTACGCCGTTCAGCGGGTTGTCGTCTTTCGTGGGTGTAACGGTTATGTTTGCGCCCATTGGAACGTTCGCAAAGTTGAATGCGCCGTTGTCGCCGGTTGGGAACGTCATGTTCACGTTCGGTGTACCGTTGAGTTCAACATTCGCCTGCTCGACGCCTTGTGTGCCGTTAGTCAGTGCACCTGCTACCGTAGCGGTTGCAGGAGTGTTACAACCAACCAGGTTGGCTTGTACGTTGACATAAGCCGTGCAGAAATCTGCCCTGCCTGCTGCGTCGATCAGCCATACTTCCACCGGAACACTGGTACCCTGGTCATCGCAGGTCACCACGATGCTTTGTGGGGAACCGGCCGGGAAACTGGTATGGTCGTAGTCGGGATCATCCTGGCGAATACCGCTACTTTCAGGATGTCGGCCGGTGTGCAGTTGTCTTCAGCGTACAGGAAGAAGTCGCTTGTCCACAGGGTAGCCATACCGCCAAACATCAGGTTGATGTTTACGTCGGCACAGGCAACTGTTGGAGCCTTACAGTCGCGGATCGTGAATATCTCTTCGCATACTGCTTCGTTACCACAACCGTCTTCTGCAATCCACTTGATCTTGTGTGTACCGTGTGGCAGGTTCGGGTTTTGTACCGTTCCGCCGGCTGTCCGCCAGATCACACGTGCACCGGTCAGCGTTTGTTCGATGTTGAACGCATACGGGTTGCCGCTCAGGTCAAATTTGCGAACCTGGCCGTTGCCGTAGTTCGGTTGCTGGTAGTTGTTGTAACGTACCCGGCCATACAGACCGCCCGGACGTGTCGTGTTCGCATCTGCGCTCGAAATAACTGTTTCCATGATTCCGTCATTGTCCAGGTCGAGGAACAACAGGTAGCGGAAACGAAGACCGCCAATCGGGGAAATCGTATCGCACAGGTCTTCCGCTGTAACAGAGAGTACCGTTTTGTCCGTCTCGCACAGGTTGTGCGATTGGGTGCCGTTATCCCACCACAGGTCGCCGTCGTTCCAGTAGCGCAAGCCGTCTGTATCGAAGTTGGAACTGTAGTCGCAAGTGTCGATTGGTGTGCAGGTAATCGTCGGTGGCGTTTGGTCGATCACTTTGATGATCTGCTTGTACGTCACACAGTTCCGTGATACCCAACCCATTCCTTGAGGTCTTGGGTCGTTCCAACCTAATCCCGGAGGAGTTGGTACGTTTGCAGCCGGTACACCACCCCATACTCTCACAGTACGGCCATACTGGCGTTGGTGATCGTAGCATGGATCATCCGGCACGTATGTGCACCAGTTGATCACTGTCCAGGTACGTTCGATTTTGTAGCAGGCATCCGGTACAACCGTGAAGTATACATCGTTGTAGGATATACCGATCAGTTCGCAACCTTCGTCGTTCGTGATTTGTGGGTAGCCGAAATCAGGCGTACCTACACAGTTCTCGGTGTCGTCAGCAGGGAATACGATGGTGTAATCCTCGTTGTAGTTCACAATGATACGCTGGGTGCAGCTGCTGCTGAAGCCGTAGCAATCCCATGCAGTAAAGCGGCGGATAATAGTGCCTTTGTTGCAGGTAGTATCGAAGGCTGCGCCAGGGAAACCGCTGTAGTATGTTTTTTGAGTCATACCACAAACACCGGGAATAGCAGTCGTTCCCGCAGGAATGTTTGTTACTCCGCCTGGTTCAGCGCTGGTTGGAGGTGTTTCATCCAGGCAGCAGTTGTCGTAAGCGCTTGGGTAGCCATATGCCCACAGGCTTGGCTCAAAGTTCTCGCAGGCAACCGTTACGTGTGCCGGTGGCAGACAGACAGGTTTGATTTTGTCCTGTACTTCCACGTCGATCATACATTCGTTGTAGATATACTGGATGCAGTTAGTTTCAGGGTCGAGAAGCGGCAAGCCGTTTTCATCCGTGTAGTAAGCCCAGTGGCCATAAATGTCCAACTGGTACACACGCAGGATGATACGCTGGGTAGTACCTACCTCGCAGCAGTAGAATTTGATCGAGTCATTTTCTGCAGTTGCAATATCGTATTCATCGTTAAAGCCGTTGCCCTGCTCGTAATTCAACCCGCCGCAAGAGGCGATACTCCAGTTGTCGCAACCTTCAGCAAATTTCAGGTCTTCTATACAATCGCTGTAACCGGTATCGGCGCGCATACGGCGAACCGTGAAGGCGATATCGTTACAGTTGTCGTATGAACCCTGGTTGAAGGCAGAAGCCGGAACCCAGGTCACACCGCCGAATTTGCAGTCGCCGCTTGGCGCGTAGCAGTCCGTCAGATCATCCGAACCGATGGCAACAGTGGTAAACTCCGTGCAGGTAGCAACCGGTGGAATATCGTCCACAACGGTCAGCCAGAATGTGCAGGTATTGATGTTACCGCACACATCTTCAGCGAAGTAGGTTACCAGGTGGCGACCGATCGGCAGGCAAGGTGTGGTGCCATAGTTACCCAAAGTATCACAATCCCAGAAATTGTTGCCCTGGAAAGTTTCCAGTTTGAATTGGCCTGGGTTGGTCGTTTTATTCAAAGTGTAGGTTGCAATCACCAATGGATCAGGATCTGTATCAAGGTCGTCGCCATCAGGACCCGTCGGGTACTGTTCGTACACCCTGATCTTCGCGCTGATGATAGCGGTCGGTGAGCAACGGTCTTCCACAATCACATTCGGGAGGTCAACCGTAGCGCAGCACTGCGACGGGTTGGTAGATACCGTCATGTCCGCAGGGCAGGCAATTTCAGGACCTTCGTCGTCCACCACTTTAATCAACTGTTCGGATGTCCAGGTTTCGTTGGTACACCAGTCCAGCACAACCCAGCGGCGCTGGATTTTGAACGTACCGGCGCATATATCGATCCGGGTATCCGTGTACGATGCACCCAGGTTGCACAGGCCGCCCGAGACACCACAACCTATCACGTTGATATTCTGCGGGGTGGCGATCAGCGGGTACACACCTGCGAAAGGAACACTGTATTGGACGCCACGCGAAGCCAGGTCGCAAGGACGTACGCCGGGGGCGTCGCCGCAACCGGCACAGTCGATCGTAATATCATCCGGGAAGTCGATGTCCTCATGGGTGAACGGCTCCAGGTAGAATATCTGCGTACACTGCACAGAATTACCCCAGGAGTCTTTTGCTGTCCAGGTGCGTACGATACGCCCGATACTACAAGCATTTACGCCGGGGAAATATTCATCTTCTTTGTACAAATTAGCGCCGGGTACATTCGGGTTCGCCACGATCGTATTTATCTGGCCTTCGCAACCGTCGATCGCAACAGGTGTCGGCGTGAAGATGGTACCGTTCAGGATACCGTTCAGGTCAGCGCAATCGTATGTGCAGCCTTCCGTCGGCTCGTTCGTCGTGCAAGCACAGGTAAGTACCGGCGGCAGTTTATCTTCAATCGAGATATTGCCCCAGCAGGAGTTTTCACCCAAATCTGCTACACCGTTACCGTTCGCATCCACTACTACCCGCACTGCGTACGTTTTGTGAACATCCGAAGCACCGAGAACACCTGCAACCCATGGGCCGTTGCCCAGTGGAAGCGTTTTGTCTAATTGAACGATGTAATTATCGAAACAGCCGTAACTGCCTTCCAAAATATCATCCGGGTTCAGCACCAGGCTGCAACCTTGATCCAAAGCCACTGTAACCAGGTCATTGCAAACAATGTTGGTAGGCGTGGCAACCACGTTCACCGTGCGCGATACCGACTGCTCGCAGCCGGGGTCATCATTATCCGGGTCAGGTTCGCCGCCGTTCACGATATACTTGATCACATAAGTACCCACACCGGCGCCCGGGTCAAATGTGGTGGTCTCCACACCGTTGACTGTAAAGTACGGTGGGTCCATCGGATCCGTGTTCGCATCACCGGGATCGCCCGTCAAAGTGATCGGGTCGGTGTTTACACAGAACGGTCCGTCCAGATTGGTGGTAATCACAGGATTCGGGTATTCACAGGTATTGCCGATGGTAAGTGTTAAACCGCGGGCATTCCGGACGGTTATGGTGTAACCCAGGGCATCCACGTGTCGACCCGGCAGCAGGTAAATACCAGAACCTGCAGGGCTTTCTACAAAAACAGTACCTACCGTTACAGGCGTAGGTGTGGAAGGCGGAGGCAGACTGGTAGAAGTATACAAACCGCTTACTGCCGTCACCGTCCAGGTGTCACCCGGAACTGCCGTGATTTCGATTGTCTCGCTAAACTGGCCGTTGGTCAAAGTTGTCGCGTTATTCAAACATGCGCAAGGGTCGATGATCGTAATATCACAACCACCTGTGACAATGGTAGCAACACCATCCATCTGGGCCGAACAATCACCCTCAAAGGAAATAGTGGCTACCACCGTGTAGATACCAGCTTGCGAATTGCGGGCCGAAGGAAATAGGATTACCCGTACCGTCAACAGGGTCGCCGACAGCTGTCATACCTAAGAACAATTGGTAAGTAGCACCCAATTGAGAATCATCCAAGCCAACTAAAACACCGTTACCTTCCGTCGTGCAAAGTATGCCGCCGCCGGTTACGGTAAATCTTTCCGGTGGAGCACATGGCAGAATGACAAAGCTTGCCGCCGTGCGGCAGGTAGGATTATCCGCACATGCTGCATAAAATATCGTAGTGCCGGGCGTGAAGGTATTCGGTAATCCGGAGTCTTCTACACCTACCGGATTGAACGAAGAACCCGAGCCGATCGGTGAACCACCCGAAGCGCTTGTGTACCACTCTACAGCAGTAGATGCATAAGTAACATTGATCGTTATGTTGGTGATGTTCGCATCTTGTACTGCTGCGCCACCATCATCAGTCGTTTCACGAAACTCAAACAACCATGTACCGGCTGGATCTGTCGCAGGCCATGCAGGAGCAGTAGTAGGATTACTATTAGGATCTATCAACCCTGTAAAGACGCCACCCGAACCGGGAGGAGTACCATTCGCATTTGTTTTAGGCTGAATATCATTTACTTGAGCGTTGTAACCCACAGGAGGAGTGACGCGAGTGCGCAATTCGCTTCTCCATGAGCCATTGGAAGATGTATATGTGATCTCTACGGTTACCCCGGATACAGTCGCTCCCAAAGGAATCCCGCCAGGTGTTCCTTCTGCAGGTACTGTAATACTGATTGGTACGCCATCAACATAGGAAGCAGAAAATGATGCACCTCCACTACCCGTGTTAGAAACAGAACCAGGAGCAGGAGCGCAAACTGTAGAGGAGGTAAGTTGCCCACTTCCGCCTGCATTGATAGTGACGCCCGTTGCCTGAGGGAACGACTCACACGCTTCAATGACAAAATTTACCGGCCTGCGGCAGGTAGGATCATCTGGACATGCTGCATAATACACCGTAGTGCCCGGCGTTAAGGTATTCGGCAATGCGGGGTCATCTACGCCTACCGGATTGAACGGAGAACCCGAGCCGATAGGGCTGCCACCGACAGCGCCCGTGTACCATTCAATAGCAGTAGGTGTGACAATCTGTATCTGACCGCCCACCGGGCCCGTTATATTCCAGGTGAAAGAGGCATTAGCATCTAGGAGTTCAAAAGTGGTAGAAATCAGGGTGTACGTAACGCCGGCTGTGAGCGTCATTACGCCGGCGCCGCCGGCGCCACCCAATTGCGGTTCATTGTCTATCACCTCAGAATCGTCATCCCCGCGAATAAATCCGGCGCCGCAAGTACCCAACACCATGGGTGATGTGAAGATATAGCCCATGCCGTCATAATCCAAATCATTATCAGCCATGGTGAATATGTAATTACCCGTAGTGGTTACCTGGAATTGAGTAGCTACGTAGTGTATTGGCGTAGCAGCGACATAACTACAAGTGGTACTATTCGTAGAAGTTAATTGCTTGTCTGCCGTAGGGCTTGTTGCAATATCCCAGGAACCCGAAATGAAAGTTGTAGCATCGCCTAATGTACCACCCGGGCACACAGCGCCGGAAGTCAGGCTTCCTTCTCCGCCTGCAGTGATGGTAACACCCGTTGCCGGAGGAGGAATACATGTACCCTCCGGCAGAATGACAAAATCTACCGGCGTGCGGCAGGTAGGATCACCTGAACATGCTGCATAATACGTCGTTGTTCCGGGCGTATTGGTATTCGGTAATTCGGGGTCTACGCCTACCGGATTGAACGGAGAACCCGTGCCGATAGATGCGCCACCCGAAGCGGCTACGTACCATTCAATAACACCGGGCGTCACAGTTTGTACCTGACCCATCGGCGGGCCAGTTATATTCCAGGTGAAAGAGCCATCAACACCTCCCGCACCGATACCCCAAGTGGTAGAAACCAGGGTGTAAGTAGTACCCGCTGTGAGCGTCATTACGCCCGCGCCGTCGCCTCCACCTAATTCAGGCTCACTGCCAGGCCCAGAATCGTCGTCTGCGCGGATAAATCCTGCACCACAAGTGCCCGGCACCATGGGTGATGTGAAAATATAACCCATACCATCATAACCCAAATCATCAGCCATAGTAAACACGTAGTCGCCGGTAACAGTTACCTGGAATGTTGTGGCAATATATAATCTTAATCTTTCAGGTATCGCAAAACCACATGGGGTACTATTCGTAATAAATGCCGCCGGCATGTTCGCCGTAGGGTCTGTCGCAGAGTTCCCGGTAACCGTAATCGTACTTGTAGGAGCGCCTAATGAACCGGGAGGGCACACGCTGCTGGAAGTCAAACTTCCAGTTCCGCCTACAAGTATCTCGACGCCCGTAGCGTCAGGAGGCGTACAAGGGATCGCGTCGCAAAAAGGCGTAGGGATATCATCGTTCGTAAAAGCCGCACAGGGGCTACCAACAACACCACTCACACTGTAATCGATCGTACCGACTGGCTGGCCGGGGTCTACTGTAAAGGTGGCGACATTTGTTCCGTCTCCGGTAATCGTGCCCACAGCCGTATTGCCGGACAAGGTAATCCGGTCACCCGAACAGGCGGCGGTAACAGTGACTGAACAACCATTCGGATTCGGAGTAACTGTCGGCTCTCGCACCGGCGGATAAACCGTCAGCGTGTAGGTACCGATAGCAAACCACAGGTATCATCTGTCAGGATGTTTGGCGTAGCATTATCACAGCGCATGTAAGCAGTGACTGACTGAACACTGGTAGTGCACAGAGATGAAATCGTACGCGTCATATTGCTGAGGCCTGTCGCACCATTGACGCTGGTAGGAACGGTGGTGGAATATTCTACTGTATAAGTGGTACCGGGAGTGACGATTGCACCGACAGCAGTCTCACGATCGTCCTGCCAGGCACCGAAAGAATCCGGCTGTGTTGCCGCCGCTGCAAACAGCGTCGTTGTCATTCGCGGCCTGAGGCGGATTTGCGCACATGCCGGAGCAATCCGGAGAAACGGTCACCGTGACCGAAGCCGAAGCGGTACAGGTGTTGGCAGCCGTAGTAGTAACTGTATAAATGGTGGTAGCAGTCACGTTGGATGCCAGCGGATTGAGGATGTTTGTCGCATCCAGGAAAGTAGCAGGACTCCAGAGGACCGTAGGCGCAGGCGGCGTAAAGGTGTAAATGGTGCCTGTTGGGAAATTCGCAGCCGAAGAAATGCCGGTATTTTCAGTGACAGAAGATACCGTAGAGGTATTGGCAGGGCTTAAAGGAGTAACACTTAAAAAATTACCCACACTTCCGGAAATACCAATGGAGGCAGTAGTGCTTGCCAATGCTGCACTGGTTGCCCCATAGATAAACTGTATCTCACCGGTAGCCTCATACAGCAGCACTTGCATGGAAATGGTGGGATTAGTATTGCTTCCCGTACCACCCACATGCATGTTGGTCCATTCTATGGTTAACACTTGTGAACCAATAACACCGGTGGTAGCATAAACAATAGTGCCCCCGATCAAATCATTATCGTCCCACAATGGGGCTATAACATTTGCATTACTGGCCAGTAAGTTCGTAAAACCAGGAGCAGTTGCACCTAATGCAAGGGCGCCATTTGTACTGACACTAAACGTAGTAAAGGTGGTGCCATTATAGTTAAACGTAAATCCGATAGGAATGGAAGTTTGGGTTCCATCATCACCTGTTGCGGTACTTAGAGTGCCCCCAACCAATTGTGTGAACGCACCACTTGAACCCGCAAAGGAATAAGTATTGGGCAGAGCAGTTGTAGGAACAACTGCCTGTAATTGAGAACTTCCTCCACAAGCCACAATACCCCCATCTGTCGCAGTAGCCGAAATGGTCGGCGGTGTAGCTACTGTAATTGTAACCGTGGTAAAACCTGTACATCCATCCAAAGTACGTGCACCTGTGGCTGTATAGATAGTCGTGGAAGCGGGTGAAGCATTTACGATAGCTCCGGTCGCTACATCCAATCCCAAAGTCGGCAACCAAGCATAAGTATCAGCACCCGACGCCGTCAACGCGATAGCGGTACTGCCTGTACAGTATGTGGCACTCGGAGGTATAACAGCCACCGTTACGGGGTTAGAAATACAAGGATTTGGGTTAGTACCCGAAAACTCATCGGCGCCGATATCGGGGAAAGTGCCCGTGCCGACATAGCCCGGATTGCCCTTACGGGTTTGGCTGTCGTAATCGTCGGTTATTCCGCTGACGTTCATGCCACCGCTTTCTGCCAGCGTATTGACGCTTGGATCGATGTGCAGGAAATTTGCATTGGATCCGACCGTGCTTAAGAAGGTCGGGTTCTCCGTAACGGATTGTGCATCTCTGGGCGAAACAAAAGCCTGATAGGCCGCCAGGGTTTGAATGCCGGCTGTTCCGTCATAGAATATGACATTGGCTGCCCCGGGTGTGCCTGCATAAAACAGGTTATTGTTGGAAGCAGCACCATAAGAAGTAAGCGTTGTAGAGCTGCGCCGGTAAGCCGACGTAAAACCTAACGCCCCAGCTGGTGTAGACAGGTTGACAAAAATATTATTCTTCAACGTAAGCGTCGGCGTTGTGGACGCCGGAAATGGCGCTGGATCCGAACAATGCGCCGGGCTGGTAGCATTCAGATACACCGTATTATAATAGACATTTACTGTAGTACCACCGGTAATGTTAATACCAATCAACGGATTGGCTGCATTGGCCGATGGGGTACGCAGGTCGCCGATAATATTGTTCTGGATCGTAGTCGTCGTTCCTGCGGAAACCAAAATACCGGATACCGTACCGGATGCATTGTTTGCTTCCAGGTTGTATATTTTATTTTTGGAAAATATTTGGGTAGTTCCTCCAGTAGTACTTGAAATACCGGTAACCGCAGAAGCGCCGGTACTGCTTAAGGTATGAACGGTATTTTGCGAAAAAGTTTGTGTACCGGAAGAGGATGTGATGCCAGTGATAGCACCGGCGCTTGTAATACTGCTGACGAGATTTCCAGACACCGTTGCGGAACCACTAAAAGATACGTCCAAACCAGTAATGGCGCTTGTTCCGCCGATCCAGTTGCTGAAAGTATTATTGGTAACCGTTTTGATAAGCGAACCGCCATCGGTGCTTGCCCATCCGGCAATAGTTGTGGCGCCGGTAACAGTAATATTGGAGAAGTTATTACCGGTGTTGCTTTCATTCACCGTAGCCCCGGATGTACCAAAGGAGAAGTATAATGTTACCGTGCCACCCGCCCCGGTTTTGTTAAAGGCGGTTACGATCGAGTTGTTGTTGATATTACCCACGCCATTAGTGGGGCGGGTCCAGTTACTGGAAATAAAAGTAAATGAACCGGTTGAACTGGACGTAATGTTGGTAAACGTGTTGTTGTTTATATTATGGTTAAGCGGTCCCGCAGTCGAACTACCTGCTTGTAAAATGGCAGTTATAGACCCTGTAGCAGCCGCTATGGTGTGATTCAGGGCAGTAAAATTATTATTATTAATATTGGTCGTAGAAGTTATAGAGCTGGTAGTTGTCTCCACAGAGATGCCATTGATTGTTCCGGCCAACACATGGCTGGTTATGGCAAGCGTATTATTATTAATGTTGTTGGTAAAGGTACCTGTTGGTTGATTCGAGGCAGCTGGGACGAAGATACCCCGCAAAGTGCCGGAGGTCACGCCGCTTGCACTGCTCGAACTCGTGATGCTATTAAAAGAAACCGTATAGTTTTTTGTGTTCCGTACAAGGATACCATATACAGTAGCGGAAACATTCGCGTAACCAGAAAACGTTCCTGTAGTTCCATAATTGGTGATAGTATTGGCATTGGGTGCAGTACCACCGATTTCCAATCCATCGTTGTGATCTGCCGCGGCAGTCGGCCCAACAATTGCAATACCCTGGTTGACGTTGCTGATGGCGTTTCCATAAATTTTCAGGCCGCTATTACCACCTGCTGCGGTGGTTGCAGTGGCTAAAGTTGTCACAGAGGTAGCAGTGTGCGTAGAATTGCTGTATATCCCGAATGTATTCTGGTACACCCTGTTCAGCGAGATCGTATTGTTCTGGATCGTGCAGTTTTGGGCGCCATTGGTACTGGTAGCATACAACAAAGCCACCCCACTCCGTCATATTATTGGTGCCTGCGGCAGTCGTGAGGTTGGCTGCATTTTCCTGCATGGTAAATCCCGTGATGGTCACGAAATCTGCTCCAACGATTTTGAAAATGGCGTCGTTCAGGAGGCCTGAAGCCTGCGGCGTGAAAGCCGTGATGGTATTGCCGTTGCCCTGGATCGTGATCTGATCGGCTAACGTACCCGTGGCAGTGATGGCGTACCCGCCTGCCGGAGCAGTCTGCGGGTTGCCTGCTGACAGGTTTATGGTAACACCCCCTGCGCCGACACCTTGCGTATTTAGATCAGTGATGGCCGCAGCAAGGTCTGGATAAGACCCAGGGATGTTTAAGGTCCCAGTCAATTGTGCCTGGAGGCTGTTCAGGCCTGCAGTTGACAGCACAATGCTTACCAAAATCAACATGCGCGTGGCAAAATTGATGCTGGAAGATTTGCCCCAAGAAAGTGAATGAAGGTACAATTTGCTCATTTTCATGAATTTAAGATTACAGGAATACAGTGACAAACCAGATTATAACACAATAAACCCCGGCGCAGAACGCCGCAGTTAATTATCAAATTGGTGTGGATCGAAGGCAAAAAACCATACCCGGTAAGGGTTCGGAAAATTTCGCTTCAATGCAATAAATCAGCCTTAATGAGATGTGACTTTGGTACGGTATCTAACCTGCCGGAAAATGGAAATCCCGAAAGCGGCACACGATTGTGTGCACAGATGCTTGGGTAAAAAGGCAGGACGGTACGAGCAAAAAAGTCATGAGTACTATTACGGTGTAAACGGATTAGGTATAAAACTGGGCAAACATACATACATTTATTTCATTCGGTTGTTTTTTTCATTTCTTTTTTACGGATTCGTATAACAGGATTCACCCGGAATGGAAAGCAGGTAGTGACTATCCGAACCAAAAGACTGCCACAACTGCCGCCTGCCTGTTCAAACCTGACAGCATACGCCGGAGCGTCTGAAAAAATGGCAGGAAAACCTGCATGGCACGAAGTCTGATAAAGGAGCTGTGTCCGCAGAAAATTCTGTTTTGCGGCCTCTAAACTTGTTTCACCAAAACATAAATATCTAAAAGTATGAAACCAATCGCTGACCGTGTGATTATCAAGCCCGCTCCAGCCGACGAGAAGACCAAAGGTGGTATCATTATTCCCGATACTGCCAAGGAAAAACCACAACGTGGTGAGGTCGTCGCAGTAGGCCCGGGCAAAGACGGAAATATGATGACTGTAACCGCAGGCGACATCGTGCTGTATGGCAAATACGCAGGACAGGAAATCTCCTACGAAGGCCAGGACTACCTGATTATGCGTGAAGACGATATCCTCGTCATTATTTAAAGGAATTGAGGCTAATGTTATGTAAGTAGTTATCCGTTATTAGTTATTGGTTATTCGTGCTGACAATCAAGCATTACCACCAATTTAATCTAAACTAATATTGACATACTACCTTATAAACCATAAACCTATAAACTATCAACCCATAAACCCATAAACCTCTTTACTCATTCATTCTAACATTCATTATTCGAACATATGTCTGCCAAGCAAATCAGCTTTAATACAGAAGCACGCGAGAAACTCAAAGAAGGCGTCGACGCCCTTTCCAATGCGGTGAAAGTCACCCTCGGCCCAAAAGGCCGCAACGTGGTTATTCAAAAATCTTTCGGCGCGCCGATCATCACCAAAGACGGTGTGACAGTCGCCAAAGAAGTCGAACTCGAAGACCCCATCGCGAACATGGGCGCTCAAATGGTGAAAGAAGTGGCCAGCAAAACTGCCGATGCGGCAGGTGACGGTACCACGACCGCTACCGTTCTGGCACAAGCCATCGTGACTGCCGGTCTGAAAAACGTAGCCGCCGGTTCCAACCCGATGGACCTGAAACGCGGTATCGACAAAGCCGTTAAAACCATTGTGGCCGATCTGAAAAAACAAACCGAGCAAATCGGCGAAGATTTTGGTAAAATCCAGCAAGTGGCTGCTATTTCTGCCAACAACGACGAAACCATCGGTACCCTGATCGCCGACGCCATGAAACGCGTCAGCAAAGACGGCGTTATCACGGTAGAAGAAGCCAAAGGTACCGACACTTATATGGATGAAGTCATCGGTATGCAGTTCGACCGCGGTTACCTCAGCCCCTATTTCATTACGGATGCCGAAAAAATGGTAGCCGATTATGAAAACCCATACCTGCTGATTACTGATAAAAAAATCAGCAACATGCAGGACCTGGTACCAGTGCTCGAAAAGAGCCTGCAAACCGGTCGCCCGCTGCTGATTATCGCAGAAGACGTCGACAGCCAGGCATTAGGCGTATTAGTAGTGAACCGCCTGCGCGCCGGCCTGAAAGTGGTAGCCGTGAAAGCCCCGGGCTTCGGCGACCGCCGCAAAGCCATGCTCGAAGACATCGCCGTCCTCACCGGCGCTACCGTCATCAGCGAAGAACAAGGCTACAAACTTGAAAACGCCGGCCTCGAACACCTCGGCTCCTGCGAGCGCATCACTGTCGACAAAGACAACACCACCGTAGTAGGCGGTAAAGGCAATGCTGCCGATATCAAAGCCCGCATCGGCCAGATCAAACAACAAATCGAATCCACAACCAGCGATTACGACCGCGAGAAACTCCAGGAACGTCTTGCCAAACTGGCAGGCGGTGTGGCAGTTCTCTACATCGGCGCCGCTACCGAAGTGGAAATGAAAGAGAAAAAAGACCGCGTCGACGACGCCCTGCACGCTACCCGTGCCGCTATCGAAGAAGGTATCGTTCCGGGCGGCGGCGTAGCCCTCGTGCGCGCCATCAACAGCCTGAAAGATATGAACGGCGTGAACGAAGACGAAACTTTCGGTATCGCTATCGTGCGCAAATCACTGGAAGCCCCTATCCGTATCATCGCTGAAAATGCAGGTGTGGATGGATCGCTGGTCTTCCACAAAGTATTGGATGGCAAAGGCGATTTCGGCTACAATGCCCGCACCAATGTGTACGAAGACCTGAAAAAAGCGGGTATCATCGACCCGACGAAAGTAACCCGCGTCGCATTGGAAAATGCAGCTTCTATCGCAGGCCTGGTGCTGACTACCGAGTGCGTCATCAATGACAAACCGGAGAAAAAAGCAGGCGGCGGCGGCCATGGTCACCCGGATATGGGCGGCATGGGCGGCATGATGTAATGAGTTATTAGTTATCCGTTATTGGTTATCTGTGTTGATAATCAGGCAACTGCACTATGAATAAAGAAGGGTGCTATCGAAAGGTAGCGCCCTTTTTATTAACTTGGAAATTGAACATTGGTCATTGAACATTGAACATTATGGAAATTTGTAACTGGTTAGCATAGGGGCCAATCGTGAAAAACAATATTTGCACTTTTGCTCGGGCAGATCCTTCGCTACGCTGCTAATGAACCGCCCGTTTTAGTGAGGCGGTGACTGGCAGTCACCGCCTCACTTCTTTCGGTTCATTCAGTTTGATCGATGCCGAAGGCGGCGTGCCGCCTCAGGAGTAGCGCCTGATTAACTTCCAATGGATACTGCAAAGGAAGCGCTGAACAGAACCCGCGTTATTTTGTTTGATTTTCTCACAAAAACAAGCCATGAAATTTAAACAAAAAAACTACCTGATCGTCGGCGCTTCCTCCGGCATCGGCCGGGAAATTGCCCGTCAACTTTCCATAGAAGGCGCCTCCGTCTGGACGGTAAGCCGACACCCCTCCCCCGATGCCGCCCCCGGCGAAACATGGACGGAATCCGACGTGACAGCCGCTGATTTTTCTTTGGGTGAATTGCCGGAAGTTTTACACGGGCTGGTGTACTGCCCCGGTAGCATCAACCTCAAACCTTTTCATCGTATCAGCGCGGAAGATTTTCGCAAAGAACTGGAAATCAATACAGTGGGTGCTTTTCGTGCTATTCAAATGGCGCTCCCAGCCTTAAAAAAAGGAAACGGCCTGGCATCTGTGTTGCTGTTTTCAACCGTTGCCGTTCAGACAGGCATGCCTTTTCACGCAGGCATCGCGGCTGCCAAAGGCGCCCTGGAAGGACTCTCCCGCGCATTGGCCGCCGAACTGGCGCCCGGCATCCGGGTCAATTGTATCGCCCCTTCCCTGACCGACACGCCGCTCGCGGCAGGCTTGCTCAGTTCGGACGAAAAACGCCAGAACGCTGCCAACCGACACCCCCTGCGCCGCATTGGCAGCACGGAAGACATGGCAGCGGCTGCCTTGTTCCTGCTGTCCGATCAGGCAGGATTTATCACCGGGCAGGTGTTGCATGTGGATGGCGGAATGGGCGCCATAAAGTAGTTATGAGTTATGAGTTATGGTAACTGTTTAGCCGGTGGGATGGAGAGCGGAATTTATTCCGCCTTTTAAAGATTGCTAAAAGGAACAGCCTTAAAAGGCGGAATAAATTCCACCCTCCATCCCACCGGCTAAACAGTTACGATTTTTTTAATAAAGCGGCATTAAATATGAATAGTTTTGTCGCTATAACAAGGACAAAACAATCGAAATGCCCAACAACATCCTCCTGACTATTGCCGCAGCAGTTGCGTTCGCAAGCTGCGCGCCCCGGACAACTAACGCTTCGGCTGAAAAAAGTATGACCGCAGGTCAAACGGCTACGCCTGTCAGCCTGTTCAACGGCAAAAACCTCGACGGCTGGCATACAGACGTGCCGGATATGGATAAAAACCCTGACCTGGCAAGCCCGTTTTGTGGTCAGAAATGGCCTGTTGGTGAGTCTCGGCAACCCCAAAGGCCATTTGATTACCAATGAGATATACCAGAATTACCGGCTCGAAGTGGAATATCGCTTCTCCGCCGTACCCGGCAACTGCGGTGTCCTGATCCACGCTTCCACGCCGCGCGCCCTGTACAGCATGTTCCCCCAATCGCTGGAAGTACAGATGCAGCACGAAAACGCCGGCGATTTCTGGTGCATCCGCGAAGATATTACCGTGCCGGATATGGAAAAAAGACGCGGTCCGAAAGAAAAATGGGGAACCGGGGAAGGAAAAGAACGCCGCATCCTCAACCTCACAGACGGCTCTGAAAAACCGGCTGGCGAATGGAATACGATGGTGATAGAATGCCTCGGCAATGAGGTGAAAGTCTGGGTCAACGACATCTTGGTCAACCACGGTACAAACTGTACGGCTTCCAAGGGCCGGATCGCCCTGCAGGCGGAGGGGGCGGAAGTGGAGTTTAGGAAAGTTGTTATTGGTTATTAGTTATCAGTTATCAGTTATCAGTTATCAGTGTGAAAGCGTTTGGTATCAGTTTGGAGTTTGGTATGTGTTTTTACAAGCTCCAAAGGGTGGAAATAACATGCCAAACTCCAAACTGATACCAAACGCTTCCACACTGATAACTGATAACTGATAACCGATAACTAATAACCGATGACCAATCCCCTCAGCGAAATTCTTTGTTAATTCCCTCCAGCACCCCGCTTCCCGGGCACAAATCCTGTTCTTTCAGGCTGTTCAGCGGTTGCGGCACCGTTTCAATTAAGTCGTGCAGGTCTTTGCTGTGGGTATCCACAAACAGCAGGCCGGTCAGGATTTCACCCTTGTTGCGGGAGCTTTGCAGGCGTTCCACAGCAGAGTGCCGGTCGGTAGGGTCCCAGCCTTCGGCGAGTTTGTGCAGTTCAATGACGGAATGGTCGTGGAGTTCGATTCGTTTGGTAGTGCCTTCCTCGTAATTCGTGGTGATTTCCTCTTTTTCCGGCACCAGGTCGATGGCCGAAGTAGCCTCCATGTGTGCGCGCACATAGTCGTACGATTTGGTGGAGCCGGCGTTGTTGTTGAAAGTTACGCAGGGCGAAATTACGTCGATAAACGCAAAACCGTTGTGCGACATCGCGGCTTTAATCATAGGCACCAGTTGACCTTTATCGCCGGAGAAACTGCGCCCGACGAAAGTAGCGCCCAATTCAAGGGCAAGTCCCACTAAATCAATCGTTTGGAAAAGGTTGGCAGAGCCGCTTTTATTGACCGAACCGAAATCGGCCGTGGCAGAATCCTGTCCTTTGGTGAGGCCGTAGCAGCCGTTGTTCATCACGATGTACACCATATTGAGGTTGCGTCGGATGATATGTACAAACTGCCCCATTCCGATAGACGCAGTATCGCCGTCGCCTGAAACGCCGAGGTATAGCAGTTTGCGGTTGGCCAGACTGGCGCCCGTGGTGACCGAGGGCATACGACCGTGTACGGAATTGAAACCGTGCGAGTTGCCGAGGTAGTAGGCAGGCGTTTTGGAAGAACAGCCGATTCCCGACAATTTCGCCACCTGGTGCGGCTCGATGTTCATTTCAAAACAAGCCTGTATGATGGCGCCGCTGATCGAATCATGCCCGCAACCCGCGCATAAAGTGGATAAAGCGCCTTCGTAATACTGGCGCGTATATCCCAGGTCATTTTTGGGCGATTCTGGGTGTCTGAAAGCCGGACGTATGAATGACATAAGTAGTTATCCGTTAAATAAAGCAATTGCATTGGCAAAAGGCAATGTTAATGAGTTCAAGAATTGTTCAAACTAAGCTTTATACTTATATGATTTTTGCTTGAGGTCACCTCTTTTTATTTTAAGAATGTTGTGCTTCTGCGTGTGCCTGACCATTGGAGGCATTGTGCAGGGTGCGGCTGATTTGTTTGGTAATCGCTTCGGCAGTAATGGGCATACCGTCGTAATTCAGCACCGGAATCAATTTAAACGGATCGATCTCCAGTTCATTGATCAAAATGGAGCGCATCTGCGCATCGCGGTTTTGTTCCACAATGTATACCGTTTTATGGCGCCCGATAAAGTCGCGCACAGCATTAGAAAAAGGCGTCGCTCTGATCCGCATGGCATCCATCGGCACACCCGCCGCTTCCAATTGTTCTATTGCTTCCAGGGCCGCATACGTGGACGTTCCAAAAAAGATCATGCCCTGATTGCCTTTGTCTTTTTCCTGGTAAAATTCAGGCGCAGGAACCAAATCTTTTGCCGTATTCCATTTTTTAAGCAGGCGATCCATGTTGCGCACATAAGGTTCGCTGTCCTCCGTGTACCTGGCCATTTCGTCGCGGGAAGAGCCGCGGGTGAAATAGGAGCCTTTCGTCGGGTGCGTACCCGGAATCGTGCGGTATGGAATACCGTCGCCGTCGACATCCTGGTAGCGGCCAAACTGCTGGAGTTTTTCCAGGTCATCGGCGCTGTGTACTTTACCCCGGTCGTAACGACGCTGGTCGTCCCACTGGAAAGGCGGCGAAAGGTGGTCGTTCATACCGAGATCCAGATCGGTCATAACCAGAACGGGCGTTTGCAAGCGCTCTGTCAGGTCGAAAGCGTCGGCTGTGAAGTCGAAACATTCCTTTGGCGTGGCCGGAAACAGCAGCACCTGTTTGGTATCGCCGTGTGAAGCATAAAAAGCCGAAGTCAGGTCCGATTGCTGGGTGCGGGTCGGCATACCCGTGGAGGGGCCGGTGCGTTGCACATCGATCAGCACGAGCGGAATTTCAGCAAAATAGGCCAGTCCCAGAAACTCACTCATGAGTGAAAGGCCCGGACCGCTGGTTGCGGTAAAAGCCCGTGCGCCGTTCCAGTTGGCGCCGATTACCATGCCGATTGCGGCCAGTTCGTCTTCCGCCTGCACTATCGCGTATTTATTTTTACCTGTTTCCCCGTCCTTGCGCAGGCGTTTGACGTATTTTTCAAAGGCATTGACGACCGAGGTGGAGGGCGTGATCGGGTACCAGGCGGCTACCGTGGCCCCGGCATAAATGGCGCCCAGGCCGCAGGCCGTATTGCCGTCGATCAGGATACTGTCGCCGATCAGGTCGCGGCGTTCCAGGCGCAAACCCAGCGGACAGGTATAATGGTCTTTGATGTATTGAATACCCAGTTCGAGGGCCTGGTAATTCGGTGGAATGAGCTTTTCCTTTTTGCGGAACTGATCGGCAACCAGCCCTTTCACTACCTCAATTTCTATGTCGAGCAACGCTACCAGCGCACCGACGTAGATCATGTTTTTCAACAACTGGTGTGAGCGTGTATCCGTCGCAAAATGTTGCCGGCACAATTCAATCATCGGAACACCAATGTAATGAATGTCATCGCGGAGCAGACTTTTATCAATTTCACGGGTGTTATCGTACATAAAATAGCCGGAGGGGCGAACCGAATCCACATCCTTCTTCATACTTTGCGGATTGACGCTCACCATAATATCGACGCCGGCGCGGCGTCCCAAATATCCGTGTTCATTCACGCGCACTTCATACCAGGTAGGCAAACCCTGAATATTGGACGGGAAAATATTTTTAGGCGTCACCGGCAAACCCATTCTGAAAATGGATTTGGCAAACATGTTGTTCGCGCTGGCAGAACCGGTGCCGTTGACATTGGCAAACCGGATGACTAAATCGTTGATTGCTGAAAGTTGTTGCATGATATTCAGGTACGTAACAGGTCTTTAGAAGTAGTAAGATAAAAGATCCAATCAGGAAAAATGTTCCGAACATAATGGAAACATCTGCCGCATTAAAAATACCGGTCTTAAAAAGGCCATAATGAATGTAAAGGAAGTCAGTCACCGAACCATAAGCGATCCGGTCATAGATATTGCCCGCTCCACCGCCAATAATACAAGATAAGGCGAAGAGCATCCGCTTCTGCATATCGATATGAAGCATTAGCCAGAACAACATGATGAACAATGCTGCACTGGGTAGTAAAAACAGAAATATTTGTTTGGTTACCGGTGGAAGCGAATCGCCCAGGCTCAAAAAAGCGCCGGAATTTTCCACTTTGGTCAGCACCACATGATCTTCCACCAGCGGAATCCGCTCATGGTATTCCAGGCTGTTTCTGACCAAATTCTTTGACACCTGATCACAACCGACGTTGATCAGGATAATGGACAAAATGCCCAGGTATCGCATTATTTTACTCAAATTCGTCATGTTAGGAGGGTTTATGGTTTATGGGTTTATGGGTTTATTGTTATGGGGGGGTCAGACCCCTCACAACTGGGGCCGGGGGGACGTAAGCGCCACTCACAACTCACTAAAACACTGATGCCCCGCTTTTGTAACGCTGTACATATACTTCTTCATATCCCAGGCAGCCGTCGGGCAGCGTTCGGCGCAAAGGCCGCAGTGCAGGCAAACGTTTTCGTCTTTAAGCATCACACGGCCCGTTTTGAGCACATCGGAGACATACAGGTCCTGCGTGAGGTTATTCGCCGGAGCCGTCAGGCGCGTACGTACATCTTCTTCTTCGCCGTTGACCGTGAAGGTGATACAATCCGTCGGGCAGACATCCACGCAGGCGTCGCACTCGATACAAAGCGATTCGGAAAAAACTGTTTGAATATCGCAGTTGAGGCAGCGTTGCGCTTCTTTGAAACCGGTGGGAAGGTCAAAACCTAGTTCCACTTCGAGTTTTCGGTCTTTTAAAGCCACCGCGTTGTCGGCATGTGGCACGGCATAACGTTTATCATCCGCCACCTGGCTGTGGTAACTCCATTCGTGAATCCCCATTTTCTGGCTCACGAGGTTGGTCATCGGATCAGGACGGTCTTTGTGCAGGTTTTTCCCGGTACAAAAAATATCGATGGAAACAGCAGCCTGGTGGCCATGCGCCACGGCCGTAATCACGTTTTTAGGCCCAAATGCCGAATCGCCGCCAAAAAAGACGCGTGAAATGGTCGATTGATGGGTAACCGGATCGAGGATGGGCAGTTCCCAGCGATCGAATTCCAGGCCCAGGTCGCGTTCAATCCAGGGAAAACTGTTTTCCTGGCCGATCGCGACCAATACGTCGTCGGCTTCAAAAAACACCTCCGGTTCGCCGGTAGGTACCATTTTCCGTTTGCCGTTTTCATCCAGCACGGGTTCCACTTTGGTAAATGTCATGCCGCACAATTTGCCGTTTTCCACGACAAATGCTTTGGGAACGTGGTTGTTGTAAAACGGTATACCTTCCCGCTGGGCGTCTTCAATTTCCCAGGGACTGGCTTTCATTTCCGCAAAAGGGCTGCGCACCACTACTTTCACCCCCTCACCACCCAAACGGCGGGAAGTGCGGCAACAGTCCATCGCCGTATTGCCCCCGCCCAGCACGATGACCCGGCGACCGATTTTATCCGTATGCTCGAAGGCCACGCTGGACAACCAGTCGATCCCGATATGAATATTCGCCTTTGCCTCCTCATAGCCTGGCAGGTCTGTCAGGGCGCGTCCACGCGGCGCGCCGGTACCGACAAAAACGGCGTCGTAATCTTTTTCCAATACTTCGCGCATACTGGAGACGTAGGTGTTGAAATGCTGGTGAATCCCCAGGTCGAGGATATAATCCACTTCCTCATCCAGCACTTCGATCGGCAAACGGAAAGAAGGTATCTGGCTGCGCATCATACCGCCGCCTTTGGGCAGTTCATCGTACAGGTGCAGTTCGTAACCCAGCGGAGCCAGGTCGCGCGCGACCGTCAGGGAAGCGGGGCCTGCGCCGATGAGGGCAATTTTTTTGCCATTTGGCGCAAAAGGTCCCTGCGGCATGTACGCACGGACATCACCTTTGTTGTCGGCAGCCACCCGCTTGAGCCTGCAAATGGCCACGGGTTTTTCTTCCACCCGAACGCGGCGGCAGGCCGGTTCGCAGGGTCGGTCGCAGGTACGCCCCAGCACCCCGGGGAATACATTGGATTCCCAATTGACCATATAAGCCTCCGAGTAGCGCTCTTGAGCGATCAGGCGTATATAGTGCGGTACAGGCGTATGCGCCGGACAGGCATACTGACAATCCACCACTTTATGGAAATATTCCGGGTCATTGATATTCGTAGGCTCCATGAAACAATCGTTTTTGCGCGAAAAAAATACCTCCGCTCTGAGCGGGCGGGCAAATATAGGCCGTTGAAAATCATTCATACCAACAAACAGGCCAACAAAAACAACGCGATTGTCAAGTATTGCAAAATGATGTCTTTTTTCTCAAAATTATATCCGTTGCAGACGTAGTTTAGCGCCTCCCGAGTCGCCCTCTGATAACAGATAACGGATAACTAATAACCTATTATGAACAGAAGGAAGTTTTTTAAAAGCAGCGCGGTAGCCGGTATATCGCTCCCGGCTATTGTAGCGTCGTCCTGCAATACGACCGAAGTAAAAAGCGCCGGCCTGACGCCGACCGAAAAGGTTTCAGACGACTTTGAGTTGAATGAAATCACCATAGACGCCCTGCAACAAAAGATGCAACAGGGAACCCACAGCTCGAAATTGATCACCGAAATGTATCTGCAACGTATTGCGGCCATCGACCGCGAAGGCCCCGCGCTACATGCCGTCATCGAAATCAACCCCGAAGCGCTCGCCATTGCAGAGGCTATGGATCAGGAAAGAAAAGCCGGTAAAATACGCGGCCCTTTGCATGGTATTCCCGTCCTCATCAAGGACAACATCGACACCGGCGATCAAATGATGACCACTGCCGGTTCTTTGGCAATGGAAGGCAATAAGGCGGGTAAAGACGCCTTCATTGTCGCGCAACTGCGAGCCGCCGGGGCCGTTTTACTGGGAAAAACCAACCTGAGCGAATGGGCCAACTTCCGCTCGACCCGATCGAGCAGTGGCTGGAGCAGCCGGGGCGGCCAGACCAAAAATCCCTGCGTGCTGGATCGAAACCCCTGCGGCTCCAGTTCGGGTTCCGGAGCCGCCGTAGCCGCCAACCTCTGCGCGGTCGCCGTCGGCACCGAAACGGACGGATCGGTGATCGCGCCTGCTTCTTTTTGCGGCGTCGTAGGTATCAAACCCACCGTGGGCCTGTGCAGCCGAAGCGGCATTATCCCCATTTCCAAAACACAGGATACCGCCGGGCCTATGACCAGAACGGTCAGAGATGCCGCGATACTGCTCGGCGTATTGACCGGCGCAGACCCGAATGACCCCGTCACACAGGAAAGTACCGGAAAAACGCACCCGGATTACACCGTTTTCCTGAACGCCGACGCCCTGAAAGGCAAAACCATTGGCGTGGAAAAAAGAGCCATGAAGGGGCACGAAGGCGTGGTGGATTTATACAAAGCCGCTATCGAAACCTTGAAACAACAAGGCGCTACCATTGTGGAAGTTGAATTATTGAATCAGTATAAAGACCTCGGCGATGCGGAATTCGACGTCATGCTCTACGAATTTAAAGACGGCCTGAACCGCTACCTGTCTGCCGCCAATGCCAAAGTCAAATCATTAGCCGATGTCATTGCTTTCAACAAAAACAATGCAGACAAAGCCATGCCTTATTTCAAACAGGAACTCCTGGAAATGAGCGAATCCAAAGGCGATATAAGCAGTAAAGAATACGCCGAGGCTTTAAAAAAATCGCAAAGTTCCCGCAAGATCATAGACGATATGATGGGCAAATTGAAATTGGACGCCATCTGCGGGGTCAGCATCGGCCTGCCCCACCCTACCGACCCGGTCAACGGCGATGCCAATACGGGCTTCTATTTTTGCCCGCCTGCCGCCATGGCCGGGTATCCGCACATCACAGTTCCGATGGGTAAGGTACACGAACTGCCGGCGGGTTTGTCGTTTATCGCGGGGGCATACCGGGAGCCGGAGTTGCTGGCTATGGCTTATGCTTATGAGCAGGCGTCTAAACACCGGGAAGCGCCGAAGTTTTTGAAAACGTTGTAGCAGCAAACATGAGTCATCCGAATTTCATTACCCTGCAAAATCGAAGAACAAATGCACAGGCCAATACGGGCGGATGAAATCCTGCGATCCGCGAAAATTTGGTCCCTCTAAAGAGGATTCAGAAGAACATAGTCGATTTGTGAAATCATGTGCGACTATTATTCCTACGAGGGAGATATCAGTGCACTCTAAGGCGCGATTTAACTCCATTTATCTTGCAAAATGTGGACGAATTTTCCCCTCGTAGGAATAATAGTCGCACGGATGACACGAATGCGACGGATTTATACGGATTTTTCCGCTTTAGAGTTGACCGAATTTTCGCGGATCGCGGATTTCATCCGCCCGTAGACCCGCTAAGCTGAATCATTGCATAAATTCGGGATGTCTCATGTTCGCGGCAGATAAGTAATTTTTGAGCGCCATTTCATCGCAGCACTTTGCCGTTCCGAGGTCAGTCACGGGTTCGGGGGGGGGGGGGGGGGGGGGGGGGGGGGGGGGGGGGGGGGGCTCGTGCCTCGCAGATGACACCTCGTCACTTGGCACGAGCGAACAAAAATAACAGACCCTGGGAAACTTTTCTCTATCGTTTACGTTTTAATGCGGAACGTTTTTTGATAGCAAACAAGTAATTACGCTTTCAAATTCATTCATAATCAATACAATTATCAACTTTACAGCCCACAAGCGGGCTATTTTAACATGACCAAAAAGAAAAAAACGGGCAGCCGAAAACTGTCTGCCCAACACCTACAAATTGAAATCCTGAGATTCCTGCTGGCACACCCCCACAAAAACTTCTCTCCCCGCCAGATTACCGAACAAATCCGCGTAGAAAACAATAAAGATTCTGCAGAACATGCCTTGCGGCAATTGGTGGAAGCGGGTTCTGTTGCCGAAATTTCCGAAAACAAGTTTGGCGTCGCCCTCGACCGGCTGACCATTAAAAGCCCGGAGCCTGCCGAAAAGGAAGAACATCCGCAACCTGTACGTGCAGAGCGTGTCACGCCACTGCTCAAAAGACAACAACCGGAGAAAAAACCCGCAGGACGTAAAATTGTGGAAGGCCGGGTAGACATGACCCGCACCGGGGCGGCATACATCGTAAGCGAACTGATGGATACGGATGTCTATATCCCATCCAAATATATGAACAGCGCCCTGAATGGCGACATTGTAAAGGTACTGCTGTTCTCCGCGCCACCCCGCCGCAGTGGTAGCCAGCCCATGCGCAAACCCGAAGGAGAAATTATTGAAATCCTCAAACGCGCCAACGAATTTTTTATCGGCACCCTGCGCAAAAGCCGCAAATACGGCCTGTTCCTGCCCGATAATCCGAACATGCCCGTAGATGTTTACATTCCACTCGATGCCTGCGGGGAAGCCCGCGACGGCGAAAAAGTGGTCATTCGCATCACCGACTGGCAGGAAGGAAAAGGGCGCGTACCCATCGGGAAAGTCACCCAGGTGCTGGGCGATGTAGGCGGCAATAATTTTGAAATGCAAAAAATCCTGATCAACCAGGGTTTTGAACTCTCACATTCTGAAGAAGCAGAAGCAGAAGCGGATCGGATTCCGGACACTATATCGGAACAGGAAATCGCCCTGCGCCGCGACTTCCGCGACATCCTGACCTTTACCATCGACCCGGAAGACGCCAAAGACTTCGACGACGCCCTGAGTATCCGGGAACTGGAAGGCGGCAACCTCGAAATCGGCGTACACATCGCCGATGTCACACACTACCTCAAGCCGGATTCCGAACTCGACCGCGCAGCTTATCAACGCAGCACTTCGGTATACCTCGTCGACCGCGTGTGCCCCATGCTGCCGGAAAAACTCTCCAACCACCTGTGTTCCCTCGTGCCACACCAGGACCGGCTGACTTTTTCAGCCGTTTTTGAATTCAGTCCAAAAGGCAAAGTGCTGAAACGCTGGTTCGGAAAAACGATCATCCACTCCGCACACCGCTTCGCATACGAACAGGCGCAAACTATCCTGGAAAATAAAGCGCACGAGGATTTGAGCGAACTCCCGATTTTCCCGCAATTAGACTGGGCCGTTAAAACCCTCGACCGCATTGCCAAGGTGATGCGAAAAGAACGGCAGAAAAACGGCGCCATCGGTTTTGAAACCGATGAAGTGCGTTTCAAACTCGCGCCGGACGGCACGCCGCTGGAAGCCTACGTCAAAGATCGCAAGGAAGCGCACCTGCTGATCGAGGACTTTATGCTCCTTGCCAACAAGGAAGTGGCGCTCTTTATGGACAACAAAGGCAAAGACCAACAGGAAGTACCCTTCGTTTACCGGATACACGACCTGCCGGACATGTCGAAAGTGGCGGATTTTGCACGTTTTGCAGCCGAACTGGGCCACCCGCTCAAAGTGGATACGCCGAGACAAATTGCACAATCCTTTAACGACCTCATGCTCGCCGCCCGCAAGGATGAGCGCCTGAAACTGCTCGAACCCCTGGCCATCCGTACCATGGCAAAGGCTGTTTATTCCACCAATAATATCGGTCACTACGGTCTGGGCTTTTCCCATTACAGCCATTTTACCTCCCCGATTCGCCGCTACTCCGATGTGCTGGCACACCGTATCCTGGAGCGCAACCTCGAAGGACGCACGTACCGGATTGATAAAAGCAAACTGGAAGAACAGTGCAAACACGTCAGCAACCAGGAACGCAAGGCCGCCGATGCCGAACGGGAAAGTATCAAATACAAACAGGCCGAATTTATCCGCAGCCGCATCGGAGAAGTATTTGAAGGCATTATCAGCGGCATTATCGACCGCGGATTTTTTGTAGAACTGCCCGAATCAAAAGCCGAAGGCTTAGTCGATTTCAGGTACCTGGACGACACCTATATTGTGGAAGAAGGCAACCTGCGGGTTACAGGACGCCGTTCCAAACGACAGTTCAAAATGGGCGACCGTATCAACGTGATCGTAACAGCGGTGGATTTGCAAAAGAGGCAGATCGAGATGGAACTAGCCGAATAAAGAGAAGTGAGAGGGTGAGAGGGAATAAGAAGAGGTTCTGTTGGATAATTTTTTGTCAGATTTTGGTCTGGTTTTCAGGCCTGTAATCTGAAATCGTGTTTAGTGTGTGGTGTTTGAGTGTTTCGGGCGTTTCTTTTTGGCACTTAGTTGATATTTTGGTCGAATTTTCATAAATGCCAAAGGCGAACGCCCGAAACACTAAACTCCCACACTAAACACGATCACGATTACAGGCCTGAAAAACCAGACCCAAAATCCAACCAAATACCAAACGGCATATTTCTCGCTTCTCACCTCTCGCTTCTCACCTCTCTTCAAACAAGTCCTTCCCTAATCAAATCGTGCAAATGCACCATACCCAGGTACTTGTCGTCTTCCAATACCAGCAGTTGAGAAATAGCATGTTCGCGCATCAGCGCCAGCGCGTCTACGGCCAGGGCATCCGGTGCAATCGACTTGGGTGTGCCGCTCAGCAGATCGCGCGCGGTTACGCTGGAGAAATCGGCTCCGCGCTGAAGCATTCGCCGCAAGTCTCCGTCGGTAATGATGCCCAGGAGTTGCTCTTTGTCGTCCAGAACAGCAGTGGCGCCGAGGCGTTTGGACGATATTTCAATAATAATATCCTGTAAATTAGCGTCCTCGCTGATGGCCGGTCGTTCGTGCTGGGTGTATAAATCGCGGACGCGGAGGTAGAGTTGTTTGCCCAAAGCGCCGCCGGGATGAAATTTGCCAAAATCCTCGGGCGAAAAACCTTTATATGCCAGCAGCGCTACCGCCAGGGCATCGCCCAGGGCCATTTGCGAAGTGGTGCTTGCCGTCGGGGCCAGGTTATTGGGGTCTGCTTCCTGCTCGATGGGCGTCCACAGCAGGTAATCGGCCTGCCGGGCCAGGGTGCTGGTCCGCTGGGCAGTCATAGCGATAAGCGGGTTGCCGAAATTTTTGAGCAGCGGGATCAGCACCTTGATTTCGGAGCTCTCGCCGCTTTTGGACAGGCACAGCACCAGGTCATACGGCCGGATCATGCCCAGGTCGCCGTGAATGGCATCTGCGGCGTGCAGAAACATCGCAGGCGTACCCGTAGAATTGAGCGTAGCTACTATTTTTTGGGCTACAATAGCGCTTTTGCCAATGCCCGTGAGGATAAGCCGGCCCGGTGAAGCGGCAATCGCTTCTACGCAGCGCCCGAAATCTGATTGCGCATCCAGACTATCCGCCAATGCAAGCAGCGCCTCCGCTTCGATACGAATGGTTCGGCGCGCCAATTCAAGTATATGTGTGTTTTCCAAAAAAATTTCATTTTTTTACGCCGCAAAACTACCCCGACCAGTCCCTGTTTTCTAATTTTTCAAGCTATGCGTATCCTGAATTTTTTTATTTGCCTTGTTTTTGTGCTTTTTGCCGGCTGGCAATACAACGATCCCGATCCATATATCTGGGTGCCGATATACGGATTCGTAGCCTTGGAGTACGGGCTTGCCGCCTTTAACAGGTGTTTACCGTACAGAGTTTTGCTGGCGGGGACGGTTTTACTGACGATTTTTATGCTGACATACATCCCGGATCTGTTCAGATGGATCCAAATGGGCGAGCCCAGTATCGTCGAATCGATGAAAGCAGAACGCCCCTGGGTCGAGTTAACCCGTGAAGGATTCGGATTAATGCTGTGTGTGGCATTCCTCGGATGGCGTTTGTGGCAAAGAAAACCCCGCTCCTGACCAAATAATATTTTATATGAAATTTTATATTGGTCAAAAATGTCATTTTAAAATTAGTATTTTCCCAAACGTTTGAAATATTATTTGGATTACTGAGTCGTAATTTTATTCTTACCAAATTATAACCGGAACATTCACTTTTTATTTGGAAAATTCTATGTCATAAGTTATCCATATTTCAATATTTTTTTTCTATCTTTGACGGCTTTTAAAAAAGGCCTCCTGTAAACAACGGGGCTGCCTCAAAAAGTTGATAAGGTTGATAAAGGTTGATAAGGTTGATGTTAGCACCCCAAAATGAGGGGAATTACTTCATTGAGTGGCTATTATCAATCTCATAAACCCTTATCAACCTTATCAACCTTTCGAGACAGCCCCGTTGTTTATCAAAGCCCGCCGTAAATGTGTTGCTAAAATTTTTTATATAAAAAATGAGGCCACTGATATGGGATTGTTTTAATAATCCTTAATTTCATCGGCGAAATTTTTCACACCCTGCGCTGAAGACAGCGGGGGATTTTTCACCACTACGCACGGAATTTTTACGACCGGACAGACAAAATTAATCGAACAGAAGATGTCAGCGATTGCTACCGAACACGATATAATAACCGAAAGCCTTCAGAAATATTTCGGTTTTGATGCTTTTAAAGGCGACCAGCGCGCCATTATCCAATGTCTTTTAGAAGGTAAAGACACTTTTGTCATTATGCCTACAGGCGGCGGCAAAAGCCTTTGTTACCAGTTGCCCGCGCTGATGTTGCCCGGTACGGCGATCATTATCAGTCCGCTGATTGCCCTGATGAAAAATCAGGTAGACTCTATCCGGGGTTATTCCGAAGAAGATGAAGTGGCGCACTTTCTCAATTCATCGCTGACGAAAGCGCAAATGAAGAAAGTCAAGCAGGACATTACCGACGGCAGAACCAAACTGCTGTTCGTCGCGCCGGAAACACTGACCAAAGAGGAAAACATCGAGTTTTTCCAGAACTCCAATATATCTTTCGTCGCAGTAGATGAAGCCCACTGTATTTCGGAATGGGGACACGACTTCCGCCCGGAATACCGCCGCATCCGCCTGATGCTCGATGCCATTGCCCGCGATGTGCCCATTATGGCGCTGACGGCTACCGCTACACCCAAAGTTCAGCAGGATATCCTGAAGAACCTGGATATGACGGCGGATGCGACTTATATCTCCTCGTTTAACCGCGACAACCTGTTTTACGAGATTCGCCCGAAAATCAAAAAAGACCAGACAATCAAATCGATTATCCAGGTCATTAAAGAAGAATTTCGCAATGAATCGGGTATCGTGTATGTCCAGAACCGCAAAACTGCCGAAGATATCGCAGAAATGCTCCTGGTGAACGACATCAAGGCGGCGCCTTACCACGCCGGCCTCGACCCGAAAACACGCGCCAACACGCAGGATGCTTTCCTGAAAGAAGACATCGATGTGATTTGCGCCACCATCGCCTTTGGTATGGGTATCGATAAACCCGATGTGCGCTTCGTCATTCACTACGACATGCCGAAGTCCATCGAAAACTACTACCAGGAGACGGGCCGCGCCGGTCGCGACGGGCTTGCAGGCAAGTGTATTGCGTTTTACAACTATGCCGATATCCTGCGCCTGGAAAAATTCCTGCGCGACAAACCGGTGGCAGAGCGAGAAATGGGCGCTCAATTGATGCAGGAAGTAGTCGCCTATGCCGAAACAGCCTCCTGCCGCCGCCGGTTCCTGCTCCACTATTTTGGGGAAGAATTTGAGGAAAGCCGTTGCCAAAAAATGTGCGACAACTGTAAAAACCCCAAGGAAAGAGTTGAAGTACAACAGGAAATCATCCACGTCATCCAGTGCATTCTGGATCTGAATGAAAACTACCTGATGAAGACGGTGATGGAATACCTCATGGGCCGGGAGACGAAAGAAATGAAAGATTTCGGGTTCTCTGAAATGGAACTGTTTGGAGTCGGCGACGACCGGGATGAAAATTTCTGGAGTTCCATCTTCAGACATGCCATGATTAACAACCTGATTTACAAGGAAATAGAACAATTTGGCTTGTTGAAAGTGTCGGATGCCGGTCGGGAATACATTAAGAAACCCTACCCGATCCAGATTACCATCAACCACGACTTTGAAGACGGCGACTACGATATAGACGACGAAAAAGGCGGCACAGCAGTACTCGACGAACCCCTGATGGCGATCCTCAAGGACTTGCGCAAGAGTATTGCCAAAAAACACGACCTGCCGCCATATATTATCTTCCAGGACCCGTCCCTCGAAGATATGGCCACCCAGTACCCGGTTTCTTTGGATGACCTGACAAAAATCGTGGGTGTTTCACAAGGAAAAGCCCTGAAATATGGTCAGCCTTTTGCCGACGCTATCAAAAAATACTGCGAGGAAAATGAAATCGAGCGCCCGATGGATATTACCATCAAAACGGTCGCCAATAAATCCAAAACAAAAGTTGCCATTATTCAAAGTATCGACCGCAAAATACCCCTGGAAGATATCGCCCGTTCGACCGACATGTCGCTGATCGAACTGTTGGAAGAACTTTATGGCATCGTACAGTCGGGTACCAAGATTAAACTCGACTATTACCTGAACAAGGTAATCGATGAATATGTACGCGAAACCGTAATCGAGTACTTTAAAGAAGCGGAAACGGATTCTGTAGATGAAGCATTCAAGGAATTAAAAGACGACGAAATTACCTGGGAAGAGATTCAACTCATGCGGCTGAAATTCCTCTCTGATTTCGCGAATTAATAATTTTAACAGGCAGGCGCTTCTTTTAGCCGATTGAATAACTGATTTTTGCACATCTCTTTGACTCCTTGAGCCATGAATTGGTCGTAAATGGTACTTATTAACCATTTACAAAGAATAAAGCAGCCCCGTCAACGTTTTACCGCCGCCCTGTATGAGGTTTCTCAAACAGGCAGCCTCAATACATCCTGCGCCGAAAGGCACATCAGGACCTGTTTTGAATTAATTCTACTCGTGTATTGTCTAAAAAAGAAAAGTAATTCGTCTATGCAGTGTAAGACTTTCGTTATCAGTTTGGTATCTCTTTTTTCAGTCCTCTTTTCTGCCAATGTTTCGGCTCAGAGTGAAATACAAATAGCGGATTTGGAGGACCCCATCGATACCACCGATATGCTGGTAGCCAAGGGCAGCAGCACCTTCACCGATGCTCAACTTAAAGAACGCCTGTCCCAATTAAGTAGTTGTGTCGATCTTCGTTCCACCGGAGTAGTAAAAGGTTACATCAAAACCTACGTACAACAGAAAACTGAAAAAGCCCGCAATATGCTGGGGCGCAGGCTCACCTATTTCCCGCTTTTTGAACAAAAACTACGGGAACACGGCCTGCCAACCGACCTCAAATACCTCTCCGTCGTAGAATCAGCCCTGAATGCAAAAGCCGTATCGAGGGTAGGCGCTACCGGTCTTTGGCAGTTTATGCCGGCCACAGGCAGCGATTACGGCCTGCGCACCAACAGCGCCGTAGAAGATCGCAGCAATCCGGTAAAAAGCACCGACGCCGCTGCCCGTTACCTCAAACACCTGTACAAACAGTTTGACGACTGGGCTTTGGCATTAGCCGCCTACAACAGCGGCCCGACCCGTGTAAACAGCGCTATCCGCAGGGCCGGAAGCCGCAATTTCTGGTCCATACAACGTTTTTTACCACAGGAAACCCGCAACTATGTCCCGGCTTTTATCGCAGCAACCTATCTCTGCAACTATTACACACTCCACGGTTTGCGTCCGAACGAACCGGATCTGGACGAACAACTGACCGATTATATGCTCGTGTATGAAGGAATTTCTTTCCGCGACATTGCAGAAGCCACCGGAGTGCCGTACGCTTCGGTCAAAAATCTGAATCCGGGTTTCCGCCGCGACTATGTTCCGCCTTCTACCACCGGACATTACGTCGTGGTGCCGCAACGGGTAATGCCCGCTTTTGTTCGGTATCTGAACACCGTGAGCAGTGTTCGCAAATACGTTTGGGAAGCCTACGACGGTTCGCCGATCAATGCCACAGAAATGGGCGACGGACGTTATTATATGAGCTCTGTCAACGTTTCACAGGCAGAGCACATCGACGTATTCGCTCAAAAATTAGGTCTGTGCGGCGACCAATTGTGCGTCTGGAACAAACTGAGTTCCAATTTTGTACAACCCAATCAAACGCTTAAACTCTGGAAACCCGTTTTGGTACAAAAACATACCGGCGGAATCAAGATCGATGCGCCGGGCGCAAAAATACAGGCGGCTTCCAAACCCGCCAAAGAAACCGGAAAACCAGGGGGAAAACCCGCCACTTCCGATAACAAGGCCAAGCCGGCCGCCGCAATACCTGCTACTACCCAGCAACCCACAATCGAATCCTACCAGCGCAACCAAAAACCCGCCGGTGAAATCAGTTTCCAGTACCACACGGTGCGCCGCAACGAATCCCTGGAGGATATCTCCCGGCAATACGCCACTTCCGTAGAAAGCCTGCGCAAACTCAATAATTTTGATACCGCCAAATTCGGGATGCGTATCAAAATACGCCAATATTGACCGTCAGATAAATATCCCGGTCGTTAGGCTGTCTTTAGGGGTTGATAAAGGTTGATGAGGGTTGATAAAAGTTGATATTTGCTCCTCGAAAAGGAAGCATACATATCAACTTTTATCAACCCTCATCAACCTTTTTTATCAACCCTCATCAACCTTTTGAGACAGTTTTTCCAAAAACAAGACATATACACATGACCACCCGCGCACTGCTCATCGAAGACGAACCCGAAGGCCTTGAGAACCTTTGCAACATGCTCGCCAAATACTGCCCGGAAGTGGAAGTGGTTGCTACCGGCGCCTCTAATGCCGACCTGCTTCGCCTGGCCGCAGACGACCGCGACCGCCAGTTTGATGTGGCATTTTTAGACATCAGCCTGCCCGACTAAATACGCTTTGCAGGCATTTGAGTTTGCCGCTATCGACTATGTCACAAAACCCATTGAAAGAGAAGAACTGATTCGCGCCACCGGCAGAATTCGGAAGAAAAACGCAGGCACCAAAGAACGCCTGGAGGTATTGCAACAAAACTACGCCCCCAATACGCCCAATACTTTTGAAAAAATCGGCATTTCAGCCATGGACGGCGTTCACTTTGTGCGCCTGAGCGAAATCATCCGGCTCGAAGCCGAAGACAATTACACCCATTTTATGCTGAAATCGGGCGACCGCATCACGGCCAGCCGGACGATCAAAGCGTATGAGGATACGCTCACTTCGCTCAACTTTGTACGGGTGCATAAAAAGCATATTGTCAATATGAATTTTATGAAAACCTATATCAAAGGAGAAGGCGGCTACCTGATTATGGAAAACGGCGATTCCATTGAAGTGTCGCGCCGCAAAAAATCCAACCTCATGGATTCCGTCCGCCGTATGCACGGCGAAATCTGAACGGATTTGTCAAAAACGGATATTTTAAGTTGATTTTAAGTTGCCCCACTGGGCTTCCGCCGGGGGGCCGGGGGTGTGCACCGCACAGGGGGCGGGGGACGGCGCCGAGCGGAGCCCCCCCGGGCCCCCCCCGCGGGCCGCCCCCCCCCGGGCCCCCCCCGCCGGCCCGGCCGCCCCCCCCGCCCCCCCCCCGCCCCCCCCCCCCCCCCCCCCCCCCCCCGCTGGGGCCGGCCCGCGCCTGAGCGTAGTAACGCAAGCCTCGGAAATACATCATCGGAGCCGGATTCTTTCTTTACTGAAAAAGGCATCCCGGGCGCGCCTGTTTCTGGGTGCGGGCTGCTGGCTGAAATCGCCCGCGCGGGCGCCGCCGCCCCCTGCCCCGGGGGCAGGGCGCCGCGGCCCGCCGCGACCCGCCTCCCGCCCCCCATGGGGCCGGTGTTTCTTCAAGAAACCGGATGGGGGGGGGGGGGGGGCCCCGCGCCGGGGCGCCCGGGCCCGGGGCGGGGGGGGGGCGGCCCGGGGGGGGGGGGGGGGGGGGGGGGGGGGGGGGCGGCCGCAAAGCGAATTGATTTTGATACCTGACGATGCGCGCCGGCGATGCGCGCGGGATTTCATCCGCTCGTAGAGCCGTGGCATTAGTTCTTCGATTTTGCAGGGTAATAAAATCCGGGGCGGCTCTTGTTTCAAAATTTCCCATAAAGTGGAAAACTTCCCGTTTTTTTGCCCAACCAAGTGCGCGATTTCCTGTTTAACATCGTTTTATCAACCTCATCAACCCCTATAAACCTTTATAAACCCTCATCAACCCTATAACCCCTCATCAACTTTTATCAACCTTTAATCAGGGAAAAATATGCACGACTACGCACCTTCCAAAAATACTATATTTCAATCCGTTACGGGCGACCCTATTCAGGTGCAAATGCACACGCTGGCCAACGGACTCCGTCTTTTTCTTTCCGTCAATACCGACGAACCGCGCGTATATACTGAAATCGCCGTACGGGCAGGCAGCAAACACGATCCGGCGGATACAACGGGCCTCGCGCACTACTTCGAGCACATGATGTTCAAAGGAACGGATCGGCTCGGGTCGCTCGACTGGCCGCAGGAAAAGGCACTACTGGATCAGATCGAACTGAAATTTGAAGCGCACCGCAAAGAGCAGGATCCTGCCCAAAAAGCGGTGTTATATGCAGAAATCGACCGGCTGAGTTTTGAAGCCGCCCGCTTTGCCGCCGCCAATGAATACGATAAATTAGTGAGCGCTATCGGCGCCAAAGACACCAATGCCTACACCTGGGTGGAACAAACGGTGTATGTGAACGACATCCCGTCCAATGAACTGGAACGCTGGTTTGCACTCGAAAGCGAACGGTTTCGCCGGCCCATTCTCCGGCTTTTTCATACCGAATTAGAGACGGTTTTTGAAGAATACAATATCAGTCAGGACCGCGATTTCCGAAAAACCCTGAAGGCCATGCAGGAGGTGCTGACGCCTACGCATCCGTATGGAACCCAAACGACGCTGGGTCGCGGCGAAGACCTGAAAAACCCTTCCCAAACAAATATTTACCAGTTTTTCGACCGTTATTATGTACCGAATAACATAGCAATTGTAATGGTCGGCGATTTTAACCCGGAACAGGCGGTGCATTTGGCGGAACGTTATTTCGGACAATTCCAGGCCAAACCCCTGCCGGCTTTCAGTTTTGAACCCCAACCGCCCTTAAGCGCCCGCACCCGGCGCGATGTATACGGACAGGAAACATCCTGGATAGAAATGGCCTGGCGTTTTGATGGCGCCCGATCGGAAGAAGCGCTGATATTACCCATGATCGCAGGCATCCTGCACAATTACCAGGCCGGCCTTTTTGACCTGAACATCACCCAGCAGCAACGCCTGCTCGAAGCATTCGCCTACCCACGGGTAATGGAAGATTTCAGCAGCCTGATTCTGCATGCCAAACCCCGGGAGGGGCAATCGCTGGAAGAAGTGGAGCAAATTCTTCTGGAACAAATTGAAAACCTGCAAAAAGGCAACTTTGAAGACTGGCTCCCGGCGGCTGTATTCAAAGACCTGAAATTGTCGGAAACCAAGGAGTTTGAAAAAAACCAGGGCCGCGCCAATGCAATCAGCAACGCCTATATTCTCGGAATTGACTGGCCGGAGATGGTGCAACGCTGGAAAAAACTGGAAAAAATTACCAAAGCAGATATCGTGGCGTTCGCACAGAAATTAGTGCGCACCGACAATTACGGCATTGTGTTCAAGCACCACGGCGAAGACAAATCGGTGATGAAAGTGGA
The DNA here is from genome assembly GCA_016711435.1 of Lewinellaceae bacterium. Classification (GTDB taxonomy): domain Bacteria; phylum Bacteroidota; class Bacteroidia; order Chitinophagales; family Saprospiraceae; genus M3007. Next base: position 57,380 of record JADJSY010000036.1, read on the forward strand.
CAAACCGCCCATCACGCCGATTGAAGTGAATCGATCGGATATGTCCGGCTTCGCACAGCATTTCCTGGAGCAAACAAGCGCAGATATTGAACCACAATTTGTTGATTTTAAGGAACTTATCAAAACATCTGCTGTTTTTAAAAACCTGAAACTCCGTGCCGTCCACAATAAGGCCACCCAACTTTTCAGGCTGTATTACGCTTTCGATATGGGCCGTCTGAGCGACCGGAAACTGGGCCTGGCAGCATCATATCTGTCTTTTCTTGGTACTTCCCGTTATACTGCTTCGGAAATGCAACAGGCTTTCTACCGGCTGGGGGTTCATTTTTCGACAACTTGTCACGACGATCATTTTTACCTGACACTAACAGGACTTCAGGAATCACTCGAAGAAGGCGTTCGCTTAATGGAACACCTGCTGGCCGATATGCAGCCTAACCCGGATGCCTTGCAAAACCTCGTTGCAGATATCCTGTTGCGGCGTGAAAACAACAAAAAGGACAAACGCACGATCCTGATGAAAGGGATGGCGAGTTACGCGAAATATGGCTCCGTATCTCCTTTTACCGACAAGATGACGAAAGAACAACTGTCCGACCCACATCTTGCCGTTGAACTGATCGAGTTGCTGAAAGGCCTGACCGGATACAAACACGAAATTTTTTACTGCGGCCCTCAAACAGCCCGAACGGTCGCCAATATTCTGAAACGCCACCATCCGGTCTCTGCTACTGCAAAAACGCCTGTTCCGCCAAAAAAATACCCGGAGATAGGCACTAAAAAAGACAAGGTGTACTTCGTGCATTTTCCCATGGTGCAGGTGGAAATGTTGCTCTTATCCAAAGGCACGCCAAAGTTCAACCTCGGCGAATACGTTTTCAGCGAATGGTACAACCAGTATTTTGGGTACGGCCTTTCCTCGATCGTTTTCCAGGACATCCGGGAATCCAAAGCCCTGGCCTATTCCGCGTATGCGGTGGCAGCCAATCCCGCCCGAAAAAACCGGGCGCATTTCCTGCAATCCTACATCGGCACACAGCCGGATAAACTGCACGAAGCGGTGGAAGCGTTTCAGACGATCCTGGAAACGATGCCGGTCTCTTTGCCTCAAATGGAAAATGCCCGCCAAAGCGTACTCAAACAAATCGCTTCCGGGCGTATTAAAAAAGCAGACCTCTACTGGACCTGGCGCGCCAACCGCGACAAAGGTTTCCCAAACCACGACCTGCGGGCCGATATTTACCGCACCCTGGAAAAAGCAGATGCTGCCGACCTGATTCACTTCCAGCAAAAACACGTCAAAGGCCGGAAATATACCTGGCTGATACTCGGCGACCGCGACCGTATCGACTTTAAATTCCTGAAAAAAATTGGGAAGGTGCAGGAACTGACGCTGGAGGAAATTTTTGGATACTAGGATTAGAGAAGTGAGAGGTGAGAAGTGAGATACGTAGAGTACACCGCTCCGCATTTAGCAATAAAAATGCGAAGCGGTGTACTCTACGTATCTCACCTCTCACCTCTCACTTCTCACTTCTTAATACTGTCTGCGCCTCTTGCATTCAGGCAAGCAGCGGCCGTCAGCCCGCCCTTCCGGGCCGCAAAAACGCCGTACCGCAAATCGTGGATACCATCTTTGCTGTGCGCATCGGGGTTGATACTAATCATGATACCCCTGCGAACTGCTTCCTGAATCAGCGTCCAGTCCAGGTCGAGGCGGTAAGGATTGGCATTCAGTTCGATGGCCACCTTGTGTTTTGCGCAGGCGTCCATGATGACATCCCAATCCAGGGGATAACCTTCGCGACTTAATAGAAGCCGGCCCGTCGGGTGGCCGAGAATCGTCGTGAACGGGTTTTCGATGGCCCGCAACACCCGTTCGGTTGCTTTTTCTTTCGACATTTTCAGGTTGGTATGCACCGAAGCGATCACGAAATCAAATTTTTCCAGTATTTCCGGATCGTAATCCAAAGAACCGTCGTTCAGAATATCGCTTTCGATACCTTTTAAAATGCGGAACGGCGCCATTTCTGTATTCAGTTGGTCGATCTCTGCCATTTGCGCCAGTACCCGGTCCGGTTTCAGGCCGTTGGCATAAAAAGCCGCCTGGCTGTGGTCGGTGATACCGATATAATCGTATCCCATCGAGCGGGTATACTCGCACATGTCGCGCAGGCTGTGCAAGCCGTCGCTCCAGGTGGTATGTACGTGCAGTACGCCCCGAATATCCTGTTCTTCAATGAGTTGCGGCAACTTTTGCTGTTTAGCCGGGTCAATGTATTGGCCGTCTTCGCGTAATTCCGGTGCTATAAAAGACATATCGGCGCGTTCAAAAACCTCGTATTCGCTGCGCAGATTTTTAAAAACCAGTCCGGGTGTAGCGGCTACAAACGCTTCCAGAAACGCCGGTGTTCCGGTGTGCTGGAACAATTTGGAGCCAAATTCCTCCGCCATGCAGCGGTGAATAATGACGGGTGTGTTGTTTTGCAGGCGGACGTCATACCGGAGGGTGCTTTCTGCTTTTTCGACTGTCAGTGCAACGCCGTCGAATGCTGCGCCCAACTCGCCGTTGTAGCCTACCAGTATTTCAATATGTTCGACCACCGGGCAGCGACGGCGCAACTCCCCGACAGGCGCTACGAAAGCGCCGGGAAATTTTCCGGTGAGCCAGACGCACACAAAATCGGCCTCTTCTTCGGCCACATCGAGGTGGAGTTTGTCGCGACTTCTGAAAAAATATTCGAGTTTATGCCGCAGGTCTTCCTGGGTTTTTAGTCCAAAACCCTTGAATTCGACGAGGCGGTTTTCATTACAGGCATACCACAATTCGCCGACCGTTTCCACCCCCATTTCTTTCCAGACCACCCGCACTTTTTTGGGACCGAATCCATTAACATCCAACATTTCCACAACGCCGGGAGGCGTCTGGCTGCGGTATTTCTCCAGGGTGGCCATTTTCCCGCCACCCACCAACTCGCGGATTTTACCGGCAATAGCAGGCCCCACACCTTTGATGTCCTTGATTTCCGTATCCGACATATCGGCTAAAGGCCGATCAATTTTTCGAAGGTTCAGGTAAGCATTGCGATACGAGCGAATACGAAAATCGTCTTCCTCATGGAGTTCCATCAGGTTGGCTAATTCGTCGAAGGCGTAGGCAATTTGTTTGTTCGTCATTGTTAGCCGTCAGGGATGAGGGATGAGGGATGAGGATGTAGAAATACAACTTGTTGATTATCAATTTCTTAAATAAAAACAATGCCAAAAAAGGTTGTGCCGCTCATTCATACCTAATCCCTCATACCTCATCCCTATTTTAGGTACAGCAGCCACGCAAAAGCCCCAATCCAGGCCAAAAGTACTAATTGCAAAAAAAGATCGCGCAGCAAAGCGCGGGTGGGCGACTCCGTTTTGTTAAACACCAGGGTCAACTGCAGGTATCGCAAAATACCCAGGATCACAAAAAAAGCGGTGAAATAAATCTGGCTGCTCCCCATGCGTTCTGTCACTTCCGGCGAAAAACAGTACATCAGGTACGCCACAATCGCGACCGTGGAGCAAACGGTAATACCCACATCCAGAAAAGGCAGGTTATACCCTTCCAATGCCTTGCGGAAATTATTTTCTCCCATGGCAATGACATACTCGCCACGCCGTTTGGCCAAACCCAAAATGAGCGCCAGTAGAAACGTTAAAATAATAAGCCACTGCGATACCGCCACACCGGTAACCGCGCCGCCGGCGAAGATACGCAACAGAAATCCCAATCCGATCAGCGATATGTCGATTATTGCGATGTGTTTGAGTGAAAACGAATAAAAAAGATTAATCACAAAGTATAAAAGACTGAAAATCAACATGGAAGCGCTCAAGTAAGCCGCCAAAGCCGTACTAAAAAATAGCAACAAAACAAGTATCGCTATCGCCTGCCGGATACTGATCGCCCCGCTTGCGACAGGCCGCCTGTTTTTATCGGGATGGTTGCGGTCTTGCGTTGCATCCACCATATCGTTCAGTACGTATACCGCCGAAGCAATCAGGCAAAAAGCCACAAAACCCATCATCGCATTGTACAGCACGGAGGGTTCGTCCAGACGCGCTGCAAAAAAAGCGGGTATGAACAAAAACAGGTTTTTGACCCAGTGTTCGGGCCGCATGAGGACAAAAATCTGACGGGGAGACATGGAGCAAAGTTAGACGATCTGATTAAATGAAACATCATAAAACTTCCATCGCCTGTTCCAAATCCTCCCAAAGCCACTCCGGGTCTTCCAGTCCGATGTAAAAGCGTACAAAACTCCAGGGCGTCGGCGGATGCGGCCTGCCTGGAATATTGTAAAAACCGACAGTCGGCGTGATGAGCGATTCATGCCCGCCCCAACTGACTGCCATGGCAAACCGGCGCAGGCGATGGATAAACGCTTCCATTTTTTCCATCGAATCCGTGTCAAACTGGACGGAGAACAAGCCGCCACAACCACGCATCTGCTTTTTGGCGAGGTCCAATTGTGGGAAACTGTGGTGAAAAGGGTACCAGATGCGCGTCACTTTCGGGTGGCCTTCCAATTTTGCAATAAGCGCCTGCGCGCCTGCGTCGCTGCGCTGTACGCGCAAGGGAAGCGTTCGCAAACCGCGAATTACTAACGCCGCATCGTGCGGACTCAGCACCGCACCGAGGGTCATCAACTCGGACTGAAATATTTTCTGCACCATTTCCTGCGATCCGCACAACACGCCCACCACCACGTCCGAATGGCCATTGAGGTATTTGGTGCCCGAATGCAACACGATGTCGATGCCGAATGCCGCCGGATTCTGATAAATCGGGGAACTATAAGAATTGTCGATGATCGTAACGATGTTGTTTGCTTTGGCCAGTTCGGCGCAGGCGGCCAGGTCCTGGCATTCGTAGGTCATCGTATTGGGACTTTCCAGATACAGTACCCGCGTGTTGGGCCGTATGGCCGCCCGGATCGTTGCGATATCCGTGCCATCCACAAAAGTATGCTCCACGCCAAAACGTTTCAGAAACTTGCGCAACAGCGCCGATGTCCAGGAATACGGCATTTGCTGGCAGACAATATGGTCGCCCGCCTGCACATTGCCGATCACAGCGGCTGCGATGGCGGCAGCGCCGCTGGAAAAAACCAGCGCATCTTCCGTTCCTTCCAGGGCGGCGAGTTTTTTGCGCAAGATTTCCACAGTCGGGTTATTGCCCCGCGTGTACACATGGTGATGCAATTCATCGGCAAAGGATGACCTGAAACTATCCAGATCGGGAAAAGCAAAATTGCTGCTCTGGATGACCGGCGGAGCGATGGCATTAAAATATTGTTCGCGCTCTTCGCCGAGGTGGTTGAGTATGTGGCTGAGTGTGTTCATGTCTGTTATCAGTTATCAGTTATTAGTTATCAGTTATCTGTTTTCAGGCCGGAATCGGAAAAAAGGCATCTGTCATTTCCCCATGTCGAACCGGATAACAGATAACAGATAACTAATAACCGATAACCAATAACTAAACCGCGAAGGTAACAAACCATCCAATTTCCCGCGCCGACTGCTACCTTTACGCATTCAATTTCCAAAGGTGTCCAATTCTGTAAAAAAAATAGTGCTGGTTTCCCCTGCGCACCCCTTGCGGGGCGGGATATCGGCTTCTTCCGAACGATTGGCGCAGGCGCTGCTGGAGATGGGTCACGAGGTGCTCATTTATTCCTTTTCCCTGCAATATCCCGCCTTTTTGTTTCCGGGAAAAACACAATTCACTGACGATCCGGCGCCGGCAGATTTGCTCATTAAAACCCGTCTGAATGCGGTCAACCCGCTGAACTGGCTGTTGGTTGGAAGAAGTATTGCGCTGGAAAAACCCGATCAGATTGTGGTTCGTTTCTGGTTGCCTTTTATGGGGCCATGTCTGGGATCGGTGCTGCGGATTGCGCGATTTTTTCAGGCAATACATTGAAAATCACGGGGTTAGTCGACAACATCATTCCCCATGAAAAACGATTTGGCGACCGGATGTTTGCCCGTTATTTTGTAGGCGCCTGCGATGATTTTGTAGTAATGTCACATTCCGTCGGGGAAGATATCGGCCTGTTCAACCGTTCCAAACCCGTGCGTTTTGCGCCGCATCCTGTTTATGACAACTACGGTTCCTCTATGAAAAAAACGGATGCCCGCCAACAACTGAACATACCGGCGGATGTGAAACTGGCGCTTTTTTTCGGTTTTATCCGCAAATACAAAGGGCTGGATTTACTGCTGGAAGCTATGGCGAAATCGCCGGACATCCATGTTTTGATTGCCGGCGAGTGTTATGAAGACTGGAATTTTTACCAGAAAATAATTGATAAACACCGGCTGGCAAACCGGCTGCACCTGCATGTCGATTTTATTCCTGCTGAACAGGTGCGGGTATTTTTCTCTGCTGCCGATCTGGTCGTACAACCCTATCGCTCGGCTACACAAAGTGGCATTTCTCAAATTGCCTACCACTTCGAGCAGCCTATGGTGGTCACACGGGTAGGCGGACTCCCGGAGATTGTCACCGATGGCGTATCGGGTTATGTGGTCGAACCGGAGCCGAACGCTATCGCCGCTGCCATGAACGACTTTTTTGCCAATCACAGAGATGTAACTTTCCAGGAAGGTGTTCGTTCGGAAAAGCAGCGTTTTTCCTGGGAATATCTGGGCAATCAGTTGCTCGATAATGCTGCTGAGTGACGATCAGGCCACCCATCCCCTAAATTTCACAGCAAACCCAATCCAATTTCACCCCGACTTCGCACTGAAGACTTCGCACTTTCTACAGCGTACTCTACGGACTTCGCACTTCGCACTGAAGACTTCGCACTTTCTACAGCGTACTCTACGGACTTCGCACTTCGTACTGAAGACTTCGCACTTGCTCTGGCGCACTCTACGGACTTCGCACTTCGCACTGAAGACTTCGCACTTTCTACGGCGTACTCTACGGACTTCGCACTTCGCACTGAAGACTTCGCACTTATATCAGTACCTTTGCGCCCGTTTTGCGCCTTCAACTTACACAAATTGCCAAAGCCACGCGGTATCTGAATGGTTGAGCAAGTACAACTCAACAAACTCAACCGCTCAACAATCAACAAAAAAGAATGTCCAATTATATTTCCGAATTACACCGTCGCCGCACGTTTGCTATTGTTGCACACCCCGATGCGGGCAAAACGACCCTGACCGAAAAACTCCTGCTTTTCGGCGGCGCCATCCAAACCGCCGGCGCGGTGAAAAGCAATAAAATCAAGAAAAGTACTGTTTCCGACTTCATGGAAATCGAGCGCCAGCGCGGTATCTCGGTCAGTACCTCCGTCATGGGTTTTGAATACAGAAACCTGCAAATCAATATTTTAGATACGCCCGGTCACGAAGATTTTGCAGAAGATACCTACCGGACACTCACGGCGGTCGACTCGGCTATCGTAGTGGTAGACGTGGCCAACGGCGTGGAAAAACAAACCGAAAAACTCACCAAAGTTTGCCGGATGCGCGCCACGCCGATCATCTTTTTTGTCAATAAAATGGACCGCGAGGGCAAAGATGCCTTTGACCTGCTGGATGAAATCGAACAAAAATTAGACGTAAAAGTGCGCCCGCTTTCGTGGCCCATCGGCATGGGACAGCGTTTTAAAGGCGTGTACAACCTGTACGAAAAAAAACTCGTGTTGTTCAACCCGCACAGCAAGCAGGAAGACGAAGACATCATCATTTTTGAAGACCTGGCCAGTCCCGACCTGGAAAAACACATCGGTGAAAGCGCTGCCCGCGAACTGCGCAGCGAGGTGGAAGTGGTGGAAACCGTGTACCCGGAATTCAAAAAAGAAGACTACCTGTCCGGCAAAATCTGCCCCATTTTCTTCGGCTCTGCCGTCAACAACTTCGGCGTGAAAGAGATGCTGGACTGTTTTGTGGAAATTGCCCCAACGCCGCTGCCGCGACATACAGAAGAGCGCCTGGTGCACCCGGAAGAGGAAAAATTCAGCGGTTTTGTGTTCAAAATATTCGCAAACATGGATCCGCGGCACCGCGACCGTATCGCGTTTTTGCGCATTTGTTCGGGCAAATTCGAGCGCAACAAGAACTACCGGCACATGCGACTGGGCCGCGACATGAAATTTCCCAACCCTACCATGTTCATGGCCTCCAAAAAGACCCTGCTGGAAGAAGCGTATCCGGGCGATGTGGTCGGCCTGTACGATTCCGGCAACTTTAAAATAGGCGATACCCTCACGGAAGGAGAAACGCTTCATTTTAAAGGCATTCCGGCCTTCTCGCCCGAGCAATTCCGGTATGTGGAGAATGCCGACCCGATGAAACAAAAACAATTTGCCAAAGGACTCGACCAACTGACGGACGAAGGTGTAGCGCAAATGTTTACCCGCCAGAGCGACGGCAGGCGTATTATCGGTACGGTGGGCCAGCTGCAATTTGAGGTGATCCAACACCGCCTGGAAAGCGAGTACGGCTCCAAATGCCGCTACGAGCCTGTCAACCTGAACAAAGCCTGCTGGGTGACTTCCGACGACCCGAAAGCGATGGCGGAGTTTCTGGATCGCCGCAAACGCGACATTGCGAAAGACAGCGATGGCAATACGGTTTTTTTAGCCGAAACGGCCTGGGTGCTGCAAACGGCGCAGGAGAATTTCCCGAAAATTCAGTTTCACTTTACTTCGGAGATGTAACGTAATGAGGTGTCATCTGCGAGGTACGAGCAGGTGACATCTCATTACGTTAACTCCGCACTGAGATAACACCTGCTCGTACCTCGCAGATGTCACCTCAGTGCTTCCCCAAAAAACAAGTTGGCAAACACAATCACGGCCATCCAAAGGCAAACCAGACCGACCAACACCAGGCCGGGAGCAATCAAGATGTTTCGGGCCGTACTTTTGGGCAGGCGGAATACCTGAAAAATAAAAAAGTTTAACAACCACCAAACTACTGTCCAGCCATTATAATCACCCTCTTCTCCAATGGCCTGATATCCCAATTCAGCCATGCCCAGGTACCAGAGAAGAAGACAAGCGCTCCAGATCAGCAACATTTTTAAAAATGTAATCTTTTGATTTTGAATAGAATATGCTGCGAACGGGGCAGCAATCCATAATAAGCCGAGTGTTACAAATGGATACATAGGTCGTTTTATATTTTTACAGAACGGCAGTTAAATCACATCTGCTGCCTGCTGTTTGCAATATCCCGGAACAGGCCCTTTAAAATATTTAATTGCATCATTACATGTGAATGCACGCGCTATATGCGGAAAAATCTATTTTTGCGCCATTCGTGTACTTTTTACAAATAGTAAATGAATGATGAATGATGAATGATAAATGATGGATGTTTGGCTTCACGTCAGGCATTCATCATTTATCATTCATCATTCATTATTCATCATTCATCATTCATCATTCATCATTATGGTAATAATAGCAGATTGTGGTTCTACAAAATGCGATTGGCTGCTGCTGCATGGCGGACGCGATCAGCAGTTGGAAAACACCGTAGGGTTCAGCCCCTTCTTCCATACAACAGAAGAAATCAAAACCATTGTGCAGGAACAACTGGCGCCTAAACTCAAAGTGAAGGACGTAAAAGAAATATTTTTTTACGGTACCGGCGTACACGACGAGCACCGCGCAGAAATCGTGGAGTTGGCCTTGAAGGCAGTTTTCCCGAGTGCCAAAGTGGAGGTAGAGCACGACCTGCTGGCGGCAGCCCGCGCTACCTGCGGGCGAACTGCGGGCATCTGCTGCATCCTCGGTACAGGCTCGAACAGCTGCTATTACGATGGCAATAAAATTCTGGATAACGTCCCGTCGTTGGGCTGGTTGCTGGGCGATGAAGGCAGCGGCACCCACCTGGGTAAAGCGCTGTTGCGCGCGAAGTTTTACCGGGAGCTGCCATCCGATCTGAATACCGCTTTCGATGAAGCATACCCGGAAGGCATGGATGCCATCAAGGATCGCATCTATGAAAAAGGCGCCAATGCTTACCTGGCTACCTTTACCCGTTTCCTCGGCGACAACCTGCAACACCCGTTCATACGCGAAATGGTAGCCGCGTGCCTGGGAGAGTTTTTAGATCGCCAGGCATGTAAATACAATGGTTATCAATATGTCCCGGTGCATTTTGTGGGTTCTATTGCCTACCATTTTCAGGAAATTCTGGTCAAATGTATGGAAGACCGCAAACTCAAAGCCGGTACCATCATTCGCAAACCCATTTATCAGTTGGCTGATTACCACATGCACCCGACCGATTGAACAATTTTTGAGGTAAAAAAAGTGAGTCCTTCTGTAATGAATGCGACTTTTCTATAACCATGAATAAAGAAATAAAAAGAATTGCAGTCTTCACTTCCGGTGGCGATGCGCCGGGCATGAATGCCGCCGTGCGGGCTATTGTGCGCAATGCTTTTAACAACGACCTGCATATATATGGCATCATGCGCGGCTATGAAGGAATGATCGATGGCACTATCAAACGTTTGGAAACGACGGATGTCAGCAACATCATTCACAGGGGAGGTACCGTGTTAAAAACGGCTCGCAGTCAACGATTTATGACCCCGGAAGGGCGTAACAAGGCGTATGAGAACTTAGTGGACAATGATATTGACGCCCTGATTGCCATCGGCGGCAACGGCACATTTACCGGCGCCGTACAGTTTATGAAAGAACACCCGGATATTCCGGTTGTCGGCATCCCTGGCACCATCGACAATGACCTGTTCGGCACTGATTTTACGGTCGGTTTTGATACGGCTGTGAATACGGCTGTGCAGGCTGTCGACAAAATCCGCGATACAGCCGACTCGCACAACCGGTTGTTTTTTGTAGAAGTCATGGGCCGGCATTCAGGTTTTATCGCACTGCATACGGCTATCGCCGGCGGAGCAGGCGGCGTGATGATCCCGGAAGAGGAGTCGACTATCGAAGATGTGATCAAACTGCTGAAACGCAGCGCAAAACGCTCTAAACTGTTTAGTATCGTGATTGTAGCCGAAGGCAATCACATGGGTACGGTGTATGATATTGCCAAACTGGTGGAAGGCAAACTCGATTTCTACGACGATATTAAAGTCAGCGTCATCGGCCACCTGCAACGCGGCGGTTCGCCCAGTTCCTTCGACCGGGTGTTGGCCAGTATTCTCGGTTTTAATGCCGTAGAAGCATTGCTCAACGGCAAATCAGGCGTAATGATCGGGATCCGCAACAACAATGTGGCCTTCACTCCTTTTGAAGATTCCATCAACAAAAATAAAACAGTCAATAAAGAACTGTTGCGCATGGCGCATATTCTGGCGCAATAATTCAGGGAAGAGGCAAAGGGAATGGAATGCAAAAGGCAATGAGGAATGAGGCAAAATTGGCCACTCGATTCATTTTTGCCCTTTGCTTCTTAACTCAGTAGCGCCCGGTACACCATCGCGCCGCAAATTCCACCCAATATAGGCCCCACGATCGGAATCCAGGCATAAGCCCAGTCGGAGCCGCCTTTTCCCGGAATTGGTAAAAGCGCATGGGCGATGCGCGGCCCCAGGTCGCGCGCCGGATTGATGGCATAACCCGTGGTGCCGCCCAGCGAAAGCCCGATGGATAATACCAAGGCCCCAACGGCTAAGGGGTTAAGGCCCTCTGCAAAGCGGTTGGCGCCCAATGCCGACAGTCCGAACAGCAATACAAATGTGCCGATAAACTCGCTGATGAGATTGCCGGTCGTGTGGCGCACGGCGGGCGCCGTACAGAACACAGCGAGTTTGCTTGCCGGGTCGGCTGTGCGCGCCCAGTGTGGCAAATATTGCAACCAGACCAGCGCGGCCCCCAACATGGCGCCCAGCAACTGAGCCGACACGTACGTACCCACATTTTCCCAGGGAAATTGCCCGGTAGCTGCCAGGGCCAGCGTCACAGCCGGGTTGAGATGCGCCCCGCTCGTGTGCCCCTACTGCAAACACGCCGAATGTGACAGCCAGCGCCCACCCGACGGTAATGACGATCCAGCCGGAATTTTCATTTTTGGTGTCTTTGAGCACGACGCCGGCCACAACGCCGTCGCCGAGCAGAATGAGCAGGGCTGTGCCGCGGAATTCAGCGAGGAAATTAGTCATTGTTATTAGTTATTTGTTATTAGTTATCAGTGTGGTAGCGTTTGGTATTCAGTTATTGGTTATCCGTTATTAGTTATCAGTGTGGCAGCGTTTGGTATTTAGTTATTGGTTATCCGTTATTAGTTATCAGTGTGGTAGAGTTTGGTATTAGTTAGGTTCCGTTACAAAGTCAGTGTGGTAAGCTTGGCAGTGCGCCACAAAAACAGCGACCAAACTCAACCACACTGATAACGAATAACGGATAACCAAACACTAAATACCAAACGCTGCCACACTGATAACCAATAACCGATAACCAATAACGAACGCGGAAGGTACAATGTCCCAAATAAATTCACGCCATAAAAAAACCTCCTTCCGGATGAATCCGAAAGGAGGTTTTGAATATAGAAAAATACCTGCTAAACGCACACCTTATTTCGCTTTTGCCGTTTTGGCTGGGAGGTTCTGCTTTAGGCGCTAAAATCCTTCTTCAGAAAGACATCTTCTTTGGTGAAATCCACCACCAAAGCCGAAGCCACGAAAACGGAAGAATAAGTACCGAACAGGATACCGATAAACATACCGAATGCGAAACCGCGGATAGCGCCGCCGCCGAATACCAGCAACAACAGGGTAACAACAACGATGGTACCCGATGTAATCAAGGTACGGCTCAGCGTGGTGTTAATCGCCATGTTGAGTACTTCTTCTTTCGGTTGCCCGGCGTATTTATGGATAAACTCGCGGATACGGTCATAAACGATAACAGTATCGTTCACCGAGAAACCGATTACAGTCAGGATACAGGCAATGATAGCCTGGTCAATTTCCAAAGAGAATGGCACAAGACCATGCAACAAAGTGAAGAACGTCAGGGTAATCAGCACGTCGTGGAACAAAGCCAATACGGCGCCCAAGGAGAACTGCCAGCGGCGGAAACGGATCAGCAAATACAGGAAGATCAAGACCAAAGCCCAGATACCCGCTTTTACAGAAGAATCCCGGATGTCGTCGGCTACAGTGGGGCCTACCTGGCTGGATGAAGTGATATGGGTACCCGAGCCGTCCGTTCTTTTAAAATTGGCCAACTCGCTGTTGACACCTGCTTTGGTAAGACCTTCGTGCAGTTTGGTGATCACACGGTCTGCAACATCGGGGCCTTGCTCGTTGATGAGGTAAGAGGTCGTGATGTTGTAGGTGTTGTCCGTATTGACGGCTTTGATGACGGGGTTGCCGCCGAATGATTCGGTTAAAGGTCCGCGCAGTTGCTCGATTTCAACAGGCTGCTCAAATTGTACGTTGTATGAATTACCGCCTTTAAAATCGACGCCCAATTCAAAACCGCGCATAAAGAAGGAAACTACGCCAATCACCGATGATTGCAATGGAGAAAGCATAAGGCGTATTTGCGTTTGCCGATCCAGTCGTAATGGAAACCTACGAGCCAGTTTTCCGACCAAGGGAAACTGTAACTCAGTGTTTTGCCGCGCTCCAGCCACCATTCGGTGATATAGCGTCCTACGAGTACTGCGGTGAACAAAGAGGTCAGAACACCTACCGTCAGTACGGTACCGAAACCTTTGATCGGACCTAAACCGAAATAAATCAGTACAACTGCCGTCAGCAAAGTGGTGATGTTTGCATCGAGAATGGCAGGTAGTGCTCGTCCAAAACCGACTTCAACCGCCTTGCCCATGGATAAACCGCCCCGGATTTCTTCCCGGATACGTTCATAAATAATAACGTTGGCATCCACTGCGGAAGCGAGTGTCAGGACGATACCCGCGATGCCCGGCAAGGTCAATACCGTTCCCAAAGAAGCCAGCGTTCCGAGCAGGAAAAAGATGTTGGCCAGCAAAGCGATGACACTCACCCAGCCACCGCGATTGTAATAAGCCACCATAAACACGCACAGAAACAGTACGGACAAAATCATGGTAAACAGCGACCGGTTGATGTTGTCGGCGCCCAGTGATGGTCCTACCTGGCTTTCCTGTACAATACGTGTACCGGCGGGAAGTTTACCCACCTGCAGGATACTGGAAAGGTCTTTCGCTTCATCGACGCTGAAATTGCCGGTGATGGACGAATTGCCGCCGGTAATCGGGTTGATAACGCGGGGAGCACTTACTACTTCGTCGTCGAGTACGATCGCAATTTCGCGGTTGCCGTTATCGGCCGCTTTTTTGGTCAGATCGGCCCATATTTTTGCGCCGTCATTGTTCATGGACAGGCTCACGGTTACTTCGCCGGAAGTAGGATCCGGTTGCTCGCTGGCATTAGTAACTACCGAGCCGTCGAGCGGAGCGAGGTCTGAATTGCGTACTTTTTTGATAGCATACAATTCGTATTTGCCTATCATGGTATTGCCTTCAATACCGTCGTCTTCAACGGGTTTCTGGCTCCAGCGGAATTCCAGGTCAGCCGGAAACAAAACTTTTATCTCCGGACGGGCAAGGTATTCGTTGATGACGCGCATTTTATTTTTATCGGCGTAACCGATCAGCGCGCTACCTCCCTGACCATTTACGGTCAGTAAAGACAACAATGGGCCGCCTGCCTGTTGGGTAGGGTCGAGCGGACGCTCAGTGATGCGCATTTCTTTCGGCTGCGTCGTATCCGGCTGTCCGTCGGCGCCGTTCGGGAAAACGTAAGACGTGTCTTTCACCATTTGAGGCTGCAGCACGGTGGTGTCGCCGGCAAGAAGGGCTTTCAGTTTCTGGTCGGCGCCCATCAGGCCTTGCGAAATACCTTCGTCGCTGATACGGTAAGTGTCCCAGAATTCGAGTTTGGCGGAACGCTGCAACATGGTGCGGGCGCGTTCCGGGTTGTCGATACCGGGCAATTCCACAAGAATCAGGTCGCGCGCTGCGTCGAGGCTGACGTTCGGTTGAACCACACCGAGTTTGTCGATACGTTGTTTCAGACGTTTGAACGTTTCGTCCACCGTGCTGTTGGCCAGTGTACGAAGCGTGCGCACCACATCGGCATTCGGAGAATCGAAGTTGATCTGGCCTTTCAGGCTTTCATTACGGGCAAAAAGGGAGGCCAGTGGTTTGCCGCCGCCTTCTTCCTGCCATGCCTGTGCAAAAAGGGTGATATAATCCGCTTGTTCTGTTTTCTGACGTTCCGTGGCTTTATCCAGCGCTTTTGCGAGCACAGGGTCAGGCGTATTGCCGGCCAGGTTTTTTATGAAGTCGCGCAAGTCAACCTGCAGCAATACGTTCATACCGCCTTTCAGGTCAAGGCCCATTGCCAACTGACTCTTTTTCAGATCGGCATAAGTGAATTTTTTGATCAGCGGAATGGAAAAAACAGTTTCCGTGGAGAGTGAGTCCAGGTATTCGCTGTAATGGGTGCGCCAGCCCACATTGGGCTCGCTGGCTGACATCTGGTCAGCATAGCGCTTGGCCTGGTTCTCAATGTTGTTCGTCGGGATGACGAGCGCAAACTGGTACAGACACACTACGGTGAGCGCAATGAAGAAAAATCTAACAACGCCTTTGCTTTGCATACTTCGTTCGTAAATAATTGACCGAATAAGGTTTTACACTTTATGACCGAAAAACGGAGGTTTTTCGTACTTTCCCAAAAAAGTGCGCAAATATAGAGAGATTGGAGGAAATCAAAGGTTTTAAGAAGAAAATATACTGACAGGCAAAAGGCAAAGGGCAAACGTGCAAAAGGCAAAAAGCAAAAAGCAAAGGGCAAACGCGCAAAAGACAATGAATCAATGCTATAAATTGCCTTTTGCCCCTTGCTTTTTGCCCTTTGTTTGCCCCTTGCCCTTTGTCTTTTGCCTTTTATAAAACTGCTGTTTCCAACAACGTCAACCGCCCCAGCGTAGCGTCGAATGCTGCCTGAATACCATACGGAAAGGTCATTTGGTGCGCAACATGGCCGAAAGGCATGCCATATACTACAGGAATGCCCAAACTGCCCAATCTGTCGCGCAGTGTTTCGGGCAGGGTGAGGGAGGCGGAGTCGCCTTTCGGTTTGCAATCTGCAAAAACGCCCAGCACGATGCCCGCCGCCCGCGCCAGGTCGCTGCCCTGCAGCAGCTGCGTCAGCATCCGGTCGATGCGATAAGGCTGTTCTCCCACATCTTCGATAAACACAATTTTGTCTTTGTAGGAAGGCGCAAAGGGCGTCCCCACCAGCGCAGCCAGTAAAGTCAGGTTGCCGCCGCTGAGCCTCCCGGTGGCCTGCCCCGGCGTAATCACAAACGGCTGATAAGCGTCATCCCCCCGGCAGGTCGGCAGCAACCGGAATACGTACTGTATATTCGGCCACAGGTTCCATCAGTACCGAGCGGAAATGCCGCAGCGTGTTTTCCGGGAAAATCCGAAGCGGCTACCGGCCCGTGAAAAGTGACCAGCCCCGTATGCTGCCCGATAGCCAGGTGCAACGCCGTGACATCGCTGTAACCAATGAACACTTTTGGATGCCGGCGAATCAGGTCGAAGTCGATATACGGCAACAAACGGCTACAGCCGTATCCGCCCCTGATACACCAGACAGCGTCGATGGCAGGATTGCTGAAAGCCCAGTGCAAATCCTCCAGGCGTTGGGCGTCCGAACCGGCGAGGTAACCGTTTTGGGCGTGTAAATGGACCGATTCTTTGACATTGAAGCCCAGCGCAGCCAGGTTCTGCTGCGCTGCTGCTAATTTTTCTGCTGAAAACGGGCTGGCCGGCGCAATCAGGCCAATGGTCATGCCTGCGCGAAGCCTGGGCGGTTTGTGCAGTTTGACGGTAGGTCCACGGATCTGTTTTTTCCATAAAACGAAGCGCCGGAACACCTGATGCAAGTGCCGCCATTCCGGTGGTTTTAAAAAAGTACGGCGTTGCATAGGTATAAAGGGCAAAAAGCAAAGGGCAAAGTGCAAAAGGCAAGGGCAAAGAACCAATGCGTTAAATTGCCCTTTGCTTTTTTGCCTTTGCCTTTGCCTTTTTACCGGCATGCTTATATTTTAATGTAAATCTTCCGCACATACAACCACCGGCAAACCAGCCAGTAACATATAGGCAAAAGCAAACAGGAACGAACTGAATTCCGCCCCTTCAATGGGTTTGAAAAACGTGTTGTAAATCCAGCCTGCCGCGCTGATCGTTTCCGTGCCGCTGGTCCAGCGGATGGCCGAAAGGGACATGATGAGCGCTTCGGAAAAAACATACGCAAACAAGGCATTGGCCCCGAAAGCCAGGAAAAAGCCTGCGCCGTTGCGCCAGCCGCGCACATCGAGCAGCCACACGCTGGCGGCCAGCCCGATCATGGAAATGCCGCCGGCATAGAGCACATAAGAACTGGTCCAGAGTTTTTTATTGATCGGGAAAAACAGGTCCCAGGTCAGCCCAATAAAACCGCAAATCAACCCGAAAACCAGCAGGTCGCGCACCAGCAGGTCTTTCTGCTGCGAGCGGTATGCCAGCAATTCGCCGCTGAGCCAGCCTAAAATAACGGTTACGATAGCCGGCAGCGTGCTGAGCAAACCTTCCGGGTCGAAACCTATGCCGTCGCCGTGGTACAAATGGCTGTCGCCGAACAACATCAGGTCGAGCACACGCACGGCATTGGTATGCAGGCCGTAAGGATCGCCGCCCATCAGCGGAAATTTCCATAAAATGGCCCAGTAAAGCAGTAAAATACCCGCTGAAACCCAGATCAGCATGCGCCGGTTCAAGGTGAGCACCAATACCGAGCCTAAGCCGTAACCCAGTGCAAGCCGTTGCGGCACACCCATAATACGCCAGCTGTCCCAGTCTTTCCAGTAGTAAGGGAATTTGTTGAGCAAGAGCCCGATCACAACAACAGCGCGGTGCGCCGGAGGATTTTCCAGCCTACTTCTGACGACCACTTGCGTTGGTATTTCCCGAAAGCAAACCACATGGAAACGCCGATGATGAACATAAAAGAAGGAAACACCAGGTCGGTCGGGGTGCATCCGTGCCATTCAGCATGGCGCAGCGGGGCGTAAATATGAGTCCAGTCGCCGGCGGTGTTGACGATGATCATAAAGGTAATGGTAAGTCCCCGGAAGAAATCAACGGCCAGGTAACGTTCTGAAGTAGAGGATGCTGTCATTTTTAAAACAATTGGTGTTCGTTTTGTTGCTTACTTTTGCGAAAAGTATAGACTTGCTGCATTTCTATGCTACATAACGCGTATATTTTTTATAAAACTGTTGTTGTATGCTCTTTGCAATAGGAACGAGGGTCAAATTCCGGTACACCGGCGAAACGGGCGCCATCACTGCCATATTAGACGACGGGATGCTGCAGGTGCGCCTGGACAGCGATCCTGATTTTGAAATTCCGGCTTTTGAAGAAGATTTGCTGCGCAACGATCAGGTAGAGCCGCTTTCTGCAGGCGCCCGGTTTGTGCAGGGAAAAGCGCCCAAACCACCGGAAGCGCCGCCACGCCGCGAATTGCGCATTCAATACCAGATTTTGAAACCCAAGGGTTTGCAACTGGCCTTTGAACCAATGCCCGGACGCGACGGCAGCGTCACACGTTATAAAACCTGGCTGCTGAATGATACCACCCACGAGTTTTTATTTGAATTCGACCTGTTTACGCAAGGTCGCGACGTGCTCACGCTGGACGGTAAAATGAACATGACCTCGGCGATGGAAGTCGGCGATATCCTGTACGACGACCTGAATGAAGGGCTGGAAGCCTGGATCAAGGTGCGGCGGCTCACGACCGCAGGACCGGACGAAGCGCTGGAGCGCACGCAAAAAATCAGACCCAAACAGTTCTTCAACAACGTGCATACCGTGCCGATCCTCAACCTGCTGGCGCATCATTTTGTGCTGCTCGAAAAATTTGATACATCGGTCAAAGAAGAACCCGCAGAAGATTTGAAGGATTATACGAAGCAGCATACGCGCAAGCCGAAACCGGTTACGCTCACGGGGTCCAATCCCTTCGCCTCCTTAAACCTCGAAGAGGCTGCCGGTTTTGAGCCTGAAATCGACCTCCATATTGACAAACTGATGTCCGGCTATGCCCGCATCGACAAGGGCGAAATTCTGCGAATTCAAATGGTGCATTTTCATAAGTTTTTAGACAAAGCCATCCGGCTCGGCGCGCCCCGTGTGTTTGTGATCCACGGTGTAGGAGAAGGAAAACTCCGCGAAACAATTGCCGATGATCTGCGCAGGCATCCGCATGTGGTGAAGTATAAAAATGAGTTTCACCATAAGTATGGGTATGGGGCGACGGAGGTGATCTTTGAGTGAATCGTGAGTTGTGAGTCGTGAGTGATCCGCTTGGCGCTCGATGGTTGGCTTTGGTTTTCAGGCCTGGAGCGGGGTCGTGGTGGTGTCGTGAGTGGCATCGTTTAGGAAAGGACCCAATTCGGTTAACGTGCCACCCACGATCACCACTCACGCTTGAAAACCAAAGCCAAATACCAAAAACCAGGGGGAAGTTCTCACCTCTGCAACACATCGCCCGATTTTTGTAAAAGCGAGCCGTCAACCAGGTGAATGGAGGTATACCAGACATAAATCCCCGGCGTCAACAACTTGCCCCGAAAGGTGCCGTCCCAGCCGGTTTTTGTATCATTGATGGGAGCGGCGGTGGATTCATACCAAACTGCCCCAGCGATCATACACCCGCAGCAATTCCACCGCCCGCACTTTGTCGGGATCGGCAAAAACGCCGAAGAAGTCGTTTTGTCCGTCGCCATCCGGTGAAAAACATTCGGAACATACACAAAATCAGGGCTTTGTACAAAGACGCGAATGCTGTCAGCAGCCGTACAGCCGTTGGCGTCTGTGACCATCAATACATACATCACGGTATCCGAAGCAGCGATGACAGGCTCGGCGCAGTCCGCGCAACTCAGCCCCGCAGCAGGCGACCACTGGTAAATGAGGTTACCCTGAACGCCGCTGACCTGCGCGGACAGTTGGCCTGTTCCGCCAGGAGGAATGCCCAGATCCAGTCCAAGATTGACGGATAGCGGCACAGGCTCGTTCAGCAACAGCAGTGTATCCGAAGCGCAACCCGCTGCATCCTGTATTTCAATAGTATACATGCCGCCTGCGAGGTTGTCAAATAATGGCTCCTGCACCAATGATGCACCGTTGAAACGATAGGAAAATGGCGATTCGCCGCCCTGAATCGTCAGCAATTCTATCCAGCCGTTAGCCGCTCCGGCGCAATCGGGCGGCATGAGGTCCCAGGATGCAAGTATGGCGGCGGATTCCGTTACCGATTGCGCGGCAGTTGCGGTGCAGCCGTTTGTATCTGTTACGGTTACGGTGTACAGACCGCTATTAGTAACTTCGAAGATAGATGTCGCAGCGCCGGGTACTGACCATTGGTACGAGACAAAACCTGTGGTAGAGAGCATGGTAGCGCTGCCGTGGCAGAATGCGGTGTCTCCGGTGATCAGCGGTGGAGTTAAAACATCGAAAAAGTCTAAGGTAAGGCAATGGGTCGAATCGCAGCCGTTCAGACTGCTAAAAGTAACGCATATTGTAGTGTCTGAATCCAGCATTTGGCCGTTCCAGTTGTAGGACTGCCCGAAACAACGCTGAATATTTTCCTGCGTATTTTGAATCGGTAACAGGCTGACGGAAATACTATCTCTGAATGTACAGCCCTGCATATTTGTCATTTCAGCCCAGTATAATCCCGCTTCTAAGACATCAAAAGTAGTTGCCTGTGTGCCTCCCTGC
>JADJSY010000037.1 GCA_016711435.1 Lewinellaceae bacterium
ATCAAAAACGTATCCTACAAAGTAGGAAAATACCCGCGTAGGCCAACGTACCGACTATGAAAAACTGACCATCGACATCAAAACCGATGGCACGATTCACCTGGGAGACGCCATCCGTGAAGCCAGCCGTATCATGACTCGGCACCTGATGCTGATCACAGACGACAACATCACGTTCGATACACCGACCAGCCGCGAGGGAAATGTAGTGGATGAACACATCCTGCACATGCGCAAATAATTGAAAACTTCCCTGGAAGACCTCGACCCCTCAGCGTACGTGCCTACAACCCCTGCCTCAAAGCAGCCGGAATCCATACCCTGGCCGAAAATGGTGCGCTACGATACCTAGATTGCTGGAATTCACACACAATTTCGGTAAAAAATCGCTGGTGGAAATCGAAGAACTGCTGCAAGATAAGGCCTGACCTTCGGAATGGACCTTTGCCAAGTATAAACTGGACGAAGAATAAGTCTTAATGATGAATGATGAGCGATGAATGATGAATACCGCTTTAGAGTACTCTACGGTGATATTTCATCATTCATCGTCATCATTCATCATTCATCGTCTTTAAGTGTAGGCTGGCACACGCGCCCAGGCGCTCCGTGCTGCTCGAGTGCCGCCACCTACAAAAGGTACCTGTACCATGAGACACGGAGATAAAATAAACCAATCTCGGACGCACCGCTTCCACCGCCGCGCAATGCTGGCAAACATGACTATTTCGTTGATCGAGCACAAACGCATCACAACGACTTTAGTAAAAGCAAAGCCCTGCACCGCTACGCGGAACCGCTGATCACCAAATCAAAGACGATTCCTCACACTCCCGCCGCGTAGTTTTGCAAACACCTGCAGAACAAAGAGGCGCTCACCGAACTGTTCAGCCCTGTGGCTGCTAAAATTGCAGATCGCCCGGGCGGTTACCTGCGTATCGTCAAACTCGGCTTCCGTCGCGGTGACGGTGCTGAAACAGCGATGATCGAATTTACGGGCTTCAACGGAAACCTACAATAGCGAATGCGGGCAAAACCAAAACGGCCAAGAAAACCCGCCGTGGTGGTAAAAAGCCAGTAGAGGCTGTTGCAACTCCGGCAGTAGTAGATGCTCCGGCTGAAGTAATAGAGAAGTGGAAGAAGTTGCTGCAGCACCTGTAGCAGCGGTGGAAGAACCCGTAATTGCACAAGTCGAAGAAGCCGCTGCACCAGTTGTAGAAGATGCCGTTGAAGTGGCTGAAGAAGCCGCTCCTGTAGCAGAAGCCGCCGCTGAAGAAGTGGTTGCCGAAGCCACCGGAAGAAGCCCTGCCGCCGACGAAACACTGCTGCGGAAGAAGGAAAAAGATTAATACCGGATAGTAAGTGGATGTGCAAGTGTAAGTTTTATACATTTGCGTCCACTACGAATAAGGGGATTAACCAGTACGGTAGAGCGCTTGCATAGCATACAAGAGGTCATCGGTTCGAATCCATTATCCTCCACGTTGATTATAAAGGGTTTGCGCGCAAGCGTGAACCCTTTTTATTGACCGGTTTAAACATGGTTTAAACAAACGGTAGTTCAAGTTGATGGAATAATAAGCCTGAGAGATAAATGAAAAATACCCTGTGAGGTAAAGCAGATTATTGGAAGAAGTAGCAGCACTCCTTTGACATTCAAAAAATATAGTTGGAGACTGATAGGCTTTTCATTCTGTTAACGCACTATGCAAAATCCATCTCGCGAAAATTTCAAAAAACCGCTCAATCAGATTTGGGCGCTGCTCGTCTTCTTCATCAAAAAAGGCCTTCCCTCATGCCATATTCTCACTTGTAATAATCGATCGAAAAAAACTACAAAGCGGTCGGGTTGCAAGTTGGTCTGATCTCTTTTGATGGCGATGCGGTCGATTTTAGGGCGTTCACGGGTAATCCACTTCATGGCATAATACGTGTATAAGTATGTTGACTAATAGTTCTTTTATCTAAACAGCGTTGCAAAGGTTAGAATTGCCTCGCATTTTATTTATTAAACTACCTTTGCGGCATGAACGCTTTCCGGAAATCGCTTTTGCTGATTTTTTGCCTTCGCCTGCTGTTATCCGGCGGGACGGTAGCGGAATTGTTCAAACTGCCTGCACTGATCGGCCACTACCTGCACCACTGCCAGACAGAAAAGCACACCGTTTGTTGACTTCCTGAAAGATCATTACGGCTCACACGACCACCACGACCAAAACAGCACAGAACACCAGGCACACCATAAATTGCCGTTCAGCGGGCACCATCCGGACGGCATGAAAGAACCGGCACAGCCCTTTATTCTGGATGCCGGTCTGAAATACCTACCCATTGACCCTTCCATACCGGAAAACCCGCTGGTGTATATGGAAACGCAATGGCATTCTCAATTTTCCCCTACTTTCTGGCAGCCGCCTAAATTGCCTGATTCCCTTCCTGTTTTGCGCTTGATCCATTCCGGTTTTCGCAAAATGCCTGCCTGCCCAGACCACGCGGGCTGTTCCCATTTTTCCAAAGATTTCATTTTCAACAACATGAACAAGACCTTGCTCTTTGCAGCAGTGGTATGCCTACTATCTGCGTGGGCTTGCCATTCGCATAGCCACGATACCGAAAACGGTCACGCACATAACCCCGACGGCAGCCACCCTGCCCCGGAAGCGCCGGGCCTCGAACCGCTTGCATATACCCTTTATACAACACATGTAGAACTGTTTGTGGAATTTAAACCGCTGGTAGTCGGTCAGGAATCCCGCTTTGCGGCGCACCTGACGGTTTTAGGCGAACAATTCACAGCGCTTTCCGAAGGCAAAGTGACCGTAAGCCTTTCCGGCAACGGCAGCCACACGGTAGATTCGGCAGCGCAGCCCGGCATTTTCCGCTTGCGCCTTACACCGGCCGTTCCCACTCAAAAGGCAACGCTGACCTTCGACATCGTGACCAAAAACTTCACTGATAAGATTGTAATTCCCGACGTTCCGGTATGGCAAGATGAAGCTGCCGCGCTGGCTGCGCAGGAACCTGAAAAGCCTTCAAACGATATTACTTACCTGAAAGAACAAGCATGGAAAACCGATTTCGCCAACATGGAAGTGCAGACGCGCCCGTTCGCCGAAGTGATCCGTGCCACCGGACAAATCCTTTTTGCCCCCGGCGATGAAGCCATAGTTTCCGCACCGGCAGAAGGGATGGTGCAATTTAATGGGGACAAACTACTGGCAGGTCAGGCCGTAAAATCCGGCAATGCTCTATTCACAGTATCCGGTCGCACGATCAATGACGGCAGCCTCGACGCCCGCATTCAGGAAGCGCAGACACAGTACGCGAAAGCGAAAGCAGATTATGACCGGCTTGGCCCGTTGGCACAGGACAAAATCGTAAGTCAGCGCGAATACCTGGACGCAAAAAACCGTTTCGAGTTGGCGCAACAGAATGTGCAGGCGTTGACCAAAAATTACGGGAAAGGTGGTGTAAGGATCGGCGCACCGATCAGCGGCTACATTCAAACGCTGCACGTTACACCGGGTCAATACGTGCAGGCGGGTCAGCCGTTGGCTACGTTGGTGAAAAACAAACGGCTCACGATCCGTGCCGACGTTTCGCAGCAGTACGCCGACAAAATCGCTTCCATTCGTTCGGCCAACTTTACGCTGCCGACGGTCATTCCTGGTCGCTCGAAGCGCTGCGCGGTCGCCTGGCTGCTTCCGCAAAATCCGCTGCACCGGGTAGTCCGTTCATTCCTATTTTCTTTGAAATGGATGCACAGCAGGGTTTCCTGCCGGGCGCATACGTGGACACGTATTTGCGCACTGCGAACAATCAGCAGGCGTTGACCGTGCCTAAATCGGCACTGATAGAAGAACAGGGCATCTTTTACGTGTACGTGCAGACGGAAGGGGAGAGTTTTCAGAAAAGGGAGGTAAAAACCGGCTCGAATGACGGCGTGAACGTGCAAATCCTGTCCGGGCTGACACCCGGCGAACGGGTCGTTTCCAAAGGCGCTTACCAGATCAAATTGTCGTCTATGTCGGGCACGATGCCTGCGCATGGTCACGAACACTAATTTCTTCATTCTAAACTGCGCCTGTTATCATGTTAAACAGAATTATAAAATATTCCCTGCACAACCGCCTGCTCATATTGGCAGCATCGGCGTTGTTGCTGGTTTGGGGAAGTTACACCGCGCTACGGATGGAGGTAGACGTGTTTCCTGACCTCACCGCGCCTACCGTTGTAGTATTGACGGAAGCACACGGCATGGCCCCGGAAGAAGCCGAACGTTTGGTCACATTTCCTATTGAAACGGCTGTCAACGGCAGCACTGGTGTACGCCGGGTGCGTTCTTCCACGGCTGCCGGTATTTCCATCGTTTGGGTAGAATTTGAATGGGGTACGGACGTTTTCCGGGCACGTCAGATCGTTACCGAAAAAATGTCGACCGTAGCGGAACGACTGCCTGAAGGCGTCGGTGCGCCAATGCTGGCCCCGCAATCGTCGATCATGGGGAAATTATGCTGATCAGCGTTACTTCCGACAGTGTAAGCGCTATAGACCTGCGCACGGTCGCCGACTGGAGCATTCGCCCGCGCCTGCTGGCTATCGGCGGCGTTTCGCAGGTAGTGGTCATCGGCGGCGAATACAAACAGTTTCATATCCTGGCTTCACCCCAACGAATGCTGCACTACGGCGTCACCTTGCCGGAACTGATCGAGGCGGCACGCGGAAGCAACCGGAATGCTGCCGGTGGTTTCTTGCGCGAATACGGAAATGAATATATCGTGACCGGCGTTGCCCGTACCAGCGACCCCTCCGAAATCGGCAAATCGGTTGTGAAATCCACTAACGGTGTGCCTGTTACCATTGCCGACGTGGCGGAAGTAAAGATCGGATCGGCGGTTAAGATCGGCGAAGGCTCGATGAACGGCACACCTGCCGTGATTATGACCGTAATGAAGCAGCCCAATACCAACACATTGGCACTGACGGAACAAATCGAACGGTCTTTGACTGATCTGTCCGGACAATTACCGGCAGGGGTAAAGGTCAATACGCAGATTTTCCGGCAGGCTGATTTCATTGAAGCATCCATCGGCAACATTCAAAAGACGCTATATGAAGGAATGATTTTCGTGATCGTCGTGCTGTTAGTGTTCCTGGCAAATCTGCGTGCTACGTTTATTTCACTGCTGGCAATCCCTATTTCGTTGGTGGTTGCCATTCTGACTTTAAAATGGTTGGGTTTTACCATCAACACAATGAGTTTGGGCGGTATGGCTATTGCTATCGGCAACCTGGTAGATGATGCCATTATAGACGTGGAAAACGTATTTCGCCGGTTGAAAGAAAATGCACAGCGACCACAGGCAGAACGACGTGCCACTCTGGACGTCATTTATGACGCCTCGGTGGAAGTACGGGCATCGGTTATCAATGCTACTTTTATCATTATTGCTGCGTTCGTGCCGCTGTTTTTCCTGTCTGGTATGGAAGGCAGATTGCTGGCACCGTTGGGCATTGCGTTCATTGTGGCACTCTTTGCTTCACTGATTGTGGCCGTCACGCTGACGCCGGTTCTATGCGGTCTGCTGCTGACCGATGAAAAGATGTTGCAGCGCCAACACGGGGAAAGTTGGGTGGTGCGCAACTTGAATGCAGGGTACGAAAAAGCGCTTGCCCTGGCACTGCGATGGAAGCCGATTGTTATTGGCGCAGCGGTTTTGCTATTTAGCGTAGCGGCTTTTTCTGTTGACGCGTCCGGACGGAGTTTCCTGCCGGAATTTAATGAAGGTTCGCTGGTTATCAGTGCGGTGAGTTTGCCGGGCATTTCACTGGAGGAAAGCAACAAGATCGGGACACAGATAGAAAAAACGCTGCTGACCATTCCGGAAATCAAGGTAGTCACCCGCCGAACAGGTCGCGCCGAACAGGACGAACACGCACAAGGGGTGAACGCTGCCGAAATAGATGCGCCGTTTGTGTTGACAGACCGTTCACGCCAAGAATTCATGCAGGAAGTGCGGCAAAAACTGGCAGCCATTACGACGGCAAATATTACCATCGGGCAACCCATCGGGCACCGCATAGACCACATGCTTTCCGGTACGCGGGCGAATATCGCTATCAAAGTTTTCGGGCCTGATCTGAACAGGATGTTTACCCTCGCCAACGGTATTAAAACGGCTATTTCAGACATTCCCGGTCTTGGTAGACATTGGCGTAGAACAGCAAACGGAAATCCCGCAAATCCAGATCAAAGCGAAACGCGAAATGCTGGCACGGTACGGCATTTCGGTCGGCGATTTTACCGAATTTGTGGATGTGGCTTTTGCAGGTGAGAAGGTAGGCGAAGTGTACGAAGGTGCGCAAAGTTTCGACCTGGTAGTGCGCTACGATCCGCAAAATCAGGGCGCAATGGAAAATATGCGCAACACGCTGATAGACGCCGGGAACGGCCAGAAAATACCGCTGACGTATGTAGCCGACATCGTTTCCACATCCGGGCCGAACACTATCAACCGGGAAAATGTGCAGCGCAAAGTAGTGGTATCCGTCAACGTTTCCGGTCGTGACCAGAAAAGCGCCGTTGCCGATATTCAGGCGGCTATCGGACAATCGGTGCAACTGCCGGAAGGCTACCGGATAGAATATGGCGGACAGTTTGAATCGGAAGCCGAAGCGTCGCGCACCTTGCTCATGGCGTCACTGTTGTCCTTAATGATTGTTTTCCTGTTGCTGTATACCGAATTTGGCAGCGTACCGCTCGCTACGGTGATCCTGCTCAATCTGCCGTTGGCGCTGATCGGCGGCGTCATGAGTATTTCGCTGACGTCCGGCATTATCAGTATTCCCGCTATTATCGGTTTCATTACTCTGTTCGGTATCGCTACCCGAAACGGTATTCTGCTGGTCTCGCACTATGAACACCTGCAAACGGTAGAGGGGCTACCCTTAAACGAGGCGGTACAACGAGGCTCAAAGGATAGGCTAAGCCCTATTTTAATGACGGCATTAACGGCTGGTCTCGCTCTCGTTCCGCTGGCACTCGGTGGCGACCTCCCCGGCAATGAGATTCAAAGCCCTATGGCAAAGGTCATACTTGGCGGACTGCTCAGTTCGACGCTGCTCAACCTATTCATTGTACCTATTGTGTACTTATTAATTAACCGAAAAAACGCCCGCACATGAAACAGGCTTTGCTTTTTGCGTTGACGCTCATCCTGACGTACCGGGTCAGCGCTCAAACGCCTTTCCAGAATATTCTGACAGATATTGCTGCTAATAATCCAGATGTACGGGCACGCCAAAAGGCGCAAGACGCCCGCGTATCCGCGTATCGCACAGGAATAACGCCTTACGATCCGACCCTGTCATTTGATTACCTGATAGGCTTTCCGCGTACCGGTGGCAACCAGACCGATTTCCTGGCAGTTCAGTCCTTCGATTTTCCAAGTGTCTATTCCAAAAAACGAGCATTGGCCGGAATGGCTGAATCAGGCAGCATGTATGCTGTCGCGTCGCATCGCCAGGAAGTGCTGCTGGAAGCCCGGCGCACGCTGGTAGAACTTACCTATGCCAATAAAATGAATGCGGAATGGGAGCGTCGTACCGCACAGGCAGAACAGGTGTACCGGATGCTGGAGCGAAAAATGAATGAAGGGGAAGGCAATATTCTGGATGCCAACAAAGCCAAACTGCAATGGCTGGCTTTGCAGAACGAACGGCAACTACTGGAAAGCCGCCGTTCACAGTATCGGGAACAATTGGCTATGCTATCCGGCGGTCGTGCCGTAGCCTATGCCGATACCCTGTACCCTATGCTGCCCTCGTTGCCTGCATTCGATTCATTGGAAACCTGGCTGGAAAGCATAGACCCTACCCTGAAAGCGATACAAGCGGAAGAACGTATGGCTATGCAGGAAGTGAGCATAGCAAAGGCACTATTGTTCCCGCGTCTGGAAGCGGGCTATCATTATCAGGGCATATTGGGTCAGCGCTTCCACGGTCTGCACGTTGGAATGTCCGTCCCGTTGTGGGAGAAGAAAAACACCGTGCAGCAACGGCAGTTAGAAGCGCTGGCTGTGCAAGGAGAAATTGAAGCCCACAGAAACGAACACTACTACCAGGTCAAACAGGCATACGAACGATACAGCGGTTTGCGGCAAACGCTTTCCGATTATCAGGCGTTGCTGGCTTCGACCAATAACCTTCCTTTATTGGAAAAAGCACTGCGTGCCGGTCAGATTTCAGCTACGGAATACTACCTGGATGCATTGCAATTCTATGCCCTGGCTGATAAAGCGCTGCTGCTGAAAAGGAAATGTATTTGGCGGCGGTGGAATTGTGGCAGACGGGGTGGTAAGCGTATTCGACCAGGCACCACTTCGGCCTGAAGAAAAATCCTGAATGGAGGCTGCTAACCCAGGTTCATCTTCGATCAGTAAAATTTTCACAGGGCAAAGATAAGGGGGCAATTTTGGAGAGAAGCCGCCGAAAAAAGTTTTCCTTCATGCAACCTTTTTCGTTGCAGGTCTGCACTTAGGCTTTTAACACATGCATATGAAACAAACCCATTTGCTGCCCGACCCGGAAGGGTTCGCGCTGGCGAAGGCCTGCCATGCGGGCAATCGTCAGGCGCAGTATGCTTTATGGGGGCAATTCAAAAACCGTATGTTCGGCGTATGCCAGCGATTCACAACTTCCCGGCAAGAGGCGGAAGATTTGTTGCAAGAATCGTTTGTACAGGTATTCCGTGACATAGGCCGGTACCGAGGTGAAGGAAGTTTGGAAGGATGGGTAAGGCGCATCGTATTGCGTACTGCTATTGCGCATGTGCAAAAGCAACGCACCAAAACGGAAATGTTGAATGAAACAGAATTGGAACAAGTGTTATCAGTTGCAGACCAGGCTTTTAGCAATCCGGATTCAGACGAACCCGGCCGTTTGGTCGCATTGCTGCAAAAACTGCCGCCAGGATTTCGGGCTGTGCTGAACCTCTATGTGATTGAAGAACGAAGCCACGAGGAAATTGCACGGAATTGGGTATTACTGTCAGCACATCCAAATCACAACTTAACCGGGCCAAAGCATTTTTGCGCGGACTCGTAGATAAAACACTGCTAATGTTATGACACAACCGCCACTTAATGAACATGACGAACTGGAGCAATATCTTCGTTCCGAATTGCGTGATTTTGCTCCGGAAGCGCCTGACCTGCTTTGGACAGGTATCGAAGCACGGTTACCACGTCGTCGCCGTCGTTTGATATTTTTCTGGTGGTGGCTAACTGGAGGTATAACCGTAGGCCTGTTGACGGGTATGACCTACAGTTACAATAGCGAGCAGCCGATTGCCTTGAGTACTACGACTATTAAGTCGTCCATAAACTATGAGCAGTCTCAAAATACCACTGCCACCGTTGAAACGTCGGCTGTAACTCTGACTAATTTGCCTGCATCAAATGAACCAGAATCTGTGAAGGAGAAAGGTACAAATCCTTTGAAGCCAAGCCGAATGCATGATGCCGAAATTCTATCAGTTCAAGTAATTTCTGAAAAATTCCGATCAATAGCGAACCAACCTGCCACTATTCCTCTGACCCTCCCGACCGTTGTATCGCTGCCATATTTGAAACCTTCTTTATTGGACTGTAGGAAAAAGACTGAATTAGAATTTTTTACGCAGGTACCAAGGATTCAACCTGTTCGGGCACGAAACTGGCAAATCAATGCCATTGCCGGTCCGGTATGGCAATGGCAGCAACCGGTAACGGGAGCACCCGGCCACACGAATCAATTGGTTTTTGCCGAACATAGTGAAGGCCCCGCCACCGGTTGGCAGGCTGGGTTGTCCGTGCGTTTTGCAGTTCGTCCGAACTGGCAAATCAGTTCCGGTCTATGGCGACGGACAACTCAGCAGATTTCATCCCATACTGCCGAATTACGCCTTATGGACGGCGTTTGCCTTAATCCTTATGACACCGGTTCAAAAGTTTATGAATTTCAATACGGCCTGCATTCCAGCGGAAATGAATCTAACCTGACAGTACGCATCGCGCAAGTGGACAGCATGTCTGCAATGTCTGCTGACGAACCATTTTTATTAACCATGCGTACTTCGCGCCAGCGAACGGACTGGATGCTTCCGCTGGCATTGCGGCGCACATTTGGTCGTGGCCGCTGGCAGGGTTTTATGGAAGGCGGTGGAACACTGAATGTTCCGGGCAACATATCTATACAGGTAGATCATTTTTCGGAGATGTGTGAGGATTTGTGCTTTGAAGCCAATCATATGCCGACGCTAACCAGCCAGGAACGCGGGAGCGTTTCATTCTCATGGCTGGTAAGTGCCGGAGTCGATTACTCTTTAGGGCGGAATTGGAGTTTACAGGCATCTCCTATGCTCTTTGGACAGAAAAATCAACTTGGTTTATCGCTCAGTACAGGGCTAAACCTGAAATTTTAATTATCCGCTTTCATCAAACTATTTCACACACAATCAACTGTTTATGAACAAACTACTACTTTCCTGCCTTCTCATTTTTCATTCCTTGTGGGCTGCACAGGCACAGAATAATCTGGAATTGCATATTTCGCCGCGCCTTGGTACTGCGTCGTTCGCGCTGAATACACCCGTTTCTGCCGGCTCTTATGATTACAAAATCACCCGTTTAGAATACTACATTTCCAAGATCAAAGTGGTACACGATGGCGGTCAGGAAACACCCATAACTGACCTGTTCTTGTTGGTTCGCCCTGCCGTAGACAGTATGTACGATCTCGGCTCATATCCGAATATTACCAATGTGGAAAGCATCATATTTTCAGTAGGCGTAGATCAAGCCTATAACCACCTCGACCCGGCTTCGTATCCAGCCAATCACCCGCTGGCTCCCCAAAACCCGGCCATGCAATGGGGTTGGTCAGCGGGTTATCGTTTCGTAGCCATTGAGGGCAAAGCGGGAACAAATTTCGCAAACGATTTTGAGATACATGCCCTGGGCGATGCGAATTATAAAACACTTACCCTACCCACTACGGCTGAAACACATCAGAACGGCGATAAAACTATTCACGTAGTGGCTGACTACTCACAGGTGTTAAACAGCATCAATGTTTCTACCGGCCTGATTGTACATGGCTCTTCAGGCAAAGCGGTGACACTGATGAATAACATGAAGAACGTCGTTTTTAGCGCTGAAACATCTTCCACACTTGATCCGGCGTTTGAAGGTACTTTTAACGTAATCCCTAATCCGGCCTTATCGGGTAAGGCTTCTGCTTTAATGACTTTACCGGCAGGTTTCTCTTACCGGATTTCATTGACTGAGTTGACCGGACGGGTTGTGTTGAGTCAGCCAATTGCTTCGGGTAGTCAATCTTTTGCGTTCAATCAAAACCTGAAAGCAGGCATATACTTCGTTTATTTGTGGCAAAACGAACGTGTAGTGGCTA
The DNA here is from genome assembly GCA_016711435.1 of Lewinellaceae bacterium. Classification (GTDB taxonomy): domain Bacteria; phylum Bacteroidota; class Bacteroidia; order Chitinophagales; family Saprospiraceae; genus M3007. The sequence continues at coordinate 11,452 of JADJSY010000037.1, forward strand.
TCGAAAAATTAATTCTTACACAATAGAAAATTTAGAGCAAGGGGCGTACAATGGAGATTTGCGTTTCCACTGTACGCCCCTTTCCAATGAAACGAGTCTGTTATATCGTAGTATTCCTTGCGATTATCGTTACTGCCTGTCGAAAAGACATGCCGGAGGTAACCCCTGTGGAACCGGAGCCGTTATTGGCAGTGCCGCCGGGCTTCCCTACTCCGGTTTTCCCGGATGGGAACGGACTTACTCCTGCCCGTTGGATGTTGGGGAAGAAATTGTTTTACGACCCGATCATGTCAAGCGACGGCACCCGATCATGTGCATCGTGCCACCATGCTGCCAGAGCATTTAGTGATACGGTTGCATTCAGTCCCGGTATTGCCAACCGGCCCGGAACACGGAATGCCCCAACGCTGGCCAATATTGGCTACCATCCCTACTTCACTCGTGAAGGCGGCGTTCCGACCCTTGAAATGCAAATTCTTGTACCTATCCAAGAACACAACGAATTTGATTTTAATATTTTGCTAATTGTGGAACGGTTGCTGCACGATACCGCCTACGTGCGTATGAGCCGCGAAGCATACGACCGAGATCCGGACGCCTTTGTCATAACACGCTCAATAGCCTGCTTCGAGCGGACTCTGGTCAGCGGACAAAGTCCTTATGATCTGTATCATTTTCAAGGAAAAAATGAGGTGCTTACGACGGTTGAAAAACGCGGTTTGAACCTGTTTTTTTCCGAAAAAACCGATTGTTCCCAATGCCACACAGGGTTCAACTTCACAAATTATACTTTTGAAAACAACGGCCTTTATGCAGATTATCCCGATCCCGGCCGCTTTCGGCTCACTGAATTGGAGAGCGACCGCGCGCGTTTTAAGGTGCCAACCTTGAGGAACATATCACTTACTTCGCCTTATATGCACGACGGATCTCTTACAACTTTAGAGGCAGTGGTGGAACATTATAATGCAGGTGGATATCCGCATCCGAATAAAAACGCACTCATCCGGCCGTTGGGTTTAACGGCCGGCGAAAAGGCTGATTTGGTAGCGTTTCTAAATAGCCTGACGGATCAAGCATTCGTTAGGAATCCAAAGTTTCGTCAAAATTGATTGTTCTGAAATGAAAAACTGACTCTCCTGTTATTTATAGTTTTCCTGATGGCTGCCTGTGATTCTAAAGATCCCGTCGAGCCACCCGCTACCTATGACCCTACACCTTACACCCTTCACGTAGGTTACTTTCCTGCGCCGGACTTGCCTGATGACAACAAACTGACAGTATCTACCGTACAACTCGGCCGGATGTTGTTTTATGAACCGCTGCTTTCAAAAGACGGCTCGCAAACCTGCGCTGATTGCCACAAACAGCCAGATGCTTTTTCAGACATTCGCCAATTCAGCATCGGGGTGGAAGGGTTGCCGGGCAAGCGCCAGGCGATGGCCATAATGAACCTGGCCTGGCATCACAACGGACTATTCTGGGACGGTCGGGCACCGAATGTGCGCGACCAAGCACTTAAACCGATTCAGGATCCGCTCGAAATGAACGAATCATTGTCCAATGTGATAGCCAAACTTTCGGCAAATAAGAAATATACCGATCAATTCGTCCGTGCTTTCGGCGACGCTTCCGTCACTTCCGAGCGGGTGGGACTCGCCTTGGAACAGTTCATGCTAACGCTTGTATCTAATGACGCCAAATACGACAAATGGAAAAACGGACAGGCAACGTTGAGCGATAGCGAAGAACGGGGACGGATGTTATTTTTCACGGAATTTGATCCCTTCGGTACGGAACGCGGGGCGGAGTGTTTTCACTGCCATGCGGGATTCAATTTTACGAACGACGAATTTATGAATAACGGCCTCGATGCCGATGCCGAACAAACCGATGAAGGCCGCTGGAAAGTAACGCAAGATCCACTGGATCAAGCCAAATTCAAGGTGCCCAGCCTGCGCAACGTAGCGCTCACAGCGCCCTATATGCATGACGGACGTTTTGCTACGTTGGAATCTGTCATTGACCATTATAATACTGGCGTAAAACAGTCGGCTACCATGGACGAACTTTTACAATATAACATCCAGCCAGGCGGCCTTCAATTGACCGTTCAGGATAAAGCCGATTTGATAGCGTTTTTGAAAACATTGACGGACCAGACCTTTTTGGAGAATCCGGCATATCAAAAGCCTGAGTAATCTTAGATCATAGAGAATTTCACACTCCCTTCACTTTCCAATTTTTATTCTTATGAAGATATTACCACGCGTAGTCCTGTTAGCCATACTATTATTTCAATCAGTATTTCAAATCTTAAATGCCCAATGCCAGTCTGACGAGATAGAAGTTCGTTTGATCATTGAAACGGATGATTACGGTTATGAAACGTTTTGGTCGCTGGTACCTAATGGCAATTCTTGCAATCAACTCCCAGTGGCTACTGGCGGCAATACCAATCAAGTGGGTTGTAACGGGGGCGGTCAACAGGACGCGACAACTGCTTACGGATACAGCGATAACGCGATTTTAAATGTTGGTCCATGGTGCTTGAAAACTGATTCTTCCTATATATTCTATCATGTGGACAACTACGGTGACGGTGGCACAAAATTCACTATCATGATTGGCGAATACCCTGTCCATCAATTCAAAAGCACAGGCAATGGCGGTGAGTATAATTTTACGGTCACGTTGCCGCTTGCTTATAATGCCGCTCTATCCAAAATCAGCACCTACGGTTTCAATGACCTGAAACCCACTGCTGTACACGGACAGATTTTCAATATGGGCGCTTCAACAATTAATACTATCGATCTGGCGTACTCCATAAATGGGGCGGCTCCATTGACCGAGACGCTTACAAATTTGAATATCCAACCTTTCATTTCCGCACATTTCAGTCTTTCTAATTTGTGGACGCCTACAGATACCGGATTTTACAACCTTCGGGTGTGGTTGAGTAACGTCAATAGTAATCCGGACCTGAATACATCCAATGACACCCTCAGCAAAGCAGTTTATTTCAGAGGGGACAAACCAATCTTGATTGACCATTACCTGACGGATTCCGTCCTGATCAAAACCATCGGTGTTGCCGCAGACGGCCTGGATAAACCTCGCGACCTGGCTTTTGCACCTACACCTGCTCCCAATCTATGGGTAGTCAATAAAAAAACCGAGGCAAGTGGTGGTAGTACGGTCACTTATTTCGATGCAGGATTACCAACACAGGATGCACAGTTGAAAAAAGATCAGAACTCCTGGCATTTCATGTCTCTTCCAACAAGTATCGCATTCAGTTACAACGGAAATTTTGCCACTTCCCCCGGAGTGCTCGATGCTAATCATCAAAATGGTGCTTCACATTTTACAGGTCCGGCACTTTGGAGTAGCGATTGGTCGGTGTATGCCGAACCTTCGGGCGGCAATGGCAGCCATCTTGATATGTTGCACCAAAGCCCATTCAGCATGGGTGTTGAATGGGAAGAAGAAAATGTGTTTTGGGTAAACGACGGCTATAATGAAAACATCGTACGTTACGATTTTGACGAAGATCATGGCCCTGGCAATGACGATCACTCCGACGGCATCGTACACCGCTATACAGAAATACCAGTAAACAGAATAGACGATCATATTGCTAACCACCTGGCGCTCGACCGAGAAAATGGCCTGCTCTATATTGTAGACAATGGAAACAAGCGGGTGCTTCGTTTAGATATTCATTCCGGCACTCCGACCAGTGATCTGACACCTTATGCCGAGCCTTTACATGAATACAAAGCCATAACAGGAGCAGACTGGTCGGTTTATATTGATAGCCTCGACAAACCAAGCGGAATTGCCGTTATTGGTAATTACCTGTTAGTTTCGGATTACGGTACAGGAGAAATTATATTCTATGACCGGACAAGCGAAGAAGGTCTGGAATTAGGCCGATTCGATACCGGCCCTGCGGGTATCATGGGAATAGAAATAGGTCCTGATGGAAAAATCTGGTACGTGAACACCACCCAAAACAAGGTGTATCAATTAGATTACACACCATTCCTTGTGGCTGCCAATGAACCGGACAATACGCCGATATTTTCGGTATCCCCCAATCCAACGAACGCAGATTTTGAAGTACGGTTGGCAAGCAGGCAGAATAGTACAAACTACCGTTTGCGTGTGATGAATACTTTAGGCCAGTTGGTATTAGACCAACCATTTTCTTCCTACGCACCGGTTCACGTTGATTTGTCCGGCCAGGCGGACGGATACTATCTTGTGCAGGTAGCCGATCAAAAAGGCAGCCGTACTGAACGTGTGCTGTTGTCGCGCCGGCAGTAACCGTTCTAAATGCAAACAAGAGTTATTAGAAAAAGATATTTCCTTGACCATGTTACACGCATTTCTTTTTATGAAACGCCTCTTGTTATCATTCCTGGTTTTTACGCAAAGTGGCTTGTTTGCTCAAAACCCTGCAACTGAGCAGCCTTGCCTTTTTGATGCTTTGAATCCACCGGCTACGTTGCGAGCGGCTGAAGCGCGAATCAGTGCGGCTGTCGCTCAATTAAAATCATCGAATGCTACTGAAAACAGCGACGACATCAGGCTTATCCCGGTAGTTGTACACGTCATTCACAATGGTGGTTCTGAAAACATCAGTAAAGCCCAAATCGAACGGCAAATTGAAATTCTAAACGAAGACTTCGGCAAACTACCCGGTACACCGGGTGATGGTGCGGGCGTAGATACCCGTGTCCGGTTCTGTCTGGCAAATACAGATCCGCAAGGGCGCTGTACAGACGGGATCGTACGTTTGAAAACACCCCTGACTACGCACCAGCCTGTAGATAGAGCGTCCCTGAAAAACCTTTCGTTTTGGGATAACACCCGCTATTTGAATATTTATGTCGTAAAAACCATCAGCAACGGCGTGGGCGGTTATTCTTCGTTCCCTTATGCTCCACCTGAAGAAGACGGTCTCGTAGTACGGCATAATCTGTTTGGCGATAGCGGAACAGCAGCAGCAGCCGGAGGCCGGACGGCAACACACGAAATAGGTCATTGGTTGGGGTTATACCACACGTTTAATGGCGGCTGTGGTCAGGATACCTGTTCGGATGGCGACTACGTTTGCGATACGCCACCCGCAGCCAATCCTAATTTTACATGCAACCTTAACGTCAATTCATGTGGAAATGATAATCCAAATCTGCCCGATCAGGTGCGCAACTACATGGATTATACGCCCGATGATTGCAAAAGCATATTTACGCAAGGGCAAAAGGATCGGATTACGGCAACACTCGATACAGTTCGTACTCATATCTGGACACCTGATAATGTAGTCGTCACCGGATGCGACAGCGCCTATATGGAGCCACCTGTTTGCCTTGTTGTAGCGGATTTCGTTACATTGACACCGCAGGTTTGTCTGGAAGGAATAGTTTATTTTATAGATCGTTCACTTAATAGCGCTACCTCCTGGCAGTGGTTGTTTCCCGGCGGTATGCCTGCTACTTCCACACTTCAAAATCCTACTATAACTTACGACACGTTAGGCACATTTTCAGTCACTCTGATCGCTACGAATGCCAACGGCAGCGATACGCTTTTTTTAGAAAATTACGTCCAGGTTACGGAACCAGGCATTGGCCAGTCCTTGCCGTTTTCGGCTAATTTCGACGATGGGGTTTTTCCACCGACAGGTGCGGAGATATACAATCCAGACCTGGGCATTCATTGGGAGTTAGATTCGCTTGCGGCACACTCGCCGCCGTACGCTGCCCGTATCGACAATTTGGTGAACGTCAACTACGGAACCCGCGACGAAATCGTGCTACCTTTTCTAAATCTGAGCACATCCAACCCCGATTCGGCGTTGTCGCTCATTTTCTGGTGGGCTTATGCGCGATCCGACCCGAATTATTCGGATGAATTGATCGTACAGATTTCCAAAGACTGTGGCGTAAACTATACCAACATCCTGACCAAATCGGGTAATGCGCTTGTGACCGGCCCTACTCAAACCACTCCTTTTATCCCGACAGCCGCACAATGGAGAAAAGCAACTGTCAACCTGTTTCAATACAGAACAGAGGAATATGTGAAAATCCGGTTTGTCAACGTAACGGATGGCGGTAACCGGCTGTACCTGGATGATATTCAAATCGATGGCGGTCTGGTGACGGGCACAATTGAGCCGGAACGAGCCGCTTTCCCTGTTCGGATTTTTCCAAATCCCGCATTTGAACTTGTGCGGGTGCAGACAGAAGCCGGTTGGAATGAACCGATTCACATTCGAGTATTTGACACGCTGGGCAGATTGCTCCGCGATTATGGCCCCGATCCCGGCAAGACCCTCGACCTGGCAGGGCTTCCGGCAGGGCTTATTTTTTCAAAATCGAATCAGCCGGACAGGTAGTGACCCTTCCGCTGATTAAAGTGAAATAATGGACATGGAACAGTTTCCGAATTATCACCCGATGATTGTTCACTTTCCCATTGTGCTGCTGGTACTGGCGGTGTTGATGCAATTGGTCAGTTTTGGGGTGAAAAACAAAGGCTTTCACTATACCATACTGGTTTTTGCGGTGCTGGGCTACGCATCAGCCTATTTCGCCGCCGCTTGGCGACATCCGCAAATCGAACGGGAAATGGTGAGCGCGGCTACCCAATTGATTTATGACGAGCACCAGTGGTATGCGCGCTGGTCGGTGTATCTGGGTGGCGCGGGGGCAGTGCTGAAAGGAGTGGAGCTGTATTTTCGGCAGCGGCTCTTTTTGGTGCTGCTGACTGCCCTGGCCCTGACCGGTGCGGCTGTTGCAGTTGGCATTTCGGGGCATCATGGGGCGCAGTTGGTACACATTCACGGGGTTGGGCCGAAAGGGAATTTTTTGATAAAAATACCGGCCAACTCCAGCCAAGCGGTAGTTCATACGAACCCGAATGCAGTCGAGAACGACACCACTCCTAAAAGCATAAAAGCGATGACCGTCGGAAAAATTGGGGCTGTAACCGTGACCATTCAATATTCCTCCCCCAAAGTGCGCAGGCGGGCGATTTGGGGCGAATTGGTGCCGTTTGAAAAAGTGTGGGTCACGGGCGCGAACAATGCCACCTCCGTCGAGTTCGACGGAGCCGTGGAAGTGGCCGGCACAGTGATTCCAGCGGGCAAGTATGCCTTTTTTACTATTCCCGGAAAGGAAACCTGGACACTAATTTTGAATAAAAATTGGGAGCAGCACCTTGCCGACAAGTACGACCTGAAAGACGACGTGGTGCGCACAGAGGTCAAACCTGAACACAATCCGCACACGGAACGATTGCAATACTTTGTGGAGCAACCGATGGGTGATGCTCCCGACGGCGGTATTTCAATAGCTTGGGAGACTTTGAAAATTCGGATGGCTGTGAAGGTCAAATTTTGAATCTTGTTTTCCGATTTGCGGACGCACTGCGACGCGCTCTGCAAGTTCGGCGACAGCCACCATATCATGCACAAAATAGCGAAGAAGCCATGACAATTAAACCGCTACTCGTTCCAATATTCGCCGCGGCCCTTCTTGCACTGGCGAACTTCTCCCCTCCTTCACCCGGCCCTTGCGACTCACCTTTGGTAGGCGGGCACACCGGCGCGCCGGGCGAAACCAGTTGCTTTTGCGTGATGAGGGCGGGGCGGCAATCGACCAGGCTTCTTTTGTGAAACTATAAACATGTTCTTTTCATGCACCATACCCGCCAATACTACCTCCGCCGATTGCACCGCTACATGGGCGTGACCATCGGGATTCAATTTTTGCTCTGGACGGTCGGGGGGCTGTATTTCAGTTGGTCGGACATGGACGAGATACACGGCGACTACCAGCGCCGACCGGCGCCGCTGCTTGTGCCGGATACGGCAAACTGGGTATCGCCCTCGGTGATCGTGCAGAACTTGCGGGCAGCGGGCGAAAGCCCCGACAGCATCCTCAGCCTACGCTTGGTCCCAGTGCTGGACGCGGTGTGCTGGCAGGTGGTTTTTTTTGAAAAAAATGCCCGCCACCGGCATCCGCGAAAAGTGCGGCTGGCTGATGCCAAAACCGGCGCCCTGCGCCAGGCCTTGTCGAAAGAAGAAGCAGTGGAAGTCGCGGCCCGACAATTCAACGGCACACCGACATTGCTTTCGGCGGTGTACCTCGATGAAACCCCTCCCGGACACGAGTACCGGGAAAATGCGTTGCCAGCCTGGGCCTTAACTTTTGAACACCCTTCCAAAACCGTTGTGTATGTCGCTGCCGAATTGGGCACGGTGGAAAAATTCCGCAACGAAAAATGGCGGTGGTTCGACTGGCTCTGGATGCTGCACGTGATGGACTACGAAAGCCGCGACCACATCGGCAATTGGCTGTTGCGGGCATTTTCGGTGCTGGGGCTGTTGACCATTTGTTCGGGTTTTGCATTGTTTATAGTTACTTCGCCAATGTTTCAAAAAATAATCAGAAAATGAAATTTTACAACCTACTCCCGCTGTTCGCAGTAATTGTCCTGTCCTCAAAACTTCCCGCCCAAACCCTCACTGGCACGGTCACCGATCCCGACAGCGCGCCCGTGGCGGGCGCTCGTGTCACACTGTTCAACGCGGATACATCTTGGTTTTGGGAAACGCGTACGGATGCTGCCGGGCAATATTTGTTTGAAAACCTGCCCGGCGGCGGGCCTTTGTTCTTCGGCGTAGCCAAACCCGACTTCGCGTATTTTCAAAATGCCACGACGGGTATCCTCGGCACAATCGTCCACGATGCGCAACTTGAACCAGAAACAGAACAGGGCGAGTGGAATGTCATCATGAATTCGCCCGAACCGCTCGGCGGTACCGACCTTGGAGTATTGATGCCTGACGGCAACATCTACTACTGTCACAACACCAAAGACCCCTTTGCTTTTGACCCTGTTGCCGATGATACGCTGGCCGTGCCGGGCGCCTTGGAAGTGCAGGGCTGCGTGGCGCCAAAACTGCTTTGGAACGGCAATATCATCATGGCAGGTGGCACCGACCAGGAAGTGTACGGCCCTGGTACTCGTAAAATGAAACAGTACAACGTTTTTACAAAGACCTGGCAGATATTACCGCTCATGCTCGATTACCGCTGGTATCCTTCTATGATCCAATTGGCTGACGGGAGACTGCTCATCACCGGTGGTGGCGGGCTGAACAATCCTGTCCGCGTAAATACGACCGAACTTTACGATCCGCTCACCGGCCAAACTGAATGGGTCGATACCATTGCCATTCGCAACGAGCAGTCGCCCATTCTCACGCTTTATAGCGGCAAAGCGCTGATGACTTTTCGCCCGCCGCAACTCTTCGACCCCGTAACCGAGCAATGGGATTTGGCTGCTGATTTTGTGCAGGGTAACCGGATGTCCAATGGCGACCACGTCGACCACGAGCTCGTGCATTTGCCGGAAGGCGAGGTGATTGCCATAGGCTTCAAACCCTTTCCGGCGGGCAGCGGCGGCAATCTTGTGGAGCGTTACGACCCCATCGCCGACACATGGACTTTGGGAGCCGATTTCGCGCCGCTCCGTTCGCGCTCCGAAACGGTGCTGACTCCTGACCGCCGTATCCTCGTGCTCGCCGGGGCCAAAGAGGACCCCACCAACCCTGCGCCCGTGAACCAATGGGGCTACATGGACTTGGCCGACCAATACGACCCCTATACCGATACCTGGCGGCGGCTCGCGGCCATGCCGCGCAAACGGGAGTATCACGCATTAGCCATCTTAGTGCCTGATGGGCGGGTGATCGTCGCAGGAGGCGAAGGCTCACCCGGCAATGAGCCGCCGGTTAGTATCATTGATGCATTTAAACCGCCTTACTTATTCCGGGGAGTGCGTCCGCAAATTTTAAATCTTGAAAAAACAGACTACCAGCGTGGCGAAATGATCCGGTTTGAGGCAGGGCGAACAAACGCACCAACAGCCGTGGTGCTGCAAAGCACTCAGGCCGTCACGCACATGATGAACTGCGGGGAAAACCGCTTTCTCGACCTGGATTTTACGCAACAGGGCCAATCCATCGAGGCCACCATTCCCGACGATTCACTGCGGGCCTTGCCAGGCTGGTACCTGCTTTGGGCTTTGGTGGACGATATTCCGTCGGTGGCGCGTATTGTGCGCATTTTGCCGGGACCCGCAGAGACGAGCGCAGTCGGCGAGCCAGCCATGACCAGCAGCTTTCGAGTATTCCCAAATCCGACGCCGGCCAGCAATGGGCTGACCATTGAAATGGAGTTGACCCGGGCGGGTAAGGTGCGTTTTGAATTATCGGACGTGGGTGGAAAACCAGTTCGATCCAAGGTAATTAATCAGCAAACAACTGGTCACCAGACTTTTACTATAGAAACAATGCAGGTCCCTGCGGGCATTTATTTCCTAACGATAAGAGTGGAAACCGGGGTGCTGGGCATACAAAAAGTGATTTTAAAATAAGGTTGGGATTTTACAGGCATGAAAAATATATTTCACTTGCTGCTGCTAAGCAGCCTGTCGTTTATCCTTATCACATGGTGGTCGCCACGTTCTTTGAATGGTGAAAATATACCAGCGGTCGCGGCAGAAAGAGAGTCTGGCAAATATTCAACTGCTCCGGAAGCGGAACCAGCCACGCGTTACTTATTCATGGTTACTACTGATGGTCTTCGTTGGCAGGAATTATTTAGCGGAGCGGACAGCGCTTTATTGTTCGACCCGGCATCACGTGCACTGGATACATTGGATGCCGCCGTCCGCTTTTGGGCTGGAACGCCCGACGCGCGTCGTAAAGCGCTACTACCTTTCTTATGGTTGGCTTTCGCCGACCAGGGCCAAATTTATGGCAACCGAGATTATGGTAATAACATGGATGTGGCCAACCGGTGGGCTTTCTCTTATCCAGGTTATAATGAAATGTTCACCGGGCGGCCAGATAACTGGCGGATTTTCTCTAACCGAAAGATTCATAACCCCAATAAAAACCTGCTGGAGTTTTTTCAGCAGCAACCGCATTTGCGGGACAAAGTGGCTGCCTTTACCAGTTGGGATGCCTTTCCATATATATTAAACGCCCGCCGCGCCGGCATTCCCGTAAACAGCGGAAAAGAAAATCGTCGTCCTAGGCCTCACAACCGGCATTTACCGCCTGGCAAATTCGATGATCCTTTCACTTGGTCAGCGGCTATGGCTTATATCTACGAGCAGCGCCCCCATGTGATTTATATCGGCCTGAATGCAACTGACCTACTCGGCCATGCCGGTAATTACCCGGCTTATCTGGGTGCAGCCCATCAGTTTGACCAGTATTTGGGTGAATTGTGGACCTACCTCCAACAAGACTCCATGTACTGCGGAAAAAGTACGCTAATTGTGACTACGGATCATGGACGAGGCGGGAAAACAATTCGGCGCTGGATGGAACATAACCGGCATCTGTCCGGCTCCGAGCAAATCTGGTTGGGCGCCATGGGTCCCGATGTCCCTGTACTGGGGGAGGTACGTACACCCGGGCAATTGTGGCAAAAGCAATTTGCACAGACGGCCGCGCACCTGCTGGGATTAGAATTTCAGCGAAGGCGGAAAGTTGCTCCGGCGATTGCTACGATTCAACTTAAGCCTAAGGAAGGTAAATAAAAGCAGCCGGCGGGCTACCATTCTAAAACGAATGCCCACCCGAACCGGTTTGCGGATTCCGGGCGGGCATTTTTTATGCCGAAAGAGTCTTTCTGAGCGATGCGTTAATTTTTAAGGCGCGCGTGCAACCTTTCTCCACACCAAGCCGCACTTATTGTTTTAATTGCGCTTATCTGGGGAAACCGGTTAAACAGCGCTGTTTTTCAAAATGAAACTATTCATGAAGGTACCGGAACTATTGGTGTTGGTCGCTTTGACTGTGTTCTCATGCGCGCATTGTCATAAAATGGAGAGCAGCGAGAATGCAAAAGCCCGCAAAGTGGAGAGAAAACTTTGTCAACCCCTTTGGCGATACCCGCTACTTTGGACGGTGTGCACGCTTCTTTCGAGGCAAAATTCGGCGCCGCCTAACTCAGAGCAAATATTTCTCGATGAATGCTTTGGGTATGGCGGCGAGGCTATTCTGGGGCCAACCATTCGGATACGACAGGGCGAAGGGTTCAATCTGGCATTGCAAACAATTTGAGCGAAGCGACCAATATTCACTGGCACGGGCTGGAAGTACCTGCCGAGCAGGACGGCTACCCGACCGATGTGACCGCTCCCGGAGGCTCGTTTCAATACAACTTCCAGGTGAAAAACCGCCCCGGTACCTATTGGTATCACCCACACCCGGACATGGCCACAGCGAGCCAGGCATGGCGCGGTTTGGCAGGGTTTTTCTTGGTCACCTCGCCGGAAGAAGAGAATTTGTATCTGCCCTCCGGCGAATACGACGTGCCGCTCGTGGTGCAGGACAAACGGCTCGACGGCGGGCTGATTTACAATCCCGATACAGATGACCGCAGCATCGGGATGTTTGGCGAATCCATCCTGGTGAACGGAACCGCAGGGCCGGTGCTCGAAGTTGCCACGCGTACTTACCGTTTCAGACTACTGAACGGCTCAAATGCCCGTATTTACAATTTCGCGCTTTCGACCGGCGCCATGTTCCATCTCATTGGTTCGGACGGGGGCTTGCTGGATGCGCCAGTTGCGGTTTCGTCCGTGTTGCTTGCGCCCGGTGAACGCGCCGATGTGTTGTTCGATTTCGATGGTCATGCCGTCGGCTCGGAAATTGTACTTGCAGAGCAACCCCTTCGCAGGTACGGAACGCAAGGTCAACAGGCGTTTTACATCCTGAAATTCAAAGTCGCCCGACAGGAAATTAATAATACCACCTGCCCGCTGTGCTGATGCCGTGGAAAAAATCCTCGAATCGCAGTCGGTAGCCACGCGCTCGTTCAACATCGGACACATGATGCAGCACGGCGGCCACGGCGGCATGGACGGCATGTTGATGCACTCAATTGACGGCAAAACCTTTGATGCCGACCGCCGCGACGAGGTGGTGAAGATGCCGGAACAGTCGAAATCTGGGATTTGATACGAATTCAGCCGGTACGGAGACGCGATGCACCTCCACGCCGGACAATTTCAGGTGCTTTCCGTTCGGGTGGCCGGGGCACCGTACAACCGTGGGAAAATGGTTGGAAAGATACCGTACTGGCCTTTCGGCGAAAAATTACGCATCATCGTCCGTTTTCAACCTCAAAGGCAAATTTGTTTTCATTGCCACAACCTCGAACACGAGGATGGGGGGATGATGTAATTATGAAATCCAATAAAATAAAGATCAAATTTATCTATTTCAAACATCGCA
>JADJSY010000038.1 GCA_016711435.1 Lewinellaceae bacterium
TTTCGTTCCACGAAAATGTCCAGTATATAATTACTCCTTTACCACCTTCACCGTCGAAACCTCGCCCCCCTGAAACACCGCAAATAAATACACACCACTTGGCCAGCGGCTCATATCCACGGTCTGGTCGGCTGCATTCGTAATAACGGTGGTATAAACCAGTTGCCCCTGTGCATTACTCACCCGCAGCCGGGCCAAGCTGTTGAAGCAGCCTGTATGTTCAGCGTGACTTGTTCCGTCGCCGGATTGGGAAACACACTGAACTGAGCGGGTTCCGCAGCCGGGTTCTCCGTGTGCACCAGCATTGGATCGTAGCGATACACCCCAGGCCCGGTGAATTCTGCAAACCACAGACGGTTTTGGCTATCCACGATGAATGCGTCGGCGGCTTCGTTGACGGTATTTTCCCAGCCGGGCGGCATGAGTTCCGTCCATACGCCGCTGCGTAATTCGGCGACGGTCGCACCTGTCGCTCCCTGCACCGTCGGCCAGTAGGTCACGTACATGCCGCCAGCCTTGTCAAAAGCAATGCGCCGCGTTTTATTGGACGGCAGGCCGGAATTGCCGGTGTTTAGGGTCGTCCAGTTTTGGCCGTCGAAACGAGCCAGTCCGCTTTCCGTACAAGCCCAGATGGCGCCGTCAGGCGCCTCGGCCAGGAAATACACCCGGTTGTCGGGCAATCCGGAGTTATACTGGGTGATGGTGTCCCAGGCGATACCATCGTAGCGGATGATACCCTTAAATGAGGTGGAAAACCAGGCCGTCCCGTTTGTATCAAAGAGGATCTTTCGAACATAAGAAAGAAGGTGGTAAAGGTGATTTATATTCGAGAAGAACTGCCACTGCCCGTCGGCGTCGAATAACGCGCCAGGCCTACAGGATCCTGGTCGAAGAAATGAAAACCACCGGTCGCCATTGAGCGCCGCAGCCGAGTTGGTAAGTACAATATAATTGGAAAAACAACGGCGCAGGTATCGAAAAAAGTCCAGTCGCCCTCGGCATAACGCAGTATTTCAGCGTTGTCTAAGCCAATCCATATCTGCCCGGCAGTATCAGCCTGTATGCTGTACACTTCGTTTTGGGAAGCGCCGACATCCGTGGGGTAGTACTGCTCCCACGCGTCATCTTTCCGGCGCGCGATGTATTCGCCGAATTCGGTACCAAACCACATGCTGCCGTCGGCGCCCTCCGCTATACCATCGTAAAAGCTACCCGGGGGAGGCCCCGGCAAACCCGTGCCCGGCTTGCTCCAGATCTGCCCGTCGAAACGGGACAACTGGCAATAATTCTCCACCCAGACACGGCCGGCGCCGTCCACAGCAGGTGTTATTGTTCCGCTGGAACTGCAGCCGATATCATCTTCTTCGTCGTAATGCGTCCACACGCCCTGCTGATGGTCCAGGTTCCAGCCTCGAATTTGGCAAGGCGAAGCACAGCGAAGGTGACATAGCGCCAAAAGCCCACAGGGTCCCGTCGGTAGTGAGCGCCACGGAGACGATGTTGTTTAAAAGGCTGATACCGGTATTGGCGGTTGTATAGGACGTCCAGTCGGCCCCATCCTGCACGACAATACCGCTCCCGAATGTGGCAAAATAAATCTTTCCGTCCGGCCCGAAAGCCACATCCCAGATGTTGTTGGACAGCAAGCCTGAATTGGACATATTCAGCACCGACCAGGCGCCGTTTCGGAAAATAGCCACGCCGTTGTCGGTAGCCGCGTACACACTGCTATCCGGCGCCGCTTTCAGGGCACGGATGACCGCGGTGGCGGGCAGTCCTGTTTGCTCAAGGCTCCAGGTTTGCGCGTTCGCCCCGTCGAAACGACTGATACCGCCGGGGTGCTGCATCCACCAGTGTCCTGCCGCATCGATGGCGAGTTGCAGGATACTGTCGGAGGGGATGGCGGAATTTCCAGTATTGAAAAAACTGCGGTTAGAAAGGGTATCAAAACGAACGATGCCGTCGCCCATAGTACCTGCCAGAATGGTGTTTCCTTTGGCTGCCAGGCTTTGAATGGACGAAGGTGGGGCAAAATACTGCCATGAGTCGTTTTGTGCGGTCAACCGGAGGCAAGTCAGGGTAAAAGTAAGGATGAGTATAGAGAGCTTCATACTGGATTGATTGTAGTTATCTGTTATTAGTTATCGGGTGTATTTCAAATTGTCGCTTGGCAAAGCGCCGAAACTATGGACGGGGTGACTTCAAGTCACCCCGTCATCGGCGACAATTTGTGCGCCCTTGATTATTTGAAATGATAATCAAGCATTTGCAAAGAATTTAATCAAAACTGATTTTGCACACCTGCTTACTTATGGTTTGTGGTTCATTAGCCGTGAGATAAGGTAGTACCACGAAGCACAGGAATCTTAACAGGTAAACAAAATAAATTATTCCAACACCACAAATCCCGCCCAGAAATACGGCTCGTAGCGCCGCCGACGCATCTCATCCTGTGCCGCGTGCATGGCCTGCCGGACGGTCCGTTTTTCCAGCAGGAGTTTTTGGTAAAATACCGTCATCAGTTCCTGGGTCTGGTAGTCGGGTACCTGCCACAGCGACATGACGAGGTGTCGGGCGCCGGCGATTTTAAACGCCCGTTGCAGGCCGTACACCCCTTCATTGCCCTCTATGTGGCCCAGGCCGGTTTCGCAGGCGGAAAGCACTACTAATTCGGTGTTGCGCAGGTCCATCTGGCTGATTTCGTAGGCGGTCAGGATGCCGTCTTCGCGGTTGCCGAGCGGCCGTGCCGGTTTTCCAGGCGTGGTTGGCGCCGGCCAGGATGAGGCCGGAGCGGATCATGGGGTGTTCGGAAATTTTGAAAACAGGCTCAGCCTCCAGCGCTTCCTTGTAGCGTCCGCGAGCCTGGGGTCGTTGAAAAAGAAGCCGTGCGTGGAAAGGTGCAGGATGTGCGGAGAGGGTCCGTTCTGACCGATTTGTTTGAAGGATTCTTCTGTTGCCTGCCAGCCTTTGCGTACTTCGGCGTTCATACCCGCCTTGTTCAGTGCCATTTGTACGTTTTCAACTTCTTGGGCCGACCACTTGAGGTATTCCCAATCGTCGCTCCCGTCCGGGTCATCAGGCGCATTCAGCATATTGAAGGAGAGGCCGCGGCGGTTGCCAAGGGCGCCGGTGGCAGGCAAATAGGCGGTGCTGTCCATGTTGAACTGGATGTCGCCGTAGATCAGTGCCGTAGTATTGTCGTCTGTGTTGCTGCGTTGATTGCCCAGCACCAAGTAGCGCGTACTGCCGAGCGCGACCAGTTCGTACCGGTCTGACAAAATGGTTTGCGCATCGAAGGGCAGGGCGGCGAGGTTAAGCCGGTGCAGCAGTCCGCCCGGGGAGTAGTACACCCTGCGCAGGCCGCTGAGATATGTTTCAAGGGGCGCCCATAGGAGCTGGTACAGGGCATTTTTGCCAACTGAGGGATCGATGCCGTACAGTTCGTTGACCTGATCGCTGTTCAAACTTGCCTCACTTGTCGGGAACAGTGCTCTGAGTTGTTTTTCCTCGAAAAGCGGGATAAACAAGGGGTGCTCCATGCCGGGTTTTAAGAGCAATGCAGCATACATGACACTATCGGTCAGGTCTGGAGTATAATAATTAAAATGAATAAATTCGAGGGCGGCTTCGCCGGGTTTCAATGCAGACCGGACTTCCTGCCAACTGACCTGACGGATGGCATCGCCATAACCGGCGAAGCTGCGGTTTATATCTTTTTCAATAGCATTGGTCTGTTCTTCCAACTCAAGCACCCGCGTATGATCCTGTTCAGAAACAGGTTTGGAATATTCTACAGAAAGCAACTGTCGGCAAGATTTGAGCTGGTTGAGTTTTTCGGCCAGCTCCGATTCGGGTGAATTTCGGATAAGATAAGCAGTATTGAGTAGGTAGCCCCGGTGAAACAGCGCATTGTCATAACAAGCGTCCGCAATGAGCGGGAAGGCGGCGGAATGAACCGTAGCAAAAGAAAAGAGTTGGTCAATTTCACTCCTGAAAATAGAGAGGTAGGAAACCACTTCGCTTTCCGAAAAGTGCCTGGCTGCGTTGGAGAGGTGCGCCCTTTGCCGGACAGCAGTTTCCGAAAAGTGGGCGACTGCATCCGCTTGTCTGCCCATTTTCCAGTATAATACGGACAAGTCAGCAAGACTCATTTCATAAGAAAGGTGTTCCTTTCCCAGGATTTTTCCCCGTATTGATTTCGCTTTCAGGAGATAGGTTTCGGATAGTTCGTATTTACCTGTTTCAAAATAAAAAATACCCAAAATTTCCATACAGGACATATAGTTCGGATGGTCTGTTTGGAGTAAGGTGTCCAGAATATTCTTCGATTCAAGTAAAAGCGGTTCAGCCTTGCCGTAATCTTTCATCTCAAGGTAAGTATTGGCTAAATTCAAAATACCTCCGGCATACCAAACCGTATTCTTCCCCTTTGTTTTTTCAATAATAGAAATATTGGCCTTGTAGAAGGATTCGGCTTTATCGTACTGGCGCATAGCCCCATACACATTTCCCAGGTTGTTCAGGCTGCCGCTGTAAATGATGTTTTCTTTGCCTAATTTTTTTCCCTGATTACCATTGCTCCATAGTAATATTCTTCCGCTAATTTGTAATTCCCAGTAAAATGGTATAGATTTCCCAATGCGTTTAAAGTGACCGCATACTCTACATCTTCCTTTCCCAGCGTTCTTTCCCGTATATTTTTGGCCTGGAGGTAGTTTTGTTCAGCCTTATCATAGTTGTTTCCCAGGAGGTAGTAGATCATCCCTAAATGGTGCAGACTGGATGCATAATCAGGATGCTCTTTTCCCAATGCTTTTTCCCGAATGGCTCTCGATTCAAGGTACCATTTTTCCGCAGCCGGATAGTCGCTCTTCGATTGCAAAATCCGGCCGTGATTGAAACATACCTTGCCATAGGGTTCCGATTCCCGGCCGAATGTTTCCAGCACTATTTTTTCGGCAACGGCATGCACTTCCATCGCTTTTTCAAATTCCCTGCTCCCGGTGAGCGCACGGGAGACCTGGATCAAACTATCGACTTGCAGCCGTGCTGCGGCTATATCTGCCGACTGGCCAAAACCGGAAAAAACGACAAGAAGCGCGAACAGTACGCAAAAAGTCTTTTTCATGGTTTTTAAAATTTGGTTCATTATAAACTACGCAGCACACGTTGCGCATCAGCCCGGCGGGGCGCCTCGCGGTCGGCCGCTATCTGGCGCAACAACACTTCGGCGGCTTGGCGGCGTCCGGTTTGGAGCCGGCTGAGCGCCAGGTACCAGCTTGCCTGGGCCATAAACCTGGACCGGTCGTTGCGGAGGATGGTTTCCAGCAATATGCCGGCTTCTTCGGCCTGGTTGTTCGCCAGCAGGCAGTTGGCCCGGAGGAAGAGCAGGTTATCGTTTTTTTGGGCGGAGGGGTCAAGCAAGTCGAAAGCGGCAAGCGCCGACCGGTAGTCGCCATCCCAATACAGTTGCTGGAACCGTTCGGAAGGCGCGGGTTCGGCTGCGCCCCGGCGCGCGGGTTCTAAGGACGCATCTTTGTACGGTTGAAACCAGGTTGCAAATATCCGTTGATTGTCGGGTGTTTTGTGCCTCGTTACTGCGGGCGTTTGTGGTGGTGTGGCAGGCGTTGCTGCGGGAATGGTGTCTGAGACCGGAGGAGCGACAAAGTTGCGCATTTCAGTTGGGGGCACAGTTGCAGACGCCCTTTTTTGTGAAGTCCACCACCATGCCAATGCGCCCAGCAGCAAAACTATTGGTACGACAAACCACCGCCACCGGTTTTTCGGCTCGGCTGCCATCGCATCCAGCATGCGCCCTTTCGCTGCCAGCCCCGCCCGAAGCAGTGCGGTTCCTTCCATGCGGATAACCGCCAGCGCGTCGGCGTGCAGATGCACCGCTTCCCAGAACTCGACATCGTCGGTCAGCCTGCGCTCGAAATCCGCCAGTTCCGATTCATTCAGGTCGTGGCGGTAATAACGTTCGATCAATTCGGTATCTTTATCTTCCATTGCAGATATATTCTACACAAAGTGGTTTTGAATGTTAAAGCATATTAATTTACTGATTACCAATGCTTTCTCAACCATAAACATGCTCAACCTCTCAACTTTCAGTATATCAGACTTCGGCAGCCCGGGCGGTTTTAATCAGGTTTTTCAATCGTTTGAGGCAACGCGACAAGGTGGCGCTGGTCGTGTTGGTATTGTTATGTTCCCAATCCTGTTGTATTTCTTCGATGCTTTTTCCCAGGTAATACCGCTGCACCAACATTTCCCGGCACTGGCTGGACATGGTATTCATGGCAGACTGGAGATGTTCTTTCTTTTCTTCCCGGATATGATGTTCCTGGTAGTCGGCCCAGGAAGTGTCGCGCCGAAGCGCTTCGTCTATATGGTCTTTCCAGAGATAACGTTTTAACTTCCGGTTGCTTTTTAACAGGTTTTTATAACCTACGGCAAATAACCACACCCGGACTTCGTACCGCAGTGCAGTCAGTTTCCCTGCCATCACCTGGGTGTAAAATGCTGTCACGGATTCCTGCCAGGCGTCTTCAAAATCCTGCCGGTTGGCGTTAAAACGTCGGCCTGCCCAACGGAAAAAATCGGCCCGGTAGCGTGTATACAGGTGTTCTATGGCTTCCACTTGTCCGGAACGAAGGGCAGGAATGATCTCTTCATGGTAATGTGGCGGGCTCATCTGCAAATATTTTTTCAGGGCTAAGATATGTAATATGGGAAGAGGCAACTATTTTATTTATATGACATTCCTGTGAATATCCCCGTTTCCCGCCGCGATACTTTTGCACCGGGTTTTGGACGACCTGCCACTTTTGGAAAAAACCACCTGTCCAACGGATTAAAATATTTTCACGTCATGTCTATCGTAAACACAAAAACAGCATTCCATTTTTTCAGCATCGCATTATTCGCGGTACTCCTTTCGCTCGGCGCCTGTAAAAAGGAAGAAGATAAAACCACCAAGGTGTACGGCACCATCACCATCGATAACCCTGACACCTGGGCTACCTGGAAGGACAGCGGTGAAGTGCAACTCACCCTGTTCCCCAAGTTCAGCCTCGACCCGCTTGCCGGCTGGGGGGAAGTGCCGGATAATTTCTTCGGCCCTAATGTACTCGGCGGGACTTATGCAGTAGGCGCACCCTACAATTCCCAAAATCCGTTGATCCTGAAGTATGAGGCTGGAAAAACCAAATACGACTATGAAATCGAATTGGAACCCGGCACGTATTCTGCACTGGCACTCGGCTTCCGGCACAATCTGGTGACTGACCCCAGCAGAAAAACAGCCACGTTGGGTGTACACTGGGGCGATACCGGCCAGACGAGCCACGGCATTGTCATCCGGATACGCGCAGGCGGGATGATTATTCCTGTTTTCAACTACCCGGCGCCACTGACTTTCGATATTACGGAAGGCGAACAAAAAAAGATTGATTTTAAAGCAGACTTCGATTTCGTCAATCAATGGTACTAATACCTGCGACCGGTCGGAGCCTGTCGCCCGCTATTCGTCATGCGGCGTGGATATGGCTTGTTTGTTTTCTGTGCTTTGCTGCACAGGGGCAGCAAGCCATGTCCAATGCCGTAACGGCTACGGCACAAAGTCCGGGCTGCGTGGAAGGTTCGATCCGGGACGCTGAAAACGGGGCTTTGTTGCCGCTGGCATCCGTCCGCCTGCTGGATACTCCGCATGGAGGTATGGCCGACGCGAACGGCGACTTCCGCCTGGGCGATGTGCCGGCAGGTCGGTACACGCTGGTGGCTTCCTACCTCGGTTATGAAGATTTGGTGCTGGAAAATATAGAACTGACCGCCGGTCAACACCACAAGGTAGCGCTGGATCTACAACCCGTATCGCTGCCCATCGGCGAAGTGGTGGTGACCGCCAGTATGCGCTCCCAGGCCATCAAACTGGCGCCTGCCAGCGTCGGCGTCGTCACCGAAAAACAACTCCGGGAGCGTCAGATTACTACTTTCGACCAGGCGTTCGATGATATGCCGGGCGTGGTCGTCACGCGGTCCAGCGGCGCCAATGTGCAGGCGTTTTCCATCCGCGGCGCCTCGGAAGTAGCCGGCGGCGGCATCGGCAACCGCGTTTTGCTGCTGATAGACGGTCGCCCGGCACTCAGCCCGGAATCCGGCGGCGCGCTCTGGAACTTAGTGCCGCTCAGTTCCATCGAACGTATAGAGGTCGTACGGGGCGCCTATTCCTCGCTCTACGGCTCCAGCGCCATGGGCGGCGTGGTAAATGTTATCACCCGTAAACCAGGCATCCAACCGCTCACACGGCTCCACCTCAATTACGGCGCTTACGGCTACGCGCCGGCATCCACCGGGTACCGCCGTTACAATGATTTTCACGCGCTGGACTTTAGCCACAGCCGCCAAAAAGGCAAGTTCTCCTATCTCGTAGACGGCAGTTGGAAATCAGACGACGGCCATAAGGAAAAAACGGGTTTCGACCTGTATAATTTTTTCGGAAAAGCCGGCTGGAACTTCAGACCCGGGCGTCAGATCCAGTTTTCTGTCAATGCCAACCGGATGTACAGCGACGGGCCGGCCACTTGGCTCAGCAAAAAACAGGCGTACAGCGCAGCCGAATATAAACAGGACGACTACCAGGATCGGCGGGAATTCAACGCAGATATGTACTATGCCGCGACGCCCAACGACCGGGTCAAATACAGCACGCGCCTGTACCACTACCGCAATGCCTCGCTGTTTTCTTTCGACAGCGACCCCGGCAATGACAGCACCAACGTCAATTTCGGAAAACAGATCGTCGAAGCGTACAGCGTGTACACCCGCCGCCTCGGTAATGTCTCGCAGGTCGAACTTTTTGCCGGAGAAAAACACTACCTCATTGCCGGATGGGATGTAAAAGGAGATTACGTGCTGGGTATGCCCGACACTTTTCTCTACGGTGAACACCGCGCGCTCGGCGCAGGTGTGTACGTGCAGGACGAGGTGTCGCTGCACCAACGCCTGACACTCACCGCAGGCCTGCGCTACGACCATTACCGCATTTTCGGGCAGGTGCAGGAATCGAATGTAAGCCCGAAAGTGGCGCTGTTATACCAGGCTAAGCCCAATTTATCCCTGCGGATGCTACTTGCGCAGGCGTTTCGCGATCCGCCCATTGCGGAGCGGTTCATCAAGTTTGAACAGGGTGGGGGATTGCGTTTCCTGCCCAATCCGGGCTTGCGTCCGGAGCGGCTGAGCCTTTCTGCGGAGATCGGCGCTAAAATGACGCCTGTTCCCGGCGGCACGTTCGACGTATCCTTTTTTTACAACCGATACAATAACCTGATTTCCTTCCAGCAACTTTCCAGCCCGCTGGAACCTTTGCTTTACCAGGTTGTAAACCTCAAGGAGGCGCTTATGCAGGGTGTGGAACTCTCGTACCGGCACCAGTGGAAGGAACTGCTGACCCTGCAACTTTCATACACCTTTCTGGATGCCCGCGATATTTCCGCCGGTCGCCTCAATGACGCGCTTGCCTATAAAGTGCGGCATACCATCGGCGCATCGGCCACTGCACGGCACAAGGGCATCGTCCTGAACCTCAATGCCCGCTACCGCAGCCGCATCGAGGAGGTGTTCATTTACCCCGGCAGCGAACCTGACGCGGTTTTTGTCGCCAATTCCAAATTGGCCTACACCTTTGCCGGTGGCTGCACCGGCTATTTTGCCGTGAACAACCTGAACAATGCGCAATACGAGGAGTTGGAGCGCTACCGGATGCCCGGCAGGAGTTATACGGCGGGTGTGGAAATGCGTTTTTGAGTACGGGGTTGTGTCAAAAGGGGCGAAGTGGAATAAGACGCCAAATTATACTTGGTTTTTTCGGCTCGAAACTTCCCGAAAGTTTAAAACTTTCGGGAAGTTGGAGGTAACGCGAAATTAAATTTTACACTAGAACCATGGCTTTAGTAGAATACGACTTTTGACACAAACCCGTACTCTATTTTTTCAATTTTATTCTCAAAACCTTGTCCGCATTCGTGACAAAAAGTGTTTTTTCATCGTCGCCAAATGCACAATTGGAAACCCTTCCTTCCAGGTTTATTTTTCCAAGTACTTTCCCGGACTGATTAAAAATCCAGATGCCTCCGGGGCCGGTGGCAAAAACATTACCGTTTTTGTCCACTTTTAATCCATCCGGTCCTCCGCCGACTTTGTCGAATTCCATTTTGGCATTGTAAAAAATTCTGGCATTCAACACGGAGTCGCGCTCGTCCAGATCGAAGGCATACCAGATGGGTTTGGCGCCATCGGAATTGGCTACAATAAACGTTTTACCACCCGGTAAAAAAGCGATGCCGTTGGGTTTGGTCAGGGTGTCGACCAGCAGGGTGACTTTCCCTTTTGAAATGCGATAGACGCCGTTGAAAGGGATTTCTTTTGTTGTGTCGCTGTCAAGGCCGCGTAAGCCATACGGCGGGTCGGTAAAGTACAGATCGCCGTTGCTGTGGACGGCTACATCGTTGGGGCTGTTGAATTTTTTGCCCTCAAAATTCCCGGCCAGGGTCAAAAAGTCCGGTTTGGGTTGGGTCAATGGGGCATTCATAGCAACCACTTTCCGGTCCCCATGCTGGCAGAGCAGCAACTTGTTATCGTTGCTTAAAGCGAGCCCATTCGACCCCATTTCACCTGCCCTCGGCACGGAACCGGTATATCCTGATGGTTCGAGGTATTTTTTGAGTCCCGCTGCTTCCGACCAGGAATGGATTACATTATTGGGTACATCGGAAAAAATCAACGTTTTGGATTCGGGCAGCCAGAGCGGGCCTTCGCTCCACTTGAAACCCGTGCCAATAACTTCTATTTCGAGTTTTTCGTCGAGGATGTTTTTTACGGCAGCGTCCAGTATTTCTACCTGGACAATTTTGCCGGTTTGCGGACGGGCGCATGCTTGTAACAACATTAAAAAGCAGAAAAAGCAGATGTTTTTCATAAGATGAAAATTTGTAAAAGGCAGAATTGAAAAGAGCAAAAAGCGATGTAAATCAATAAGTTACAGAAGATTTAGTATTATCCAACTCAGTTGTGGCCCATAGCCCGGAGGGTTAATATCTTTGTAGAATGATAAAAGGCCAAGCGTTTTGCGGCCCAGCGGGCCGCTATATAATTCATTGTGACAGATACCGGCCCGCTGGGCCGGGTGCAATTTGGTGCTGGAAATCCTACAAAGATATTGGCCCTCCGGGCCACGGGTCACAACTTGGATTAAATAATTTTGCACACCTACTTATCATTGGGTTTTTATACCCTTACCTATTTTATACAGGGCATCTAAAACCTTCTCATTAAATCCGTGTGCCGTTTCAGGCAGTAAAATATACTTCTTTTCAGGCGCTTTTAATTTTTTGAAATACTTTTTTGTTGATTCTTTTGGCGTAAGCAAGTCTTCCTTTCCCTGAATGAAATATACGGGCACTTTAAATTCCAGGCGATTCTTCATAAAGTCAATGTTTGCGCGCATGGATGCAACGCCCAGGGCACTGTCACCTGTATAATTAACAAACGAGTAATCATCGCCGTCACTTCTGTTTTGATTGTCTTTAGGGTTGTCGTAAGCGGCTGAGACCTCAAACCAGGCATCCGGCGCAGGAGTGGAGCGGGCGCTTTCATATTTTTTTACGATCCTCAATAATTGTCCAACTTTTTTTGCCCTGTCATAAGGTGGTTTACCGATGGCATTTAACACCTCTAACGATTCATTATCCTTTGTTTTTTGTGCCATTTGATACACTTTTTCATAGAGTTTTAAGTCGTTAGAAGGGTTTACTACCTGTGAATGCCCTATGTAAGCGTAAAAAAGTTCCGGTCGTTTTGCCACCATTTCAACGCCGGGAACGGAGCCCCAGGAAGTGCCAAAAAGGATAATTTTTTGTTTTCCAAGGTTTTTGATCAGGTATTCCGACAATGCTATGCCATCGGATGTCATTTGTTCAACCGTCAATGGATTTGCTTTTAAATACGCCGGCGTTAATTCTTCCGGGGCATCAAAACCGTACGTTCTGCCCGTTCCCCGTTGGTCCCATTGCACGATTATAAAATCTTTTTCCCATGCTTTAAAAAGCGCGTCCGAGTATGGACTCAGCGGACTGCCCGGGCCACCATGCAGAAACAGCATAACGGGTTTTGACCTTGCACCTTTAATGGTTACCCATTGGTCAATACCATTTATCAAAATGAATTTTTCTTCCCGGATGCTTTCTTTGGAGCTTGTTTCAATGGTAGCCTGAGCGTTTACAAACAAGGGTGTTATCAGGGAAAGATAGACGACAAATGTTTGCGCTGCGAATGTAGCGGCTTGGTATATGTTGTTGTTTTTCATAAAAAACGTTCAGATTTCAGGGAGTGTTGAAACGTATGCAAGAAGAATTATAACATAAGTTTATTCTCGTGTCCATATTTTTCTTCCGTTCACATCTTCGGTGACTAATCGGCCTTCGTTAAAACGGTATTTGGCCGCCGCAATGTACGCCGTCTGTCCGTCTGGCTGGATGTAGATGATATTGTCACGGCTGTACCACCGGCCCTGCTGTTGTAATTCCGCTTTCCCGGAGCTGTAAGACCACTCGGAGCCGCCGCCCACACTTTTGCTGTACTGGGCATAGCGGCCATCGGCGCCGATCTGGAAGTACAATATGGTGGTAAAACCAGAACCGCCGCTGTTGGTAATGATCTGGTGGCTCCAGTTGCCGACCAGGCCGGCATCGCGTTGTTGTCCAGTGGGCGGTGCAGCCGGCGCAGCAGTCGCGTTACTGCGCTGGAACGGATGACTAATGGTCTGACCCTGGGCGAACAACGTGAGATCCAGCGTATTCGCGTCGCGCAGGACGGCCTGGAAGGTAGCAACGGCCTGGCCCGAAGTCGGATCATGCAATTCGCCACTGGCCTGTTTCCCGTTTACAATACCTTTTAATTGCAAATGAATGTCCCCTTCGTCATACATTCCGGTCAGATTCGTGCGAGAAGTGGTCAGAGTGAGTTGGCAGTTTATGCCGTCAATGGTTGCGCTGAAGTTGCCGTTGAAGCCGGTTTGTGCCGGGAGCAGCGCAGGAGCGCAAAGCAGGAGTAAGAAAGTGCAAAGACGCATCGTTTTTTTTTTTTTTTCTTGAAATCGAACGTTCCACCCCGGCGGTTTGCGGGTCACGACGGTTTGCGGTTTCCATTTTCGATCTGCCGAAAGATACAACGGCGCCATGCTTATTGAAAATACTTTTTCTTAAATTGCGCGTCGCTACATATAACCGCACCCGCTGTCGGCATGTGCACCGTATTTATGACCTTTTAAAGTTAATATTCTACAAAAACGACATGGCAAAACGAAAAGCCCCCGATGGCGAACCCCTACAGCCCCTTGTACCGATTCGCCCACCGCTCAGTGTTCTGATCTTATATGCCACGGGTCAGTTGGGCTGGTCGCTGGGCGGATACGGCGTGGGCAACCTGCTGATTTACTTTTATATGCCGCCGGAGCAGGGGCTGCCTATTTTCCCTTCGTTTCTGTTTCAGGGCAGCGTATTGCTGGCATTTACCCTGATCGGGATACTCAGTTCGGGCGGACGTTTGCTCGATGCCCTGATTGATCCGATTGTAGCCAACTGGAGCGACCGCTCCGCATCGCGCTTAGGCAAACGGCGCTGGTTTATGTTGTGGGGCGCACTGCCTTTTGCGCTCACGGGTTTTCTGGTGTTTTTCCCGATTTCCCAGGGCGAAAGCGCTTCCAATTTTGCGTGGCTGGCGCTGATGATCGGCTTGTATTATTTCTTTTTTGCTTTTTATGTGATTCCCTATACCGCGCTGATGGCCGAATTGGGCCACACGCCTGCCGATCGGCTGCGCATCAGTACGCTGACTTCCATTGCCTGGGCGCTGGGTTTTATCCTCGGCAACAGCGTATATGCCTGGCAGGGTATTTTTGAAAAACAGGGTTATAACTCCGTGCAGGCATTTCAAATATCGGTGGCGTTGTTGAATACAGTTGCCCTGATTTTTATGCTGTTGCCGGCTATTTTCCTGCGGGAAAAACGGTATGCGCGGCAAATGGAAACGGAACACGGTATCCGAACGGCGCTGGCAGTGGTTTTTGGCAACCGCAATTTTCGCTGGTTCCTGGCGTCCGACCTCATGTACTGGCTGGCGCTGACTTTTATCCAGTTGGGGGTAGTGTTTTACACGACATTATTGCTGGACCTCGACAAAGGTTACGCCTTTCAATTCAGCCTCGTGAGTTTTCTGTGCAGTTTTGCTTTTTACTGGCCGGTGAATGTCCTGGCACGGAAAGTGGGCAAAAAACGGCTGATGCTGCTGGCATTTGTACTCTTTGCCATCGTATTTGCCCTGGTGAGCGTGGCTAATATCCTGCCATTTCCGCCGGATATACTGTTGTACGCGCTGGGTGTTGCAGCGGCCTTTCCCTTAGCCGTATTTGGCATTTTGCCCAATGCTGTCATCGGCGACGAGGTGGAAAAGGAAGAGCGCAACAGCGGGCAGCAGATGTCGGGTATGTTCTTCGGCGTGCGGGCTTTTGTGATGAAGGTGGGTATTTCTTTGTCCAACCTCATTTTTCCCTCCCTCCTCTTGTTTGGAAAAAGTACCGACCAGCCTTTCGGCGTTCAACTCACGGCCCTGGCCGCGATTGTGTTTTGTGTGATCGGATGGAGCGTTTTTCGGAAATACAAGGAAAGAGCTAGAGGTGAGAGGTGAGAGGTGAGAGGTGAGAAACGTAGAGTACACCGCTCCGCATTATTATCTCTAAGCCCGGAGCGGTGTACTCTACGTTTCTCACTTCTCACCTCTCACTTCTCACCTCTTTCACAGCAGTATATTGTTCTCCGCCACAATCGCAGGCGGCAGGTCTTTTTCGTCGAGCATTTCGCGCAGGTCTATTTCAATCGTGCGGCTCAGCGCGGTGATCGGCACATCGTTGGCGCCGCCCTCGAAGGGGTTTTCGGTGCTTTCACCCACTTTTTCCATGGAATTGAATACCCAGGATACGATCATGCTGAAAGGAATGGTGAGCCAGATCAGGTGTTCGCCAAGTTTGGCAAACTCATTCAACATGCCGAATGGTACCAGGTAGACGAACAGCCGGATAAAAAACAGATTGATGGTGGCAAACTGGCGCGGATAGGGGAAGTTTTTGATGCGTTCGCATTTGCCTTGCTGATCGTAAAAGTCGGTCAGACCGGCTGTCATGGCCGTATGCCGAAAATCATCGATCAGGCCTGATTCCATCAATTCTTTCAGTTGTCTGGATTGCAGACTAATGATTTGTGTGGCGCGGTTCTTTTTTCCGAGTACGTATTGGAGTTCGTTTTCCGACAAAAAGGATTGCAATGCTTGTTCCAGCGGTTCCTGGTGTTCAGCCACTTTATACTTCGACCGGTATTCGATATTGTACTTTTGGTTCATGTTTTCCCAAACGCGCGGTTCCCTCAGTTGAAAACGCAGGGCCGTCAGCCAGGCGATGTGCCGGTAAATCAATTCCCGGTGGATGCGATGCAGTTCCTGCTGCGATACCGGGGCGCCTGCGTGCAGGTTTGTTACAAAATCCCGGGCCATGATTCCCCAACTGCGGCTGCCATTTACGATGGCGCCGTAAATCTGCCGGGCTTCCCAGAGGCGGTTATAGGTTTGGGTGTTTTTAAAACCGGCAATAAAAGCCGCTGCCGTACCGATCATGGCAATGGGCACCCAGGGAACAGCCAGCCAGGTCCAACCCGCGAATTTGTACAGCAGGGTAGGGATGAGCGTCAATCCGAATATCCAGTAAATATCCCTGCGTGTCCAGATCAGGAATTCTTTTAAGGTGTATTGTCTGCCGGCGTGCATGTGTATTTTTTTGTTTTAAAAAGGGTAGTTCATTTGAAAAGCGCCATACCGGATGTCCGATATGGCGCTTATTGTTATCACTGTTATCCGTTATTGGTTAGCCGCCTTGATAACCAAAACCTTTCTTACAAAGATTTAATCAAAAAAAACCGACTTATGGTAAGTAGTTTTTGATGAATTGGTAGTTACTACTGTTAATTTTCAAAAGCATCTATCAGGCACCCTCTTCGGCTCCCTTTTCTCCGGCCTGGGGATTCGTCTTCTGCTGCGGAAGTTTCTTCGCCTGCTACCGTTGTATCATCGGCTGGCAATGATTCCAGGGCTACCTCCTCTTTTGGAGCGTCATCTTTATGGACAATCACTTCAATTATAATATCCTTCTTTTCACTGCCGGGGGCTGTTTCCTGCGCAGCGGTAGATTCCAGCGTTGCTTCGGTGTTTTCCGCTGCTGTTTCGGCAGCTGCTACAGATTCCGTTGCTTCTGCCGCTTTTTCTACAATTTCTTCTGCCGTTTCGGCATCTTTGGAGCGAAACGATTCCATGGCTTCCTCTGCTTTGTCGACCACTTTATCATAGGTTTTACCGGCTTTGTCCGCTACTTTGCCATAGGTTTCTCCAGCCTTGTCCGCTACTTTATCATAAGTTTCTTCGGCTTTATCCACCACTTTGTCATAGGTTTTACCGGCTTTATCCGCCACTTTTATCATAGGTTTCTCCGGCCTTGTCTACGGCTTTGTCGATCGTTTCTTCCGCTTTATCCACGGCTTTTTCGAGCGCTTCTTCCGCTTTTTCGGCCACCACGCTTGCAACGGCCTTGGCGGTATCGAGCGCATCTATTAGCAGGTCGCCGATGACGCTGGTTGCCGCTTCAAAGAGGGTGTCGTCCTTATCGCTTTTGGTTTTGATAGATGCGGCAATTTCCGATTTAGCCGCTTCTTTGGCCGCTTCCAGTTTTTGTTTTTCCGTTTCTTTTTCGGCGCGTTTGGCTTCTTTATCCTTCGCATTATTGATCTGGCGTTCGACATCGGAGCGGGTCTGCTGCATTTCAGCCAGTTTTTCGCGTTTGGATGACAGGCGCTCGTCGATCATTTTGATCTTGGCCATGCGGATTTGAGCTTCCAGTTGCCCTTCGGTCGTATTGACTTTTTTGTGCTGGAACTGGAGGTCTTCCTCATCGCGCCGAACGCTTTCTTCCATCCGTTTGATGGCGTCGTTGAGGCCTTTCATGCGGCTTTCGTGGCGATCGGCGATGGAACCTTCGTTGGCGCTGGGGCCGAACTTGCGTTCTTTCGCTTTTTTGAAAGCGCCGTCGAGGCGATCCCACAACTGGTTGCGGTGTTCGTTGCTCATACGGGCATCGCGGTAGCGGCGCTGCATTTGTTTGAGGTCTTCAAAAACGCTGTTGAGTTTGGCGCCGCCGGCGGCGATGCGTCCTTCTATGTCGTCGAGCGCTTTGTTGAACTCTTCGTAAACGCCTTTGGAGGTTTCCATGAATTCGCTTTGCACCTGCGAACGCATTTTTTTCAGGTCATCGAACAAGCCATTGATATTGTCGCGCAGGTTGTCGGCGTGTTCGCGGAAAAGATTCCGTTCGCGGGACTGGCTTTGAACCTTATCCCAGAAGGTTTTCAGGCTGTCCCACACCTTGCTGTCGTAAGCGCTCAGGGCCTGCACTTTTTCTTTGAATTCGGCTAATTCCTGCTGGTATACCGTGTGCAGTTTGGCTGAAAGGACGGCGAAGTGCCATTCCGTTTGTGCGCGCTGGATCAAATCACCGCGGTCTACTTTCAGGTCGTCGGGCAGCAGGCTGTCGGTGACGCTCAGTTCGCGTTCCAGCATGGTGTGGCCTTCCGGAAACTCGACCGGTTTGCCATCGCGCCAGTCGCCCATCATTTTATTGACAAACTCCTCCGGAGCGAGTGCTTCAGGGAAAGTGTAGAGGATCACTTTGTTGGCTTCTGCCTGCAATTCCAGTGCAATAAGTACCTTTTCGTTCTCTGCGTTGGTGCCCCAAACGACAACTTTGTTCTTCATGTCTTACTTTACGATTGACAGTGTTACGACAGACGGTGGACGCTTACAGTTATTTCAGTACCTGGGGAAGGATCGCCGTCTGTCGTCCGCCTGCCGCCATGTGCCGAATGAAGGGGCGAAATTAGATTGCCGCCGCCGCTTTTTTCACTTTTAATTTTAAAATACCCTGTTCGAGCAGATACTCGGCGATTTGAACGGCATTGGTAGCCGCTCCTTTGCGCAAATTATCGGATACCACCCACATATTCAGGGTGTTGGCCTGGCTTTCATCGCGGCGCAGGCGACCCACAAATACATCGTCTTTGTCGTGCGCAAATAGCGGCATGGGATATTGCAGTTCCGCCGGATTGTCCGTCAGCACAACGCCGGGCGCCGAAGCCAGTAAACTCCGCACTTCATTCAGGTCAAAATCGCGCTCAAATTCGACATTCACTGCTTCCGAGTGGCCGCCGATGACCGGCACACGCACGGTGGTGGCCGTCACGCGGATGGAATCGTCGCCCATGATTTTTTTCGTTTCATTCACCATTTTCATTTCCTCTTTGGTATAGCCGTTTTCGGTAAATAAATCGATATGAGGCAGTACATTGAGGTCGATCTGGTAAGGATAGGCGCGTTCGCCGCCGATTTTCCCTTTGCGTTCATTCATCAACTGGGCAACGGCTTTTACGCCGGTACCGGTGACGGACTGATAAGTGCTCACCACAATCCGCTTGATTTTGTACTTGTCGTGCAGCGGTTTCAGGGCCACCACCATCTGAATGGTAGAGCAGTTGGGGTTGGCAATAATTTTATCTTTTTTGG
The DNA here is from genome assembly GCA_016711435.1 of Lewinellaceae bacterium. Classification (GTDB taxonomy): domain Bacteria; phylum Bacteroidota; class Bacteroidia; order Chitinophagales; family Saprospiraceae; genus M3007. The sequence continues at coordinate 18,709 of JADJSY010000038.1, forward strand.
TCAGTACCCCGGCATTGACCTCGGGTACCACCAATTTTTTATCCGGATCCATGCGCCAGGCGGAGGAATTGTCGATCACGACCGTGCCGACTTCCGCGAAACGGGGCGCCCATTCTTTGGACACGCTGCCGCCGGCGGAAAAGATGGCTACCTGCGGCTTTTTGCCGATAGCATCCGTCATGCTGACGATTTTATGGCGTTTTCCGCGAAACTTGATGGTTTTGCCTACGGAACGCTCCGAAGCGACCACCAGGAGTTTGGAAATCGGAAAATTGCGCTCTTCGAGCACCTGCAACATTTTAGAACCTACCAGACCGGTAGCGCCCACAACTGCTACTTTCATGTATTAAAAAGTGTTTTAGTGTTTTGGTGTTTTCGTGTTTTGGTGGGTCTATTCTCTGCAATTTGGCAATGCCTGAAGCAATGACCGACGAAAACACAAAAACACCAAAAAACAAAAACACTTAAATGATAGATTATGAGCCGCAAAAATAGGAATTTTTAATTTTGCGGCGCTTTCAAAGTGTAATTCCCCATTTTATCCTTTTATTTTACCGCCCGATTGCTTTTAAGTTCATGCTTTTTATCAAAAAAGAAAATGCTTTTTCGAATCCATAAGGAAGGTTATTCATTGCTCGCCATTTCTGCGTTGCTGCTGGTTGTTTTAAATTATGCTATTGGAGAATTGGTGCCGGGCTTATTCTGGCCGGTGCTGGTTTTGACGGTCGTTTTATACCTCATCATCCTTCAGTTTTTTCGCAATCCGGTGCGCGAAGTGCTGATTGCCGACAACCATATTATATACGCCCCCGCCGATGGCAAGGTATGCGTTATTGAAGAAGTCCTTGAAAATGAATACTTTAAGGAAAAAAGGATACAGGTTTCTATTTTTATGTCGCCGTTCAATGTACACGTCAACCGAAATCCTGTGAGCGGGGTAGTCAATTATTTCCGCTACCACAAAGGCAAATATTTAGTGGCCTGGCATCCCAAAAGCAGTACGGAAAATGAGCGCACCACGGTCGTTTACGGCATGGGAAATACGGAAATTCTGATGCGCCAGGTAGCCGGTGCGCTGGCCAAACGCATCAAATGGTACATCACCGAAGGTGAACAAGTGCAGCAGGGCAACGATATGGGTTTTATTAAATTCGGCTCCCGCGTTGACCTGTTTTTGCCGCTGGATGCGACTATCGAAGTGCAAATGGATCAAATGGTGAAAGGGAATAAGACGGTCATTGCTCGCCTTATTTAGAAGTGAGAAGTGAGATGGTGAGAAGTGAGAGACGTCCCGTTTGGCGGCTCGATGATTTTAGCATGGGTTTTTCAGGCCTGTAATCGTGATTCGTATTTAGTGTGTGGTGTTTAGTGTTTCGGGCGCTTCGCCTTTGGCATTTGTGAAAGTTCGACCAAAATATTAACGATTGCCGAACGCGAAGCCCCCGAAACACCATACACCATACACTAAACACGATTCACAATTACAGGCCTGAAACTCCCAAGCCAAAACCATCGAGCCGCCAAACGGGACGTCTCTCACCTCTCACCATCTCACCTCTCACTTCTGATTCTTACGTCCGTATTGAATTTTCAAATTGACGTACTCTTCCAGCTCCAGGTCGGTGAAACCCTTGCTGCGCATGGATTCTATAAAAGCGGGCGTTACCTCGTGAATTTTGAGATTGACCGCGTCGTCCACGTCGATTTTGGTAAAGCCGAGTTTGGCAAAGCCGCTTAAATCAACGGAATTGACCTCGTGAATTTTGCAATTAACCGCATCGTCTACGGACAGGTTTCTGAAACCGCTATTGTTTAGTTCGCGGACAAATGCAGCGTTTAAGTCGTGTATTTTCAGGTTTATGGCATCTTCGGCGGACAGTTTGTCAAATCCTGTTTTTCGCATTTCATCTATAAAAGCAGGTGTAATGCCGTGTATTTTCAGGTTCATGGCATCCTCGGCGGAGAGGTTGTCAAATCCCGATTTACGCATTTCATCCAGAAAAGCAGGTGTGATCTGGTGTATTTTCAGGTTCAGTAAATCATCAGAAGAAAGATCGGCGAAACCCATTTTTTTGAATTCGGCAATGGCGGCGGGCGACAAATCGTGGATGCGCATGTTCAGCGCTTCTTCGGCTGATAGCGGCCCGATCCCTGATTTTTTGAGATCGTTTAAAAACGCGGGCGTGATGTCGTGGATTTTAAAATTCAGCACATCTTCAAAAGTTAGGTTGTCAAATCCCATTTCGCTGCATTGTTTGATGTATTCCGGGCTGAGGTCATGTATTTTGGCGTTCATGATTTCCTCTGTGGTGAGTTTCGGGAAACCGGCCTGCGTCAAACTGTTAATGTAATCCTGGTCGATGTCGTGGATGCTCAGGTTGAGCATGATTTCGATGGAGGGTTGGCCCTCTCCCAGCGATTTGGAGAGTTCCTGGTAAGCGGCAATGTTTTTCGCGTCGAGGCCGTGGATAGCCATGTTTTGCAAGTCTTCGCCTGATATTTTGTCATAACCGGATTTTTTCAGGGAAAGCACATAATCCTTGTCGATGTTTGCAAAAAACAGGTGCACCATCGCTTCCTCGTCGATGCCGGAAATGCCATTTTCCTTCAGCCAGGTGGAAAAACCCTGGTCGGCTGCAAAGCGGAAACGGCCGTAACCTTCGTTGTTTTCAAATTTTCCTTTGAACGTGATCGTACCCGCAGGGCGGCTCAGGGAAAATTCAGATTCTACGGTCGGCAGCGAAGAAAATTCCGATTTTGGATAACAATTGCCATTGATCCAGGAGGAATGTTCACTGCGGCTGCTCAGGTTGATACAAACTTTGTCGTCTTTGATGGTACCTTCCCAGATACCCGACAATGCATTGCCGGAAATGCCGGTTTGTGCGTAGCCTTCAGGGGCTTGAGTGGTGTTTTTGTTCTGCGCATAACCCAGCCCGAGCAGGACAAGGAGGATCGCGCAGGTTCCGATAAATTTTTCCATAGCTAAATTTGTTGAAGGTTGAATATGTAAAATGTGATGTACCCGGTGAATCAACTGGCGCTTCTGCTGTCCGGCAAAAGCCAGTGAAGGAGACAGTGGCATAAAAGCCATGTCCTGAATAATAACAAGCGCCTTGGCGTATTCGATCGAATTTCCGGTGAGCCGCACTGCTGCATCGTCGGCGGCTATCTCGCGTTCGTGGCGTATTCTGGACGACAGCCACCAAACGGCAGGGTGGAAGTAAAACAGTGCCTCCACAATACTCTGAAGTATATTAAACAGGTAGTCGCGGTGGGCGATATGCGCCAGTTCATGCGCCAGAATAGCCTCTACGTTCGCCGGGTCGAGGCGGTTGATCATGCCGATGGGAAATAAAATCACCGGCTTCAGGTAACCAATCACCATCGGCGTCCGCACCAGGGCCGATTCAAGCAGACCAATGGGCGCTCCTATGCGGGTTTTCCGCACAAGCCCTTGCAACAGATCGTCCCAGAACTGTTCAACAGGGAAATTCAGGTGGTTTTTCAGGTAATAGATATACCCGATATTGCCCAGCAAGCGCAGCAAAAACATACTCATTCCCAAAAACCACAAAGCCACGATCAGGGGCAAATGGCGACTGAAATAGTTCGCCATATTTATTTCAGCCGCATTTTTCGGTCGCTGCAAGTCCGTAGCCGGTATTGCGTTATTTGCCGAAACTGGAGCGGATGAATCATACAAAACGCCGTGTCCGGTTTCCAGCGGCGCAAGGCCCATACTTTTATAGTAATACCCGAATGTGCCGAACGCAGCCAGTAAAATCAACAGCAGGGCGCCGTTTGCCGTCCAGTAACGTACGCGCGCTGGACGGTGTCGCAGCGCAACCATCAGAATGCCGGCTACAAAACCGATGAGCGTTGCCTGCCAAAGCGTGTGCAAAACCATCCAGCCCAGTGCTTTTCCCAGTTGTTCAGGAATAAAAAAGAATATGGTTTCCATAGCGAAATCTGTTGGTATGCTTACTTATTTTGCTGGTTTTCAATTTGTTGAATCAACAGTTTGATCTGTTCCAATTCAGCAGCCGAGGTGTCGCCGCTGCCCAAAGCGCGCAGGGCGAGCGACACGGGCGAGCCGCCGAAAGCAATCGTTGCCAGTCCTTTAATGACACGGGTCTGTGTGATTTCCTGTTGCTCGGCCGGGCGGTAAATGTGGTTTTTCCCGTCAATCGCGCGCACCAGCAAACCTTTATCGAGCATGATTTGCATCAGTTTGAGCGTAGACGAGTAGTTGACTTCCCGCAATTGTTCATTCAGGGTGTCGTTGACCAGCCGAACGGAAGAAGGGCCGTTTTGCCAGAGTACCTGGAGGATTTCCAACTCCGATTTGGTGGGTTCGGGCAGGGCGCCAGAGGATTCATTTTTCTGTTTCATGGGGCAAATATAGGTAGGAAAAATTTCGTACGAAATTTTTCCTAGTCTTTTTTGCAAAAAAAATTATTCGTTATTGGTTATTAGTGGTGGTAGCGCACCGTCAGTGCGAAGTCACAATGGAAGTCCGTATGTACGCCGTTTCATCTTGGTTTCCAAAAACATGAAACGGATGCTCTACGGACTTCATTTTACAGATGGTTACCACCCCTGATAACTAATAACAGATAACCGATAACTAAAGTCGCTCCAGCATCCGCTGCATCTCCGCTTTCCATTCCCGGCTGCTGCCCACAAAATGGTTGTGCATAAAACTGAAAATCAGCATTTTACCGCGCCGGGTGCGCACATACCCGCTCAGGCAGCTGACGCTGCCCATGGAACCGGTTTTGGCAAAAACATAGGGTTTCCCGTCTTTTCCGGCATACCATTCCGATAGCGTGCCGTCTACGCCGCCTGCCGGGAAAAGTGGCAACAGGGCCTCCTGCGGCTGTTCGCGCCACAAGCGTAGCAAAACGGTGGCAATGCTTTGAGGCGTCATCAGGTTGTAGCGGGAAAGACCGGAGCCGTCGATCCATTTGGGGCGCTGGGGGAGCTCGGTCAGGACGGAATCCAGTACCCATTGGATGAGTGTATCCTGATCCAGGGTGTTGAATTTTTTGCCGGCGCAGAGCAGCAACATTTGTTCGGCGATGAAATTGTCGCTTTGGTGCATCATGCGCCGCATCACCGTGTCGAGCGGGGTGGAGTAGAGGGTTTGCCAGGCTTTCGGCCCGTTTTCAAATTCATAAAGCCCGGCTTCCCTGACCGGTTTTCCAAGTGTATCGGATAATAAAAGTGCTGGGTTTACAGCCGTAAAGGGCAGCCACCGCTCTTTTATTTTCAGATCAATTAATGGTACAAGCCATTGATTTTCAAACTCTTTTCGCTTCATTTCAGCGGGGGCTAAATAGTAGGGAAGCTCCACAAAATCATTTTTAAAAAAAGGAGGCTGGATTTCAAGAACGTCTTCGTTTTTTAAAAAATGAACTACGTTGCCATACATCGGGAATGTGCTGCGTTCCGGCTGAAAACCGTAAGGGTAATCGTCCCAGGCCCAGCCCGGCCCGAATCTGTCCATTTCAGGTTGCGGGTAAAGTAAAATACTGTCCCGGCGGTTTTTCAAAAACTGAAAAGGCGCCTGCCAGTCCTGGAACTTAGGATGCAAAAAAGTGGGGTCTGCAGTTGCCTTTACTACAATCGTTGAGTGGCTATCCTGCAGCAGGGTTTGATATTCCAGACCCGGTACCGAATCGCCCAGTACTTTCAAACAGGTGTACAGCGTCAGAATCTTGATACACGAAGCGGGTGTAAAATAATGGTCGCCGTTGACATCTGCCAGTGTGCGCCCGGTTTCCGGGTCAAGCAGGGTAAAACCGGTAAATGCCCGGTTAAAAACGGGTGATTTTTTTACTTCCCGTTGGATTTGGCGGGCAGGGGAGCAGGCAAAAAGCAGGAAAAGGCTTGCGAGCAGGGTTATCAGAGGTATTCGTAAAGTGGCCATCATATTGTGATTTATGAGGGCCAAAACTAACTAATCTGGTGTTATGAGCGCCCCCCTGTACCGGTTGCTTTAGCTGCCGGACATCACGTTCGCCGTGTACGAGTCTTAAAGCGGCAGGGAAGTTGTGAAAGGTGTCACTTGCGACGTAAGGAGCAAGGACATCCGGGACCGTTCCCAGTCAGTCTCCTACGAGATGTCATTGCTCTATCCAAATGACACCTCTTCGCTAAGTCATTACATTGGCCGTCGGGAAGGGCATTTATGCTCAGTATCACTTGTTTTGAATCAATCAGGCAAAATGTCCTCTTAGTGACAGCCTAGGCTATACCATTACGCCACCCATAAAAAAACCGGTTGAGGATATCCCCAACCGGTCGGTATTTCGCATTATTTCAAAACATGTAAGGGACTATCGTCCGCCGCCGCGCCGGTCACCACCGCCGCCGCCGCCACGGCGATCGCCGCCACCGCCGCCACGGCGGTCATCACGACCACCGCCACGGCCGCCGTCGCGTCCGCCGCCACCACCGCCATCGCGGGGGCCGCCGCGTTGTGCGCGTGCTGCGTTTTCTTCGTCGGTCGGCATAGTGCCGTCAGGTTTGGCTACAATCGCCCGGCGGGAAAGTTTCATCTTGCCCGTTTTGGGATCCACGTCCAGGATTTTGAACGTCACCGTATCGCCTACTTTCAGCACTTCGCTGATGTTTTCGATGCGGCGGTGATCGTATTCTGAAACGTGCAGGAGACCCGTTTTGCCTTTAAATTTGACAAATGCTCCGTATTCAGCCAGTTCTTCCACAACGCCGTCAAAGATAGAGCCAATTTCAGGAATGAAGACAATACCCTGGATTTGAGCGTAAGCCGCATCGATGGCCGTTTTGTCGGGGCTGAAAATCGATACAATACCGCCTTGTTCATCTTCTGTGATGGAGATGGTAGTACCGGTATTGCGCTGCATTTCCTGGATCACTTTACCGCCTGGTCCGATGACCGCGCCGATAAAGTCGCGGGCAATGCGGAATTCCATCACACGTGGTGCGTGTGGTTTGAGGTCTTCGCGCGGCGCTTCCAGGGCTTTCGCCATTTCACCGAGGATGTGTATACGACCGGCACGTGCCTGCAGGAGCGCTTTCGTCAGCATCTCGTACGGCATACCGTCGATTTTGATGTCCATCTGCGTACCGGTGATGCCCTTGGCCGTACCGGTTACTTTGAAGTCCATATCGCCCAATGCATCTTCGTCGCCGAGAATGTCGGACAGGATAGCAATGCGGCCTTTGTCGTCGGCAATAGCGCCCATGGCAATACCTGCTACCGGCGCAGAGAGTTTTACGCCGCCGTCCATCAGAGCCAGTGTGCCTGCGCACACGGTCGCCATAGAGGAAGAACCGTTCGACTCCAGAATATCCGATACGATACGCACGGTGTACGGGAAATCTTTCGGCATCACCTTACGGATAGATCGGCCTGCGAGGTTGGCGTGGCCTACTTCGCGGCGACCCGGGCCGCGCATCGGTTTTACTTCACCGGTGCTGTATGGCGGGAAATTGTAGTGCAGGATAAATTTGTCGTCGTGCGGATCGAGGGCAATATCGATCAGCGCTTCGTCATTTTTGGTACCCAGGGTCAGGGAAGTCAGGGACTGCGTTTCACCGCGGGTGAAAACGGCAGAACCGTGGGTGCTGGGCAGGTAATCCACTTCGCACCAGATCGGGCGGACTTCGTCGGTTTTACGACCGTCGAGGCGCGCCAGGTCGCTCAGAACCACATCGCGGATGATATGTTTTTTGGCTTTTTCAAAATATACACCGGCCATAGCGCCCCATTCTTTCATCACTTCTTCGCCAAACTCTTCGGTAACCTTGAGGATTGCGGCTTCTTTGATTTCGTCAATGCGCGTTTTGCGGGTGTCTTTGTCGGAAGCGCTGCGGGCCAGGGCGTAAATGTCGTCGCTGATCAGGGCTTCAATACGTTTTTTCAGTTCCTCGTGTTGTGGAACTTCGGCGATCGTACGTTTCACGAGCGCTTTTTCCCCCACCAGTTCGGCTAAACGTTCCTGTGCGGCAATCTGTACTTTGATCGCTTCGTGGCCCAGTTTCATGGCTTCCACGAGGTCTTCTTCCAGGCATTCGTCGGCTTCACCTTCCACCATCGTAATGTCATGTTTGGTAGCGGCCACGATGAAATCCATATCTGCCTTTTCCAGGGCTTTGCGGCCTGGGTTGACCACAAATTTGCCATCGATCCGCGCAACGCGCACTTCGGAGAAAAGGGCTTCCACCGGAATGTCGCTAACTGCCACGGCTGCCGAACAGGCAAGTCCGGCCAGGGCATCGGGCATTTCATCTTTGTCTGCAGAAATCAGGTTGATGATTACCTGGGTTTCGTTCATGTAGCCATCGGGGAAGAGCGGGCGCAGGGCGCGGTCGACGAGACGGCTAATGAGAATTTCGTAGTCGGACAACCTGCTTTCGCGGCGGAAGAAGTTGCCCGGGATACGACCCACAGCGGCAAATTTTTCCTGGTAATCGACGGAAAGCGGAAAAAAGGGCTGGCCTTCTTTGGCTTTCTTCATGCTGACGATCGTACACAGCAGCATGGTATCACCCAGGCGGACAAGTACGGAGCCATCGGCTTGAGCGGCTAACTTACCGGTTTCAAGCACAACTTCACGTCCATCCGGCAGGTTGAACGTGGTACGGAGCGGGATTTGTTTTCCCATATCAAAAAATAGATTTATGCCCCGAAAACAGCAAACCCGGCCGAAATTTGCACAAAGGAGTTGGACCGTAACACAGGGTTCCAACCATCGAAGCAGTGGGAAAGCGGATCAAAAACCGAAAAAATCACACAAAGAAAATAGGGATGAGGGATGAGGAATGGGGGATGGATGAGTTATGAAAATGTGAGTGCAAAACTCATTCCTCATTCCTCATCCCTCATCCCTGTTTTCTTTGTGTGGGGGAAGATAAATCCCCGTTTCTGACAATCTGTCCTTGCTTCCGATAATATTCCTCAGCAAATGGCAATGTTTGCTCCATTCAGAGCGGTTATAAAAGTGCGAAGTCTTTAGTGCGAAGTGCGAAGTCGGAAGTGCGGTTTCAAGCAGTAGTCATGGTTGAAACCCAATTTTGAAACGGTTTACCCTATAAACTTCGCACTGTTGACTTCGCACTTATTTATTTGCGCAGACCGAGTTTTTCGATCAGTGCACGGTATTTGTAAATGTCTTTTTTCGCGTAGTAAGACAACAGGCTCTTGCGCTGGCCTACCTTGGTGAGCAGGGAACGGCGGGTAGAGTGGTCTTTTTTATTGATGCGAAGGTGTGCCGAAAGGCTTTCGATGCGGTAAGTCAGCAGGGCGATTTGCGCTTCTGTGTTACCGGTGTTTTTTTCGTCGCCGGCGTATTGCTGTACGATTTCGGCGATTTTTTTCCTTGTTGTAATAGACTGCCATTTTTTCAATGATGAATGATGAATGATAAATGATGAATTTCCGAATGAACAAACGATGAAAATATTCATCATTTATCATTCATCATTCATCATTAGAATACGCCATACTCGAATTTCAGAGGGTCAAACGGCAGTTATTGCCTATCCATCCGGGCTTAGCGGCGGCAAAAGTACAACAGTGCATTGAAGTAGCCAAGGGTTTGTGTACGAAAGTTTTTGTGACGGCCGCTTGCTGGGGGGGGGGGGGGGGGGGGGGGGGGGGGCGTTGTTTGGGGGGGGGGGGGGGGGGGGGGGGGGGGGGTTTGGGGGGGGGGGGGGGGGGGGGGGGGGGGGGGGGGGGGGGGGGGCCCGTGGGCTTTTTAGTCCCGAGCTGAGAACTTCGAGGGGGCGAAGTTGAGGTGTTGTGGTTGGAATACTGGGCACGGACACTTGAAAACGGACACTGATGGGGGGGGGGGAGGGGAACTGAAAAAGGCAGGGGAGGGGCGTATTTTAGGGCGCTGATAGGGACCGCTCATACCAGACCCACTTAAAAAACGGACCAATTCGCAATATAACATCGCGGGAACGCTCAGCCCATTTTAGCCGCGTATCTCCCCAACACGACCGCGCTGAAACACCCTGTACGGTACCCAGTGGTCTTCTCGGTCCCAACACCTACCGGACCAAAGCTTTGTAGGAAAAAAGGGGGAACAACTTGATATGGGAGCCTTTGTGTTTTGTTTGGTAAAGACCAAAGGGGGTTACGATTGAGAGTACGAGACGGAGCACCTGCTCACCGGCTCGGAGAAACGCCAAATTTTGCCTTAAAAGCCGTCGAGAAATACTTTTCATTGGCGAAGCCCACCCGAGAAGCCACTTCACTGACCATTCCTTCCTTGTTTTTGAGCATCTCCATAGCCTGGTTCAGGCGGTAATCCCGGATAAAATCGGTGGCGTTTTGATCCGTCAGGGCTTTCAGTTTTCGGTGCAATTGCGAACGGCTGATGAACATTTTTTGGGCAAATTCCTCGACGCCGAGTTGTTCGTCATCCAGGTGTTGTTCGAGCAGGAGGCTAAAGCGCCGCAGAAAGTCCTGATCGAGTTCGGACAAAAAATTGTTTGGCTCAAGGTTGTCCGTTGCAAGCATTGTTGTGTTTGGCTGCCGGACCTGTTGTCTCAATTTGCGCCGAAGTTCAAGCAGGTTATACATCCGCGCCAGCAGTTCTTCCGTATGAAAGGGTTTGGTGAGATAATCGTCGGCGCCGCTGCGCAGGCCCCGCAGTTTTGAATCCAGGCCTGTTTTGGCGGTCAGCAGTATCAACGGGATATGCGCCGTCAGTTCCGTGTTTTTGAGTTCATCACAAACGGCATAACCATCTTTTTCCGGCATCATCAGGTCGGAAATAATCAGGTCTGGAATCAACTCTATGGCTTTTTTGATACCCTCATTTCCGTTGGAAGCCTCCACCACCTGCCAGTACGGATGGAGCGATTGTTTGATGAACCGCCTTAATTCCGCATTGTCCTCGATGAGCAACACGACCGCCTGGGTTCCAGCCTTGCGGGGCGGCATTTTTTGATTTGCGGCGCCTGCGGTTTCCACGACATCTGCCGGTGCGCTATTTTCCGAAGCGATCAAATCGTGCTTCAGGGGTAACCGGAAGGTAAACGTTGAACCCCGTGTTTCGTTGCCGGACACCATAATCGTGCCGCCCATTAATTCGGCCAGTTCCCTGCTGAGCGCCAGCCCGATGCCTGTGCCTTCTCCGGCTTGCGTGTGCGGCCCTTCGACCTGGTAGAAGCGGTCGAATATTTTATCGAGCGATGCAGCGGGGATACCGATGCCGGTATCGCTGACTTGAATGACCGCGAAGGACGCGGGGCCGCCTGTCGCTTCCACGCTGAGGCGCAGTCCTACCTTGCCGCCTTCCGGCGTAAATTTCAGGGCATTGGACAGCAGGTTATTTACGATCAGTTCCGTTTTATTGGGATCGAAAACAAAGGGAGGGAAGGTGCTGTCTGATTTCAGGGAAAGTTGGATGCCCCTTTGTTCTGCCAGGGGTAAAAAAGAGCGGAATATTTCCCGGATATGCCCGTTAAAATCGCCGCGCCGCAGGTCCAGATGCATGGCGCCGCTTTCGAGTTTGGCCAATTGCAGCAATTGGTTGACCATGTTTAACAACCGCAAACTGTTGTGCTCAATGTGCCGCGCATTTTCAATAATATCGGGGTTTTTAGACTGGGCCAGGATGCGGCGCGCGGGTTCGAGGATCAAAGAAAGCGGTGTCCTGAACTCGTGGGTGACGTTGCTGAAAAAATTGGTTTTTACTTGTTCGAGCGCCTTGATGCGTTCGGTTTCACGTTGTTCATAGGCCAGTTGCTCGCGTATTTTTACCCGGTTGACCTGCAAACGCCAGGCTTGCCAGGCGGCAAAAGCCAGCGCCAGCATATAGATCAGATAAGCCGGGGAAGAGCGCCACCAGGGCGGATGAATCACGATGACCATTTCTACCGGTGTTTCATTCCAGATTCCCACGCTGTTACAGCCTTGCACACGGAACACGTAACGGCCTGGAGCGAGGTGTGTATAATGGGCAAAATGGTCTTTTCGAGCAGGAATCCAGTCTTTTTCTATGGGCAGCAACTGGTATCGGTACTGGTTTTTTTTCGGATCGGTGAAATCCATTGCGGCAAACTCGAATGACAGGTTGTTCTGGGTATAATCCAGCTGCATGTGAGCGAGGTATTCCACCGGCTTTCTGATGGCGTTGCTATCCTGTGTATAACGCAGGGGTAATTGATTGACAAAGAGGTCAATGATATACACCTGCGGCGGGCTGGTATTGAATTGAAGCGTTTCGGGGATAAACCGGTTGATTCCGTTGACTCCGCCGAATAACAGTGTTCCGTCGTCGGTCCTGAAAAATGCCTGCGTATTAAATTCGTTGCTTTGCAAGCCGTCCCCTGCGGTGAACAGCGTAATTTGCTCCATTGATGAACTGCTGAGGGGCAGTTTCGCCAGCCCGCGATTGGTGCTGCACCATAAATAGCCGGAATTGTCGGGCAGTATGCCATACACGACGTTGTTGGGCAACCCCTGTTCGGTTGTGATATAAGAAAAGGATTCCGTGAGAAGATCCAGGCAGTTGATTCCGCCGCCCTTGGTACCTATCCAAAGCCGGTTTTCGGGTTGTTTCGGATCGGGTAAAATACAGGCAATGGAATTGTTATTCAGCGCTTTACCGCCTGGGCTGTCGGACGTGAACAACTTAAAATCCATTGTGTCGCTCCGGATAGTTGCTTTAACCAGGCCGAATTGAGTGCCTGCCCAAATGCGGCCCCGGCCGTCTTCAACCAGCGCGAGGGTCATCAGGGTTTTTACATTTTCTCCAAACAGGTGACCAAAATCGAATATGGTTTGTTTTCCTGTTTCCGGTTCGAGCCGCAGCAATATTCCATAAGCCCCCGAAGCCCAGATCGCGCCATCACGCGCACGCAACAAACGCGCATAAGGATACCTGCCAATACTGATTTTATAACTGTTCAGCAGGGAACCATCTGCTTTGTAGTGCCGGATTTCGCTTTTGTTGACGCTTCCTTCCCGAAGGCCACACAGGAGCCAATGATCGCCTTCGGGGCCGAAAACAAGATCGTTTTGCTGTGGAAGGGCATCCGGGAAAGCCGATTGTTCCGATAACTTCCCTGAAACCGGGTCGTATTTGACAATTTTTGTAAAAAGTTTGCAGAGTAGCCCGGTCGCTTTGGTTTGCCAAACGCCCCAAATGCTGACACCTTCCAGCATCGCGCTGAACTGGGATTTTCGAAGGCTCAGTTTGCGCAGCCCATAACCCAGTGTCCCGATCCAGATATTATCCTGATCGTCCTGGAACAAAACATTGCCGGCCCTGTCCACGCGGTAATCCGGCTCTTGCAGGTGAATGGCGTTGTTGTTGGAAAAACGCCACAATTTTTTTTCAAATAAAATCCACAACTGTCCGTCATTGCCGACGGACAATGCAGGATAGGTTTCAGAAGCCTGACCGTTTACAATGAACGGGAAATAGTCGAATGCGCCGTTTTGATAACGGAACACGGAGGTGTTACCGGCGCCCCATATTTCGCCCGATGCAAGTTGCTTCAAACTCCATATTCCCTGGGGAAGCCGGGCTGGTAATTTAATAGTTTTTATCGCAAGTGATTGTGGATCAATCTGATATAGGTTTTGAGAAGAGCCGATCCAGATGCTGCCATCCAGGGCAGTCAATATAGCCTGGAATTCTTCGATTGCGCCCGGTTCGGATGGTTGTAAAACAGGAAAAAGAACCTGTTTCAGGGTAGCAAGGCTGCCGAGTTCGGGCGTGTCGGGCAAATCATTTTTCCAGTCATCCGGAAGGCTCAGGCGAAAAACCCCGCCGCCACGGTTCACAATCCAGATATTGCCGCTTGCATCTTCTACGATCTGCCGGATGTCATACTCTAACTGATTGCCCTTGTTAAATATGATTGGCAGTTGAAAGTGATAAAAACGATCCGTTTTTCGGTCAAAAAGTTGCAGGTCTTCCTCCTCCATGCCAATCCATAAGCGGCTTTGGCTGTCTTCAAATAAAGCGGTGACGGTATTGTCCGCAAGTGAAAAAGGGTTGCCGGAATCGTGGCTCCAGGTTTTGAAATTATAACCGTCATAGCGGTTCAGCCCATCCTTGGTAGCAATCCAGAGAAAACCGTCCCGGGTTTGCAGCATATCAAAAATCATCCCCTGGGAAAGCCCGTCGTCGATCGTCAGACGTTCCAATGCCAGTTGCTGACCATGAATATCAGGCACATAAGAAGCGAAAAAGAGGATCAGGATTACTCTAAATTTCATAACACATCTGCACTTTCCGCAAACATAGCGAAAAATGCAGTTGTGTTACTATTGTTAGCAATCCAGGAAATTGTTTTCAGCTGGCCTTTTCAAGGCACTTAAGTAGTTATCAGTTATTAGTTATTGGTTATCAGTCTTCATAATCAAGCATTTACAAAGATTTTATCCAAACTAATTTTGCACACCTACTTACGTCAATTATAGTGTTTGTTTCTGTACTGTCAGAATCGTGTATTTGGATGATGATTTTATTTTTTTCTTACTTTTTACCTGTCAGGTTCATCGCACCGCTGATCAATTGTTTGCCAACTGTTAAACGGTAGATATACATACCCGGCGCTGCTTTGGCCCCGGATGCATCGATCGCGTTCCAGTTAAAGGAATATTTACCCGCTACTTGTTTGCCCTGGTCAAAACTGGCCATGCGGCGACCTGTGAGGTCGAAAATTTCAGCGGATACCTGCGCGGATTGCGCCAATTCATACTCGATGGTGATATGTTCGGAAAACGGATTAGGGAAGGCTTTAACCTTGGCGGATTCAACGGGAGGCGCTTCAACAGAAGTTGTAAAGCTGTATTTCAGGATTTGCCCGAATACGATATCGGCCACATACAGATCGCCGTTGGCATCAAAGGTAAAAGTAGGCGCCAATCCGCCGATACCCTGTGCAATGGGTGTGTGGCTGCCATCAGGCATGATTTTCATCACTGCCGCAGTGCCGAGGATGAAATTCAGGGTGGAATCCACCGGCCCGAACACGCCGAACTGCATGACACACAGGTTGTCGTCTTTCGGATCGTAAGCCATATCGGTCAGGCAGCTGAAGCCCTCGGCATGTACGGTGAGGGTGCCCGCCGTATCCAGGTTAAAAACTTTGGCGGCGCCCACCAGGAAATGGAAATCCGGTCAGTTGGCAAACCAGAAAATCACCGTCTTCCTTTGCCAGTACTTTGGTAGGCACGGGGTCGATGACCGGCGGGCCGTAAGGCAGCGGGTTTGGAATGCCGGTAAGTGTTTTTACGATGCGGAGTTCACCGGTGTTTTTGTCTCTTTTAACGATAGAATTGGCGCCGGCATCCGCAATGTACAGGTTGCCTTCGGCGTCCCAATCCACATTAAAAGGATCGCTTTGAATAAAACCCTGCGCATGAATAAATTCGCCTAATTTGATGGTTTGCTCCACATCGGCCAGTGTCAGCGGCGTACCAGGTGTAAAATCTGTTTTATCTACGATCAGCAGCGCTTCTGATTGTATGTGAGAGCCTTCTCCCACGACAATGAGTACTTTATTGTCGGGCAACTGGTAGGTGCGGAAGGAGCCGACCACCTCTCCGGCCGCCTGGATGTAGGTGCTGGGCAGTCCGGTCATAAAAACAGTTTGGTTGCCGGCGGTGTCGACGATAATAATGGAGCCGTCGTCGTTGCCGCTGCCGTGCTGGGTTGCCCAAAGGTTGCCGTCTGCGTCAAAATTAAGCCCGATCAGCCCTGTGGTAAATCCGTCTGCGTAAATGGTTGGGGTCACTTGAGCAGAGAGTGAAAATATTGCCACGCAGATGGCTGTAACCGTGAGTAGTAGTTGTTTTTGCATAAGAAGATTGTTGTTCAGTTAAAAAGTATTGTTTTGGTTTCCATGAAGATGCCGTCGAGGTTGACCGTCAGCCAGTAAGCGCCGCGCGGCAGACCGTTGGTCGTAAGCGGGTGCTGAACGGCGCCTGCCGTGTGTTGCCCGAGTTCTGTTTGTCTGACAATTTTGCCCTGGGCATTTTGCAGGGTGAAGCGAAGTTTACCGGCCCTGGGCAGGTTCAGCCGCACTTGCCAGATGTCGTCGGTCGGATTGGGGAAAACATGCACCCCGAGATCGAACCGGCCGTCCAGGGGCTTTTCATGGGTAGCGCTGGGTTCGTTTTTGACCAGGTAAACCCTGATTAGCAAGTTGCTGGCGGATGTAATGCCTAAGTTGTTTACAATGAATGGATTGCGCTGTGTGCCGGGCGTCACGATGCCGCCTGCAATATAACCGATCATGTTACTGCCGTAGGGCAGGGCGTCGTAGTTGATGATGTCGTTTGGCAGGGTCGGTACGCCCGCTGCTACAATAAATTCTGCGCTGGTTCCGGTAAAAGTTGGCAACTCCGCATCGAAAGCCACTTCTTCGTAACTGCCGTCTGCAAGCCTGCTGACCCGGCTGATCGTTCTGACAAAAGGTATCCGGTTGTCGCGCATGAGGCTGTCGTTTTCGTTCAGCCAGTACTGGCTCATGCCACCGAAAAACAAGGTGTGCATTTCGTTTTCGGAAGGAATAAAAAAGGGCGCTTTGGCACAGTGGTAATTGGCCAGGAACTGGCTGAATCCATTCACTGGCTGATGTCCGCCGTGACCGATTTCCACAATATTCTGGAAAGGCAAAGCCGCCGGGCCGGGCTGAAAGACGCCGGAAAAAGCGACCAATCCTGTTTCACCCTGCTGTGTCACCTGCGGCGAGAGGTTGTAATCCCTGCGGTGCAGGTTTAATTCGTCCAGCGTTATGCTTTTGTGCGTAGATCGCCAGCCATCGGGACCGTTTTCGAGGGTGAATTTTCGGATCGCGTTGGTGTAAAACTGTAATTGGTTGTCGCCCGAATTGGCGGAATACACGCCCTCGAAGCGGTGTCCGCCCACCAGGAAAAAAGTGTCATTCAATACTTGCAACTGCCCGCCGGTCACGGCAAAAAACGTGTCCCTGATCTGTTGGAAATGGGGCGTCAATGCGCCGCCGTTCACTACGGCATCCATCAGGTCGTCTACGTCGATCCGGGTCAGGTAAGGGTACGTAATGTGGTTTTGCGCCGTTTCGCTGCGTCCGTAGCCGCCGACGAAATAGAGGATTTCGTCTTCCTGAAAAAACTCCATGTTGGTGCTGCGCAATTGCTCCTGTAGCGTATCGGGCAATTCAGTCAGCGGGCTTTCCCAGATTTGCAGCGTTTCCGGGTCCACAACTATAATTTTTCCGTTGGCGGTGCTATTGGGGAAGGCGTTGAATTTCAGGTGCATCCCGTCTCTTCTGCCGCCGATCAACAACCATTTTCCCGCATGTCGTGCATAGGCAAACGAGTGCAAGCCCGGCAAACCGGGAATGGAAAACGTATCAATCTGAATGTCAAAGTTGCTTTGTCCCGTCAGCAACAAAGGCAAAGCCATTACAACAAAACAAATGTTTTTTAATCTCAGTCTCATAAACCATGTAATTGCATCAACAGGTGAGCGCCGTGCAAGCGACGCCCTGTCTGGATACAAAGATGGCTGTCATCCAAAGGAGTATTGGACTGCTGATGTTGCAAGAAGGTTTGCTGATGTTGTATTTACGGAAAAGGTTTGTTGTGGTTGCGGGGGAGGTTTGCTGAGGGTGTAAAGGAAATGATGAGTTATGAATGATGAATGATGAATATTTGGCCTGACAAGTGAAGTGACTGGGGGCGGGGTTTTTTTTATTTAAAGCATTGGTTTCAATAAATTAGCATCATTCATCATTCATCATTCCTCATTCATCATTCATCATTCAACCACCTTAAACGTTGTCCTCCGATTCGTCTGGTGTTCATTTTCCGTGCAGCGCACACAGATGCAATCGGCGGCGGGTTGGGTTTCGCCGTAGCCCACGGCGCCTAATCTTTCGGCGTCTATGCCTTTGGTAATCAGGTAATTGACGGCGCTTTCCGCGCGGCGCTGGGAGAGCGTGGCGTTATAGGAATCATTGCCGCGGCAGTCGGTATGGCTACCGAGCTGGATGCGGATGGTCGGGTTTTGGCGCAGCACTTCCGCCAGCCGATTGAGCGTCGGTTCGGCGTCGGGGCGGATATCCCATTTGTCGTAGTCGTAGTAGATGTTTTCCAAAACGATTTCGCGGTTGCGGTAAATCTTGTCCAGCACGATTTCCAGTTCGTAGGTCTGTACCGGATTGGCGGGGTCTTTTGCCATGCCTTTGGTGCTGAATTTGGCGGAATTAGACAGGTAGCCTGCCAGCGAAGCGCTGAATTGATAGTCCGTATTTTCCGCAAGTTCCATTTTGTGGAAGCCCTCTTCTTTCAGCGTTACCGTTTGAGGTTTTTTACCGGCGTCTATCTGAACGCCGGCGCCGGGCAGCGGCCTTCGGCCCAGCACTTTACTGTTGGGGTCGGTCGGGTCGGTCAGGATTTTTTCCAGAACGTACACTTCCAGGATCATTTTATACACGATCGACTTGGCGTCGACGGTGTCCACTTTAGGCGGTTTGGGCGGCGGCACTTTTTGTTCGAAGCGGAAAATATCGTCGCCGCCCCGGGCCGTTTCAGCCGAACGGTTGGAACTGAAAAAGCCGCCTCGGATCAGGTCGCCGGGTTGACGGGCAGCGGCGTTTTTGCCCGGAATCATGGCGAGGCCAAAATCGTCGGCGCCACTATTCACGGGCGCTTTCATGTTGATGGGCGGCGCCCAGGTATTGCGTTCAAGTTTGTAGGTACGGAAAATATCGAGCCCGCCCATACCGGTAAGTCCGTCGGAGGCGAAGTACAAAGTATCCGCATCGAAAGAAGGGAATACCTCGTTGCCGGGCGTATTGATGGCGCGGGTGAGTAGTTTGGGTTCGTCCCAGCCGCTTTCCGATTTGCTGCGCTGCATGGCGTACAGGTCAAAACCGCCCCAGCCTTCCGGGTCGTTGCCGGCGAAATAGAGCGTATTGCCGTCGGCGCTGAGCGCGGGGTGTACATAGTTGACTTTCTCTTTTTGAAATGGCAGCGGCGCCGGCGTACTCCAGCCGCCTTCGTCGGACATGCGGGTGGCGGTGTAAATTTTATTGTAGGCATCGTCGCCTTTGTATGCGCCGACGGCCCGGACGAAAAAGATTTCATTGCCGGATTTATTGAAACAGGGCGTCGCTTCGTTGTTTTCTGTATTTAACTGATTGTCAAATACTTGTGGGCTGGCATTGTTGGGGTCGACGATAAAAATGTCCATAAACCGGTTGCCGGTCCAGTTGTATTTTTCTTCTCCGGTGCTCATGCTCCGATCGCTGCTGAACACTAATCGGCCATCGGGCGCCAACACCGGGGCAAAGTCGTTTTGGCTGCTGTTGAAAGAAGTGGTTTGCACCGACCAGCCATTGGTAGGCAATTCCTTGAGCCAGCCTTCGGCTACATTACAGGCCGTTATTTCCTTGCGGTATTCGTAGGGCGAACCGATCTCGATGCCGAGGTTTTTGAATGCTTCGCGGGCTTCCGTATAGCGCTCCATTTTTTTGAGTGCAAAGGCGTGCGCTTTCAGCGCTTCGGCGCCGCCATTGTTGTCGTATGCCGTTTTGAACCATTGTAAGGATTTTTCATCGCGGCCCATGCGGCGGTAGGAGTCGCCGAGCAGGTAGGCGATTTGCCCTTTTTCATTGCGTGTTTTGGCGCGGGCAAATTCCTTTTCCAACATGGGTGCGGCTACGGAAAACTGTTTGCGTTCGTACGCCGTTCTGCCGTCTTTTATTTTCAAGGTGTATGTGCAAGCGACTAAAAGCAGCAGCGTGAATAATCCGGTCGTAATTTTTGTGAGCATGGCTATATTTTTTGAGAATCGGCCCGACGGTGCGGATAGCGTAAATGTAGAGATGTTTTTCAGGGTTAAACGGTTGTTCGGGGCATTAATTTTGAGACAAACCTGCACTTTTTCGTCACAAAATGCGCATTTGTTGTGCAGGCAAAATTTAAAGCACGTACGATTTTCAGGCTTTCGGCGTTTTTCTTCTGCAAACAACGCTGAATTATTTATTTCCTTCCATTACATGATACTAAGAAATCTGTTTTCCACGGCTATTGTTGCCATCTGTTTTACTACTGCTCTTTTTGCTCAGGAGGTTAAAACAAAGACCCAGCCGGCTCCTTCCAAACCGCCCAAAGAAAAGGTTGTTTTAACGCCGAAAATGGCTCCGGAAGCGGCTGAAAGTGCTGAAAATCTTGATATTGAAGCCTATAAGCCCAAACCCATCGACACCCTGACGGCGCCGACGATTATTGCTTTCGGTTCCTGCAACAAGCTGGATAAGCCACAGACCATGTGGGAACACATCAATGCAAACAACCCCCAATTGTGGATTTGGCTGGGCGATATTATTTATGCCGACACGACCAATACCAAGGTGCTGGCATCCAAATACAAAACCCTCAAAACCAACCCGGATTATAAAAAACTGCGTGCCAAAGCGCAGGTGCTCGGCATTTACGACGACCATGATTATGGCAAAAACGACGGCGACCGGTATTTGGCAGCAAAAAAAGGTACCAAAAAATGCCTGCTGGATTTTCTGGATGTGCCCGGCAACAACCCGGTGCGAAAACGCGAAGGCGCTTACCAGTCCTACACATTTGGCAAGGGCGACCAGCGCATTAAAGTGATTATTTTAGACACACGTTATTTCCGCGATTCACTTTCCGCCGACACGACCAAAAAACGCCGGTACCTGCCCAATCTGGAAGGTGACATCCTCGGTGAAGCACAGTGGAAATGGCTCGAACAGGAACTCAAAAACAGCAAGGCCAACCTGAACCTGCTCTGTTCGAGTATCCAGATATTGCCGGATGAACACGGTTATGAAAAATGGGGCAACTTCCCCGCCTCCCGCAAACGACTGCTTACCCTTATTACTAAATTAAAACCCAAAAACCTGCTGCTGCTTACCGGTGACCGGCACATGGCTGAAATTTCCAAAATGGATCTACAGGGATTGCCTTATCCGCTGTATGATTTTACCTCCAGCGGACTGACCCATATCCGCAGCAGCAACAGTGAGCCGAATAAATTTCGCGTGGGCGATATGATCGTGAAACGCAATTTCGGTATCCTCAAAATTCGCTGGGAAGGCGATCGCCCCATCGTTACGATGCAGGTGAAGGGTTTGCAAAATGAAATGTACCAGGAAGTGATTATGAAATATTAGTGTTTAGTGTATGGTGTTAGTGTTTAGGGGGCTTCGGGCTTGGCAACTGTGTGAAATTCGGCTAAAACTCACACAGGTGCCAAGCCCGAAGCCCCCTAAACACTAAACACCATACACTAAACACCAACCAAATGGCTACTTTTGCGCCACTATGGAATTCCTGAAACAACATATCGAAGCCCTGATCTTCGCTGCTCCGCAGGCCATTGCACTGGAAGACATCAAATCCGTGCTTGACGAAAGCATGCAAAATGACGTAGCGCTCAGCGACATCCAGGGCCTGATCGCCCAGACGCAGGAGCAGTATCGGCAGGAGGCCTACGCGTTTGAACTGGTGGAAATTGCCGGTGGTTACCAGTTTTTGACCAAAGGCGCCTACCACAATACGGTGGCGATTCATCTGAAACAAACCACCAAAAAACGCCTCTCGCAAGCCGCCCTGGAAACGCTGGCGCTGATTGCCTACAAACAGCCGGTCATCAAATCCGAACTGGAAGAAATTCGCGGCGTGAGCTGTGATTATGCCCTGCAAAAACTTTTAGAAAAAGAACTTGTTTTTATTGCCGGTCGGAGTGATGGCCCCGGACGACCTTTGTTGTACGGCACCACCGATAAGTTTATGGATTACCTCGGCATCAACAATATCCAGGATCTCCCCAAACCCAAGGATTTTAAAGAAATTGAAAATACTGTCGGCGAAACCCCAACCCTGGAAGAATCTCCTACTGAAAGTTGAGGGGTTGTCAGTGCGGGGTCGTAAGACCCTCGCACGGCGGTAACCCTTGGCTCAAAAATTCGTGATAATCCCTGGCTTTTGTTTGTTGGTAAGCCAATCGTTACCGCCGTGCGCGGGTCTTACGACCCCGCACAAACTAATTGATTAATGTATTCACCCTCTCACCCTCTCGCCTCTCACTTCTCACTTCTAATATAACATGGAACTTGTAAATCGTGTAGCCGGTAGCGGCTTGATGACCATCGATCTGGAAGAATTTTACCCCAGTGGAGAGGTCGTTTCCTTCGACCTGAAGAACTACCTGTTTATGGAGTTGATCCTGAAGGAGAAAGATTTCAGGGAAGCGCTTAAAAACCACGATTGGGAGCAGTACCGGGGGAAAAACCTCGCGGTGTTCTGCTCTGCCGACGCCATTATTCCCATGTGGGCCTACATGCTGGTGGCCACTTATGCGGCGCCTTACGTCAATGATATGGCGCAAACCACGCCGGAACAATTTGTAGAAATAGCCTTTTTGAAACAACTCAACCGGCTCGATTGGAGTGAATATGAAGGTAAACGCCTGGTTATTAAAGGTTGCAGCGATAAACCCCGTGCCCCCGGCGGCATACCTTGAAATTACCCGGCTGCTGCAACCCCTTGCCCTGAGTATCATGTTTGGAGAACCCTGCTCGACGGTTCCGGTGTATAAAAAAGCCAAAGCGGAAGTAGTTTAGGCGTATATTGTTGAATGGGCTGAAAATGTTTAGTAGCATTGCGGTGATTTTAACCTACATGCTTATGAAACAATTCGCCAGTTTTATTTTATTTTTTCTCTTATTCATCCCCCTTTTCGCTCAAAAAACAAAGGTCAAACCGACCGCTCCGAGCAGCCCGGAATCTGTGCCGCTTGTATCGGAAACGCTTTTGGGATCCCTTTCCTGGCGCAATATCGGCCCCTTTCGAGGAGGCCGCTCCGCTGCTGTCACGGGCGTTTCCGGCAAACCCAACCTGTTTTATTTCGGCGCCACCGGCGGCGGCGTCTGGCGTACGCAAGACGGCGGCCGTACCTGGGAAAACATCTCCGATGGCTATTTTGGCGGCAGCATCGGCGCGATCGAGGTGGCGCCATCCGACAACAATGTCATCTATGTGGGTGGGGGAGAGGTGACTGTTCGGGGCAATGTGGCCTACGGCAGCGGCATGTGGAAAACGGAGGACGCGGGCCGCAGTTGGAAAAGCATCGGTTTGAAATCCAGCTGGCATATCCCGCGCATTCGTATACATCCGCAAAACCATGACCTGGTGTATGCGGCTGTTTTAGGCGATTTATACAAACCCAGCGAAGAACGCGGCATTTACCGCAGCAAAGACGGCGGCACTACCTGGCAGCGCGTACATTTTGTCAACAACAACACCGGCGCAGTCGACCTGTGTATGGATCCGACCAACCCGCGCATTTTATATGCAGGTTTCTGGAAAGTACGTCGCACACCTTATGACCTGAGCAGCGGCGGACAAGGCAGCGGCCTCTGGAAAAGCACGGATGGCGGCGACACCTGGACGGAATTAAACAGCATGGAAGGTTTTCCGAAAGATACCATCGGGATCATCGGCGTAACGGTAAGCGCCGTCCGGCCCGATCGCGTCTGGGCCATGGTGGAAAGCCAGAGCGGCGGTTTGTTCCGCTCCGACGACGGCGGCAAAAAATGGGTAAAAGTCAATGAAGACCGCTCCCTGCGCCAGCGTGCCTGGTACTACACCCGGGTGTATGCCGATACCAAAGATGAAGAAGTGGTGTATGTGATGAATGTCGCTTACCACAAAAGCAAGGACGGCGGCAAAACGTTCAGCACTAAATATGCCCCGCACGGCGACCACCACGACCTGTGGATAGCGCCCGAAGATCCCAAGCGGATGATTATCGGCGACGATGGTGGCGCCCAGATCAGTTATGATGGCGGCGAAACCTGGAGCACCTACCACAACCAGCCGACTGCCCAGTTTTACCGCGTCACCACGGACAACCATTTTCCCTTCCGTATTTATGCGGCCCAGCAGGATAATACCAGTATTCGTATCAGCCACCGCAGCGACGGTTCGGCGATAACAGACCGCGATTTTGAGTCGACAGCAGGTGGCGAAAGCAGCCATATTGCCGTGGATCCGCTCAACCCGGACATCGTATACGGCGGCGAATACCACGGTTTTTTGAGCCGCATGGACCACAAAAACCGCAGCAACCGACCGATCAATGTCTGGCCCGAGGACAATATGGGCCACGGCGCGGATGATGCCAAATACCGTTTCCAATGGAATTTTCCCATTTTCTTCAGCCCGCACGATCCTAAAAAACTGTACGCCGCTTCCAATCATTTGCATGTCACGACCAATGAAGGGCAAAGCTGGCAAACCATCAGCCCCGACCTGACCACCAACGACAAAACCCGGCAGAAATCATCGGGCGGGCCGATCACGCAGGACAATACCAGCGTCGAATACTACTGCACCATTTTTGCGGCTGCCGAAAGCCCCCGGGTAAAGGATTTGCTCTGGACCGGCTCCGACGACGGGCTGGTGCACATCAGTCGAGACGGCGGCGGAACCTGGAACAATGTCACACCGCCCGATTTGCCCAAATGGACGATGGTGAACTCCTTAGAGGCCGATCCGCACAGCGACGGCGGATGCTACCTTGCCTGTACGGGTTATAAATCCGGCGACAACCGCCCCTACCTGTACCGCACAAAAGACTACGGCAAAACCTGGACGAAAATTACCAATGGTATTGATAATGAACACTTTACAAGGGTAGTTCGGGCCGATCCCAAACACGCGGGCATTTTGTACGCAGGCACGGAAGAAGGCATGTACATCAGTTTTACCGATGGCCGTCAGTGGCAGAAATTTCAACTCAATCTGCCCATCGTACCCATCACAGACCTGACCATTCGAGACAACCACCTGATTGCCGCCACGCAGGGCCGGTCGTTGTGGAGCATAGACGACCTTTCGCCGGTGCAACAAATTGGGTCGGCCCCGGATTTTCTGTCCAAGGGCGATCTGGCGCAAAAAAAACTGCATCTTTTCCAACCTGCTCCGGCCTACCGGATGCGCGGCGGCTCGGCGAAAGGTTCAAAAACAACCGGTGAAAACCATGCGAACGGTACGCTGGTGCACTATTTTTTACAGAACAAACCCGCTGAAAAAGATACGGTGACCATCGCCATTCTGGAAAATGACGGCGATACCATCAAACTCTTTTCCAATAAAACCCTGCCGGCTGCCTGGGAAAAACGGGGCGGCAAAATAGAACCGAAAGCGGGCGGCAACCTGTTTGTGTGGAATATGCGCTATCCCGACGCCGAAAAGTTTGAAGGCATGGTGCTTTGGAGCTACGACCTGACCGGCCCCAAAGCGACGCCCGGCATGTACCGCGTACGGGTTTCTGCCGCCGGAAAAACCGAAGAACAGCGCTTCGAGATTCTGCCCGACCCGCGGAGTGGAGCCACTGCCCAGACATTTACCCAGCAGTTTGATTTTGTGCAATCCGTCGGCGAAAAACTCAGCGAAATGCACCGCGCTATCCGCCAGATTCGCGAATTGCGCAAACAAATCAACAGCCTGACGGAAGGATTGCCCAAAACGGAAACATACAAGCCGATCCGCACCCGGGCCTCGGCCATCGACTCCAGCATGACACTGGTGGAAGAGGCGTTTTACCAGACCAAAAACCGGAGTTCCCAGGATCCGCTCAATTTCCCCGTTCGGCTCAACGACAAACTCGCCAACCTGATGGGGCTGAATGTCGGCGGCGATTTCCCGCCCACCCAGCAATCCATAGAAGTGCGCGAACACCTTTTTCAGCAGGTAAATGAACAATTGACGCGCTGGAAATCTTTAAAAGAAAATGATCTGCCCGCGCTGAACCGCCTGATCCGGGAATCGGGGGTGGATTTGGTAAGACTAAAGGAATGAGGTTGTCTCAAAAGGTTGATGAGGTTGATAAGGGTTGATGAGGGTTGATATTCATCCACTCGAAAAATGATGCATTTTCTCATATTTCGAGTGGATGAATATCAACCCTCATCAACCCTTATCAACCTTCATCAACCTTTAAGACAACCTCGTATCTTGATCAGCTTACCTTCTTTTTTATGTTAAAATATTGAAATTCAATTTTTTATGAAAAAAACTACCCTCTTCTGTTGTTTGTTGACGCTTGCAGCTGTCAGCAAAATGGCTGCTCAAAATCCCGGCTGCGATGGCGCCCGGTATATAGATGACGTTTTTACGACCGTTAAAAAAACGACCGTCAATTACGCCCCTACGGTCGGGCACCTGAACAACGCGATGACCCTGGCTATGGACATTTACGAACCGGAAGGCGACAACCTGAGCGCCCGCCCGGCTGTGGTGCTGGCGCATGGCGGCAGTTTTGTGCTGGGTGATAAAAACAGCATGCAGCCCTGGTGCGAATTGCTTGCCCGCAAAGGATACGTGGCAGTGAGTATTCAGTACCGTTTGTTTCCCTTTTTTACGCTGGGTTTCCCGGATTCGCTGGATATTTTTGATACTGCCGTCAAAGCAGTCGGCGATATGCGGGCTGCCGCGCGGTTTTTGCGCGAAGATGCCGCTACGGCCAACCTGTACCGGATAGATGCGGACAATGTTTTTATCGGCGGTTATTCAGCGGGCGCCGTCACGGCGCTGCATTGCGGTATGATCGATGAAACCGACGAAGTGCCTGCATTTTTGCAAACGATTATTGACAACAACGGCGGCCTGGATGGCATTAGCGGTTCCGTTTCCAACAGAACCTACGCATCCGATGCAAAAGCCATTGTCAATATGTCCGGCGGCTTGTACCGGAAAGAATGGGTAGGCGCCAATAACCTGCCTTTGGTGAGCATCCACGGCACGGCCGATGGAACGGTCAATTATGTATACGGTCTGGCTGCCAATATTGCGTATCTGGAGGGCAGCAGTTTGTTGCACGTGCAGGCTGAATCCGTGGGTTTATGGAATTTTTTACAAACCGTACCTGGCGGCGGCCACACGAATGTTTACAGCGATGTGCAATACCAACCCCATTTGGATACGTTCTGGACACAAGCGACGACCTTGCTGGAATCCCTGACTTGCGCCTTGGTTGATGTGGACGAAGCAACTATTTCGGCTGAAAACTGGTCTGTATATCCCAACCCAAATGCCGGTACGTCTTTTGTGGTACAATTGCCTGCTTCGGTTCAGGTGGCGGATTTAAAAATTTCCGACCTGACAGGCAAAACACTGCTGGAGGTAAAAAACATTCAGGATCAGGCAGTTATACCGTTGAAAAACCTGCCGCAAGGCGCTTATATTCTGCAAATTCAAAATCCGGTGGAACCGGGGCGGCGTTTTAAAAGCCAACAACTTATTAAACAATAGTGTTTGGTGTTTAGTGTATGGTGGTGCTTCGCTTTTGGCCTCGTCCCCCAACCCTCGTTGACTTAAGCGTAGTGAAGAGGTGTCATCTCCTGACGAAGGAAGGAGGTGACATCTCGTAACGGTCGTTTTCCAGTAAATCTCGCTACGAGATGTCACTTGCTCCTGCGTCGCAAATGACACCTCTCCGCTAAGGCAACGACATTGCCCTGAAGGGGTAGGGGCGAGACCAAAGGCGAAGCACCCCGAAACATCAAACATCAAACATCAGCCAAAGGCGAAGCGCCCCAAACACCAAACACGAAACACTATACACTCACCTGTCATCCCTTGCGCATGAAAAACACCTGCCGCTTTTATTTTCTCGGTCTTTTAGGCCTTCTGCTATTGACTTCTGTCAGTGCTCAAAAACCCGCTAAACCCTCTGCCGCCGACCTGCACCAGGCGATCAAAAAACTCAACGTTTTAGGCTCCATTTTATACGTGGCGGCCCACCCTGATGATGAAAACACGCGTTTCATCAGTTATTGCGCCAATGAAAAATACTACAATGTGACCTACCTGTCGCTCACCCGCGGCGATGGAGGGCAGAACCTGATCGGCCCCGAAATGCGCGATCTGCTGGGCGTTTTGCGCACCGAAGAACTGCTGATGGCCCGTTCCATTGACGGTGGAAAACAGCGGTTCAGCCGTGCGAATGACTTTGGGTTTTCCAAAAACCCGGAAGAAACCTTGGGCTTTTGGGATAAAAACGAAGTGCTGTCGGATGTGGTCTGGGCTATTCGGGAGACGCGCCCGGATGTGATTGTCAATCGTTTCAGCCATGACCGCAAATACGACACGCACGGACACCACACTGCTTCCGGCATGCTTTCGGTAGAGGCGTTCGACCTGGCCGGCAAAGCCGATGTGTACCCGGAGCAGTTGAAATACACGGAACCCTGGCAACCGCGCCGCCAGTTTTATAATACTTCCTGGTGGTTTTTCGGCGGTCAGGAGGCATTTAACAAAATGGATAAAAGCCATTTGTTCTCTGCCGATATGGGCGTTTATTTCCCTTTAAAAGGCAAAAGCAACAACGAAGTAGCCGCAGAAGCGCGATCCATGCACCGCTGCCAGGGCTTCGGTTCCTTGAGTACCCGCGGCGAAAGTTTGGAGTGGTTTGATTTCATCAAAGGCGACCGGCCGCAGGGACAGGATATTTTTGAGGGCATCAATACCAGTTGGTCGCGGGTAAAGGGCGGCGAACCCATCGGCGCGCTGATGGCTAAAATCGAGCAGGGTTTCAAAAGCGACAACCCGGCGGCTTCTGTGCCGGATTTGCTGAAAGCCATGCAAATGATACAACAGTTGCCTGACGGATATTGGAAAACCATTAAACTGGCAGAAACAAAAGACGTGATCCGTGGCTGCCTGGGTATTTACTTCGATGCGACTGCTTCTGAACCTACTACTTCACCTGGTCAACAGGTGAAAGTCCGCCTCGAAGCCATCAACCGGTCAGCCCTCGATGTACAGTTGAATGCCCTAAGCATTCGTCCTTCGTTGAAAGATACGACCACTGCTTTCGCTTTGATCAACAACAAAGGTTTTATCCTGAACACCTCGATCACCATTCCCGAAAACGCGCCGTATACCGCACCATACTGGCTGCAAAAAGCGGCGACTATCGGCATGTACAACGTGGAAGATCAGTTGTTGCGCGGCGTGCCGGAAACCCCGCGTTATGCGACCGTGCGCTGGATGCTGACGGTGCAGGGTATTCCGATTGAATACGAAAGCGAGATCGCATATAAGGTCGGCGAATCGTCCATCGGTGAAGTCTGGCGCCCATTCGAGGTGCTGCCCCCTGTTTTTGTGGAATGCACGGAGAGTTCTTATATTTTTTCAGATAAGGAAAAGAACGTTAGTATCCGCTTGAAAGCCGGCGCTGACAATATCAGCGGAACAGCGGGTGTTCAGGTTCCTGCCGGCTGGGTAGTCAGCAATGTGGGTGACAACACGTTCAATTTCAAGAAAAAAGGAGAAGAAAAAACTTTCCTTTTTAAAGTGAGCGCGCCTTCCGGACCGACAGAAGGCGAACTGATTCCTTTTGCCCGCATCGGAGAAAAGGAACACTTGATGCGTTTGATTACCATCGAATACGACCATATTCCGCAACAAAGTGTGCTACAGTCCGCCAAAGTACATGCTTCCCGCGCTGATGTGCGTGTGAGTGCCCGGAATGTGGGTTACTACATGGGCGCCGGCGACGATATTCCTGCTGCCTTGCGCCAAATCGGTTGCAATGTTACCATGCTGGAAGACAAGGATTTAGATGCCGATAATCTGGCAAAATTCGACGCCGTCGTGCTGGGCGTTCGCGCTTATGACACAAAAGACCAACTGGTTTTCCACCAGCCTGCATTGTTTGAATACGTGCAGAAGGGCGGCACCTTAGTCACACAGTACAATACCAGTTTCAACGCCAACAGCGCCAGCCTGGCGCCGTTTCCGCTGAAGTTGTCGCGGCAGCGGGTCACGGATGAAACGGCTGAAATACGCTTGTTGCTGCCGGAACACCAGGCGCTGAACAGGCCGAATAAAATCACTTCCGCCGATTTCAGCGGCTGGGTGCAAGAACGCGGTCTGTATTTCCCGACAGAATGGGATCAGGCTTTTGTAGCGCCGCTTTCCTGCAATGACCCCAACGAAAAAGCGCTTGACGGCGCATTGCTGGTGGCGCCGCACGGACAAGGGCAGTTTGTGTACACGGGTATTTCCTTTTTCCGGCAATTACCGGCCGGAGTGCCGGGGGCGTATCGTTTGTTTGCGAACTTGATTTCTTTGGGGAAGGAAGGGGAGAAGCCGTAAATCAAAAGGCAAAAACAAAGGGCAAGAGGCCGCCTGTTTACTGCCGGTGGAGAAGCGTGGCACACCTTGAAGGTGGAAAGTCAGGAAAACCTGTTTTTTTTTGGGGGGGGGGGGGGGGGGGGGGGGGCGTTTTTCTTCTGGGGGGGGGGGGGGGGGGGGGGGGGGGGGGGGGGGGGGGGGGATTGGTTTTCGGGGGAGGGGGGGGGGTGGTTTTGGGGGGGGGGGGGGGGGGGAACCTGGGGGCCCCCCCCCGCCCCCCCGGGCCCGGGGGGGGGGGGGGGGGGGGGGGGGGGGGGGGGGGGGGCGGGGGGGGGGGGGGGGGGGGGGGGGGTTTTGTTGGGGGGGGGGGGGGGGGGGGGGGGGGGTGGGGGGGGGGGGGGTTTTTGGGGGGGGGTTTTTTTGGGGGGGGGGGGGCCCGTTTTGGTGGGGGGCCTTTTTGGTGCCACTTTCCGCCGTGTTGGCGCCGGGGCGAACCCCTCGCTCGGTTTTCTTCTTACCCAGCACGCGCATCGTGCGCGGTGGTTTTACTTCCACCACCACGGCCCGCCCGACTGCTTAGCCCTGTGATCGAGGTAAATAAACGGGGTTGAGCGGCGGGGTCTGAAGGTCGCCAACCCTGCTTATTCTTTCAGGCAGCCGTTAGGGAAATTGCCTTCGTAGATGATGGGCGAGGTGAGCGCGTGGGGAAGACCAGGCAAGGATATGAGAAATGCGGCTCGAAACCTGCTGCGAAACCAAATTTGGGTCGCAGCAGGTTTTCCACCGGGCAGTTACTCCGTTCCCCCACCCACCCCCAAACCCAGCGCAGCCGCAGTGTTTCTCTGACCTGCGGCAAACGTACAGCACAAGGTGCGTTGTACGCTGATTCTTGTCATCTCATCTTTATATTTGTCCTAAAACAATATGAGACAGCTGCTCCTGCTAGTTCTATCGGCCTGCGTGGCCTGTCAACAAAACGCACCCTCGAAGGCTGTGACATTTGCGGCGCCGAAATTTAAATTGATCCAAACCGACACCTTTCGCTTCAACAATTTTGTCGATTGCAACATGGCAGAAGTGTGGGTAGGCGATACGCTGCGCATTTTTCCCGGTAAATACGGCGAAGACCCTGTGTGGGGCGACGCACACGACCTTAAATTTGCCAGCGGCAGCCATGCCGACGAGGTGTTCGGCAGGTCTGCCAAAGACTATATCGAGCCCAAACTTCCCCTGAATGCGCCCGTCGGCACGCCGGGCCTCCATGGCGCCGTCTGGTTCGAAACAGTGTACCAGGACGCCAAGGATGTTAGCGGGCGTACACTTTATGCCGTTTATCACAATGAAAACTACCCCGAAACCCTGCCATTCAACGCCAAAACAGGAGAAGGCTACATCGATAAAAATTGGCCGCTTGGTCTGACAGATCGCATTACGCCCGCTGCCGTTTGTCGCATCGGTATCATGAAATCGACCAACGGCGGCTGGAGTTGGGAGAACAAGGGTCTTTTCCTGGAGGACAAACAAGCCCGCATGATCCTGAAACCGCACAATACCTCCAAAACCTTTGCCGGTGGTGTCGGCGATCCCTCGGCAGTGGCAGTGGGCGATTATCTCTATCTTTTTTACGGCGAATATGGTTATCCGGGCGTTTATGACTCCGCGCACTACGATCCGGCCGTCGAATGGAGCGGACAATGTATCAGCGTGGCCCGTATCGCGCTGGCGGACCTCGACCAACCGCAAGGCAAAGCCAAACGCTGGGACGGGCAGGGCTTCAACGCTTCCTGGGACGGTATTGGCAAACCCGTGGCCGCGCTTCAAATTCCGATGCCGGCAGGCGGCGGCCCGGCTTCGTCGCCTACCGGCGGGTTTCACTGGGGGCCGTCCGTTAGTTGGAATACGCATTTAAACGGCTGGGTGATGCTGATGGGGCACGTGACGGGGCAGTCGTGGGTGGGTAGTAAATTGTTCATTTCGTTCAATCCACACCCCGATCTGGGTGCAGGAAACAACTCACAGGACTGGACAAAACCTCAACTGCTGGTCGACAAGCCCGGCCATACGATGTGGTATCCCTCCCTGCAACCCATGAACACACCCGAAGACATTGCCGGGAAGCATACTTCGCTACGCCTGGGACAACGCGCCCGGCTGTTTTTCAAATATTCCGATCTGGGCAAGTATTGCTCGGAGTATATCGTGGAGTTTGAGAAATAGCAACTGTATGGCATACAAGCAGATTATTTTCCGGGGGGAAAGTGTGGTGTGCACATTATGTGGTGACACTTTCTCCGCTTTATGGGCAAGATAAACACCCTCCGTATCCAGGACCTCGAAAGCCGGTTTGTGCGGTGTCGGTACCAATGAAATATCCGCT
This sequence comes from Lewinellaceae bacterium, assembly GCA_016711435.1. GTDB lineage: Bacteria > Bacteroidota > Bacteroidia > Chitinophagales > Saprospiraceae > M3007. The sequence continues at coordinate 51,225 of JADJSY010000038.1, forward strand.
ATACGTTTGGCCGCAGGTCGGAGACACTGCGGTGGCGCGGCGCTTGGGCGAAGTGAGCGCGTGGGGAAGACCCGACAAGGCATTAAAACCTGACGAGGGGTAAATCATAACCGGCGACGGAAGTAATACTCAAAGGGGCGGAACATCAACTTTTTAATGGGCAACGACCTGAATTTGATCTCAAAAATCTGGATATAAACCAGCAACCTGGATAGCGGCAGGGCTATTCTCGGCACTTTTATGGAATAAGCATAGATGAACCCTTTGACATAATCCATCCTGAATCTTTGTTTGATTGCCTTATTGTATTGTTGAAGGAATGTAGCCGATTGATTTTTGTACCGTAGGCTTTGGCCTGCCCAGAAGGCCGCTATTTGGCCTGAACGCATGGCATGACCTACACCGTTGCCTGTGACGGGATGAATGGAACCGATGGCGGAACCAACGACCAAGGTGTTATCCCAGGATAAAGACCGTGGATTGGTACCCAATAACATAGACACCCCTTCTGCCTTACCCGTCATTTCTAATTCGTTGAAATACGTCGACAGTACTGCGTTTTCACGAATAGTTTGCTCCAATAGCGCCTCTAATTTATAATTGATTTTTCGAGCAAATTTTTTGTCTATCATCAATTCAATCATGGTACAGTCCCTGGACAAAGGCGTTGTATAAACGGTATAGGGTAGCGGCTTTGAAAAAATGAAAGTTTCGCCCGGCAAGCCGATTCCATGCGCATCATTTGCTTTATAATATCTTCTTGTAGCCAGCCACTCAACACCATCCATGCGATAGTTTGGTAAAATTTGCCTGAGATGAATTGGTTTATCTCCAATAGCTAAAATCAACAATTGTGTTTTGATGATCGTTGTTCCGGAGATGTCGGTTAGTTGCCAGCCCTGTTTCTCCTTTTCAAATTTGCAGATATTACACCCTTCCAGGTATTTAACATGCTCGGATTCAAGTGCTTTGTCGAGCAGGAGTTTATCAAAAACGACCCTTTTGCATTTTACAATTGGCGGGGCATCCGCCGGAAACCGGATTTTTAGCGCCTTCCCATTTTTTCCGTAGGTCACATTTATTTGCCGGGAAGTTGTTAAAACCCCCGATTGGAACAGATTCTCTGCCCATGACTCATCTATTTCCCGCAACACATGGGACACTCTTCCGTAGAAAGATTCTCCGCATACCTTGTTTCTCGGAAATATGGCGCGTTCAATGAGAAGATGATCGATGTTATATTTTGAAAGGAAAAGAGAGGTTGTGGTACCTGCCGGGCCCGCCCCGACGATGCAGACATCAAAAGTATGGTGTGTATTCATTTCGATGAATTACTATGCATGTCTTCAGCAACGGCCATTTACTATAAATGCCAGGTAATGAACTGTTTAGAAGTGTAATTTGGAGCAAAAATAATTCTTTTATGCTTCCGCAGGTAATTACATTCCATCTGGGTAAGTATTGCTCGGAGTATCTTGTGGCGTTTGGGAAATAATTGCCACTTACAAAATGAATTTGACGCCCTCCATCATCATTGCACAGACCACCCAGTGGATTAACTCCGTGGTTATCGGCTGCAATTTCTGCCCGTTTGCAGCCAAGGCTATGCTTCGGAAAAGCATCCGGTATGTGGTATTGCCGGAGGCCACAATGGAAAGTGCCCTGGCGGCTTTTGTAGAAGAATTGCGCTACCTGGACCGTATGGAGGATATTGAAACGACGCTTATTATCTTTCCCTGGCACTTTGCGGATTTTGAGGCCTACCTCGATCTGGTCGAATTGGCCGAAGACTTGTCTGCCGAACAGGGCTACGAAGGTGTTTATCAAATCGCCAGTTTCCACCCCGAATACCGCTTTGCAGGAACAAAGGACGATGATCCCACGAATTACACCAACCGCTCTCCCTATCCCATGTTACATCTCCTGCGAGAAGACAGCATTACCAGGGCTTTAGAGCATTATCCGGACCCGGAAGGAATCCCGGAGCGAAACATGGCTTTTGCGGAGCAGAAAGGTTTGAAGTTCATGCAGTTGTTGCGTGCGGCTTGCCTGGAGATTGTCTGAAGTCGGCTCAGGCATAAATATTCATCCAGTTCCCTTCTATTTTGAAGGAACCGCCCTGCGTCTGGTCGCGTACGACTTGCTCGCCGATGAAGTTCAACACCTCGTCGCGCTGCTCCACAGGCAGGCCGGTATGTTTTTGCCAATGCTGCGGGTCGGGAATATCGATGCAAGCCACCACGTCGCCGCCGCCGAATTCATAGTAGAGCGTAAAAACCGTTTCCGGGCTTTCGTAGTGGACGTGTCCGCTACGGCCATCGTTGGAGTACCTGATTTTACGGGTGCTGA
>JADJSY010000039.1 GCA_016711435.1 Lewinellaceae bacterium
CCAAGCCGCAATCCGGCGGAGTAAATCATCATCAGGATGCAGCGATGTTTGAGGTTGTCCACGGATCGCAGCAGGCGCGTTACTTCGCCTTCCGTTAGTACTTGTGGTATTTTTTGCGGTCTTTTAGCCTGTACCAGCCCTTCAACCTTGTCAGATTGATCGAGCACTTCGCAATAGAAAATCTTTATGGCGCAGGCTATCTGGTTCTGATAGGATTCCGTGATATGTTTATCCTGGACAAGTTGCATTATATAGGCGTTGATCTGCTTGCGTGTGATCTGGCTGGGTTTGATCTCATTGTAATGCATGATAAATTGCCGAAGCGAGTTTTTGTAGGATTTGATCGTGCGCCAGCTATATCGTTTCAACATAAGCATTTGCTCCAGTGCTGTAATTGCCGCTTCATATTTCGCAAATACGGGTGGTTTGGGCTGTTTTTGATATGGCATTACAACTACAGGCAGTCGCTCTGGCAGGTCCTCGCCGGGTTGAAAAGTCCAGAAAAAGACGCCTGGAAGATATTGTTCCAAAAACCGTTTTGTAAGTAAGGTTGCCGGCACCTCCCATATATACCAATCCGTGTTCCAACGCCGACCATGGATATTTTTTATAGTACTCAGGTGCGCAGAGATCATATTTTCCGGCAAATCGAGGCACCAATAATCCGGGTTTGTGGGATGAATATGCACCGTGATCTTGTCTATTCGTTTTTCAAACTTTACATTTGAGGCAGATTCTGTCAGTTGTAACACAACGGGCGTCTCCCGATCAATAACCAGTTTGTCTTTGAAATACGCCTGAAACTCCTTGAATAATTCTTTGGTCCGCGGTACGCTCCAAAGTTTTTCCTCGAATGCCACCATTTTCCCTGGTATTTTATTTACAAAATCTTTCCAATCTTTGCGTTGAGGAGGCACAGCAAGAAAAACCCGGTCCGGCTTTTCGGCACAATACCGAATGGTGAGACAATCTTCGGGTGACTCCGATACCGTAGGTGCATTTTCCACGTGAACAAAATAACTCGGTAATGCTACAACACTGGATATCTGCATTTGGTCTTTAACTTCACGAGGTAAAGTAGACATGACTATATTTGGATCGGATTGGGTGTTGCCAGACAAATTCGTTACAGGAATGCCCTCAAAAACACTTTTAAAAATACCCCAGGCCTCTTTGGTATAAGGCATCAGCCAGGCTTTGATTTCCGGCGAAAAGTAACTGCCTTTCACTTGTTTCATTTTTACCGGGAAGGTAGCGTCGAATTGAGCATTAATGACAGCTATCCGGGTGGAATTTTCTAGGTGTATTTTCTTAATTTGCAGGTCCATATTTTTCAATTTTCCAGCAAAATAAAAAAAATAAACGGAATTAAACCGTTAAAAATCAATGCTTTAATAACTTAATCGTTTATAATCGCTTGCTATCCGATGACAAATGATTAAGTCGTTTTTTAATCGCTTATCAACACATTCATAACATGAAAAACACTGCTTTCAATGCGGTACCGAGTTCATCGGTCGGGCCGACAAACGTTTTTGCAGCATCCTTTGTAAAAACCAGCACCATTTTCAAAAACGCCAAAACACCAAAGACGACGTCAAAGAAATTGACGCCTACCTCCATCGCAACCGCGAAATATTAGCCACTTTAATGGGTAATTCGGTGAAAGAAACCATGGATAAATCCATCCTCACCAGGGCAAAATTCCGCTGGGAATACATGACAGGCGTTTATTGGAATAAAGAAGGCAAAATGTACCATTTGGTATACGACTTCGCCTGGATGGAATTCTCCGACCAGCGGGTGCTGATCGTTCGGAAGAAGAATCCCTGAACAATAGAGATGCGCGGATACATATATACACAGCGCCTAACATTTAGTTCCCCCTCCCAAACGTTTATCTCACCGACCTAAACACAACCTGAATACACCCCGGCATTTGCTGTCGAAACCTAAAAGTTTAGGTAGCTTGTGCTAAATTTTTATCCGGCACAGCTAAATAATTGACAATAGGCTTCAAAATTTCGGGTACCGGAGCCTGAAAATTTAGGTTGCGTTTTTAAAGATTTGCCTCAATCGCCTAAACACATCTTTAAAAGACCGGAATGTTTAGGTAGTAAACCTAAAACCAGATTAAATCACACGCTCCCCAAACCATCCCACACCACAAAACATGAATCATCCCGAATTTTGGCGTGAAAAGACCGCAAAGCAGTCAAATCTATGTGTTCTCTTTGCCGAGCGCGACATTTTTAAAACACATAGGCACATAGAAAACATAGCGTAGAGTACTCTTAACTATGTTTTCTATGTGCCTATGTGTTTAAATTATGCTACGGGTGTTGTAGAGCACATAGATTTAACTGCTTCGCAGTCTTTTTGTGCCAAAATTCGGGATGACTCATGTTTATTCCCACTCGTACTGGCCCAATATATTCAGGAATACCAGCGCGAAGCGGTGTAATCTACGCCTCTCACCTCTCACTCTCACCTCTCGCTTCTAACGTACCAGCGTCACGTCCCCATTATACCGCACCATTTCCCCGTCTTTAAATAAAATCTCGGCCTGGTACAGGAACACAGCCGGTGTGGCTTGTTTACCTTGGATAGAGCCGTCCCAGCCGGCGTTTTGGTCATTGGGTGTGAAATCAGAGCGTTCGTAAATTGATTGTCCCCAGCGGTCTAGAATCCGCAGCAGTTTGATTTGTTCGACATCTTCCCCGCCATAGACGGTAAACAGGCCGTTCCCGTCAGGAGCGTTCGGTCTGAAAATATTGGGAATAAAGACGTAGCGTTCGCGGTTGACCAGTATCACCCGTTCATCGCTGCCGGTACAGCCCGCCGAGTCGAGTACGGTAATGTGGTATCTAAAAGAATTGACCGGCGCGTACATGCAGGTATCGCAGGTCATGGGTTGTAGGGCCGCAGGCGAAATAAGAATGGAGTCGGCGCGATCGGGGTAATTGACGTTGCTGCTGCGCCACAGCGAGAGTTCCCGCCCCAGGTGGATACTGGTGTCGGGATCGAGTTGTACGATCAATTCAGCGGGTTCTGCGAGCGTGATAAGCGTATCCCATTCGCAGCCGTTGACGCCCTGAATCCGAAGCGTATAATCGCCGGGCGGCAGGAACTTGAACTCCGGGTCGACATTAAAATCGTCGCCATTGAGGGCATATACAAATGGCCCCGCGCCGGAAGCCACGCTGTCGACCCGCAGGAATCCGTCTTTTTGTGCAAAGCAGGAAATGTTTTTCAGGGTGAGGGCGGCGTTGGTAGGCTGTATCGGGTCCGTCACCTGTACGCTGTCAATAGAAAAGCAGCCGTTGACTGGGTTCGTGACCCGCAGGGTGTACATCCCGATGGAGTCGACGCCCGGGCGCAGGGTATTGGCATTGGAGACGATATGTCCTGCGGAGTCGGTCGTCCATTCAATTTCGTAAAAAGTGGCCGGACTCACACTGGCTTCCAGCCGGGCGACTGTCTCTGTGCAGGACAGGCCCTGAATCGAATCCAGCGTAATTTGCGGGCGAAAAGTATCCGAAATGACGGTCACATCTAAGGAGCCGGTGCAGGGTGCGTTGCGTTTGCAGGAATTGGCTGCCTGCACGCAGAGGGCGCCGCTCTGGCTGCCAATCGTTATCTCTACTGCGCTGCCACCTGGCGCCAGGACGGTTTGCGGGACGGGTTCGCCATTGACCAGGGTGCCCGGCGGACCGTCCCAGATATAGGCTCCCGCGCCGGAAACCGGCGACACTGCGTATTGTAGCACAGCCCCGGCGCAGGCTTCGAGGGGGCCTTCTATGGCCCCGACGGTGCCCAGCGGCGGCTCATACACCGCGCTGTCCGGACTGACGCTGATGGAAAAAGTACAAAAATCGCCCGCATAACCGTCTACCAGCAGGAAGTAATTCGAGCCGACATGCAGGTTGTTGAGCGTAACGGAAACGGGGGTGCTGCCGCCGAATTCGCGGCCTTTGTCGCAGGCCAACGGTTCCGCTTTACAGTCGGCGTACAGCGCGATTTGCAAACCGTTGCTGTCGGCGCAGTTGATGGGCGTAACGGTGAAGGTAGCGCTTTGCGAACCGGCGATGTAACCGATCCACTGCACATTTTCGAGGGTGCCACAGAACTGGATCGAGTCGTCGTCGGGCACGCCACTGTAGGTAGAACCCACAAAACCGTTGAAATTGCAAAAGATACAGGCAGATTCGCATGCTCCGGCTGGTTGGGAGCCGGTACCGCAGGGATCGGGAAGTTGTGCTCGCAGCAGGGTAGCTGCGGTAAGCACCAAAGGCAGGAGTAGTGCTCTTTTTACCATTTAATCGGTATTTAGATTTGAAGGAAGGGGATTAAAAGATAGGGTTGTTTGGTTCCCCCCCCCCGGGGTTTTTTCCCGGGTTTGTCCCCGAGGGGGGTGAAAAAAGATACAGTTGTTTTTGCTTAACGACGATGCGCCCTGTCCATTGTGTGAACAGGAGTGAAACGAAAGAACTTAACCTAATTGGGGTAGAGGAAATGGGTGTTTTAGTGTTTTAGTGTTTTGGGCGCTTCGCCTTTGGTCGCCCCGACCTAAACAGCTTTTGTTCGCTTGACGTTTACTAAACCTTCAAGGTTTAGTAAACGTAGTGCCAGAACTTAGCATTACTTTAATCCCCGGACGAATATATGTTTGAGGGAGCTTCGCTTAAGGCCACCGTGTGCAGTTCAGGCAACGTGCCCCAAACACGAAACACCACACACCAAACACGGCCTAGGGCGAAGCACCCCAAACACGAAACACCAAACACCAAACACGTTAATTCGTCCGCGGTATCAGCAGGCGTTTTCCCGGCATCAGGGTCTCATTGATTTCCAGGGAGTTGACCTGCACTAATTCTGCGGAACTGACTTTAAATTTAACGGCAATAGAACCTAAGGTATCGCCTTGTCTGACCACATATTCCTGAAAATAAGCGGCAGAACCTTGCGGCTGGGCGCTTGCGCCTTTCGGCTGCTGGTTTCCAATGACGGAGGTTTCATTAAAACGATCGGTTGCATTGAGGTATGTGGGATCGGGATTGCTGTACGAATTAGAATAAGTCACCGGCGTCTGTGTATCGTACGTGTTGTAATTGGTCGGCGTATAACCGGTTCCCGGATTGACCAGGATATTGGTGTTCGGCTGGTATATCTGAGGCGAAACCGTCTGGCAGCTGCATTCCGGTATAATGATTTGCTGGTTGATTTGCAGCATCACATTGCCTTCCAGCGGCATGTTGTTGGCACGGCGGATGCACTCTTCCGCGCAGACATAGCGTTTGGAAATGCTGTATACGGATTCACCTTTTTCTACAATATGTATGACAGGGCGCGTATTTACAACAGCCGTTTGTGGCTGCTGGGAGAAATAGTACGGATTGGTGGTCGGCGTTGTCTGGGTGTTGTACTGCGCCGGCAAATAAGTTACATTCGGATTCGTCGCATAATTATAAGCGGCAGGAGCCGTTGCATTCTGATTCCAGTAAATGGACTGGCTGTTTACAACGGGACCGCTTGGGGCTTTTGCAGCGGGCGCGGGGCCTTTGGATATAACGGTATTGACCGGAGGTTTGGTGACCCAGATTTTCTGGCAGATTTCGATGTAGTTGGCATTTTTGATGCCGTTCCATTTTTGAATCGTTTTTACATCAATTTTATAGGTGCGGGCAATGGCTGCCAGCGTTTCCTTGGGCTGCACGATGTGGTAGCCGTAACCGGGCAATTCCGGACAACTGATGAGTCCCGGCGGCGGCCCGACCAGAGTGGTTTGCGGGTTACTCGCGGCGGAATAGTCCTCTTTATTCGGTTCGCTCACGGTGGATGGATTGACGCTGCCATAGCCGAATTCCGGCGCGTATTGCGGCAGGGTGGAGGCCGCAATACTTTGGCCTTTACAGGTAGCGGCTAAGTAATCGTCGAAGACCATGCCATTCATTTTGACCAATCGCTTGGCATTGCCTTCCGCTTCGGCAGCGGTTAAACCGGAGCGTTCGCTCGTGATGCCGATACCGGGAATAAAATCAAAGTCAGCGCGTTCCATACCCGCCTGAACAGGTTCGCGGCGGAAAGAGTACTCGCGGCGACAATCGCGCGATTTCACGCCGGAGAGGTAAACGTAGGAACCCGAATTGGAAGTACCCAAATTTACAGACCCCACCAGTTTGGTGCTGTCCAGCGCAAAAGCGTAATTCGGCGCTTTAAACAGGTAAAATGCACCGTTGCGCGTCACCTGTATGGCTTGGATGATCGGCATTTGCAGGTAACCGGAGGGGGTCTGGTGCACCACATACACCTGCCGTGTCATCTGATTAATGGCATCCGTGAACGCTGCGTTCATCGTGAATCCGCGGCAAGTGACAGCGCCTTTGGGGAGGGTAGGGGATGTGATCCCTTCGCTGCCCGCTTTTAATATAAACTGTTCGTTGCTGTTGGGACGTACCGAATAGGTCAGTACACCAGCGCCGCTGTACGTGTACCGGTATTCAAGTTGATCCATACAATCCTGCGTAAAAAGCAGGAAAAGCGGCTGGCCCGTGGTGGTTTGGGCAGTCAGGCTACGGCTGATAAAAAGGATGACAAAAAAAGGAAGGAGGCTTTTCATAAACAGACTGTTTGGTGAAGAAAAGGGTTTCTTCTTATCAATAATCGGGTTAATTGTTTATTGGAACATTAAAAATTTCTGCAAGGTAAGGTCAAAAAAGTGAAATAACCGCCTGAAAATCAGAACAATATTCAAAATTGATGCAAAGAAGTGCCGAACATTCGGATTTTCATAATTTTTTGTTTAACACATAACGCAATTTGTGTTGGATAGTGTACCTGAGAGACCTATTTTTGCGGCTATGTCAAAACCATTGATTTTAGTGACCAACGACGACGGGATCGTCGCACCCGGTATCCGGGCTTTAGTTGAAATTGCTTCCGAAATGGGCGAAGTGGTTGTGGTAGCCCCCGATTCGCCACAAAGTGGCAAAGGGCACGGTATCACGATCCACGACCCGCTCCGGCTGAAAAAAGTAAACGTCTTTGAAGGCATCGAAGCCTGGGAGTGTTCCGGTACACCGGTCGATTGTGTGAAACTTGCCAAACACGTCGTGTTGAAAGACCGCAGGATCGATCTTTGTGTATCGGGTATTAACCACGGCAGCAATGCCAGTATCAATATCATTTACTCCGGCACCTTGTCGGCAGCAATGGAAGCAGCCCTGGAAGGGATTAAAAGCATCGGGTTTTCCTTAGATGATTTTAGTTTCGATGCCGATTTCAAGCCGGGCATTCCCTGGATTCGCAAAATCATGCAGTACACCCTGAACCATCCTTTCGAGTCGGGTAATTTGTTGAATGTCAATATTCCAAAACTTCCTGCCGATCAATTGCGTGGCCTGCGTATCTGCCGCCAGGCAGACGGTCGCTGGGTGGAAAAATTTGTGGAAGGGCGCGACCCGAGCGGACAAGCCTATTACTGGCTGAGCGGGGTATTTGTAAATACGGATAAGTCGGAAGATACCGATATTCTTGCCCTGCAAAACGGATTTATTTCCATTGTCCCTTCCATGCACGATCTTACCAATTATCAAGCGATGGGAAGTTTGAAGGAAATGGAAAACTTTTTAAAAAGTTATGAGTTATGAGTTATGAGTTATGAGTTATGAGTTATGATAATCAAGCATTTGCAAAGAATTTAATCCAAACTATTTTGATTATTTGGTAAATGTACTTCACGCCGCCGCTAGGTTTTGTGCATTCGATTTGGCGACGTTTACTAAACTTTTAAAGTTTAGTAAACGTATCTTCGGCTTAGCCCATGCACAAATCTGGCGGCGCGAAGCATCCGATAAAACAAAACCAATGCAACAACGAAATAAAATATGGGTCGGCATGTTGGCAGGCATCTTGTTCCCTGTCCTGAGCCTGGTTCTCCTGCACCAGGTTTTCAATGTGCTGGAAAAAATGGGAGCGGTCAGTGAAGCAGGTTTTTCACCGAATTTCCGTGCGCGCACCCTGGCGATCCTTGCCATTGCGCTGAATCTGATCCTGCTGAATACGTTTCGCCGCCGCCGTTGGGACCTGGCGATGCGCGGCGTGGTGATTGCCACGACGATTTTGGCTGCCGCATGGGTGGGGGTGTATGGGGTCAAACTCTTTTAAATAGTTATTGGTTATCGGTTATTAGTTATCAGGGTGGTAGGGGACCATCTGTTACAAATATCCGGCCTGTTTTTATCGGGTGGGTAGCCCAACATTTGACGTCTGTCTTTGATGGTCCTGATTGACCCCACCAATAACTAATAACCGATAACCAATAACTATTTTTTAAGAACCTTGGCGACCAGGTCAGCCGCTTCCTGAAATTCCACGGCGCCCATCACTTCCAGACCGGATTCGTCGATAATTTTCTTCGCGATGTCGGCATTGGTGCCTTGCAGGCGTACGATGACCGGTACCGGGATTTGGCCGATAGCCTTATAAGCATCCACGACGCCCTGTGCAACGCGGTCGCAACGCACGATACCACCGAAGATATTGATCAGGATCGCTTTTACATTCGGGTCTTTCAGGATAAAACGCATGGCATTTTCCACACGTTGCGCATCGGCGGTACCACCCACGTCGAGGAAGTTGGCCGGTTCACCGCCTGATAATTTGATGAGGTCCATCGTTGCCATCGCGAGACCGGCGCCGTTGACCATACAACCCACATTGCCATCGAGTTTGACATAGTTCAGGTCGTATTGCTGGGCTTCCACATCAGCGGGGTCTTCCTCGGCAGTGTCGCGCAGCGCTTCGAGGTCTTTGTGGCGGTACAGGGCATTGTCGTCGAGGGTTACTTTGGCGTCGACGGCGATGATGTGGTCGTCGGAAGTTTTGAGGCAGGGGTTGATTTCAAACAGGCTGGCATCCGAACCGACGAAAGCGGCGTAAAGTTTTTGTACAAAATCAACCATTTCTTTGAAGGCCGGTCCACTCAAGCCAAAGTTGAAAGCCACTTTTTGTGCCTGAAACGGGCGCAAACCAATGAGTGGATCAACAAACTCGGTAAAAACCCGGTCGGGCGTTTCTTCAGCCACTTTTTCAATATCCATACCGCCGTCGGGCGAGTAGATGATCACATTACCGCCTGAAGCCCGGTCGGTTACAATACTAATATAGTACTCTTTCGGTTCGCTTGCGCCGGGGTAAAACACATCCTGCGCCACCAGCACCTTGCTGACCAACTTGCCCTCTGCGGATGTCTGCGGGGTAATGAGCCGCATACCGATCATCGCTCCGGCGATTTCGCCGGCCTGTTCGGGGCTTTTGGCAAGTTTCACACCGCCGCCTTTGCCACGTCCGCCTGCATGTACCTGCGCTTTCACCACGCACCAGCCGGAGTTGTAGAGTTCCTTCATTTTGTTGGCGGCATCCACTGCTTCCAGTGCAGTGTAGGCTACAATACCTTCCTGAATTTTTACGCCATATGATTTGAGCAATTCTTTGCCCTGGTATTCGTGTAGGTTCATCGAATGAGTGAGTGAATGGTTAAGCAGAATGGATGGGGCGCCCAAAAGTAAGACGATTTCATTTTACTATATGGCATCTGTCTGTTTTTTGAAGCGAAAGTTTTGCATGGCCCGGTTTTTGTATTTCAATTCCAGGGGGTGAATTTTATTTAAATGCTTGAAAAAAGTTAAAATTTGCCAATAATAAAATGTATAACTTTGTTTCTGAAAAATATTTTTCTGATTTATTGCGATAAGATAGAATTACAATATTTATCTTGCCACTGCCAAATTAGTCCTTTACCATGAGTGCCAAATTAAAAATTGACCGCCAATTCCTGTTTTTACACGGGGATAACCTCGCAGTTTTCAGCGAACGCGTATTGCGCAACACACAAATGTCGTCAGCCGCCTGTATCCTGGAACGCTTGAGCGCCACCACCGCTTCTCTTCGCAGGGTATTGGCAGATTCTAACCTGAAACGGAAATTGCGTACAGAAGCCGTTCGTGAAAAAGAAGCGGCTGTTCTGCTATCTTTAGGAGAAATAGCCGATTTTCTGGAAAACAACCTCACGTACAAATCGGACGTTTTTACCTCCGGTTTCAGGCCGTACACCACACACCGGAAAACATCCGCTACCCGGCTGGAGCAGCGGATGGCTGCAAAACTGGCTCGTTTGGATGAGTCTCGCGTAGAGGAGGTTATCGAACTGTAATACCCTCATCGTCAATGAGTTTGCTGTTTAGCACCCGTACGATGCGGGCCGGAAAGTTCTGTAAAATTCTGTAGTCGTGGGTCGCGCAGAGCACGGCAGTATTGTGTTGTTTGGCGAGGTTGCGCAACAGCGTGAGCACATCATCGCTGGTTTCGGGATCCAGGTTGCCGGTCGGTTCGTCCGCCAGCAGCAGCATGGGTTTATTGAGCAAAGCCCGCGCAATAACGATGCGTTGCTGTTCGCCGCCGGACAGCTCGTAGGGCATGGAATTTTGTTTCGTCAGCAAACCAACTTCCGTAAGTACTTCCTGCATCCGCGCGTTCATTTCCGCTTCATCGGTCCAGCCCGTGGCGCGCAGCACAAACAGCAGGTTCTCTGCCACATTGCGGTCTGTGAGCAGGTTAAAATCCTGGAATACGATACCCAGTTTGCGCCGGAGCAAGTGGATGTTGTTGCGACTGATTTCCCGCAGGTCGAATCCGGCCACTTCTCCATGCCCCGTGTTAAGCGGCAATGCCGCATAAATTGTTTTGAGTAGGCTAGATTTGCCGCTGCCCGTTTTGCCAATGAGGTAGGTAAATTCACCCTCCCCAATGTTCAGGCTGATGTTTTGCAGGATCACGCTGTTGTCCTGCTGGCAAATGTCGACGTTGCTTAGTTTGACGATAGATTTCAAGCTGCGGTGATTAAGGTGATTTTTGTCTGTGGGCAAAAGTCCTGATTTTTATTGGGATTTTTTCCCACGTAGAGAGAAGGCACACGGATTTAAAGGATTGGACACGGATTTTGCGCTTCGCGCTCGTAGGAATAATTGCAACACGGATTGGGCGGATGACGCGGATTTACGCGGATTTCCCCGATTTAGAGTTGACACGGATAAACTAATATTTACATATTTAGAAAAATAGCAGGTCAACTCTAAAGCGGGAAAATCCGCGTTCATCCGCCTCATCCGTCCAATCCGCGTTGCCATTATTCCTACGAGCGCGAAGCGCGAAAATCCGTGTCCAATCCTTTCAATCCGTGTTCCATTACTCTACGGAAAAGTCCAAATCACAGCCCCAGCACATCCCCCATCCCGTAACACCCTCTTTTCCCTAAAATCCACTGCGCAGCCAGCAAGGCGCCACCCGCAAATCCCATGCGGGAATGCGCGCGGTGTTCGATGGTAATTTCATCCATTTCGCTGTGCCATTGTACAATATGTGTACCAGGCACTTCGCCTTCCCGTATGGCGGTCACGGGCACCTCGTCCGTCCCGGGTGGGGTAGGGGACAGCGCCCAGCCTTCTGTGCGATTATTGTTCGCAATAAGTTCATGGACAAGGGTTAATGCGGTACCGCTTGGCGCATCCAATTTGTGGATATGGTGTATTTCGGTCAGCGCCGGGCGGTATTCGGGCCGCTCCTGCATCAGTTGCGCCAGGTACCGGTTGAGTGCAAAAAATAGGTTGACGCCGATGCTGAAATTGGAAGCCCACAGCAATGCGCCCTGTTGTTTCAGGCAATATGCCCGCGCTTCGGACAGTTGTTCGTTCCAGCCGGTGGTGCCGCAGACGACCGGCACGTCCGCCTGCAGGCAAAGCATCACATTTTCAAAAGCCGCTTCCGGGCGACTGAATTCAATTACCACATCGGCTTGCCTGAGCAGGGCCTGATTCAGGGTTTCCCGATTGTCGCGGGTGATGCGCCAGGCTATTTCCATGCCCTGTGCAAGTGCGATTTGTTCGATTGCCCGGCCCATTTTGCCGTATCCGAGTAGTCCGATTTGCATTGTCGTGAGTCGTGAGTGGTGAGTCGTGAGTCGTGAGTGGTGAGTCGTGAATCGTGAGTTGTGCTCAGGTTGGGAAGAAGGCGTCTTCGATGTGTCTGATTTCCAGTACCTGTTCGTTTTTCATCAGGATAGCGATGATATCGAAACGTATTTCCCAGTCGTAATCGATCTGTTCCATATAAATGCCGGCTGTACGCGCCAGGAGGTCTTGTTTTTTGAGGCCTACGGCGTCTTCCGGGCCGCCGAATCCGTCGCCGGACCGGGTTTTGACTTCTACAAAAACGAGTAGTCGTTCATTGGCCCAGGCGATAATGTCAATTTCACCCCGACCTGCTCTAAAATTGAGCGCAACCACCCGGTATCCTTTTTGGGCGGTGATCCAGTTTTCGGGTCCAGGTCAAAGGATATCGGGGCGATGGATTCAGCTGCAACCCGTTTTCTCCGCTGCAGATTTTCGCTCCTTCAGGGAAATTTGGTCAGGCTCACGGATGAACCAAGCAAATACTTCTTCCTGATCTCCTTAAACAACCGCAGTTCGTATTGCCAGCTCGCCCGTATTTCCGCTTCCGATTTCCGGGCAATAATTTGTTCGCGGAGCGTACTGTTGCCGGCCAGCAGGTCGAAAAAGTGATTGGCCAGAAAAAAAGTTTCCGGGTTGGGAACGCACTCGTAAAAATCGAGCAAAAGGGCCAGATTGAGCGAATGAATCTGGCGCAGGGTATCCATAGGGATGCTGCGAAAATCTTTTTCCGAAGCAAACTTTTCCTTCCTGGGGTGGGTATTTTGCGGCGAAACCGCGCCGTGGTATAAATGAAAAACTGCTGTCGGGGTATCCGGGATGACCGACCATTTGGAAGGGAGCGGGTGTTCCGCGGGCCAGGCTGACCTCTGTGCCTTCAAAAAAACAAAGACTTGGATACAACAGCGCAGCGCGGGTATTGGGAAGATTGGGCGATGTGCCGACGGGCAAATCATAAGGCGTTCGGTGGGTGTAGTTTTTGCACGGAATAACCTGCAAATTAATCTTGTCCGCCTGTCCGATCCAGTATTCGCCGGCAAAAAGACGGGCCAGTTCGCCGATGGTACAGCCATGCACGACGGGTAAAGGCGCGATGCCTACAAAAGAGGAAAAGCGCGTATCCAGCACCGGCCCGTCGACGTAGTGGCCATTTGGATTGGGTCGATCCAGGATGATGACCTGCTTGCCTTGTTCGGCGCAGGCTTCCATGACGTAAAACAGGGTGCTGATGTAGGTATAAAAACGGGCGCCCACATCCTGAATATCAAATACGACCACATCGATCCCTTCGAGGTCATCGCGACCGGGTTTTTTCTTTCTGCCGTAAAGCGAAACAATCGGGATGCCGGTGCGGATATCCGATCCGTCCCGAACCGTTTCACCGGCATCTTCCGCGCCCCGAAAACCGTGTTCCGGTGCAAAAATGCGCACCACGCAAGCGCCGATATCGTACAGGGTGTCGACCAAATGGGTATTGCCAACTAAGGAAGAGTGGTTGACAACCAATGCCGCCTGTTTGTCGCAAAGCAAATGCAGCAGTTCTTCCATTTGTTCCGCTCCAACGATAACGCGTTGATTTTCAAGCATTTTTGCTTGTGAAAACGCAGGAATTATCCAGAACGAAAAGGCGGCGGCAAAAAAATATTTCAAGTACATCAATTTCAAAACGGACTTTTTCAAACAATTCGTGTTTACTGTTATATGTTTGCAAATGCTTTGCTGAATGTTGATGCGATTGCCCCCACTGGTGGAGATATGATATCAACCTTCATCAACCCTCATCAACCTTCATCAACCTCATCAACTCTTATCAACCTCATCAACCTCATCAACCCTTATAAACCTTCATCAACCTCATCACCTTCATCAACCAACCAGATTGTGTACGCCATTATCGACGTTGAAACCACCGGTGGGCAGGCCCGTTACGAGCGAATCACCGAGATTGCAATCGTTTTGCACGATGGCAACCGGGTCGTCGATACGTTTTCGACGCTATTGAACCCGGAGCGCAGCATTCCCTGGAATATCACGCGATTGACGGGTATTTCCGATGAAATGGTCGCCGACGCGCCCAAATTTTACGAAGTGGCGAAACAAATCGTACAGATGACCGAAGGTGCGATTTTTGTGGCGCACAATGTTGCTTTCGATTACAGTTTTGTACGCGAAGAGTTTGCGCGACTGGGTTTTACCTTCACCAGAAAACAACTTTGCACTGTCCGGCTTACCCGAAAAGTGTTTCCCGGCCTGGCCAGTTACAGCCTGAGCAACCTGAAACAACACTTTGGAATCCGGGCCGCGCGCAGCCACAGAGCGCTCGACGATACCCTGGCAACCGTCAATATTTTCGAACGCATCCTCGCAGAACAAGAGGGTGATACTGTCCGGCAATTCATCAATCACGGCATAAAGGAAACCAAACTTCCGAAAAATATTACACTCGAACGCCTGCATGAAGTGCCGGAGGTTTGCGGGGTGTATTATTTGCACGACGAAAAAGGAGACGTCATCTATGTCGGTAAAAGCCTGAACATCCGCAAACGCCTGTTCGAGCATTTTGCCGATTTCTCTCCCAAAGGTGAAAAATTGCGCAATGGCGTGTCCGATATCAGTTATGAGGCGACCGGCAGCGAACTGGTGGCGCTGTTGCACGAAAGCGCTGAAATCAAACGCCTGCAGCCGCAGGTGAACAGGGCGCAACGCACCCGCAATTTTGCAGGTGGTATTTTTACTTACCTCGACCAGGGCGGTTACCGCTGTTTTGCTGTTGGAAAACGCACTGCGCGCAATGCCCAACACCTGGATTTGGTGGCGGACTACCCGAAAGTAGACAGCGCCCGCATGCACCTGCAGAGTGTGGTGCGGCAATACGAACTCTGTTATCGCCTGAGCAACCTCGATGCTTCTGACCATGCCTGTTTTCATTATTCCATCAAAAAATGCCGGGGCGCCTGTATCGGACGTGAAGCGCCGGAAACGTACAATGAACGGGTGGAGGAAGCCATGCTCGTACTAAATAAAAGATTGTCAGGCAATTACCTTATTATTGAACAAGGCCGGACAGAAGCAGAAAAAGCGGTCGTCGGGGTGCAAAACGGTGCCTATGTAGGCTATGGTTTTGTGGATCACCAGGACGGTTTCATCAGCGCCGAGGATTTGCTCGAAGCACTTTCCCCGCCTTTAATACAAGACCCCGATGCCGCCCGTATTATCCGGGTTTATATAGAAGGACGAAAATCTGCGCAAATAATCAAATTTTAAATTCATCCTGTTGCACCCTGTCCGCCAGGTAAAAAACAGAAGCCGTAGCTCCTGCGCCGAGCAGCGGCCCGACCACATACAAGACAAGATCGCTCCAGAAAGCCATACCCGCAATCATATAGGCGATGGCTATGGCGGGGTTGAACAGCGCACCGCTGATGTCGCGGAAAGCCACACCCAGCCCCAGTACGATCATTCCGATCAGCAGGCTGCTGCGGGTGGCATTTTCATTTTTAAGTACGGCGCTGAGCACAGCTGTTGACCAGGCCAAAGCACCCAGAAATTCCGCAATCGTGGCCGGCAATCCCGCATTTTGGCGCGGTTCGATCTCCGGGATGGATTCCAGACTGCTCTGCATTAGAAAAACAGCAATACTGCCCGCGAACACAGCGCCCAAGCCTTGTGCTGCAAGGTAATACAGGATATTTCCGCGTTCCATTTTCCCGCGTATCAGCAGCGCCAGCGATACAACCGGATTGTAATGCGCGCCTGAAATATCCCAACCGATACCAGTCAGGCCGATCAGAACAGCCCCGATGGCTAATGGCGCCAGGGCGCTGTAATTTCCCGAAGTGGCCAAAATGGCCGTAAGTGACAGAAAAAATGTTCCGATAAACTCAGTCAGATATTTATTCATGGGCGGATAAAAATTAGGTGCATTTTTGCCGGGCGAATGTAAGGGAAATTAGTGTTTGGTGTTTGGTGTTTAGTGTTTCGGGCACTCCGCCCAAGCCGCACACTGTTGCCAAAGGCGAAGCGTCCCAAACACTAAACACCAAACACTAAACACGTAAAAAAACACCTGACTCATGTCCAGAACGTATCCACTACTCCTTCTACTCATGTTATTATTACCCCAGCAAACAGATGCGCAGCAGCAGGTACTTACGCCTGAATTACTGTGGAAAATTGGCCGCGTGGCACTCGATGATGTGTCCCCGGATGGAAAATATGCCTTGTATGGCGTGCAGCGCTACGATGTGCAGACCAACAAAAGCAGCAGGGTATTGTACCTGATGGAGATTCAAAGCGGCGGATTTCGCGCCATTACCGACCCTGATGAAACCAGCACAGACGGCGAATTTCACCCGGATGGGAAAAAAGTAGGTTTCCTGCGCAACGGCAAATTGCACGAAGTAAAAACCACCGGACATGCCATGTCGGGGCCGATAAGCGACCTGGAAATCAACGGTTTTCACTATGCTCCCAACGGGCAGTCTGTACTGTTCACAAGGGATGTAAAATTAGACCCCAATACGACAGACCGCTACCCGGACCTGCCACTGGCAAGTGGGCGCATTTCGGATGGCTTGTTTTACCGACACTGGAAAAGCTGGCACGATTACGCCTACAGCAATGTATTTTATGTGAATTATAAAGACGGAAGTCTGGTTGGAGCGCCCGTCAATATCCAGCGGGAGGAACGATTTGACAGTCCGCTCACACCCGACGGCGGCATGGAACAAATCACCTGGAGTCCGGATAGCCGCTGGATCGTTTATACCTGCCGGAAACAAAACGGCACTGCGGAGGCGCGCAGCACCAACAGCGATTTGTATGCCTTCGAAATCGCTTCGGGCAAAACCCTGAACTTTACGGAGCTGAACATGGGTTATGACCGCGACCCTGTTTTTTCACCCGATGGGCGCTATTTGTTGTGGACCAGCCTCGCCAAGCCGGGTTACGAAGCCGATCGCGCCCGCTTGATGATGCTCGATCTGACTACACAACAGACCGTAGAACTGTCCGCAGGCTGGGATTTTGAAGTCAACCACCCAGTCTGGTCTGCCGACAGCAAAACTGTCTACTTTCTGAGTTCCGAAGATTTCACCAACCAGGTGTATGAATTGCGATTAGCAGATAAAAAGATACGGCGCATCACTACGGGGCAGCATGATATTACCGCTTTAAAAGTGGCTGAAAATGAATTGATTGTATCGCGGGTGTCTATGACCGCACCGGCAGAAATATTCGCCGTTAATCCTGCCACCGGCGCTATGCGGCAATTGACTTTTGTCACCGATGATCCCTGGAAAAGCCTTCAAAAAAGCAAGGTGGAGCGCCGGACGGTAAAAACTTTTGATGGTAAAAGTATGAATGTGTGGATAGTGCTTCCGCCGGATTTTGATCCGAAAAAGAAGTACCCGGCGCTGGTATACTGTCAGGGCGGGCCGCAATCTAATTTGAGTCAGTTTTTCTCCTATCGCTGGAATCTGTCGCTCATGGCCGCGCAGGGATATGTCGTGGTAGCGCCCTGCCGCCGGGGAATGCCCGGCTCGGGTCAGGCCTGGAACGACGCCATCACCGGCAAATGGGGCGACGCCATGAAAGACTACCTGTCGGCTACGGACGCATTAGCCCGCGAACCCTTTGTGGATGCCACTCGACTGGGTGCAGTCGGCGCCAGTTTCGGCGGTTATGCCGTGTACTGGCTTGCCGGCAACCACCAAAAAAGGTTCAAAACCTTTATTTCGCACTGCGGTTTGTTCAACCTGGAAAGTTTTTATGGCACAACGGAGGAAGTCTGGTTTCCCCACCATGATTTTGAAGGCACATACTGGCAAACGCCCATTCCCAAAATGTATCAGACCGACAGTCCGCATCGCTATGTGCAAAACTGGGATACGCCGATCTTAGTGATGCACAATGAATTAGACTTCCGGGTGCCTTTCAGCGAAGGTATGCAGGCTTTTCAGGCGGCGCAATTGCGCGGCATTCCGTCACGGATGCTCAGTTTCCCGGATGAAGGCCACTGGATGAGCAAACCACAGAACAGCCTGTTGTGGCAGCGCGAGTTTTTTGGTTGGCTGGAGCGGACGCTGAAATAGTGCGAAGTGCGAAGTCGACAGTACGAAGTCGTTGGTAGCATGGCCTTCATTGCGTATCCCTCTGCCTGCAAACAACCCATATTGTGGTACGCTCTACGGTGTACGCTACTTTTGTCATCCTGACGGGATCCGTCCACTCTACGGGCGTTTTCACCCGCCGCATAGGTGGACGGTTTCATCACGTACAAAATTTCCCGAGCAATTCAGCGGATTGTGGAAAACAGAGGGTTGTCTGTGGTCGACTTTTTCGCGCGCCCCATGCTAGTTATTCACAATCAATTATACGTTTTTGCCACTCACGGAAAGCGCTTGGTCATTAGGCGCGTGACCTGGGAAACCAGACCCTCCCGTGTTGCAAATAGCCGGTGCGCTGCCCCCACCAGTAACTTAATTGTGGCGCGGCGGGGGGGGGGGGGGCGCCAGGGGCCTTAGCACCAACTAACCTTGTTTCGGTGCTCCGCACCCAGCGTGGCATTTGTTGCTAGCCTTCACTCCGCCCAAAAAAATCCCGAATTTTCCACAGGGAAAATTCGGGATCAATCGTATTGCAGTTCAGCCAAATACTCAGTTGGTAATACCCAATTTGGTTTTTACCAGTGGCGTCACGTCTAAGGATTCATCGGCATAGAGTACGACCTGCGTATTGCTGTCGAACACCAATGAAAATCCTTTTTCTTTGGCCACTTCATTCATGGCATTATTAAAACGTTCAAAAATCGGTTTGAATAGTTCTTCGCGTTTTTGCGTCAGTTTCTGCATCATTTCCTGTTCGTACGCGCCGATTTTTGCTTCCTCCTCTTTGAGTTTGGCAGTCTGCGTTTCCAGTTCTTTCGGAGAAATGGTACCCTGTTCCTGTTTGCGTTTCAGTTCAGCGTCCTTTTCCTGCAAAGATTTGACCATGTCCTGACCACGTTTGGTCAGTTGTGCCTGGAAAGCCTTCAAGTCGCTGTCGGCAGCTTTGACTTCCGGTAAAAGGGTGAGCACGACGGCCGAATTGCAATAGCCGAATTTTTGGGAAAAACCTGTGGCGGTCATCAAAAGAACCAGGCCAAAGGTGAATAGGAGCGTTTTCTTCATTGTTGCGTTAACGGTGTGAAAAAAGAATCGGCAAAAGTAACACTTTCCGCCGGATGCATGGAGTAAAAGGGCAAAAATGCAAAAGGCAAGAATAAATGCGTTATGTTGCTTTTTGCCTTTTGTATTTTTGCCCTTTTAATTATTCTCTTTTCAAAATGGTTTTAATGTCCTCGGTTTTGTCGTTGCGTTTGTCGGCGTAGATCATACCCGAAGCGCTGCCTTTTTCAAAGATAAATTCAAAACCTTTGTCTTCTGCAAACTTCTGGATAGCAGCATACACCTTGTCCTGAATCGGTTTGGTGAGTTCTTCGCGTTTTTTGAACAAAGCGCCTTCCGGACCGAATTTCAGGCGTTGATTTTCCCGAACGGTTTTTTCCTTGTTCATAATTTCATCTTCGCGCTGTTTTTTCATCTCTTCGCTCAGCAGCACCTGTTCAGCCTGGTATTTGCTGTACATGCCTTTCACCTGGTCTTGCTCCTGTGCGATTTCCTGCCGCCATTGCGTAGCGACTTTATCCAATTGTTCCTGTGCTTTCTGGTATTCCGGGAGGCTTTCTAAAATCGCTGTAACATCCACAAAAGCAATACGTTGTGCAAAGGCAAAAGCCGTCAGAACGAAAGCAAACAGGGTGGTCGAAATGATTTTTTTAATCATGGCTTAGTAATATTGATTTGTGTAGTGGTTAATCTGTTGCACTCATTTTGCGCTCAAAAGTAGGGTATTTCACTACTTCAACACGGCTTTCTGACGTAAGTTGATACCGGGAAGTTGCTTGCCTGTTTTAACAAAATTTGGTAAATAAAAACCAACGTGCTCATTTTCAAGGGTTTAGTCCAGTTAAATGTAGAAAACCACCCACGAACCTTAACCACTGTTTAACCGGGTTTTAATCAATTTTAACGGGAAACTGTACCTTCGCGGCCCGAAATCAAAGCCTAACCAAATTCTCTGACCCGTGCACCTGATTAGTCCCGCCACCCTGACTTTACAAAAAATCGGTGAAATAATAGCCGATCGCAGCCCATTGCAGCTGTCCGATGAATCCGTCCGCCGTATCCGGCATTGCCGCGATTATTTAGACAAAAAACTCGCCGACACGGACGAACTTTTTTATGGAATCAATACCGGTTTCGGTTCGCTCTGCGACATTCGTATTTCAGATGCCGATATCGAACAACTGCAACACAATCTCGTGGTGAGCCATGCCGCCGGTGCCGGTGATGCCGTGCCGCCGGAAGTGGTGCGTATCATGCTGTTGCTGAAAATACAGAGCCTTTCTTACGGACACAGCGCCGTGCGGGAAACATTGGTGCAGCGACTCATTGATTTTTACAATGCCGGTGTGTTGCCTGTCATTTTTGAACTGGGTTCGCTGGGCGCTTCCGGCGACCTGGCCCCATTGGCGCACATGAGCCTGCCGCTGATCGGCCTGGGCGAAGTATGGCACGAGGGCCGCCGCCAGCGCTCCGACATTGTGTTGAAAATGAAAGGCTGGGAACCGCTGCGTTTCAAAGCCAAAGAAGCGCTTGCCCTGCTGAACGGTACCCAGTTCTCGGCGGCCTACGCCGTGTGGTGCCTGCTGGAAAGCCGCCGACTGGCAGATATTGCCGACTTCAATGCAGCGCTGGGTTACGACGCTTTCAATTGCCGCCTGTCGCCGCTCGATCCGCATATCCACCAGTTGCGTCCCCATGCCGGACAGATAGCAACAGCCGAAAAAATACGCAACCTGTTGAAAGACAGTGAAATATCTGTGTCGGAAAAAACCAGTGTGCAGGATCCCTACGCTTTTCGTTGCGTACCGCAGGTGCATGGTGCGAGTCGCGACGCCCTCGCGCATGTGTGGGCCATGCTGACGACGGAGATCAATTCTGTGACCGACAATCCGAATATTTTCCCGGAAGACGACCTGATCCTGTCCGGCGGCAATTTTCATGCGCAACCGCTGGCCCTGCCGCTCGATTATATGGCCATCGCGCTCGCTGAATGGGGCAGTATTTCCGAACGCCGCGTGTATCAACTCATGGGCGGACAACGCGGGCTGCCTGCTTTTCTCACCGACAACCCGGGATTGCATTCGGGCATGATGATCGCGCAATACACGGCAGCATCCATTGTCAACCAGAATAAAACCCTGTGTACGCCGGCTTCGGTGGATAGCATCGTCAGTTGCAACGGCCAGGAGGACCACGTGAGTATGGCCGCCAATGCCGCTACCAAAGCCCGCCGGGTGGTGCTGAATCTGGAACGCCTGCTGGCTATCGAGTGGATGGTGGCGATGCAGGCCCTCGATTTCCGCAGGCCCCTGCGCTCATCGCCTGCTATTGAAAAAGCCCGAAGCGCTTACCGGGCAGTGGTGCCGCGTCTGGCGGAAGACCGGGTGCTGAGTGATGATATAGCGAAAACGATCGGTTTTTTGAAAAACTTTGCCGGATAGCGTTGAGGTGACATCTGCGAGGCACGAGCAGGTGTTATCTCAACGCGGAAGCACACCGTTTCGAGATGTCACTTGCTCGTGCCTCGCAAATGACACCTCTTCACTTCAATAGACCCTCTACCACTTCCACCGCTTTCCGGGTTCTTTCTTCAAAAGGGCCGCGAATAATCGTGAACGGCAGTTGGCGGCTTTCCAGCACTTCCTGCAGGCGATTAAACATCCATTCCCGCTGCCCTTCGTATTCCCGCAGGCCGTCGTTGACCCAGGGAATATCGGGCGCCAGCAACAGGAAATGATCGTAATGCCGCTGCTGTGCGGCCCAGATGATCCAGGGCTGACAGACGCCGTTAAAATAAATTTCGCTCCAAACCTGCGTGACGATCAAATCCGTATCGCAGAACAGGATGCGCTGCGCCTGTTTCGCCATTTCGTCTTCGCGGTAGAGTTGTCCGCCTGCAATATGCGCAAAGTCGAGTTCCGTCAGATCCATGCCGAATCGCTCGCAATACGTACGACCGTATTCTTCTACAAAAACCGTTTGGAAATGCCCGGCCAGGTATTCCGCCAGGAAACTTTTTCCACAACTCTCAGGCCCCAGAAGCACTACTTTTTTGATAGGGGTAGTTGTCATACTGAAAGTTGAGAGGTTGAGGATGTTGATGGTTGAGATGTGCGGGCGTAAGACCTTAGACGGCGGTAACGCTTGGCTCAGAATAAGTGATATTCAGTGGTTGTTTGAGGCCGTGCGCGGGTCTTACGACCCCGCACATGTCAGGTCTACTTGGCTTCATTAAGTTTCCAATCGTAGTCGATATGTGCAATATCCGTGTCTTTCGTGATTTTGACGGCGGCATACCGGTTCAGGTATTCCCGCAAAGAACCTGCATCGCGTTCAAAATCGCCTTTGAACCATTTGAAAATCTCCGAAATTTCGGCTTTGCCTGCCGTAATCCGGTTGCGCAGCGTGTCGTTGATAAAGGAGCGCATACTGTCATCCAGTTGGCGTTCCAGTTTATCAGCCGTATAGGCCTCTGCCAATAACTTAGGGCAGGAAAAAGAGGCGCAGTTGATCGCGGCGTGGATGCGGGCGTCTTTAAAAACAGGTCGCAAGATGTTGTGTTCGATATTGTTCAGGTCGTAGGTATAACCCTGGATTTTGATAAACTTGATGTCCCAGACCGAATTGACAAACGCCACACCTTTTTTGATGTCTTTGATACTTTCCACCGGGTAGTTTTGAATAATGAGGTCGATGGTATAAGCATTGTAGGCATTGATCCAGTAGGCCATTTGTTCGTTGCGCGACCAGTTTTTTTCACTGGGATGGGCTGTTTCGAGCAGCCGCAGGTATTGGTGCAGGGTATTGCTGTCTTTTGTAAAACCTTTGTAATCGACAAAACCGTCGGCCTTGACGTGCTTTTGCAGCAATCCGTTCCAGATATTGTGGCTGACGGGTTTGGAATCTGTATCGCGGCGGATCGAGCGGCAATTGGTGCAGGTAAACCAGATCAGAAGGGTGGTCAGCAGGGCGATGGGGAGCAAGAGGTATTTTCTCATGGTGAAACGTGTTTAGTGTTTGGTGTTTAGTGTTTAGGATGCTTCGCTTTTAGCGTTTGTGAAAATCTGCGGGAACTACATACAGTTGAATATCTTTATGAACCTCATTCTAAGGCGGCACGCCGCCTTCGGTATCGATCAAAACGGAATGAACCGAAAGTCTCGCTCAAGTGAGGCTGGGGGCAAAAGGCGATTCTATTAAAGCCAGGGGGCTAGGGGAAAAAAAAAAAAAGCGTGACCTCCACCTCCCAAAGGGTGGAAATTTCAAGGGGGGGAAAAAAAAAAAAAAAAAAAAAAGGGGGCGCCCCCCCCCCCCCCCCGGTGACTGCCAGTCACCGCCTCACTAAAACAGGCGGCTCATTAGCAGCAGGCCTGAAAAAATCAAGCCCAAACCATACGACTGACCAAACGGGACGTTTCTCACAACTCACAACTCACTACTCACCTACGAAATTTACCGCAACATGGATTTATACACGCTTTTCATTTTTTCGGGCGATGCGCCTTTTTTGAATAAACGGAACACCATCGTATTGGCCAATTGAACGCGTAGCCAGCCGTTTCGTTCATATTTCCGGGCAGACACGACGGCGTATTTAGGGATAATATGCAGCGGATAGATCGGCATGGCACGACGCAGAAAATCATATTCTTCCATGATGGTGTAATATTCGTCGTAACCGCCCAATTGCCCGAACACTTCGCGCCGAATGTAGAATGTTTTGTCGCCGCCCTGACACCAGAGAAACTGATAGCGGTTGAAAAAAGCATTGATTTTCAGTAAAAATGACTTTGAATCAAAACGATAGCGATAACACCCCATCACATAGCCGGATGCCAGCGATTGTACAATATCATCGGAAAAAGAAGCGGGCGGGCAAGTGTCGGCATGAACAAAATACAGCACGTCGCCTTGAGCATGAGCGGCGCCCGTATTCATCTGAGCCGCCCGGCTGCAAACGGAGCAGTATATCACTTTGGCGCCCGACTTTTCAGCAATATGAACCGTGTCGTCACTGCTCCCGCCGTCGACCACTAATATTTCCACAACCTGCGCCCCGCCATTTGACATCAGGTACTTTAGCAGCGGACCGATGCTTGCAGCCTCATTGAGCACAGGAATAATGATGGATATTTGCATTTAAATAACTCAAGCAAAATTAGTTTAAGGTTTTTGTAAATTCTTGATTATCAACACGGATAACCAATAACTAATAACGGATAACTATTCACTTGTTGTCGCTTTTTTTCAGCCTGAAAGCAATATAATCGAGTTGTCCTTTTATAGCGTCCAACTGTCCATGCAATTCGGCAACCTCATCTTCCAGGTGCTGCAATCCGGCCTGTTTTCGGGCGTGACGGTCTTCCATGACTTGTTCAGCCCGTACTTCATCCATCGCATTCATAATAACCCCGATAAAAAGGTTGAGAACAATCATGGTACCCACCAGCACGAAAGATACAAAATACACCACCGCTCCTGATCCATGTCCTTTCGGATTCAGACAACCCGATTCCGGGCCGTAGCCCCATTTGGGGTCGTCGCAACCGAACATATTCACATACATGATTTCAGACCAGCCTTCTAACGTGCTGATTCTGAACAAAGACAGCATGGAAGTATGCAAGGTTCCGAAATGAAGCGGGTCATTTTCCCGAAACAGGAAAACGCCCATCGCACCGTAAATGTAATACAGTAAAAGCAGTAATATGCCCACATAACCCATCGAGGGAACACTCTTGAGCATGGCATTGACGAGCATTTTCAATTGCGGCATCGCATGCACCAGGCGCAGCACCCGCAATACCCGGGCTAAACGGATGACCGACACAAAACCGGTATTCATATCGGGAATGATATGTGCAAGCCAGCAAATGGCCACCACAATAAAGTCGAACACATTCCAGGGATCCTGGAAATAACGCCAGGGGTGTTTGCCTTCGGCGGCGAGTTTTATTGCAAATTCAGCAGTGAAAGTGAATAAAATCAACAGATCAGCCCATTCCAGCGCGGATCGCCAGGAACTGTCCGGGGTTTGGTATGTTTCAATGCCGACCAGGACGCCTGCGGCAAGGATGATCCATAAAATAAGCGCATTAAACCAGCGACTCTCGGCTATCTGACGAAAAAAATCTATAGACATGTGGGTATAAACAAAAGGGCTTGAAGCTGCAAAACAACGAAACATGCCCCAGACGCCATACTACTGGACATTTTTATTCTATAGTGCGCAGACCTATAAGGTTTTTGAAACCTTATAGGTCTCGTTACACGAAAATGTCCAGTAGTAAGCCCAAACACCCAACCCTGCTTTCACATATTCCGGTCTTGCAGGCATTTTATGATAAAAATCACTGCCCCCGTATGCAATTTTTCAGCCCCTGGCATCATTTGACTTTGTACGTTTGCAAAACTGAATTTCCACCCTTTCAAATATTGAAAATGCCCAACTTCCGATCTCGCACAAGCATCTGGATCACATTATCCCTGCTTGTTCTTCTTTCTGCCTGCAAATGGCTCGGTAACAAACCAGAACCCGCCACAC
Source organism: Lewinellaceae bacterium (assembly GCA_016711435.1). Classification (GTDB taxonomy): domain Bacteria; phylum Bacteroidota; class Bacteroidia; order Chitinophagales; family Saprospiraceae; genus M3007. The sequence continues at coordinate 25,716 of JADJSY010000039.1, forward strand.
CTGTTAACAACCAACCTGTACTTGTAATGCCCGAACCCTCTGTTACCTTCAGCGGCGACTATGCCGATGACTGGAAAATCGTAGACAGCCTTGAAAAAAAAGGACTGTTTAAAAGCGCTCTGGAAAAAGTAGAAGCCATTCAGGCACGCGCACAAACCGACAAAAAACAACCGCAGGTGCTGAAAGCCCTTTTGTTCCGGGGAAAATACACCGCTCAACTGGAAGAAGATGGTTTTGTAAAAGCCGTTCAATTGCTTGAAAAAGAAGAAAAAACGGCTGCGCAACCCGAAAAGTCGCTGCTGCAAAGTATGCTGGGCCAATTGTACGCCACTTTCCTGTCGCAACAAGGCTGGAGCATCGGCGACCGCACCCCCATTCCCGATGGCGAGGGCGGCGATATACTGACCTGGTCGGCTGCACAAATTGAAAAACACGCCCTCGACCTGTACAGCGCCTCCGTTGCGGATGAAAAGATGCTCTCCTCCATTTCCACAAAGGAGTATGCGGATATCACTTTTGCGGGTAAAAATGACTCCGTAGCCAATGCAGCCCTGCGCCCGACCCTGTACGACCTGCTGGCACACCGCGCGGTCGATCATTTTATGAACGAACGCAGCTACCTGACCGAACCGGCCTTCGCTTTTCAACTCGATCAGGAAAAAGCCTTTGCCGATTGGGATATTTTCCAGGATCAGTCCTTTGCCTCGGAGGATAAAACATCCGGTAAGTGGCTGGCTATCAATTTGTTCCAAAAACTGATCCGGCACCACGGTCTGAAAAGTGCGGGCGACCAGTCGGCCCAAAAAGCACGGCTGTATGACCTCGACCTGAAACGCCTGCAGTTTGTGTACAACAATTCCGTCCGGGATGATAAAAACGCTTTGTACCAAAAAGCGCTGGAAAACCTGCACCGTCAGGCTGCCGGCCATCCTTCTCAAAGCGAAGTCGCACACCAGTTAGCCAGTTTCCTCTATTACCAGACTGAAGTGGATAAACCGGCAAATGCCAAAGCCGCAGTATCGCTCTGCGAAGAAGCGATCCGTCTGCACCCGAACACCCAGGGCGCGCAACAATGCCGGCAATTGCTGGCGCAGATAAAGGCTACTCCCTTTGTCTATCGAGGTCGAGGAAGTGTCGCTGCCCAACCGGAGCAGCCTGGTAAAACTGTATTTTCGCAACCTGAGCAAGGTGTATGTAAAGGTTGTGCAGTCTGCATCAGACGATAAAAAATTCAACAGGATGAACTGGGAACAGCGCCTGAGATACCTGTTGTCACTTCCGGAAGTCCAACGGCGCGAGTGGAGTATACCTGTTCCTGCCGATTACCAGGATCACACTACAGAACTGGCTTTGGACGGACTGCCTTTAGGGCATTATCGCGTGCTGGTATCCGATAATGCGGCATTTGAAGGGCTTAACGGCCATATTGCCATTGCTCCGTTTACCGTTTCTCAACTGGCGGCCGTTCAGGCAAAACAAAATGAATCGCCCGGTTTTGTGACGATGGATCGAATGAGCGGCGCGGCCCTGCCAGGCGTCAAACTGGAGTTTTTCCAGCAATATTATGGCGGCGACGAAATGGAATTGCGCCTGCAAAATACGGCAGAAAGTAATAAAAATGGTTTTGCACAGTCGTCCCTGCCTTATAACATGTACACCGAAGTGCGGGCCAGTTTTCAAAAAGACACACTTTGGGTAGGCAACGCGAACCGATACCAGCATTACGAGGGTGATCCGTCGGTATTGCAGGCGCGGTTCTTTACCGACCGCAAATTGTACCGCCCGGGCCAGTTGATTTATTTCAAGGGCATCCTGTTTAAAAACGGACCCGATAAGACGCCGCAAATCGTTCCAAATCAATCGGTTACGGTAAAATTATACGACGTCAATGAGCAGGAAAAAGGTATACTCAAATTGCGCAGCAATGAGTTCGGCTCTTTCAACGGCGTGTTCACGGCGCCTGCTTCCGGCCTGACCGGCATGATGAGCATTCGATGCGATAATGTGGAGAGCTACGAGTATTTTAATGTAGAAGAATACAAACGCCCGCGTTTTGAAGTGACCATGAAACCCGTGGAAGGCGCATACCGCGTAAATGATCGTATTACGGTGAAAGGCGAAGCCAAAAACTATGCAGGCAATGTGGTCGACGGCGCCACCGTGCGCTATCGCGTGGTGCGGCAGGCTCGGTTTCCGTTCTGGGACTGGGGCTGGTTCCGCAAACCATATCGCCCCGTTTCTGAAATGGAAATAACGAATGGAACGGCTATCACCGGCGCAGACGGTTCTTTTGAAATCCCGTTTGAAGCCATCCCGGATCGCTCCATCCCGAAAAAAGACCAGCCGGTATTTGATTTCCAGGTATTTGTGGATGTGACCGACATCAGCGGCGAAACGCGCAGCACCAGTACGCAGGTCAGCGCAGGCTACGTCGCTTTGCAGGTAGACTGGAGCCTCGCCGAACGTATGGAACTCGACAGCCTGAAACGGGTGGCCTTGCGCGTCACCAATATGTCGGGCCAGGCGCAAGATGCGGAAGGCCGTATTACCCTGCAACGCCTGACTGAACCGTCCGTTTTTTACAAAAACCGCCTCTGGGAACGCCCGGATCTGGCTACCATCGCCGCAGCCGACTGGGCGCGTATGTTTCCCGATATGGCCCGCACCGACGAAGACAATCCGGAAAAATGGAACAAAGAAGGCAGCCCGATCACCGTTTCATTTAATACGGCGACCAATAAAATTGTTGATTTACACGGCGGCAAGGTGCAGGCCGGGTATTACCTGATTCAGTTATTCACCAAAGACAAATTTGGAGAAAACATCGAGATCAAAAAAATAGTGCGCCTCAACGATGCCCAAAAACCGCAGTCGCGTTTTGAACAACCTGCGGTGGAACTGGAAAAAAACACCCTGGAACCCGGCGAAACGGCCCGTTTCTGGTTGGGTGGAAAAGCCCCTGACCTGCATTTCCTGTTTGCCCGCGAAGCCGATGGCGTACTTTTGTCGCCCACCTGGGTAAACACCAAAGGCGCTGAAAAAATGGATATTCCGGTCAAAGAATCCGATCGCGGCGGTTTTGCCGTACACTGGTTTTCCGTCTACAACAACCGTGTATACGGCCTTGCACCCATCACTGTGAATGTGCCCTGGAGCAACAAAGACCTGCAAATCAGTTATGAAACCTTCCGGGATAAACTAAGCCCGGGCCAGCAGGAGGAATGGCGCATCAAAATCAGCGGACCTAAAAAAGACAAAGTGGCTGCCGAAATGGTGGCCGCCATGTACGATGCGTCGCTGGATCAGTTCCTGCCACATGAATGGAACCGTATTGCATTTCCGTACCAATATCCCAAACTCTCTGTAAGCGCTGCCACCTTCCGTTCCAGATCAGGCGAAGTGTACCACACCGGCACCGATTCCTACCCGGTGGATGCGCGGATGTACCCGGGTATCGAGTGGTGGGGATTCCCGCTGTGGGGCGGTGGCAGGCAGGTGATGTATGCCAGATCTCAGCCGATGATGGACATGCAGGCTGCCCCAGCCGGCGTACCTATGCCGCTGAGCGTCAAGATGAAAAAAGATAACATGGATACCGTGGTCACTTTTGATCCGGAATCTTATGAGGAAAAAGTAGCGATCGTCCGCAACGACCTCAACGATGAAGGCGGAGAAGGTGTAGCGCCTCCGGCTACCGGCAGTTCGCCTGTGCCCCTGCGCCGCAACCTGAACGAAACGGTCTTTTTCTTCCCGGAACTGCGGACGGATAAGGACGGCAACATCATCCTGAAATTTGTGATGAACGAAGCGCTTACGCGCTGGAAACTGCTCACGTTTGCACACACCAAATCGCTTCAGCAGGTGCTATCGGTGAAAGAAGTGGTGACGCAAAAAGAACTCATGGTCATCGCCAATTCACCGCGCTTCCTGCGGGCGGGCGACTCCTTCGAGTTTGCCGCGAAAGTCAGCAACCTGTCACAGGAAACCATCAATGGCGCCGCAGTGCTTACGCTGCTGGATGCCAATACCCTGAAGCCGGTTGACGCTGATTTTGGCCTGGTTGGAAATGTAAAGAACGTCCGTTTTGACATTCTGCCCGGACAATCGGCGCCATTGGCCTGGAAAGTAAAAGTGCCCGAAGATTTCGCCGGCGCGGTCACCTGGCAGATTTTTGCCAACGGCAACAAATTCAAGGACGGCGAAGAAAGCAGCCTGCCTGTGGTGAGCAACCGCATGCTGGTGACCGAAACGCTGCCCATCACGGTGCGCGGCAACCAGACCAAAAGTTTTGTGTTCGACAATTTCAAAAATGCGGACAACAGCAACAGTCTCGTCACACACCATTACGCCATCGAATTTACGAGCAATCCGGTGTGGTATGCTGTGCAGTCACTGCCGTATCTGATGGAATACCCGCACGACTGCTCGGAACAGATGTTCAGCCGTTTTTATGCAAATACCCTGGCTACCAGTGTGGTGGAAAAAATGCCGCAGATCAAACGCGTGTACGACCGCTGGAAAGGCACAGACGCCCTGAAATCGAACCTGAGCAAAAACCAGGAGTTGAAATCGGCCCTGCTGGAAGAAACGCCCTGGGTGCTGGATGCGCAGAGTGAAGCGCAACAGAAACAAAATATCGCCCTGCTGTTCGACCTCAACCGCATGTCCGACGAACGCAACCGCACATTGGGCATTCTGGCTGACAGGCAAATGGAAAACGGCGCCTGGTCCTGGTTCCCAGGCGGACAGGACAGCTGGTATATCACACAACACATCGTCACCGGTTTCGGGCATTTGGCAAAATTAGGCGCATACAACGCTGAAAAAGACCAGAATGCTGCTGAAATGGTGGATAAAGCGCTCGGTTACTGCGATAAAAAGATACTGGAACAATACCGCCAACTGGAACAACAGGTGCAGGAAGGTAAAGCCAAATGGGAAGACGATCACCTGGACGGCATGACCATTCAGTACCTCTACGCCCGCTCTTTCTTCCCGGTGGATCGGCCCGGTCGCGAACTGGCCTACTACCTCGGTCAGGCAGAAAAATACTGGCTCGGCAAAGGATTGTACCAGGAAGGGATGCTGGCCCTGGCCCTGCACCGCAATGGCCGTACCGCCGCCGCTACCGCTATCGTGTCCAGCCTGCGCGAACGCGCCACCATGAAAGAAGAACTGGGCATGTACTGGCCGGTCGACTGGGGTTTTTACTGGTACCAATTGCCCGTAGAAACCCAGGCGCTGATGATAGAAGTGTTCAGCGAAGCGGGCAACGACGCCAAAGCCGTAGAGGAACTGCGCATCTGGCTGCTCAAAAACAAACAAACCAACCGCTGGGAAAGCACCAAAGCCACCTCTGAAGCGGTGTACGCCTTGTTAATTGGCACGGGTGCTGCACAAAACAACTGGCTGAACAACACTCAGCCTGTACAAGTTTCCCTGGGTGGAAAAACCCTGAAACCCGCCGAATCCGAGGCCGGAACGGGTTATTTCAAACAGGACTGGAGCGGCAAGGATGTGAAATCTTCCTGGAGTAAAATCGACGTAAAAAACCCGAATTCAAATATCGTCTGGGGCGCCGCGTACTGGCAGTATTTTGAAGACCTGGATAAAATCGCCGACTTCAAAAAAACGCCGTTAACCATTGTAAAACAATTGTTTACGGAGGAAAATACGCCGACCGGTCCGGTATTGAAACCCATTGCGGACGGCGCTGTGCTGCACCGTGGGGATAAAGTAAAAGTGCGCATCGAAATCCGCGTGGATCGCGCCATGGAGTTTGTACACCTGAAAGACATGCGCGCAGCAGGCCTGGAACCCGTCAATGTGCTGAGCGGCTACCGCTGGCAGGATCGCCTCGGTTACTACGAAAGTACGAAAGACCTGGCCACGCATTTCTTTATCGACTACCTGCCACGTGGCACTTTTGTTTTTGAATATCCGCTGGTGGTGTCACACCGGGGCGATATGAGCAATGGCATCACCACGATGCAGTGCATGTACGCGCCGGAGTTTACGAGCCACTCGAAAGGGGTGCGGGTGACGGTTGAATAAAAGGCAAAGGGCAAAAGCAAAAGGGCAAGAGGCAACGTACAATTTTGCCTTTTGCCCATTTATTTAATGTCTTCAAAATTCTTTTCCCCCGGCTTTTAAAACCGGCTCCTCCGAACTCCAGGTGCTCTTCAATGAGCATTTGGAGTTCACTTTTTAATTCAGGGATAGCCCGGCAGATTTTTTCCAGCACCGTCATGGATGCGCACCGGACGGCGATGGGTTCTTTTGGGTCGGCCAGGTAGCGGAAGCAGTGATCCGCCAGATCGTCGTAACATTCGGGCGTGATGTCCAGCGCTTCGAATACATTCAGCACATTGCGTTTGACGGCGTCGTGCAGGGGTTTGCGGCGCAAGGCTTCGAGCAGGACGGGGTAATACGGCAGCATTAGTTCGGGGTGTTTTTCGCCGACATAGCGAACCGCCCAGGCGCTGCGCTGGGTGAGGCGGTAATCATTGCCCAGAAAAACCTCGAACAGCAGCGCCAGCCGGTCGGCATCCGCGCCGACCCAATGGACGATGCGCATGGTTTGCGGCTTGCTGTGTTCGAGCAGCAGCATTTCTTCAAGAAAAGATTTTTCGGTCATGCAAGGCAGTTTAATTGAGGGGGTTTAACGCGATTTCACTCCATATCGCCGAACTTTAAGTACCCATACCAAGCAGATGTGTCATGCTGAGGCATAGCCGAAGCATCTGAGGGCGTAGCCCATATAAAATTTCTCCCTCAGATGCTTCGGCTATGCCTCAGCATGACACATCTGCTTGGCATGGGTACTCAAAATCCGTGTCTAATCCTTCAAATCCGTGTTCCATTTTCTCACAGGTTATCCAAAAAATCACTTTTTCAAATACACCTCCTCAAACGCCAGCGGCAACAGCGACAGCGCAGACTCAAAAACGTAGGTCGAGCCGCCAATTTTATGCAAAATAACTTTAATCGGCTCCGCCTGATTTTGTTCCATTTCGACAATTACCTGCCTGCAAAAACCGCAGGGGGTGACCGGAATAGAAGAACTGGAAGCCAAAGCGGTGATGGCGATGACCTTGATTTTATGCGTTGGAAAATTGGCGTGCACGTAATTCAGCACCGTTCGTTCGGCGCAGGTGCCTGAGGGATAGGCGATATTTTCCTGGTTATTGCCTGCAAATACTTCGCCGTTGTCGAGCAATACGGCCGCGCCGACAGGAAATTTTGAATAAGGCGAATAGGATTTTTTAGCAATATCAATGGCCTTGTGGATCAGTTGTACATCTGATTCAACCAACTCCTGCAGTGCGGTGTATTCGGAGTATTCCAGCAGTATGTTTTTTTTGTTCATCTCAGGCGATTTCAAAGGCGATTTTCATCATGTCATTAAATTTCTGCTCCCTTTCTTTCTGACTGGAGGACGTTCCCGTCAAAATATTATCACTCACTGTCAGCAGAGAAAGGGCTTTGGCGCCTAATCTTTTGGCAAGGGTAAACAGTATTTGTGTTTCCATATCGACCCCCAGAATGCCGTGTTTTTCCCAGATATCCCAACGGTTGGGCATATCGTCGTAAAATGTATTGGTGCTGAAAACGGGACCTTGCGCGGTTGGAATATTCAATTTTTTGGCAACCTCGACGGCCTTGTACAACAGGTCGAAGTCGGCGGTAGCGGCGTAGTGCATGCCTTTGAAATACAACATATTGGCGTCGCTGTCGCCCGAAGCGCTCATGGCCACGATCACCTGACCCAAATCCAGGTCTTTCTGAAGCGCGCCGCAGGTACCTACCCGAATGATGTTTTTTACCTGATAGGTGGTAATGAGTTCATGGATATAAATGCTCGCGCTACCCATACCCATGCCCGATCCTTGTACGGAAACCCTTTTGCCGTTGTAATAACCGGTAAAGCCAAACATACCCCTGACCTTATTGTAACAAACGACGTTTTCCAACATCGTTTCTGCTACGTGTTTGGCGCGGAGCGGGTCGCCGGGTAATAAAACGGTTTCTGCTATTTCGCCTGGTTTGGCTTCTAAATGTAAACTGGACATAATTAGGGATGAGGGATGAGGAATGAGGGATGAGGAATGAGGAATGAGGGATGATGGATGAGGAATGATATAACCACTCAATAAAATGCGGTATTTTCCCTCTATTGAGTGGTTATATCATTCCTCATTCCTCATTCCTCATCCCTAATTTAAGCTCCATACGGAATCCAGATGTTTTTAATTTGGGTGGCATGCCGGAGGTACACCTCGCCTTCGCCTTGTGCGGCATCGAGCCAGTTTCTGTATTTGCCATAATTTACCCAACTGCGTTTCATATTGTCCGTAGAAAGATACTCTACATTTTTGCTGCCTTCCTTGCTGCCAAAATACCAGATGCCATCTACGTTATCGTGTTTGGACAATTCTGCGGCTAATTCGTCCTTTTTCCCGGTAACAATATTGACGGCGCCTGCCGGAACGTCGGAAGTATCCAATACCTGGTAAAAATCGGTAGCCGAAAACGGAGCGGTTTCCGATGGGATCACCACCACTTGATTGCCCATAGCCAGCGCAGGCATTACCGTTGAAATAAATCCCAGTAACGGCGATTCGTCGGGGCAGACAATTGCCAGCACGCCGATCGCCTCGGGCATAGCCAATGTGACATTGCGCTGAATAGTACTGTGCGCCATACCGTCGTATTTGTCGGCATAAGCGGCGTAAGTAAAGATGCGTTCGATGGATTTTTCCACTTCCAGCAGTGCGTCCGCTTTGCTTTGATTCGTCATTTGAACCAAACGCTGGGCAAACTCTTCCCGCCGGGCCGACAGGTTTTCAGCAATAAAATACAACACCTGCGCCCTGGCGTGGCCTGTCATGCCCGACCAGGCGCTGTTCGCATGCGCCGCTTCCACGGCATTTCTGAGGTCTTTCCGGTTGCCTTCCGACACTTCGCCGATATAGGCGCCTGCACTGTTTTTGATGGGCATGCTGTAACCGCCGTCGGGACGGGCCTGTTTCCCGCCGATATACATTTTGCTGGTTCGGTCGATGTCCGGGTGGTGGTTGTTTGTTGCAACTGCCGCACCTGACTTGCTTTTCACCGGTAAAACCGGTTTATCGGAAAACGTATCTTCCACTTTCGGTTTGGCGTATTCGTACAAACCTTCTTTTCCACCTTCTCTGCCAAAACCGGATTCGCGGTAACCGCCAAAACCCGAAGCGGCGTCAAACATATTGGTGCAATTGATCCAGACCGTTCCCGCTTTCACCTGCGGCGCAATGTCGAGCGCCAGGTTGATGTTTTCGGTCCACAGGCTGCAGGCCAGGCCATAGCGCGTGTTATTGGCTAATGCAACTGCTTCCTTGTGCGAGCGGAAACTCATAGCGACCAATACGGGGCCGAAAATCTCCTCCTGCGCGATGGTTGCCGAAGGCGACACATTGGTGAACAGGGTAGGGGGATAAAAACAACCTTCGGTCGGAAAGTCCCTGGCAGGTTGCCACATGGCGCAACCTTCGGCCACACCTTGTTTCACTAATTCATCAATCGTTTTTACCTGCACTTTATCTACAATAGCCCCGATATCGATGCATTTATCTAATGGATTGCCCACGATGAGTTGTTCCATGCGGACTTTAAGTTTGGCGTACAGGGTTTCGGCCACGCTTTCCTCGACTAATAATCGGGAACCGGCGCAGCATACCTGGCCCTGGTTGAACCAGATCGCATCGACCACACCTTCCACAACGCTGTCTAAGTCCGCGTCTTCAAAAACGATAAAAGGCGATTTGCCGCCCAGTTCGAGCGACACTTTTTTGCCTGATCCGGCTATGGCCCTTCGGATAATTTTGCCCACTTCGGTAGAACCCGTAAACGCTATTTTCTGCACGCCTGGGTGATTGACCAAAGCCGCGCCGGTAGCGCCTGCGCCGGTAATGATGTTGACCACGCCCTTCGGCAAACCGGCATGTTGACAAATTTCAGCAAACAACAGGGCCGTCAGGGAGGTAAATTCGGCGGGTTTCAGCACCACGGTATTGCCCATTGCCAGGGCGGGCGCAATTTTCCAGGAGAGCATGAGCAAAGGAAAATTCCAGGGAATAATCTGGCCGATGACGCCGATTTCCTTGTAGTCTTTCAACTCCGTTTCCATCAGTTGCGCCCAACCGGCATGGTAGTAAAAATGCCTGGCCACCAATGGAATATCAATATCCCTGGTTTCGCGGATCGGCTTACCATTGTCCATAGATTCCAGCACGGCAAACAAGCGGGAATATTTCTGAATCTGGCGGGCAATCGCGTACAAATACCGCGCCCGCTGGTGTCCGCCCATAGCCACCCAGCCGGGCAGCGCTTTGCCTGCAGCCTCGACTGCGTCGTTGACGTCCTGCTCATTGGCTTCCGCAATTTTTGCCAGGCCTTTTTTGTTGGACGGGTTCATGCTGTCAAAATAAACGCCCGAACCGGGGGCTTTCCATGCGCCGTCGATGAACAATTGAAATGTTCTGTCGTGGGCATCGAGCCATTCGTTCACGGGATTGGCGCTTTCCGGTGCAGGGCCATAGACCATGGTGTCGTATATTTCTTTTATTTTCATGTTGCTGTAAATGTTGAAGGGTTGAGACGTTGGGGGTTGAGGAGGCCCTTGTTCAAAACCCTTGTTTAGGCCATTGGGTGCCTGTAACCTGCTGAATATCTGCCGGTTACGAAATGTTCTAATTGCCGTTCAATATCGCCCAGCAAACTGCTGGCGCCGAACCTGAACAGTTCCGGGTTCAGCCATTCATCGCCGAGTTCTTCTTTGATCAGGATGAGCCAGTCGAGCGCCTGTTTTGCTTTTTGAATGCCGCCGGCGGGTTTGAAACCGACCTTGAAGCCCGTCAATTCGTAATAGGCGCGAATCGCCCGGATCATGACCAGGCTGACGGGCAGGGTAGCGTTCACGCTTTCTTTGCCCGTGCTGGTTTTGATAAAATCGGAGCCGGCCATCATGCTCACCCAACTGGCTTTCGCCACTTTGGTGTAGGTGGGGATTTCACCGGTGGCTAAAATCGTTTTCATGTGGGCCGCCCCGCAGGCTTTCCGGCAGGCCGCCACTTCGTCGTACAGTGCTTTCCACTTCGATTCAAGCACCAGATCGCGGCTGATGACAATATCTATTTCTGTGGCGCCTGCTGCGACGGACAATTCTATTTCCCTTATTTTTTCTTCAAAAGAAATTTTTCCCGCCGGGAATCCCGTGGAAACGGCAGCAATCGGAATGCCGCTACCTTCCAATGCTTCTTTGGCAAAAGGAATCAGGTTGTGGTACACACAAACGGCGCCCGTGTGAAGATTTATATCGGCCATACCCATCGCCTCCAGCAAATCCAGCCGGACAGGCGATCTTGCTTTGGCGCAAAGCCGCGTGACGTTGCCCCGGGTATCGTCGCCCGCCAAAGTGGTCAGGTCCATACAACTGATCGCCTTGAGCAACCAGGCTGCCTGCCATTCCTTTTTGACCGTTCTCCGGTTGGGCAAAGTGGCGGCGCGGCGTTCCACGGCGCTTTTATTGATGTTGATATGGTCGAAAAACGCCGTGTTGAAAGGTATACCCTCATTGCGCTGCAGCAGATGCGTTGCTTTGGAGTTCAGTTCTTTTGTTTTTGTCATGTCATCTTCTTTTATAGGAATGAGGGATGAGGAATGAGGGATGAGGAATGAATTGATGAGATAAATGGCGTTAGAGCATGTGAAGAAAATACAATTTGTCAGTTATAAAAAAAAACAAAAAGAGTTTTAGATCATTTTCGATAATCAAACAATTTAAAAACTCACCTCAACCCTCATTCCCTCATCCCTCATCCCTCATCCCTATAAAAACTCTTCCATCACCATTCCAATCAATTGGTGCATGGCCTGGTGGGCGTCTTTGGTAAATTGGCCCGTAAATCTATTGGCAATAATACAATTAATGGTGAGCGCGCGGTGTCCGAAAAGTTGCGATAATCCGTAAATGCCCGAGGTTTCCATTTCAAAATTGGTGATCCGCATATCCTCAAATCGAAACTTGGAGAGTTTTTCATTCAACATTTTATCCTGTACGCCCAACCTTAAAACCCTGCCTTGCGGCCCGTAAAATCCCGTGGCGGTCGCTGTAACGCCCGTATAAAAACCCAGTTTTTTGGCTTTTTCAAGTAATTCGGCATTGCCTTCTGCGAGGTAGGGTTTGGGTAGTTTCGGATCCCAGTCCACCGCTTCGATAAACGATTCAACAAAGGGATTGTCTGAAAAACGTTCAGCATTTTCGTAGTAATGCACCAGCCCATCAAATCCCAGTCCGTGTGTGCTGGCGAGAAAACTGTCCGGTGGAATATCTTCCTGGAGGGAGCCGGAGGTGCCTAAACGAATGAATGTCAGTTGTTTATGTTCCGGTTTGATTTTTTTTTACCAAATCTATATTCGCGACGGCGTCTAATTCGCTCAGCACAATATCAATATTGTCCGTTCCCATGCCGTAGGAAACAACGGAGACGCGTTTGCCGTTTTTCGTGCCCGTATGCGTCACGATTTCCCTTTTTTGTGTTTTGAAATCCACCGCGTCAAAAAAACCGGAAACGACTGGAACCCTGCCGGGGTCGCCCACTAAGAAAATCGTGTCTGCAAGATTTTCAGGCAGCAGATTGCAATGATACAGGCTGCCATCGGGGTTTAGAATGAGTTCGGAGGCTGCTAAATATTGGCTCATATGTTAGGAATGAGGGATGATTGATGAGGGATGATGAATGATGAACGATGAATGGCGATAGAGTGTTTCGATGCAAGTGGTTTGGCCAGAGTGCCGCTCAAAAATAAAGTTGCTAACCCCCTTTGAGCCGAAATGAACCAAACATGGACCAAATGGGGGCTGGGGTTAAACCGTTAGTTTGTTCTTCGATACCCCCCTCAAGCGCGGGGTTCAACAATCTCAACCTCAACCAACCCAACCATCAAACCTTCAAACCATCAAACCTTTCGCAACCTGGCTATAATAACTCTGTCCCTGCGTTTGATAATCAACAGACAATGCTTCCGCGATGGTGGCTGCTATATCGGCGAAAGACTTTCTGACGCCAATGTCGGTTCCGGCTTTCACCTGATGTCCATAATTCAAAATCGGGATGTACTCCCGCGTATGATCGTTGCCTGAGAAGGAGGGATCGTTGCCGTGGTCGGCTGTAATGATGAGCAAATCGCCTTCTTTCAGGTTGCCTGTTATTTCCGGCAAATATGCGTCAAATTCCATTAATGCCTTTGCATAACCTGCAATATCCCTTCTATGCCCGAAAAGCATATCAAAATCGACCAGGTTGGTAAATATCAGCCCTGTCGTCGGTTCTTTTATTGCATCGATAGTAGCTCGGATACCGGCCAGGTTATCCACCGTTTTTACATACCGCGAAATACCTTTTCCATTAAAAATATCTGCGATTTTACCAATAGCAAACACTTCTTTGCCACTTTTTTGGATGGCATCCAAAATTGTTTCGGGCGGATCGACCGCAAAATCTTTTCGCCGGCTGGTTCTGGTATATTGGCCCGAAGTGCCGGTAAATGGCCGGGCAATGACACGGCCGACTTCGTAATCTCCGACGAGCATATTGCGTGCAATCTGGCAGATTTCATACTGTTTTTCAATCGGGAAAACGGATTCGTGCATCGCTATCTGAAAAACACTGTCTGCGGAGGTGTATACAATTGGGAAACCAGTTCTCAGGTGTTCATCGCCCAGATCGTTGATGATGGCCGTGCCGGAAGCGGCGTAATTTCCGATTGTTTTTATCCCGATGGCTTGTTCAAATGCGTCCATAAATGCAGGCGGAAAACCATCTGCAAACACAGGGAATGGCTTTTTAAGCACCACGCCGCTGATCTCCCAATGCCCGGTGGTCGTATCTTTTCCCGCCGATTGTTCCATCGCTTTTCCGAAAGCGGCAGTGGGCGCAACAGTTTTTTCCAGCAGGTTGTCGCGGTCGATATTACCCAGTCCCAGGGCCGTCAGGTGCGGCAACTTCAGTTCGGGGTAGTGTTTCGCGATGTTTCCCAGGGTGTTGCTCCCGACATCGTTATACAAATGGGCGTCCGGCAATTCGCCGATGCCGACACTGTCCAGTACAATTAAAATGACCCTGTCCATAAAAGTTATCAGTTATTAGTTATTGGTTATCAGGGTTGATAATCAGGCATTTGCAGAAAATAAAGTTTTATCCGTTATCAGTCTCCGTTTCTTCCTCTTCACTCCCCGTCGTTTGTTGTTCCACTGGACGCACATTATTAATATCCTGGAGGGAAAATTCGGGATCCCATTCCCAAAGACCCGCTTCAAACTCACGCGTCATCAGCGCTACATTGTCCAAATGGTATTTTTGCTGAAGCCGGGGGAAATGATAACGCGCCCACAACGAGGATTCATCGAACGGAATACCCGTTGCAATACTTTCCCGCAGGGCAAAAATATAAGCCAGGCTTTCCGTGCGGCGGCGCAGCCAGTCGTTGATGGTCAGCGCCGGGTCGCCGTGCCCCGGAATCATCCGGGTAAACCAGTTGCGGTCGTGGATCACGGGCAGTTTTTCCAGGGTATTGACATAGTCGATACTGCTGTGGTAGATGAACGGAAATTCCACATTGGACAGGTAATCGCCGGCCAGACAAACCCCGAGTTGCCAGATCACGATCATCATACTATCGGCGGTGTGGCCCGGCGTGAGGTAAAATGTCATTTTGGTTTGCCCCTGCCGGTACTGCACCCCGTCGCGGAAAACCGTGAAGTCGCCGTTTGGATATTCAATCGGGTAGGGCCGTCGGATATAGTATTTTTCGTCAAAATCGAGGATTTGCTCCAGAATCTCCTCTTTTTTCGGGTTTTCGGCCATGGCTTTTGACACAAACACCTTGTCGGCCTCAAACGCCTTGTACCCGATAATATGATCGTAATCGGAGTGTGTGAAAATCAGAAATACAGAACGGCCTTGCCGGATACTGTCTACATAATGCCGGATGTGCAGGACTTCGTCGGGGAGCCAGCAGGGGTCAACCACCATAATTACGTCCTCGGTATTGATAACAGTTGTATTCGTTTGGAAAAGGGCGCTTTGAAAAATGGTGATATTCGGGTCGCGAAAGATTATTTTGTTCATAGCAGGTCTCTTGTTGATTGTCTTCAATGAGTAGTCTTTCTCTGTGGTGTGGTCGGAATTAACTACTTTTGCGGTTTCTTGTCAACACGGACAAAAGTAATCAAAACAAACCCCTAAATTTCATACTAATATAAAATGGGAAATATTGTAGCCATAGTTGGCCGCCCGAACGTCGGGAAATCTACTCTTTACAACCGATTGGTCGGCTCGCGCGATGCCATTACCGATGACTTTTCAGGGGTTACGCGCGACCGCAAATATGGATTCTGCGAATGGAACGGCAAACGTTTTACCGTGGTCGATACGGGCGGTTTCGTGCATGGTTCCAGCGATGTATTTGAAACTGCCATCCGCAACCAGGTGCGTATAGCCCTGGAAGAAGCGGCGGTTGTACTCTTTATGGTGGATACCCAGACGGGTATTACCGACCTCGATGAAGAAATTGCCAAAGGGCTTCGGCGCGGCACCAAACCGGTTTTTCTGGTGGTCAACAAGGTGGACAACAGCAAAAACCTCTTGGACGCCAACGAGTTCTGGGGACTGGGTTTTGAAAACACCTTTTTTATCGCTTCGATCAGCGGCAGCGGCACAGGCGACCTGCTGGATGCGGTGGTGGATCATATCGAGGATAAAGAACCGCTGGAAACGGAACTGCCCAAATTCTCCATTGTGGGCCGTCCGAACGTGGGGAAATCGTCGTTAGTCAATGCTTTGCTTGGCGAAGACCGCCTCATCGTGACCCCGATTGCCGGAACGACCCGCGACCCGACGCACTCCACCTACAACAAATTCGGCAAGGAGTTTATCCTGATCGATACGGCAGGTATCCGCAAAAAAACCAAGGTCGAAGAAGACCTGGAGTTTTACTCCGTCATGCGGGCTATCCGGGCGGTAGAGGAATCGGACGTGTGCCTGATGGTGCTCGATGCGGAACTCGGCCTGGAGTCGCAGGACCTGAATATTCTTCGGCTGGCGCAAAAACGCCATAAAGGCATCGTTATTTTGGTCAATAAATGGGACCTGGTTACGAAGGAGACCAATACGGCCCGCGATTATGAAGCGGCGATTAAAAACAAACTGGCGCCTTTCAACGACGTGCCGATCATGTTTATCTCCGTACACGACAAACAACGTATTTTCCAGGCCATTGAAAAAGCCATCGAGGTGTATGAAAATCGCTCACGCCGGATCAAAACTGCCGAATTGAACGAATTTATCACGGAAGTCATTGAAAAAACGCCGCCACCCTCGGTTAAAGGCCGCTTTCCGAAGTTTAAATACGTTACGCAGTTGCCTACACCTTACCCTTCTTTCGCTTTTTTTGTCAATAATCCAAACTGGGTACGCGATTCGTACGTTCAGTTTCTGGAAAATAAATTGCGCGAACACTACAACTTCTGCGGCTCGCCGATGGAGGTGTATATGAGATCGAAATCGTGAGACGTGAATCGTGAGTAGTGAGTGGCATTCGTTTAGAAGAACATCGAGTTCGTTCCTCTAAACGAATGCCACTCACGACTCACCATTCACACCTCACGTCAAAATGTGCGTCTATGAAAAAACACATCTGCTACTTCTCTTGCCTGTGCGCCTTGACGCTCCTCGCTTCGGCGTGTAAAGACAAAGCCGAAGCAATTCCGGCTTATCTGCAATTGGAACCATTTGCCGTAAATGCACAAGGCGGCGCTGCCGGACAAAAAATTACCGATGGCTGGCTCTATGTCAACGGCGAATTTCTGGGGGCTTACACCCTGCCGGCGACGGTGCCGATTCTGGCGGACGGTGAAAGTGAGGTTTGGGTATTTCCGGGTGTGAAAAAAAACGGGCTTGTGGAAACGCCCGATATTTACAGTATGATGAAACGGGATGACCGGGATTATAACCTGACGCCGGGACAAACTACTGTTATTCAACCGATTACAGATTACGATGCCAATACGGTGTATGCATGGGACCTTAACCGCGGTTCTTTCGATGGCGGCACGGTGTTGTTATTGGAAGCGCGTGACGACGACCCGGTAACCAACTTTGCACTCACTAGCGACGGTGCATTCGGCGGTGTCGGCAGATCGGTGTCCATGAAAGTGGATACTGCCCATGCTTTGATTGAAATTGCAGTGGAACAGGTTCCGCTGCCCACAGCCGGCGCGCAGGAAACCTGGCTGGAAATCCATTACCGCAATGATGTACCTTTTGAATTGTGGTTGCTGGGCACCAGGGGATTATCTACGCAGGAATTGAGCCAGGCCGTGTATTATTTTAATACATCGGACAACTGGAACAAAACATACTTTAATCTGACCGAGTTTGTGGTGGCCATGCAGCAGGATAAGTATCGGCTGTTTTTCAGGGTAGCGCTTCCCAAAGATGCAGCCGGTAAATACACCCAAACGGAAGGTACGGTACGGCTGGATAATATCAGGCTGCTACATTTTTGATGTGTTTGGTGTTTGGTGTTTCGTGTTTGGGGCACTCCGCTTTTGGCTGTGTTTAGTATTTAGCCAAATTAGTACAGGAGCCAAAAGCGGAGTGCCCCAAACACTAAAACACCAAAACACTAAAACACCATATACGAATAAAAAATGCAGCGCCGACTTCGCCAACGCGACACACTGTTTTATGGGATTGCCGATTTCGCAATGGCTATGCTGGCATGGGCCATGTTTTTCCTGTACCGCAAAACCCTGGAAGGCGCTGCCCTGACTGCCGAGGTTTTTCAGGACCCCAATTTTTACCTCGGCGTATTGATCGTGCCGGTAGGTTGGGTGTTGCTGTACGGCATATTCGATCAGCACACTGACATTTACAGAATGTCGCGGCTCACCACGCTGACACAGACATTTTTCCTGTCTTTCCTGGGGGTAACTTTCCTGTTTTTTTCGCTGATACTCGACGATGTGGTGCGCGATTACCGTACCTATTACAACTCATTTCTGACTTTATTCGGCCTGCATTTTTTCCTCACGGCTTTGTCGCGGATGATTTTGCTGACCCGCGCCAGCCGCAGGTTAAAATCCGGGTTGATTACTTTCAATACCTTGCTGGTAGGCGGCAATCAGAATGCGCTCGATCTGTACTGGGATATCAAAAACCGGAAGAAAGGTCTTGGCAACAAATTTATTGGCTTTGTGGATACCAATGGCGGCAGCGATCAGTTCATGTCGGAACACATGCCGCTGCTTGGAACCGTTGAGGACCTCGGTCAGATTATTCGCAGCCATGAAATAGAGGAAGTGATTATCGCGATTGAAACCTCCGAGCACAACCGCCTGCGGGGTATTTTGAATATTCTGTTCGATTTCGGGGAGCAGGTTTTGGTGAAAATCATCCCCGATATGTACGATATCCTGCTGGGCACCGTGAAAATGAACCACGTGCACGGGGCCGTACTCATCGAAATCCGCCAGGAATTGATGCCCAAATGGCAGCGAATGCTCAAAAGACTGATCGATGTAACGGTCAGCGCCATTGCGCTGGTTATCCTGTCGCCTTTGCTGCTCTACACGGCTATCCGGGTGCGGCTTTCTTCTCCCGGCCCTATCTTTTTTGAACAGGAACGTATCGGCCTGAATGGTCAACCCTTTAAAATTATCAAGTTTCGCTCCATGTATGTGGATGCCGAACACATGGGGCCTCAGTTATCTACCGACAATGATCCGCGCTGCACGCCCTGGGGCGCTGTTATGCGCAAATACCGCTTAGACGAGGTGCCCAATTTCTGGAATGTATTGAGCGGTGAAATGTCACTGGTAGGGCCGAGACCGGAACGCAAATACTTTATCGACCTGATTGTCGAACAGAATCCGCACTACAAACACCTCTTAAAAGTGCGGCCTGGCATCACTTCCTGGGGGCAGGTGAAATACGGCTATGCTTCCAATGTGCAGGAAATGTTGCAACGCCTGCGTTTCGACCTGCTGTATATTGAAAACATGACCCTGGCGCTCGATTTTAAAATCATGTTTTATACGGTACTGGTGTTGTTGCAGGGAAGAGGGAAGTGAGATATAAAAATGGAACACGTATTGAAGGGATTAGACACGGATTTTTAAACTACATATTTTTTTATTAAACACATAGACACATAGAAAACATAGTTTTAGAGTACTCTACGCTATGTTTTCTATGTGTCTATGTGTTTAATAATCTGTGTCTCATCTTTTCAATCTGTGTTCCATATTTTCTATATACAACTCTATGTCACAGCGCGCCACACTTGTAATCGCTTTACTGCTCTATGCGATAACCGCGTGGTTTAGTGAGGGTTATCACCATCCAGACGAGCATTTTCAGGTGCTGGAACTGGCCCATTACAAACTTGGTCGCAGCGCATCCAGCGAGTTGCCCTGGGAATTTGAAGCGCAGATTCGGCCGGGTTTACAACCTGCACTGGCTTATGGCATGATTCGCGTTGCGGAAGCCTTCGGCATCCAAAATCCATTTATCCAGGCGTTTCTGATGCGCCTGTGCAGCGGGTGGTTGTGTTTGTGGCTTTTTTGGGCTTGGGCAAGTTGGCTCGAAAAAGATGCCAGGTATGCCTCGGCGGGCAACTGGCTGCGCTGGTCGGTGCTGTTGTTGTGGTTTGTGCCGTATTTATCGGTACGGTTTTCTTCTGAAAATATGGCGGGGCTGAGTTTCGCTGCGGGCGCTTTATTACTATTGCAAAGTCTGGAAAACACAGCGTTGAAAAGGCGGCCTTATTATTTGTTCCTGGCCGGTTTCTTGCTGGGTTTGTCTTTTTTCTTCCGTTTCCAAATGGGATTCGCGCTGATCGGCATCGGCGCCTGGATGTTTTGGAAAATGCTGATGTCGGATCATTTTTTGAAAGCCCTGCGCTATGTGTTGCCGGGACTATTTCTCGCAATACTGGCAGGTGTGGATACAGATTACTGGCTGTACGGAAAATTTACATTTCCTGCTTACAACTATTTCATTTCCAATATTATAGACGATAAAGCGGCATATTGGGGCACTTCGCCATGGTGGTATTACTTCTCTGAAACGCTGATGACAGCGGTTCCGCCGATCAGCATTTTGTTGTTAATTTTTTTGGCGATAGGCATCTGGATTGCGCGCAAACACCTGCTGGTTTGGAGCCTGCTGCCGTTTTTGCTGGCACATTTTGTGGTGGGGCACAAGGAGTTGCGGTTTATGTTTCCGATGTTACTGCCAGTGCTGGTGCTGGCCGTGTGGGGCATGCTGGAAGTGGAAAAATACCTGTCGGCACATACAACCGCCCGACTGTGGTACCGTCGCTTTTTTGTTCTTGCGCTGACGTTGAACGGGCTGCTCTTGACCGCACGTTGTTTATTGGCCGCCCAGGAGTCGGTCGCCTGTTTCCGTTTTTTATACGACTACGCGGCCACGACACCTGTCACGGTGTATTCCCATAAAAAAATGCTCTACGAAGTGGTGGGGCTGAATATGAATTTTTACCGCGCTCCAAATATCCAGAATCAGATGTACGTGGACATCAAAGCGAAAAAAATCCCTGTGGGCGCACTGCTGCTTTCACAAGACCTGCAACTGAAAAATCCGCCTAAAGACTCAAAAACAGAAAGAATTTATGCCTCTTTCCCCGACTGGATCCTGAACGTCAACCTGAATGACTGGCAAAGCCGGACGCGGATGTGGAGCCTTGCATATAGTGCGAAGTCAATAGTCCGAAGTGCGAAGTCCGTAGAGTGTGCCGTTTCACTCTTAGTTTTCTCAAACATGAAACGGCGTACTCTACGGACTGACGACTTCGGACTATTCACTTCGCACTATATTAATCATCCTCCCCGGCACAAACACCACCTTTTTCGGCGCTTTTCCTTCCAGCCATTTTTGCACCTGTTCGAGTGCTAAAGCGGCGGCTTCGGCGTCAGCGGCGTTGACATCTGTCGGCAATTCTATGGTAGCCCGCAGTTTTCCGTTGATCTGGATCGGGAAAACGTAGGTGTCTGTTTTCAGATATTCTTCATTTAACACAGGCCAACTGGCGTCGCATACGGTAGTGGAATGCCCCAGCAAATGCCAGAGTTCTTCGGCGATATGCGGGCCGAACGGCGCCAGCATAACCACGATGGGTTCCAGGACGGCCCGTTTGGCGCTGTTCATGCGGCGCAGATCGTTGGTGGCGATCATAAAATGACTCACGCAGGTATTCATACTGATGCGCTCGACATCGTCCGTCACCTTTTTGATGCAGGTATGCAGGATTTTCAATTCGTCTTTGTTCGGCGTTTCATCGCTCACCACAAATTGTCCGGCGGCATTAAAAAACAGTCCCCAGAACTTGCGCAAAAATCCGCTTACACCGCTGATCCCCTGCGTATTCCAGGGTTTGGCGTCGGTGATCGGGCCCAGGAACATCTCGAACATCCGGAAGCAATCGGCGCCGTATTCCTCTACCATGTCGTCGGGATTGACCACATTGTACTTCGACTTGGACATTTTTTCCACTTCCCAGGAGCAGAGATATTTCCCGCTCGCGTCCAATTTGAAATTGGTTTTTTCAAACTGCTGTTTGCCCCGCGTTTTATCTATTTGCAGCACATCGTCCACCACGATATTGACATCAACGTGCAATTTCGTGAAAGAATCGGGGTGGTATTTGTGCAACAAGTTGAGCGACACGAATAATTGCTCGCACCTGGGTTCCTCGTTGCTAATCGTATAATCTTCCGTGCCGGCTAAAGCCTTGCGTATTTTTTCAGCCGTAACTTCCGGGTTGTTGATGTGATCGATCAACTCTTCCGTGTACAGCACCAGCAGGCGTTTGCCGTCCGACTGCGCCGTGCGGTAAACGCGTTCGATTTTGTCCGATTGTTTGCTGGAAGTCACCTCGATCACCAGGTTATTGGTCTGGAACGCGAAATCATACTGGTGTTCTTCTTCAAAATCCGCCTTGACGATGGCCATTGGCCCCATTTCGGCAAAGAAAGGGTTCAGTACTTTGAGCATCAGGTATTCCTCAAAAAAGCGCTCGCGGGCACGGAAAACGAAATTGGAGCGGCCCTGGATCATGCCCTGGTTGACCAATCGTTTGGCGAATTCGCGGTGCGGCACCAGGCCCAGATCGTACATGAAATGGTTCCAGAAGCGGCTGTACAACAAGTGTCCCACGGCGTGTTCGGAGCCGCCGAGGTAAAAATCGACCTGTTGCCAGTAGTCGGCAGCGGTTTTGGAGCAAAATTCCTTGTCGTTGTTCGGATCCATGTAGCGGTAGAAGTACCAGGAAGAACCAGCCCAGCCCGGCATGGTCGACAACTCGTATTCGTACCCTTTGTAATTCCAGCCTTCTGCGCGGCCCAGCGGCGGTTCGCCTGTTTCCGTAGGCAAATATTTGTCCACAGCCGGTAAAACCAGCGGTAAATCCTGCTCGTCTATCAGATACGGAACCCCGTCTTTCCAGTAGGCCGGCACCGGTTCGCCCCAGTAGCGCTGGCGGCTGAATACGGCGTTGCGCAGTTTGTATTGCGTTTTGCCTTTGCCCAGGCCGCGTTCTTCCAGCCATTGGATGAGTGCCGGAATAGCCTCCGCGTACGTCATGCCGTTTATGATCCCGGAATTGATGTAGCGGCCCTCTTTGGTGGCGTCGGCCATATTTTCAATATCCTGCTGTGCATCCAGAATCGGGATGATCGGCAGGTTGAAATGGGTTGCAAAATTCCAGTCGCGCTGGTCGCCGGAAGGTACGCCCATTACAGCACCCGTGCCGTAACCGGCCAGTACGTAATCGGCAATCCAGATCGGAATACGTTCGTTGTTGAACGGATTGATGGCATAAGCGCCGGTGAAAGCACCCGTCACTTTTTTGGTTTCCGACATCCGGTCAACCTCCGAACGCGCTGCCGCCCATTTGGTATATGATTCAATATCAGTACGTTGTGTATCAATGGTGAGCTGCTGCACCAGTTCGTGTTCGGGCGCCAGCACCATAAAAGTGACACCGTAAATGGTATCCACGCGGGTAGTGAACACCTCGATCAGCGTGCCTTCGTGGCCGTCCACTTCAAATCGAACAGAGGCGCCCACGGAGCGGTTGATCCAGTTGCGCTGCTGTTCCTTGATGGAATCCGACCAGTCCAAATCGTTCAGCCCTTCGAGCAGGCGATCGGCATACGCCGTGATACGCATGTTCCACTGATTCATCAGTTTGCGTTCCACGGGGTGCCCGCCGCGCTCCGAAACGCCGTCTTTCACTTCGTCGTTCGACAACACAGAACCCAGGGCCGGGCACCAGTTGACGTAGGCTTCTCCGGGGTAGGTGAGGCGGTATTTCAGCAGCAACAATTGTTGTGCGCGCTCGTCCATATCATGCCACTCGGCAGCGCTGAAAACAGGGGTGTCTTCGTCGCAAACCGCCCGGATTCCGGCGTTGCCGTTTTGGGAAAAACGATCGACCAAACCGCTGACTGGCAATGCTTTATCCGCATCCAGATCGTAGTAGTGGTTGAACAATTGCATGAAAATCCACTGCGTCCACTTGTAAAAAGCGGGATCGCTGGTACGCACTTCGCGGCTCCAGTCAAATGAAAAACCGATATTGTCCAGCTGCTCGCGGTAACGTGCAATATTTTGTTCGGTAGCAACCTCCGGGTGAATGCCTGTCTGTATGGCATATTGCTCGGCAGGAAGCCCGAAAGAGTCGTAACCCATCGGGTGCAACACGTTAAAGCCGCGCAGTCTTTTGTAACGGGCGAGGATATCGCTGGCGATATAGCCCAATGGATGGCCTACATGCAGCCCTGCACCGGAAGGGTAGGGGAACATGTCGAGGATGTAATACTTAGGCTTACTTGGTTGATTGTCAACTTTGTACGTCTGGTTCTCTTTCCACCAGTTGCGCCATTTTGGCTCGATGTCACTCGGACGGTACTCCATTCTGAATAGTTGGTCGGTTGATAATTCGCGGTTTATACCAGAGGGTAACTACTTATGCTCCTGCTTTGGTTCCCTGCCAGACTGCACCATGCTTTGTTTTGCGGAGCTGCGAAATTAGAGGTTTTAAAGCAATTATATTTTTATTGCCTGTTGTAATATTTCAAATCAGGGAAAACCCTGTTACTTTCCTTTATGTTTGCCTGTACAAAAACATAGATATTTATGACAAATGCTTCAGAAGCCGATACCACTGTTTACCGGCTTACCCAATATTCGCACGGCGCGGGCTGCGGCTGCAAAATTTCACCCAAAGTTTTAGACCATATCCTGAAAACCAGCGCTTTTAAACCGGATTACCCGCAATTGCTGGTTGGCAATGAAGAACGCGACGACGCAGCCGTTTTCGACCTCGGCGACGGCACGGCACTCATCAGCACCACCGATTTTTTTATGCCGATTGTCGACGACCCCGAGGATTTTGGCCGCATTGCCTCGGTCAACGCCATCAGCGATGTGTATGCCATGGGCGGCACACCATTATTAGCCATCGCTATTCTTGGCTGGCCCATCAATACCCTCCCGCCGGAAGTAGCCAATCTGGTCATAGAAGGCAGCCGAAAAGCCTGTGCGGAAGCGGGCATTCCTTTGGCAGGCGGCCACAGCATCGACAGCCCGGAACCGATTTTCGGACTGGCGGTAACGGGCAGGCTGCCGATTGCACACCTGAAAAAAAACGGCGGCGCTACACCCGGCGCACAGTTGTTCCTGACCAAACCTATCGGTGTCGGCATCCTGACTACCGCCCAGAAAAAGGGCATTTTGAAACCCGAACACGCACAAATCGCTCCCGACAGCATGAAAAAACTCAATAAAGTCGGCGCGCGTTTTGGCGCCTTGCCTTACATTCAGGCCATGACGGACGTGACAGGTTTCGGATTGCTGGGCCATTTATCTGAAATGTGTGAGGCGAGTAAAACCAGTGCGGTCGTTCATTTTGAGCAGGTGCCCACGATCGACCGATCCATTCTGGATTTTTATTTAGATCACAAATGTGTACCCGGCGGTACCCTCCGCAATTGGGATAGTTACGGCCACAAAATTGCCGGCGTCGATGATTACAAACGCAATATCCTAGCCGACCCACAAACCAGCGGTGGACTGCTCGTAGCCGTAAAAGCCGGCCACGAGGCTGATTTTCAGGCATTTGCAGCGGCCGAAGGATTTGATCTGACACCTTTTGGGTTTATGATCGAGGGGCAGGAAGTGGTGATAACGGTTGTTTAAGAGTGTTTGAGATTGTTGGATAGTTGAGTGTTGAGTTGTTTAGAATGTTGAGGGTGGTAACTCAGGCTTTAGGGTGACACCCTCAACTCTCAACAACTCAACTCTCAACAACTCAACCCTCAACAATTTCAACATCCTCAACAAACATACGCAGTCACGATGTTAACATACATTCTTCGCCGCCTCGCCTACGGGCTTCTGGTCATGGTTTTGGTGGTGACCACCATTACCGGGATCATCTTTTTGGCGCCGGTAGATCCCGCACAACTGACGTTCGGGCAGCGCAGCGACGCCTCTACAGTAAAGGCGAAAACGGCGGAACTGGGTCTGGATCAACCCCTGTGTGTGCAGTTATTCCGTTACTTAGCCGATATTTCCCCGCTATCTGTTTTGTCACAAACACCTGATAATCAACGAAAATATTCCTTTATTCCGCTGTTTTCAACCGGAGATAACGAGGCGTTGGTGCTCAAATCACCTTACCTCCGCGAATCCTACCAGTCGGGCCGGCCGGTTGCGGAAATATTAGCAGAGGCCATTCCCAATACGGCCCTACTGGCCGGCATCGCCATGTTGCTGGCCACCATTCTGGGAATCCTATTCGGCGTACTGGCAGCGCTGCGGCCCCACACGGTTTGGGATCACCTGATTTCGGTGCTTTCTGTTTTCGGGTATTCGCTGCCGTCGTATGTGGCGGCGATGATGCTGGCGCTGATTTTCGGCTATGCACTCGGCGACTGGACGGGTCTGGATATTCAGGGCAGCCTGTTTGTGCTCGACGATTTCGGCGACTGGGAACTGCGCTGGCGGAATATTGTGTTGCCGGCCATTGCCCTGGGTATGCGTCCGGTGGCGCTGATTACACAACTGACCCGCAGCGCCATGCTCGATGTGTTGTCGCAGGATTTTGTACGCACGGCCACGGCCAAGGGACTTCCTCCGCGCCGGGTAGTAGTTCGCCATGCACTGCGCAATGCCCTGAATCCCATTGTTTCCGCCGTTTCCGGCTGGTTTGCAGCCCTGCTGACGGGCGCTTTTTTTGTGGAGAATGTGTTCAATTTCAAGGGATTAGGCAGCGCTACCATTACCGCCCTGCTCAATTTCGATATTCCGGTGGTGCTGGGTTGCGTTTTGTTTACGGCGCTGACGTTCGTGGTAGTTAATTTGATTTCGGATTTGTTGTACGGGTGGCTGGATCCGAGGGTGGTGTTGTGAGATAAAATGGAACACGGATTAGAGGGATTGGACACGGATTTTTTCCCTCGTTTAATCTGCGTCCCCATTGATCTACGAGGGAAAAAATCCACGTAGCTTTGTTGCTTCCTAATCCTGTATCCCAAATTCAGCATAACAACTAATTTTCATATCCATGACCACTCGCAAGTATCGCTTCGCCCTGCTTTTAAGCCTGTTTATATTGTTGTTCTTTGCGCTCAGTTGCAAAAAAGAAAATCCTGGTCCCGACAACCCTGTTCCGACAGATCCGGCGCAGTACGAAACCCCTTTTACAGAAATACCGGCTACCTCTGACGTGGTGATGTATGAAATCAACGAACGGGCATTTAGCGTGTCGGGCGATTTTGCCGGTATCCTGCCCCGGCTGGATTCCATCAAAGCCCTGGGCGTGAATGTCATCTGGCTGATGCCGATTCACCCGATCGGGGCGATCAATTCACTCAACTCGCCGTATTGCATTAAGAATTTTACGGAAGTAAATCCGGAGTTCGGTAATCTGGAAGACCTGCGCACGCTCGTTCGGGAAGCCCACAACCGCAAAATAGCGGTGATACTCGACTGGGTGGCCAATCATACTTCCTGGGATAACCCCTGGATTCAAAACAAAACCTGGTACACACAGGACGCCGCCGGCAACATCATACACCCTGCGGGCACAAACTGGATGGACGTAGCCGATCTCAATTTCGACAATTCGCTGATGCGGCTGGAGATGATTAAGGCCTTGAAATATTGGGTGCTGGCAGCCAACGTGGACGGCTATCGCTGCGACGCGGCGGATTATGTTCCCTTTTCTTTTTGGAAACAAGCACTTGACTCGCTTAAAAAAATACCCAACAGGCAACTGATCCTGCTGGGGGAAGGCGCGCGAACCGATCATTTTACAGCCGGATTTCAAACCAATTTCGGCTGGAGTTTTTACGATAAAAATGTAGGTGTATTTCAAAACGGACAATCGGCTGCCGGGTACCTGACAACGCATCAAAGTGAATACAACGCGATTCCAGCCGGTTCGCACAGGTTGCGTTTTACATCCAACCACGACAAATGTGCCTGGGAAGACACGCCTTTGGTTTTTTTCGGCGGTAAAAATGGTTCCATGGCGGCTTTTGTTGTTAATACATACCTTGGAGGCGTGCCTTTGATTTACAACGGACAGGAAGTGGGTTGCCCCGTCAAACTGCCCTTTTTTAGCCGCTCGCCGATCAACTGGACGACGAATCCCGATATGTTCGCTGCCTACAAAAGGATCATGGCCATCCGCGCCGCACACCCCGCCCTGCGCAGCGGCACACTGGAATATTTTGCCAATGCAGATATTGCCGCGTTCAAACGGACGACCGCTACGGATGAGGTGCTGGTGATCGTGAATGTCCGGAATGCTGCCAAAACATTTAGTGTGCCGACGGGTATTCAAAACACCAGCTGGACGGATGCGGTGAGCGGCGCCGCCGTCAATTTGAGCAGTACTTTGGGTTTAAATGCGTATGAATACCGGATTTTAATCAAATGAAAAAATATCCATGCGGTTTAGGTGTTGATAAATATAGAATAGGTTTTGATAACAAGGTGTTTGGAGGGCGACTGACATGTATTCGCCTACGGTTGCTTTGCCAGCAGCACAATTTGCCCCAAATGATAGGCATCGTGTTGAATAATACCCTGAATATGTTCGTAATAAGTCATCTGATTGACCGGATAGGTATGTTCCAGTTGTTCGGTCTTGAGTTGTTGCAGGAAATCCATCCATTCGGATTGTGTGTCTGCCAGTTCGGACAACGTGTTTTTCCACGCCGTTTCGGAAATATCCTGCACGTGTTCAAAATAGTTGTTCCCAGGCGTTTTGAGCGTATTTCCCTGTACGCGCTGCAACACGTTTTTCCGCCATTGGATGAGGTGGTTGACAATTTCCCAAATGGTATTGCAGTTGTTTAATACCCTTTTCTGGGCCTTTTCAGCCGGGATATTTTCCAAAACACCCGCCAGGGTGACATCGATCCAGGGGTGGCCGTCGTATAGGTTGCCAAAAAGGTCGAGCAGGCGTTCCGACTCTGTCATAGTGCGGTTGTTTTACTTGAGTTGAATATTTACCTTTGAAAAAAATTAGGAAGTCTTACAAATATGGACCCAAAACTACGAAAGCGCGATAAAAAGCCGATCGAAACATATCAGATTAAACTAAAACACATTCTTCCAACCTTTCTGCTGATCGCTTTGACAACCGTTGCGGGGCTTATGCTTTTTCGCTGGCTGTTCGCAATCCGGTTTGAAATCATCACCTTTCATGAAGAAGTCTGGACGTTGTGGCTGCCGCTGGCGCTGCCATGGATACCGGTTTTGATATGGTTGCGCCCCAGGTTTTGGATACTGACCTTTAAAAATGACCATGACAACGGGCGGTTTTTCTTTCAAGTGATTGCAGTGGGGAACTATTTGTGCGTGCCTGTTCATTTCCCAGCGTTATTTAACGACGGCGACAGGAAAGCTTCAAGTTTTGCCTGACATTACGGAAATTGATCGGGTAGAAAAGGCGCGATATTATCAGATCGACAATTTTTCCGTTGCAACCGACACAGGTGGCTCTTTTGCCAATATGCGGGTCAGCGGAAAACGCCGGCAATATTTGAATATCGACCTGTACTTCGTCAGACCCATCATACAAAGAGGCCGAAAGGTCAGCATGGATACACCTCCGAAACATTGGTATGGTGTAAAATTCCATGAGCAGATCAATAACAAACTGGACGTCACGGAAAAAGAAAAGGCGTACGAGGCGTTTTACGCTGATTGCGTTCAGAAAATGGAGCGATATCCTTTTCGTACGGTAGCATACTTCGAACGTATTCCAAATTCGGAAGACCGACAACACTATCTTCACGCCGTTCAAAGATGCATTTTTCAGTCCGCCGATACCGGCCACATCGTACTTATACCGGTACTGGACACATTCGAGGACCGGAACGGGAATTCTTTCGGATGGATATTCGGATCGTTGGGAATCGGATTGGCGGTCTTCCTGCTGGCACTTATCTGGCCGGGATACAGTGAAAAAGAAAGAAAGCGTTTTTTGTCGGGGAAAAAACCCAAACAGGATGATTTAAAAGAAACGCTTCAATATTTGATTCCGAGGGAGATCATTTTGCCACTTCGCTGCTTGTGGACATCAACCTGCTGGTGTTTTTGCTCATGGTTTTTTCAGGCGTTCATATTATTTATCCCAACGCAGCGGAATTGCTGCCCTGGGGAGCCAACAGAAGACTGGAAATAACAGACGGGGAATGGTGGCGCTTGCTGACCAGCATGTTCGTACACAGTGGATTGCTGCATTTGATTATGAACCTGGTCGGCCTGGGGCTGGCGGGTATTTTCCTGGAACCGGTTCTAAGGCGTAAAAACTACCTCATCCTGTACATTCTTTCCGGTATTTGTGGAAGCCTGACCAGTATCTGGTGGCACCCCCACACAGCGAGCGTTGGCGCTTCAGGCGCCATTTTCGGGCTTTTCGGCGCATTGCTGGGGCTGCTGCTTTTTACCGACACCTTTCCGAAAGGTGGTAATAAAGGGATACTTGTATTTGTCGGCTTATATGTGGGTTTCAACCTGTTGATGGGGTTGTTAGTTGGGGTCGACAATGCCGCGCACATCGGCGGTCTTTTAAGCGGCGCACTGATTGGGATACTATTGTACCGGCTGGATGCCACACATGGCAAATCTTAAGGCCGGCGAATTGTTTTTACCAAAAAAATAAAGGCTAACTTGTTCCAAATGAACAAATTAACCTTTTCAGGGGGCAGATATTAGGTTAGATTAAAATGCTTGATTATCAGTACTAATAACCAATAACTAATAACCAATAACTAATTAATTAAAATGCTTCGCGATGAACTCAATCAATTGTTCATCGCTCATTTTATTCGAGGTACTATCAGTGGATACCGCATTTTTGTACTGCGGGGTGTCGGCAAGGAACTTCATGAACTGTTCCTGAATCTGTCCCGTGCCGGTTATATGCACCTCGTCAATATTGGGCATTTTTTTCAGCAATTTCTTTAAAGAATTTATGGGTTAAAAGCGATCTCCAGATTATTGGCTGCTTTCTCATTGGAATTTTTGGAAGCGCCGGGATTTTCTACATGCCCCAGGATTATAAAATCCCCTTCATCTACATTTTCTCTGCCTGTAACAGTGGCATGGTGGGAATCCATCCAGACACCGAATTGCTTTTTGTTTTTTCCTGACATTTTTTGTTATATTTTAAAAAGGAAAACAAAATAAGAGGGGAATAGTTTTTTTTGCATTTGGCAAGGTGGCGGGCGACCACGAGGGTCGCTCCTACAACGGGGCCATTATCTGAAGGGTAAACAGATAGGTGAGGCTCTTGTCGCCGCTCCTTAATCCCGTTCCCATTTACGCGTGGGTCTGCCTTCCGTTGTAATCACCTCAAAGTTGTTTGCCTTTTGCCAGCCGGAACAGTTTTAGCCGCAATCTTTTCGGATAAAAGGCTGTGGCGATATTAAAAAAACGGCTTCTCTTTTTATTACGCCTATTTCACCCAAAATTTCGCTGGTAGCCGAGGCGCAGCGCATTCCGAAAAATGCGTAGTCATAAGGCGTGTTGTTGCAGTATTCCTGATGGATAAGATGCAGGGAATCATATTGTTGCCTGGAGACCGGAATAATAAAGATTACAGTCTTGCGACCTTCGCCATACCGGCTTTTACCTTCGAGTTTTCTTACCGAGAAGTTTGATTTCCGTTTTTTAGATGGGAAAATATGGGTGGGTTTGCTGGTTCGCCTGAAGCTATAGTCCAGATCGCCTGCCTGGATAGTGACGTGTCCGCCATGAATGCCGCCGAAATGCTTTCGTTCGGTGGATTTGTGCGCACGGAGCGGTTTGGAGCCGTAGAGAAAGTTCACCTTTATATAACAACTGCTGTCTTCCTGAGCGAAGGCCCGGATAAAAAGGAACAGCAGTAGGAGGGTTATGCCCGATTTAATATTTACTGTATAGGTGCCTGACCGTAAGTCAAGATTGCGCCTCAAACCCATATCGTATGGCCGCTTCAAGTATCTCACTGTTTATATCTTTTAGCAATGGTTTTACCTTCGGCGTTTTTACCATCGTTGAACCATAATTTACGTGTCGATTTATTCTTGTACGTTCATCTAAAATTACAGGTTGCCTGCTTTTACTTAAAGATTACCTCCATCAGTATCTTATATAGTAAAATTCCAACGACAATTCCTGCGGCAAATTTGAAATTGCCTTTTTGGTAAAACTTCTCCATTATATTTATTACTTTTTTGTTTTTGGTTGGCAAGAACAACTGCTGTGTTGAAAAAATAGGCGGGGAAGTTTCTGTTCATCCGGTATTTATTTGAGTCTGCAATAATAAAGCAATGTTTCAAATTTCCAAATGATCCAAAGTACTTTGTTTCGATACCCCCGTTCACCAGGCAGAAAAGCCGTTTTGCCGAGGATACTTATTGCATTTTATTGCGCCGCGTGTTTATATTAGTGCCTTATTGTAGACAATACAAGCAAAAAAATTGATTACTTTGACAAATCTACTAATAATAGAACCAACGCGGAAAACCCCGATTTCATCGAACTGGTGAAACACCTGGACATAGAGTTGGACGAACAGGACGGGGAGAACACGGATTTTTATCCGCCGTTTAATACCATTTCCAGCAGTAAACGTGGTACTTACGACCACGATAAACCCCGTCGGTTGCGGCGCCATGAGAAGAGGAATACGAACCCGGTTACGATGGAAATCAAACGCATGTATGTGTTGCCGGAGGGGGAAAAGAGCATATCAAGCCGAAATCCTGGCTGCGCTACGAGGCCTGGGCAAAGAACTATCCATAACAAGGTGCATTTTAGAAACGGGGGCACAAAAAACAACCCGAAGAAATTGCGCTTTACAAGAGTATAGGTACCAGGTCAGTTCAGATTACGGACAATACATTGGCGGTGGAAAGCAGTCTTTGTTTCGAGAAGCGCTTTGAGGATGAGAAAGTTTTCTTTACCACACAAGTGATGAGGAATGAGGAATGGCCGAGCGTTATATCCGGACATAACACTCGGTCATCCCTCATTCCTCAAACCTCATCTAATTAACTATTCCACCAATTCCCCCACTACCGTACCTGCAGGTGTTGTAATGGTTCCCATTCTCCTGTTTTCCAGTTATAGAAGGATTCCAAACATTAAAATTCAATTTGTAATCAATTGAGGAGAAATTTCATCGTAGCAGTAGCCGGGACTAATAGTACTGCATGCCGAGTTCTACGTTTCCGGAAATCTCAGTAACGAAGTGAAATTCCCCAGACTGTATTTCGAAAAATCGGGATGAAAAAGCAATAAGTGCCCGAAACAGTTTTTTCTCGATATGCATAAAACTGTATGCCGCGATTGTCCGTCGGTCATACGAACGGTAGAGTTTACCGGTAACGGGTTCACTATGGGCCTGAGCGCCGATAAAAGTAGCCCAATAAATCAGGGCGGCGTTCGCTGAAAGCGCTTTACTCGGAATGTATCTGGAACAGAATATAGTTTCCAGGTTTCAGTTGCCTTGGGTCCGTAAGCAACAAACAAACCGGCATTGCGGCGCAATAACTGGCGCTGACTTTTGGAAAAATGAAAATCCTGCAAACGAATGCGCAAGGGTATGGTGCCACACATCTGGCTCCGGCACACGACGAAGTGTGCCGGATAATCCGAATAGCCCAATAAACGCCATCCATTGCCATATAGCTGTCAAAAACCGTCGGGATCCAGCACTTGCATCAGGATTCGTTCGTCAATTACATCTTCGAAAATAACAGGCTGTCTCATGGGTTTGAAAAATCGACCCGCAATTTTAGGGCTTTTTGCCTTTTCGTATTTACCACATAGTTCACAAAAACACATGTCCGTTCTTTGCCATGATAAGTCATGCCGCAATGGGACAATGATACACTTTGAAAAATGACAACCTTTTAGAATCAGGATATGCACTTCGAATCTTCAATTTATCTCACTCTACCATACCTATAACAGCCTTTTTTTGAGCCTTCCTTTTAAGGGTATCGAAGAGACAGGACACACCTTACACTCTTCGGTCAAGCACTGCAAAACAAATTCCAAGACCGGTAAAAAGTCCTGTGGATATTATTAAGTCATTACAGGGAGGAATATTTAGAAAAATCAACCCGGAAGACCGGATTACCCTGCTGTTTATTTCATCCGGTACATTGAACGCCAGGTCGTGCTGTTTGATTCCGTAGAGGATGCATTATTGAACAAAACCATGAAATGAATGGACAGAAGGCTCGCTCAAACACTTGCTGAATCGCCTCGACTCGGAGGTATGCGGCGAAAATGCTGGAGAAATAAAAACCTACAGCGTTCGCCTCGTGCTTACAGCGCACCCGACGGATTTTATCCGGGTAAAGTATTGGGTATTATCAATGACCTGGGCACGGAAATCCGGGACAACGACCTCGAAAATATCCGGCTTTTGCCAGTGCTGATTCGGGAGAAGAAGAAACAACTTTTTCAACCGGCAGCACGACCCGCACCCAGCTACGATAGAGCGCTGGGCCTCAGTTGGTACCTGGAGCATATCTTTTCCACACTTGCCCGATATTTTGTTCCGTTTGCTGCGGGCCATGAAACAGGATATCACGACGTTTGAAAACCCCAGGCTGCTGGCACTTTTAAGTTCTGGCCGGAGTGGCGACCGCGATTTGGAAATCCCTTCGTCAATGCTGATACCACACAGCTTCATTTGCCAACCGGCTGCGTGAAGCTTCGTGCTGCGTCTCGTTACCACCGCGATATACGGGACTTGAAACGCCGCTCACCTTCGCGGCACGAGAAGACTGGATCAACTGAAGCCGAAACGAGAATCAACATTACGTTGTACCATCCCGAACAGGAACAATACCATAATTGCCAGGAATTGCTCGCTGATCTGCTGGAAGCGCGGCATATCCTGATCAATGAGCGTTTCCACCAGGAACTTTTGAACGATCTGTGATCGCTTCATCCTGAAAATCAGGATATTCGGTTTCTATTCCCCCTGGTAAGCCTCGATATCGAGCAGGATGACTGAAACACGGCGAAGTATGGGAAATGTTTTTTTGAAAAACTGGAATGAAAATTTCCTGGTTCAGCCTCGAAGAATTCCGTCGAAGGCCGATGGAGACGACCCAAATGAATCGCCTGCTAGCTTAATTACCACCTGGATGAAATGACTTTTCCGACCCTTTTGTCATGGCAAAAAAACAATCCGTTCTTTCAGCGCGGTTTCCCAGATT
>JADJSY010000040.1 GCA_016711435.1 Lewinellaceae bacterium
GCCTATCCCGCACCGTCACTTCCGAGCCTTCCGCCAGAAACACTGATAACGGCTCCGTGTTATTCAAATGTGCAAAAGCCGGGCCGTACACCGCCCCGAAATCCACTTCCACGTGCCAGGCTTTGATGGGATACACTTCCCAGCGCGGGTGTTCCACCTGGTATTCTATGGTCTGTTTGGCGCTGCGATGGGCATAACCCCAGTAGTGTTCCGTGATAAATTCCGCTTCGCTGCCCGGCTTCATCGGTACCGGACTTGCCTCGCTTTGCACGCCGAAGGAATGCCAGCGGCGTTTTTCTTTCCAGGCGTATTCCACCTGTAAAACATCTTTTTGTTCCTGCCAGTGGTGGCGCATAGTGCGCACGCCGTAATGTTCCCGGTACACGGTGTTCGCCACCCAGGCAATAGCCGGCAAAGGCACCAGTTCGCTGATAAATACCACGCCGCGCTTCCAGCCTAGTACCGGATCGTGCCGCCGCACATAAAAACGCAGGTTGATTTCCGTAAAATGTTCGTGCCAGGGCATGCGCCATCCTTTCAAACGGGTATTCAAAAACCGGAAACCGACCAGGCTGACATAACAGGTGTCATTCCAGATATCCAATTCGGTAAATGCGGGCAAATACGGCTTCAATACATCGGGATCCATCCGGTAATTGATCATTACCAAACGGCGCCATTGGGCACTCAAAAAAGCTGCGGACATGGTGTTTTTCGATTATGTGCAGGTATAATCGTTTTTACCGCAGATAGTTTAAAAATGGAGCGTTTTAGTAACGCTAAAAACTTAGGGTTATGTGCTTTGCGGGGAATAGAAGAGACCAACCTCGCCCAAGCACTTATTTTGGGTTAAAACCCATCTGTGTTTGTTCCGTTCATTTCCCCCGGCTAAAGCGCGGGGGTTAGTCAAATCGCAAATTTGTTTTTTAAGCGTTAAGTAGGTGTGCAAAATTAGTTTTGGCCAAACTCTTTGTAAATGCTTGATAATGAACACTGATAACCAATAACTAATAACAGATAACTACTTATTGGAACACCCGCACATAATCCACAATCATCCGTTGCGGAAAAGTGGTTGTCGCGTCGGGACTGCCCGGCCAGTTGCCACCCACGGCCACATTAAAGATGAAGAAAAAATCCTGGTTAAAAGGCCAGGGTTGTCCTGCGCCCAGGATATCGGGTGTGATTTCGTGGAATTGTACATCATCGAGGTACCAGCGAATACGGTTCTGTTCCCATTCAATGGAAAAAACATGGAATTCGTCAGAGAACCTGGCATTTCCCGGCAGCGTTTTGGAAGCGGTTTTCCACTGGTGGGTAGCGGTGCTGGTACCGTAATGCGCCGTACCGTGTGTTGTACCGGGCTGACTGCCTATCAATTCCATGATGTCAATTTCGCCGCAGGCGGGCCAGCCGGCCTGTTGAAAATTGCTGCCCAGCATCCACAAAGCGGGCCAGACACCTTTTCCTTTGGGCAATGCCGCGCGCATATCGATGCGACCGTACTTAAACTCTTTTTTGCCTTTGGTAATCAGGCGGGAGGACGTGTAAGCGAAACCGCTGAAGCTTTCCTGCCGCGCTTCAATAATCATTTTACCATCCGAAAAATAAGTGTTGTCCGGGCGGTAGTATTGCAGTTCGTTGTTGCCCCAACCACCGTTGTTGCCGATCTCATGGGTCCAGGTAGCCGTATTCAACACGTTGGTATTGAATTCATCCTGCCACACCAAAGAACGACCGGGGTAGGTTTCCGGCGTGACATAGCCCGTGGCAGGGATTTCAAGGGCGTTGTCGTCGTCGTCGTTTTCCAGGGCGGCTTTGGCACGCGCCTGGCCGAGTACGGCATTCGCAGGATTCAGCAATACCACTTCAAAACTTTCGGTCGCTTCTTCAATTTCATCGCCCAATACCTGGATGGCGATTTTTTTCTCCGTATCGCCAGGGCTGAACAACAATTGTTCGTTGACAACCGCCACGAAATCCGCGCCTGCCTGCGCAGTGCCCGATACCGTCGAATAATTGACCAGTACGTTTGCCTCGGAAGCCTTGCTCAAGCGGACGGTAAACTGAATAGTATTGGTAACATCTCCTTCGGGCTGACTCACATCAGCAATGGAAAGACTTGGTTTTTGTGGATCGGGATCACCGGTATCGTCTTTTTTGCAGGCAGCGAGGGCGAGTAGTACGAAGAGGGAAAAATATAAACGCATTATAAGAAGTGAGAGGGTGAGAAGTGAGAGAGGGTGAGAACATTTTAAAAAGCATAAATAAGCACATAATCGACTTCCATACGCTGCGGCCAGATTTTTTCATCCACGCCCATTTACCCGCCG
This sequence comes from Lewinellaceae bacterium, assembly GCA_016711435.1. GTDB lineage: Bacteria > Bacteroidota > Bacteroidia > Chitinophagales > Saprospiraceae > M3007. The sequence continues at coordinate 2,334 of JADJSY010000040.1, forward strand.
GAACCTTTTTTAGCCGTAGGAGGATTTTCAACCTCCTCACTCAACACGCAGCGCGCCCGGGGGGGGGGGTTTCCCCCCCAAAAGGGGGGGGGGGGGGGGAGGCCCACCGGGGAAGACGCCCGCGAGGGGGGCCCCCCCCGGTGCTTAATTAATCTTTTACAAAGGTCAGTTCAAACCAGCCATCCGTGTTAACAATTTTGCTGCGCACGACCAGTTGAGTTTCGGTAAGCGTCACAATATCGTACACCGGACCGGAATCCCAAACGCCGAGGAAAGCGCCGTCAGGCAAAATGATCTGATCGGCGCCATTTTGGCCGGTTCCTTTTGAAATAAACCATGCCAGATTGGTTGGCGGCGAATAATTGACAGCCTGGTATCCGTTGAATGGATCTACCGTCTGGCCGTTGTTGTTGTACTGGAAATGCCCGGCAGTGAAGTAAAAGCAAAAAGCGTCGTCATATTGTGCTGCCTGCAAACCATTGAGTGGTGAAGTGTACCACTCGCTGGAACCTGGCTGAGGGCCTACCCGGACGGCGCCTGCACCCTGTGAGAAGGTCCAGCACTTGCCCGGCCCTTCACAATCGCCCGTGAGCAGCGCGGTTTGTGGGTCGCAGGCCGGCTGGGCATCCTGGGCAATATTGATACTGCGCGCAACCTGGGAAGTGCCGCCACCACCTTCGGCAGAAGCATACATCGTAATGATGTAATCGCCTTTGGTTTGGTAAAAAACGGTATCGATGGCCAGGGTCGATTTGGCAGGTGTGCCGCCCGGAAAGTCCCAAACGCGGGCAAAAAAACCGGTTGAAACATCCTTGACCACTACCCGGTTTGGATCACCGGCTACGGGTTCTACCGTAATGGAAGGCGCACCGGGTGCAGCAGGCAGCGTAATATCGTCGTCTTCGTACGGGGAGCAGGCCGATAATGTCAGCACGAGCCCCAGAGGAAAGAGGTATTTTTTCATGGTAATTCTTTAATTTGTTGATTGTCAATTGATTTTAAATTGAGTATTTATAGATTTGAATATTCGAGTATAACTGATTCGTTACCAGTCAAATACTCGAATATTCAAATCTTCATATACTCGATCTCAATACCCCGCATTTTGGCTGATCGCCCCATTCGTCGCCTGTATTTGCGACAGCGGAATAGGGAAGCGCTTGTGTGTGCTTTCCACAAAACCCAGCGGACCCAGTACCTGCGTTGCACGTCCGGTGCGTATCAGGTCGAAAAAGCGGTGCCCTTCCAATCCCAACTCCACCCGGCGTTCGTGGTAAATGGCTTCCAGCAGTGCCGGGCCCGTGGCTGTTATGTTGGGCAAAACGTTCGGAAGCGTACCCCTGGCGCGGGCGCGCACCCGGTTAACCGATTGCCGTGCAGCGTCTTCATTGTTGTTGTGAAAAGCGGCTTCGGCATGTAGCAATAACACATCGGAAAAACGAATCACGCGGTCATTGCTGCCCCCGTTCGGGTTCGGATCGCCGAAAGGCGCGTCTTCACTTTTGTTGGTGAAATACTTTTTCGCGTAATAATCGTACGGGAAACCGCCGGTAGCGTCTTTGGTAAAAACACCCCGGTCGCCCATCAGATCTCCTACGCGGAACACCGTCGATTTCAAACGCGGATCTTCAAAACCTTCTTTAAAAAATTCCTGCACAAAATCTTCCGTTGGGATATTGAATCCGTAACCTTCAAACTGACCGCGTGGGCGCTGGAAGACATTGGTAAACGTTCCCTCGTTCGCATTGTTTTTGCCCCAGTTGCCACCGGAAGCATTCATATACTGGATTTCAAAAATAGATTCCGGTCCGTTTTCGCCGGCCAGGGTGAATATTTTTGCGTAGTTCGGCTCTAATTGGTATTCGTTGGAGTTGATGATTTCTTCTCCTAAAGTCTGCGCCTCGCTCCAGCGTTGCTGCCAAACCAGCGATTTGAGCAACAGCGACTGTGCAGCGCCTTTGGTGACCCGAGCCAGGTTATCTGGGGGGTACTGACTGCGCGGGGGCAGTGCCGCTATGGCTTCTCTTAAATCGGCTTCGATCAAGACCCACACTTCCGCTTCATTGCTACGCGGCAGGTTGTATTCGCTTGGCGCCAATACGTGGTCGGCGAGCGGAACACCGCCGAACATGGTAGCGAGGTTGTAAAAAAACCAGGCGCGGATAAAACGGAACCAGCGGAAATGGCCGCCAGGTGACAGTTCAAATTGCAACGGCGCATACGCCGCATTGACCGCTGCCACTGCATCCTGTTCGGTGCGGTAAAAATTCTCTTCCGCTGCGCCGACCAATGGTTTGCGATCCAGAAAATCCTTGTTGCAGGCGTAAGCGTAAAACAGCAGACTTGCTAAAAGGAGAAGCCGTATATTTTTCATATCGTATGATTTAAAAGTGTTTTGGTGTTTTGGTGTTTTAGTGTTTTGGGGCGCTTCGTTCAGGCTCAAGAGAATAACATAGAGCAATGTTCCCTCTAAAACACCAAAACCCAAAAACACCAAAACACCCATTTAGAATAACGCATTGATCCCGCCCAGCAGTACACGCGCCTGCGGATAAAAACCCCGGTCGATGCCTGCTGCCAGTGCGCCGCCGTACGATCCGATTTCGGGATCCATACCGGTGTAACGGGTGAAAGTGAACATGTTCTGGCCCGAGACATACACCCTGAATTTTTCAAAACCGATGCGTTGCAAGAGGCTTTTTGGCAAGGAGTAACCCAATTGCACGTTTTTCAGCCGCAGGTAAGAGCCGTTCTCCACAAAACGATCCGATACGCGGGCGTTCTGGTTGGGATCGCTCAGGTTGACACGCGGCTCGCTGTTGGAAGTACCCGGACCGGTCCAGCGGTTGAGCACAGAAACCGGACGGTTGACGTAGGTGAAATCGTAGCGCACCGTGGCATTGTACAGGTCGTTGCCCTGTGCGCCTTGCAGGAAAATACCCAGGTCAAAACCTTTCCACTCCACATCTGCATTAAAGCCGTAGGTAAAATCCGGGATCGGATTGCCGATATAAGTCTGGTCGTCGGTATTGACCACACCATCGCCATTCAGGTCTTTGAAACGAATATCGCCCGGCGCTGTATTTTCATTTTGAAATGCGTGATCGGCAACCTCCTGGCGGGTTTGGAAAATACCATCGGTTACATAGCCGAAATAAGCGCCGATGGGCTGCCCGACTTCCGTTTTAGTCACACTGGCATTGGCAGATTGCACCCTGCCGGCAAAGACGGGTTCTCCTCCTTCACCCAGGCCGGTCACTTCATTTTTAACCGCCGAAAAATTGCCGCCAACACTGTATTTGAACGCGCCGGAGCGGTTGCGGTACTGCACGTCGGTTTCCCATCCGGTATTTTTTACACTGGCAATGTTGCGCACGGGCGGGTTAGCGCCGACAGTGAGCGGAATAGGCGCTGCATAAAGCATACCCGATGTATTCTTCAGGTAAAAATCACTGGTCCAGCTCAGGCGACCGTTAAAAAAAGTCGCGTCAAAGCCGAGGTCGGTTTGCGTAATCGTTTCCCAGCGCAGGTCGGGATTGGCTACAGTAAGTGGTACGCTGCCGTTGGTAATGATCTGGCCGGGGCCGAAAGTGTAATTCTGCCCGCTCAGCACGACGCTCGTGAAACCGTAGTTGCCAATCCGGTCGTTGCCGTTCTGGCCCCAACTGGCGCGGATTTTCAGAAATTCCAGCGCTTTGGAACCCCAGAACGCTTCCTCGCTGATAATCCAGCCCGCCGAAACGGACGGGAAATAACCGTAGCGGTTGTTCGGTCCGAATCGGGAAGAGCCATCGGCGCGGAGGGCTGCGCTAAAAAGGTATTTTTGATTGAATTCGTAGTTGGCACGACCGAAAACAGACAACAGGGAGGACTCATCGGCTCCGCCGTAAGCGCTTTGTGATGCGATCGGGTCGATGGTATTGGAAATGTACGCATCGTCTGGATCATTAGACGGGAGGTTGGTATTTGCGCCGCCGCTGTATTCAAATCCGTTTTCGAGGGCCGTGGTACCGCCCGTGAGGGTCAGGTGATGGCTTTCACCGAAATTGTGGTCCCAGGTCAGCACATTTTCCAGTTGCCAGGTGCGCCAGCTATTGTGTTGTTTAACAACAGAATTGATCAGGTTTTTTTTCACCTGCGGGCGCGTCGCTCAACAAAGGATCATTGCTCAGGTCGAATGCCCGATAGAAAATATCACGGGTGGCAAAAGTCGCATCTACGCTATAAGAACTGCGGAATCGCAGTCCGGGCGCGAGTGTCAGTTCGGCAAAAACGGCTCCTACGACCCGGTTTGATTTCCAGCGGTCGTAGGTTTGTTCAATGGCATTGACCGGGTTGACAATATCCGTATCGGAATAGCGGGAATAGGCATACGTACCGTCGTCTTTCCGCACGGGCGTCACAGGGTCCATATTTAAAGCGCGGACCAATGGCGTGGTAAATTCGTTGTTTTCGGGCAAAAAGCGTCGACCCAGGTTGGTAAGGCCCAGGTTTGTACCGATGCTGAGCCATTTTTTTACCGTGTTGGTACCGTTGATGCGGGCGGTGTAGCGTCTGAATCCGGCTTTGTCGCCGCCCACAATACCTTCCTGATCGAAATAATTGCCCGAAACGGTGTAGGTGGATTTTTCAGAACCGCCGCTGAAACTCAGTTGGTGGCTGCTCATGGGCGCATTGCCGAAAATGGCGTCGAGCCAGTCCGTACCATTTCCCAGCGCTTCCGGGTTGGCCAATTCGGGCAGCGGCACCTGGCCGGCAGCAATATGCGCCTCATTGGAAAGAATAGCATATTCGCGGGCATTCAGCAGGTTTACTTTTTTCCAGGCGCTCTGCATCCCGAAATAAGCGTCATAGGCAACTTTGCCATCCTGGTTCTTTTTACCACCTTTTGTCGTAATCAGCACTACGCCGTTGGCGCCCCGCGAGCCGTAAATGGCTGCAGATGCGGCATCTTTCAGCACATTCATGGTTTCGATGTCGTTCGGATTGAGAAAATCCAGGCCGTCCACCGGTACGCCATCGACGATGTACAGCGGGTCGCTGTTATTGATGGTACCTGTGCCGCGTATCCGAACTGTGAGCGGACTGCCGGGCGAACCCGAATTCTGCGTCACCTGAACGCCGGCGGTACGGCCCTGCAGGGCCTGCTCGACCCGCAACACGGGCAATTCGGCAATTTCGGCGGCTGTAACGGTAGACACCGCGCCGCTGATATTGCTGCGTTTCTGCGAGCCGTAACCCACTACAACGACTTCGTTAATCAGGGCGTTGTTTTCATCCAGAACAACGTCGATAACACTACGGCTGCCAATCTTTTCCTTTTTACTGATCATGCCAGTGTAAGAAAAAACGAGCACGTATTCTGAAGAGGGCGCTGTGAGGCGAAACTGGCCTTCGATGTCAGCAATAGCGCCTCCGCTGGTTCCTTCAATCGCTACGGTAGCGCCAATAAGCGGCTGCCCGTCGGCAGCGCCGGTAATACGCCCGCTTACGCTGACTTGAGCGCTGAGCGCTTCAGACAGCAACAAAAGCAGGGCAATCGTGTAGTAAGTTAGTTTTGTGTTCATGATTAACAGGCTGTTGAACCAAATGAGTTTGTTGTGCTTTTTTCAAAGCACCCTGACCGAATCGCCCCGACAACAGGGCGTCAAAGCAAACAATAGAGTTGTTGCGGTGGGGAACAAAATGGAAGCGGGCGGATAACCAATCCGCCCGCAAAAACCACAATTACCAAAAGTTTACATTTTTACAAAACGTCCGGTAGCCCGGCGGCTGCCGTTTTCAACAGCGATAAAATACATACCAGGCTGCCAGTCGGCTACTTGTAATTGCAACTGGCCGGGCGAAATACGCCATTGTTGTTGCCATACAGTTTTACCTGTGATATCCATAATGCGTACGCTGGCATTGCTTTGAACTAGTTCGTGGAACAGGATGCGTACATCATTGGACGTAAGCGTCGGCACTACTTCTACCCAGCTGTCGGAGCCTGCCAGATCGATCGTATTGATGCTGGAGCAGTCGCTGGCCGTTGCGCAAGTTTCAAAACAGGTAGCAACTACGGTATCCTGTTGTACCGGAGACAGGAACCGGTCATTGAAATTTTGCGGATTGGCACATGGCAAACCTCCAATAATTTCTTTGCAGGAAAAATCGCCGCATGGGCCGTTGGTGAATGTGTAATAACCACCGTAACCTGTTTCGCGCTCGATGGTCACGCTGAATACGCCATCCATATCATTATCGTACATACGGAAACGGATGTTAGGCGCGCCAAACTCTGCGCCGCCTGCGAGGTAAACACCACCTGGGTCAGGTGTTTCGCTATCGAGAAGCCCAAGGTTATAAGTGATTTTTACACTTTCGCCGCAATCATAACAACTGTTGAAACAAACAGGAGCGAGTTCTTCGTCGCCGGACAGCGCTAATTTACGGTTCACAAAAATATTAGCGTCTTCGACGGTCACCTGTACGCAGGTAGCAGTGATAGCCAGGTTTTCCTGTGCTGCCCAGTTGTCGAGGGTAAACTTGTATTCGTACAAACCGACCGGAAGGTTGAGCGTTGCGCTGTACACGCCATCGCCGTCAGCATCCGACAGCGGATTGGAATCGCCCGACCATTCGTTGAATTCGCCGCTTACATTTACCGTGGTAAATGTGCCGGCATAGTCGTTCATATTTACCTGAAATGTAACATCGGCCGTTGGAGTGCCGCCGCTACTGCACACTACAAGATCATCTACATAATAAGTCTGGTCGCTGGGGAAAGCCGTGCCGAAATCGAAAAACAAAACGACTTTCTCATAAATATGGCCGGCGGCAGGTTGCTGGGCGCCTTCAAAGGCGGGCAGGTTGGGATCAAAACTCAATTCCACACATTCGTTGAGGGTTGTAATAGGTTGTTGCAATATCCAGTCGGCGCCACCTGTTGAGGAGGCTTCCAGTTTCAGGGCGAGGTTGCCGACATGGTCGCTGTGTACTTTTACCTTAATCAGGCCGCCTGTCGTCACATCGACGGCTGTAGCGGGGAAAGGGTTGGAAGCAGCGCCGGCCCAGGTCTGGGAGTTGGCAGGTTTGGTAAATTTTAATACTGTCGCGCTGGTATTAATACCCGTCGCATTGGGATTGGCTATATTGGAACTTAACATGCCATCCAATGAGCTTCCGAAGTATTGAAAATTAGTTGTGGTTGCAGGTGTTTCGAAGTCGAGGATCGGGCTACAGGTGATCGCCTGTTCCACGATGATGTCATCCAAATAATAAGTCTGGTCGCTGGGGAAAGCCGTGCCGAAATCAAAAAACAAAACGACTTTCTCATAAATATTGCCGGCGGCTGGTTGCTGGGCGCCTTCAAAAGCAGGAAGATTGGGGTCGAAACTCAATTCCACCCATTCGTTGAGGGTCGTGATAGGTTGTTGCAAGATCCAGTCGGCGCCACCTGTTGAGGAGGTTTCCAGTTTCAGGGCCAGGTTGCCCACGTGGTCGCTGTGTACTTTCACCTTGATGATGCCGCCTCCCGTCACATCGACGGCTGTAGCGGGAAAGGGTTGGAAGCAGCGCCGGCCCAGGTCTGGGAGTTGGCAGGTTTGGTAAATTTTAATACTGTCGCGCTGGTATTGATACCCGTTGCATTGGGATTGGCAATGTTGGAACTTAACATGCCATCCAATGTGCTGCCGAAGTATTGAAAATTAGTTGTGGTTGCAGGTGTTTCGAAGTCGAGGATCGTTACCTGTGCTTGAAGGCCGGCTGAACAGGCTACGACAAAGAATAAAAGACGTAATTTTTTTAACATTGCCAATCAATTTAGATTTTGAAATTTCATTTTGTTAAATCACTAACATTGACCACAAAATTATGTTACTCTATCCGGCAACGGATAATAAAGCCATACAACACAACTGCACACCCCTGAAAAAATACTACGCGAATAGTACGACAACCGCTTTTAAAGGGTACAATTTTGCATTTCTGTAATTGCTGTATCTTGGCAACTGATATGAGTAAACACTTTGAAGTGATCTGCTACATACTGGCGCTTTTTTGTTCGCACAGCACACTGGCGCAACCCGTCAACCTGGGTTTGCCGCCGGTAACATATTATGCCAAGACGCTTTACCAGGCAGGTACGCAGTCGTGGGATAGCAAACAGGACGAGCGGGGCATTATCTTTCTTGCCAATAATGAAGGTTTACTTTGCTTCAATGGAGATACCTGGCAATGCTACCCCATCGCGAACGGGACTTGTGTGCGTTCGCTTTTCATCGACCGGGCAAATGGATATATCTACGTTGGCGGGCAGGGGGAGTTCGGTTATTTTAGTCCCGATGTCTCCGGCATATTGCAGTACCACTCGCTGAATGCGCTTATTCCGCCGGCCGAACGGAGCTATGGCGATGTATGGGACATCGTCCATTTCCAGGACGCCTATTTTTTCCGAACAGCTGACCGTATTTTTCGGATAGCAGGTCAACAATGTACGATTTATCGCCCCGCAGGTTTTTTAGAACACCTGGAGGCCGTGCAGGGGCAATTGCTCCTGCATTCCGCTTCAGGCGGTTTGCTCCGTTTTGACGGCAGTCAGTTTGTCCGTTTATGTGAGGGGCCTTCCAGCGTGGTGACGGCCATGCTGCCCTGGCGCGGCGACACCGTTCTCATAGCCACCCTGAAACATGGTTTGTTCAGCCTGACCGGCGAGCAGCTGATACCCTGGAATACGCCTGCCGATAATTTTTTAAAAGAAAAAAGGATTTATACGGCGACAGTTTTTGGAGAAAACCAGATCGCACTCGGTACTACCCTCGGCGGGCTGCTGGTGCTGAACGCCAACCGCAAACCGGCTTTATGGCTTCGCAAAGGCGCGGGGTTGCAATACAACAATATCCTGAACGTACAGGCCGACAGGGTGGGAAATCTCTGGCTCAGCCTCGACAACGGGATTGATTATGTGGAAATGAACGCTCCTTTTTACCGCATTTTCCCGGATAATGACCTGGAAGGGGCCGGATACGCCGCGCGTTTGTTCGCAGACAGGTTTTACCTCGGCACTTCCAACGGTTTGTATTCCATTCCCTGGCGCAATTATTTCAGCCCCTTTGTTGATCAGCCTTTTCAACTGGCGACAGGCACCACGGGTCAGGTTTGGGGGCTAAATGAAGCGGGCGGTTCGCTATTGCTGGGGCACCACGAAGGCGCATTTCGGGTGGATGCTACCCGGGCTACCGTGCTTAACAACCGAACCGGCACCTGGCGTTACTTGCAACTCAACGACAGTGTTGTGATTGCCGGTCAGTACGATGGACTTTCGTTGTTTACCCGCCGTTCGGGTGGCGCCTGGCAGTTTCGGATGCGATTGCCCGGTTTCGACGAATCCTGCCGGATACTTGCGCCGGAAAATGACACCATGCTCTGGGTTTCGCATCCCTACCGCGGGGTGTTCCGGGTGCAGTTGCGCGAGGGCTACCGGCGCCTGACTGTGCGACGCTATGGCCAGGCGGACGGGTTACCTTCCGACCTGTTCAACTATGTTTTTGATATTGGAAAACGGGCGTTGGTAGCGGGCGAGCACGGGCTGTTCCGGTACGATCCGGCTGCCGACCGCTTTGTTTCAGCCCCGAATTCGACGCCCAGTTGGGTAAAAACAAACGCACCCGTTTTTTACAGGAAGATGCTGCGGGAAATATCTGGTTTGTGACCGGCGAAGATGCGGGCGTATTGTGGATAGAGGATGAGGGTTTGGGTAAAAAAATCCGGCGACAGATTTTCCCGCAACTGAACGGCCAGATTGTCGGCGGTTTTGAACATATTTATTGCCTGGATGCCCAAAACCTGTTTTTTGGTACGGAAAAAGGATTTTTGCACCTGAATACGGAACGTTTGCACCGGACCAATCGCGCCCTACAGGTCAATATCAATAGTGTACGCATTCCACAATCCGCCGACAGTGTGGTGTATGGCGGGTTTCCGGGCAACAACACGACAAACATCGTGCTGCCAAATCATTACAACTGGGTGATCGTTTCTTTTGCCGCCACGGTTTATGGCGAAAGCAGGCGCATACAATACAGCACCCGCCTGGGAGGACTCGAAAAGGACTGGTCGGGCTGGTCGCAGAAAACCGAGCGAGATTTTACCCACCTGCCTTCCGGTCGATACCAGTTGATGGTCAAGGCCCGCGACGAATTGGGACAAGAAAGTGAAACCGCCGTTTTTAGTTTTCGTATTCTTCCGCCCTGGTATGCCAGCCGCTGGGCCATGTTCTTTTATTTCCTGGTTGCGGCAGGTCTGCTGACGCTGCTGGTTCGCGCACAACGCAAACGTTTCGAGCGCGAAAAAGACGAACTCACCCGCACCCACCGGCAAAAAGAAGAACAACACCTGCGCAGGGCCGAACTGACGGAACAGGAATTGGTGCGGGTTCAAAATGAAAAATTAGAGGCGGAAGTACAACACAAAAACGAAGAATTAGCCCTCGCTACCATGCACTTAGTGCAAAAAGGTGAAATGATCGCCACGATACAGGAAGCGCTGGAACGTATGCTTGAAAAAGAGCAGCAGCCCGCCACGCTCCGCGACGAATTGCGCCGCCTGTTGCGGATGTTGCAGTTCGATACCCGCACGGACCAGGACTGGGAGCAGTTTGCCGTGCATTTCGACCAGGTGTACCGCGATTTTCTGCAACGCCTCCGCGAACGTTTTCCGCAACTGAGCCCGAACGACTACCGGCTCTGCGCCTACCTGCGGATGAACCTGAATACCAAAGAAATCGCGCACCTGATGAATATTTCCGTGCGCGGGGTGGAAGGCAGCAGGTATCGTTTGCGGCGGAAACTGAATATTTCTAATGAGGCGCACCTCGTGGATTTTTTGATGGGTATTTAAATCACCGCTTCTCAAACCGCACCCTCGGGTCCGCCCAGGCATACAACATATCCGCCACCAGACTACCCAGAATCGTCAGAATAGCCGCCAGCATCAGGATAGCATACAGCACCGGATAGTCCCGATCCATAAAAGCCGCTTGTGTTTTGGTGCCCATGCCGGGGAAATTAAACAGGTACTCTATCACTAAGGAGCCGGCAAAAATAGCCGGGAAAATGCCTCCAAAAATGGTAATCAGCGGGAAAAGCGCATTTCTGAAAGCGTGTTTCCCGTACACGGCCGATTCGCTCAGCCCCTTGGCGCGGGCAGTTTTGATATAGTCCTGTTCCAGCACATCGAGCATACTGCTGCGCATTTGCAGGGTGAGCACGGCGAGAATATGCAACAACAATGTGAGCACCGGCAGGATGAGTTTGTTTGCGTTGCGGCCCATCCAAAGCAGGAACGACTCGCCGGGCGTCCAGGCATCCAGGGAAATGCCGTTGATCCAGAACAAACCTGCATCAGGCGTCGCAAAGCACAGGATGAGCAGGCCGCCCATCCAGAAAGCCGGAAAGGAGTACAGCAAAAGTAAAAGGCGTTTCCCCTGCCGGTCGAAGGGCCTGTTTTGGCGCCGGGCCATACGTATCCCAAGCGGTATCGCAATACAGTATGCTAATAAAATCGCCCATCCGTTCAGGGCCAGCGTGGGCATTAAACGCGCCATTAATTCCTCCGACACCGGTTTTTTGGAAATAAGGGAAAGCCCGAAACGGCCGGAAAAAAAGCCCGTCAACCAATTGTGGTACTGGTTATTCAAACCGTACCAATAGAATGCCGGTTTGGGAAAACCCTTTTGGGAAGCGGCGGACTGGAGCGCCGATACGGCTGCGTCCAAAGAATCGAGGGCTTTTGAAAATGCGGGATTATGGGGTAAATCTGCTATCACCTTGCGGACAAAATGCCGGGCCGTGTCTAAATATTCCGTTCGTTCGATCAGCAGAAAATTGCCCATGGCGAGGCGAAGTTGCGCTTTTTGCGGGAGCGAATCGGGAACCTGTTCTGCGTGTTTCAAGGTCGCCGACACCTGTTGTTCGTATTGGCTGACCAAAGGCCAGTTTTGCACCTGTCCTGCCAGCCTGCTGAGGCGTTGCCGCCGAAGGGGCGGAAAAATGCGGTACAGGGTATCCGGATAAGCCGTTGTGGTGAGCGAAAAATAAAAATCGGGGCGATCGAGGCCCAATTGCGCCGCTTTCAGCCGGTAATTGGCGGCTTGTCCCACCGGGTCAATACCCGAGCTTAAATCTTCTCCGAAAATGGTGAGTACAGGGTCGCCGGGCGCACATTTGTTCAGGCCGAAGATGATCCAGGAGATCACCAGCAGGGTCGGCACGGACAAGAGCAAACGGCGTAGCAGGTAGCGTAACATCGTGTTTGGTGTTTGGTGTTTAGTGTTTAGGGTGCTTCGCTTTTGGCGACAGTGAGTGGCTTAGGTTTCTGGACATTACCAGTGCGTTCTATTTCTTTTTTGAGAGAAGTAAGTGCGGGGTCGTAAGACCCGCGCACGGCGGTAACGTCTGGCCCAGGAATGAGTGATAACCAATGGCTATCGTTTATTGATAAGCCAAGCGTTACCGCCGTGCGCGGGTCTTACGACCCCGCACATTTCCAAGGGAATGCAAAATACAAAAAAAACTAAACACGCTTCGCCTAAGCCACCCACAGTCGCCAAAGGCAACGCGCACCAAACACGAAAAACGAAACACCAAACACGATTTACAGGTCGCCTAAGCCACCCACAGTCGCCAAAAGCGAAGCACCCTAAACACTAAACACCATACACCAAACACGATTTACAGGATCGCCCGGTTGCGCTTCAGTTCGTCGCGCAGGTTCGGTTTAATCCGTTCAGCGGCCTGCACCAGCATGTCTTCGTCGGGCGGGAAGGGTTGCGGGCGGTTGCCGATGCGGCTGCGGGAGTCGCGGCTCAGGGCGCGCTGGTCGCCGGTGAAAGTAGATGCGTAGTTTTCAAACAAGACTTCCGTGCCCATATTGCGGGTGTCCATCAGCACGTTGCGGGAGAGGTCGTATATTTCAATGTAGCCGGTCAGTTTGGCTGCTTTGGTCTGGTACACTTCGATTACGTTTGCGCGAATGCGGACGTATCGCGGCGTTTTTATATCGTTGCCCAAGGAATCCTTCATCACATTGCCTTTCGAGTCGAGCACATAATCGAAGCCGTCTTCGATTTCTTGTTCATCGGTGTAGGCGCGTTCGTGGATACGTTCCGGGCTGATGTCGATGTTGCGCACTTTAAAAGTCGCCCTGTAATCGTAGTGAACGCCCGGTTTTTCTTCAAAGAAATATGCCTTCCAGTCGCTGTCGAGTTCCTGTTTGCCGATGCTCAGCAGGCGTTCCGCAAATACGCGGGGCAACACCGTATTCGACTGGTTTTTCATTTCAAAAAGAATGTAGGAAGTACCCAGGTCGCGGGCTGTTGCCAGCAGTTCGTTTTTGTCTTTGTAATCGCGGTAGTAGTGCGTTTCGAGGTCGCACAGGGCGTAGTAAGCGTCGCGGGCGGCTAATTTGTCGCCCTGTTCGCCTTTGACAATCAATTCTTTGGCCTGGTTATACAAGTGTTCGGCGGCTTTCTGGCGGCTTTCACTTTCTAGTCGGGCAATATCCAGCATTTCGAAGCGGGCGGCATAACCGTCTTTTGATTGCAGCGGCATCAGCGGGATGATTTTATTCTGCCGCGCGCGGATATTGCGGTGGATGGTATTCACGCGCTCCCAGTTTTCCGGGCGGTTTTCGGCAACCAGGTGATCGATCGCAGCCAGGTCGCGGGTTTGCGCTTTCTGGAAGGCCGCTTCGAGGCCCTGCACATATTCTGTTTTCTTTTTCGATTTGCCCTGTAATTTGCGGACGCAAAAATCGATGGCGCTGTCGTAATCGCCGGATTCGACAAATTTCTGGGCCGTGTGGCAGGCGGTGAGTACAAAACTCAATAAAAACAGTTGGGCGAAAATTCGGATGCCGGTAGTCATAATCGTTGTATTTTGATTGTTTTCAAAATCTGCCTGCAAGATGTGGGGTAAGAGCGGCTCCGAACACTTAAAACCTGTTACGGTTATTTGAAAGTTTGTTAAAATTGAAAACAATTTGTCAAGAGATATTAACCATAATTGAATATCATGGAAAAAATAACGGAATCGACCTCTCATTATCGCCATTTGGAAAAAATGAGCGTTCGGGAATTACTCGAAAATATCAACCGCGAAGACCAGACCGTGCCACTCGCCGTGCAAAAAGCGCTGCCGCAAATTGAAGCGCTGGTGACGTCCATCGTGCCTAAAATGCGCGAAGGCGGGCGGCTTTTTTATATCGGCGCGGGCACCAGCGGCCGACTGGGCGTATTAGATGCCTCCGAAATTCCGCCGACGTTCGGCGCGCCGCCGGAATGGGTGGTTGGCATCATCGCCGGGGGCGACCGGGCCATCCGAAACCCCGTCGAACACGCCGAAGACAGCACGACCCAGGCCTGGCTCGACCTGCAAACCTGGCAACCCGATGCATTGGATACGGTGGTCGGTATTGCCGCATCGGGCACCACGCCTTATGTAGTGAGCGGCCTGCGCGCCTGCCGGGAACACGGCATTGCCACGGGTTGCATCACCTGCAATCCCGGCGCGCCCCTGATCGCGGAAGCGGATTTCCCCGTGTTGGCGGTGGTCGGGCCGGAGTTTGTCACCGGCAGCAGCCGGATGAAAGCCGGCACAGCCCAAAAACTGATCCTCAACATGATTACGACTGCTGTGATGATCCAACTGGGCCGGGTGCAGGACAATAAAATGGTCGATATGAAACTCTCCAATACAAAACTGATTGACCGCGGTACTCGTATGATTGTTCAAAGCACCGGAATGGAATATGAAGCGGCTAAGGCGCTGCTGCTGAAATATGGGAGCGTGAGGAAAGCGATTATGAGTTATAAGGGATGAGTTATGAGTTATTGGAGTTTCAGGCTGGAATGGGGAAATGAAGTATGCATTCTTTCTCATTCCAGCCTGAAACTCCAATAACTCATAACTCATAACTCATAACTCATAACTCATAACTATGGACATCTTGCTCATTTTTATCCGCAATCCACAACTAGGAAAAGTCAAAACCCGGCTGGCCCGCACCATGGGCGATGTGGAAGCATTGCGCATTTACAAACTCCTGCTCGACCGGACGCGCCTTGCTGCACAGGGCGTGGCGGCGGAGCGCTGGTTGTTTTACAGCGATTTTATCCCGGAAAAAGACGAATGGCCGGAATCTGATTTTAAGAAAAAAATACAACACCCCGGCGATCTGGGCGAACGGATGGAGGCATCCTTCCGGGAGGCCTTTGCGGCTGGGGCCGGCAAAGCGCTGATTATCGGCAGCGATTGCCCGGAATTGAGCGGCGCGCTGCTCCAACAGGCTTTCGATGCGCTCGAGCACACCGATTTCGTCATCGGCCCGACGCCCGACGGCGGCTACTACCTGTTGGGTATGAAAAAGTTGGAAAGCACAGTGTTTCACGATATTGAATGGAGCACGGAGACGGTGCGAAGCAAGACGTTGGAAAAGATTCGCGCGGCAGGACTGACCTGCGCCGAATTGCCGGTGCTTTCGGACCTGGATACGGAGGAAGACGTACCGATAGGAATGAGGGATGAGGGATGAGGAATGAAAGATCAGGGATGAGGAATGAGGGATGAGGGATGCCGAGCGTCCATGTCCGACATAACGCTCGGTCATTCCTCATCCCTCATTCCTCATCCCTGATCTTTCATCCCTAAAAAAGCCTTCCCTGCGGTACCGGCGCATGTTCCAGTTCATGTTGCAGCAGCCAGGCTTTTCGCCACAAGTCGCCGCCGTAGCCCACTAATTTTCCATTGCTGCCAATGACGCGGTGACAGGGCACAATGATACAAATCGGATTGCTGCCATTGGCGGTGCCTACGGCCCGAATGGCTTTTGTGTCGCCGTAGCGTTTCGATATTTCCAAATAGGAAGTTGTAGTGCCGTATGGAATTTTTAACAATAAATTCCATATATGTTGCTGAAAATCAGTGCCTTGTGGCTGAATGGGGAGATCGAAATCGCGCCGGGTGCCTGCAAAGTATTCGTTCAGTTGCCGGATGGTTTGGGCCACTGCTGCCGGTATTTCTCCTTCGGAGGCAGGCTGACCGGGTGCAGGTTTGTGTTCGGCGCGGGCAAACAGCACGGATTGGAGATGGGCATCAGTGCCGCTTATTTCCAGTACGCCCAGGGGAGTCGATGTAAGTGATGAACGCGGGCATGGTCAAATGTAAGATTTTGGAATCGGCTTAATTTGAAAACAACCCACAAAATCCGGCGTTCATGGTAGATATTGAAACAAGCGGTGCTATTTTTCCCGCACTAAATTTAATTCAAGCATGAAAAAAATACTTTTTGCCTTTGTTTGCCTCTTCACACACACTTCCGGGTTGTTTGCCCAGAATGATGCCTGGCATATCGTAGCCGATAATATTGATCCGGCCAATTATTATGGCATCACCGTTGCCAATGGTATGATTGGCCTGGTATCGTCGCCGGAACCGATGCGCGTCAAAGATGTGGTGCTCAACGGCGCGTACGACAATTATGGCCGGGGCCGGGTCAGCAATATCCTCAAAGGATTCAACTTCGTCAACATGAACCTCGATGTGGATGGCCGCCGCATCGGGCGCAAAGATATTTCCGCTTACAAACAAACGCTCGATATGCGCGGCGCTCAATTGACCACTACGTTCAATGTCGGCGAGCAACTCAGCGTCACGCACCGGGTGATGGCCCTGCGCCACCTGCCTTATTGCGCCCTGAGCATGGTGGAAATCACCGCCAAAAAAGATGTCACCATTACGCCCGCTTCGGTGATTGAAGCACCGGAAATGTTGCAGGACGTGCGGAATTATTACTCCGAAATAGACCGGCCGCATGTGCTCATTCCACTGTTGACTTCCGTCGGAAAAAGCCCCAGCGGTAAATATACCGTCGCTGCTTCTACCAGTTTTATTTTTGAAGAAAAACACGGCTCCGAACCTGATCTGATCCATGAAGACTGGGATTACAACATGCACCTGCTGAAATTTTCCAAAAAACTGAAAGCCGGAGAAACCTATCGTTTTTCGGTAGTAGGAACGGTCATCAGCAGCGCACACGTGGCAGATGCGCACAATGAAGCCGAACGCCTCACCATTTATGCCGCCCTGGAGCGCAGCGAACGCCTCCTGCGCCGGCATACGCAGGACTGGAACAAACTCTGGGCCTCCGACATCGCCATCGACGGCCCGGTAGAAGATGCCCGCGCGGTGCATTCCGCCATGTATCACCTCTATTCTTTCGCCCGCGAAGGCACGGCATTGAGCCTGTCGCCGATGGGCTTGTCGGGCCTGGGTTACAATGGGCACGTGTTCTGGGATACGGAACTGTGGATGTACCCGCCGCTGCTCGTATTGCACCCGGAAATAGCCAAATCGCTGCTCGAATTCCGCTTTCAATTGCTCGATGAAGCCAAACAAAACGCCTTTTCGCACGGTTACCAGGGCGCTATGTATCCCTGGGAAAGCACCACGACCGGTCAGGAAGAAACGCCTGTCTGGGCGCTCACCGGACCTTTTCAGCAGCATATCACCGGCTGCGTGGGCTGGGCTGCGTGGCAATATTATTTGGTCACCAAAGATAAGGAGTGGCTGCGCACCCGCGGCTGGCCTATGCTGAAAGAAGGCGCTGATTTCTGGGCATCCCGCGTGGAACGCAACGGCCCCGGCCGGTACGACATTAACAACGTCATCGGCGCCAATGAATGGCAGGAAAACATCGACAACAACGCCTTCACCAACGGCATGGCCAAAACCGCGCTGGCCTACGCGACGGACGCCGCTAAAGAACTCGGCCTCACGCCTAATCCCGACTGGATGCACGTGGCCGACAATATTCCTATCCTGAAATTCCCAGACGGTACCACCCGCGAAAACGCGACCTACGACGGCGTTATCATCAAACAGGCCGACGTGAACCTGCTGGCGTATCCGCTGAAAGTCATCACCGATCCCGCACAAATCAAAAAAGACCTCGACTACTACGAACCGCGCATGTCCAAAGACGGGCCTGCCATGGGCAACGCCGCGCTGGCCGTATCCGCAGCGCGTGGGGGAAATGCCGAGCGGGGTTACGACCTCTGGGTAAAAAGTTACAAACCCAATGAAGTGCCGCCGTTCGGCGTATTGGCCGAAACAGCAGGCGGGACCAACCCGTATTTCGCCACCGGCGCCGGCGGTTTTCTGCAAGCCACGCTCATGGGTTTCGGCGGATTAGACATTACCCCGCAGGGTATCGTTCAAATGAAAACAAAACTGCCCAAAGGCTGGAAATCATTGACGATGACGGGAATTGGAGTGGAAAAGAAGACGTTCGTGGTGCGTTGATTTTCAATGCGGGGTCGTAAAACTCGCGCACGGCGGCAACCCTTGGCCCAGAAATTTGTAATAACTAATGGGTTTTATTGGCAGGTAGCCAATCGTTACCGCCGTGCGTGGGTCTTATGCCCGCCACTTTTTTGGCTATTTTGTGTACCGAATCGCGCTTTTTTTTACCACTTGGTGTCCGTTGTGGTAAAAAAAACGTGCTGTTCTGTAGATACGCATTTGTACAGCCTATGTTTGAACAGGCACAGGAAAAGCCGTATCTTTGCCAACTTTTCGGACAAAAAGTGGTTTTAAAATAACACATGTTTCCAAAATACGATGTCATAGTAGTCGGCGCAGGCCATGCAGGTTGCGAAGCCGCCGTTGCTGCCGCCAATCTGGGGGCCAAAGTCCTGCTGGCTACCATGAATATGCAAACCATCGCACAGATGAGTTGCAACCCTGCTATGGGCGGCGTGGCCAAAGGGCAGATTGTGCGGGAAATCGACGCCCTGGGTGGATATTCGGGTATTGTCACGGACCACACAGCCGTACAATTCCGCATGCTCAACCTGTCCAAAGGGCCTGCCATGTGGAGTCCGCGCGCCCAAAGCGACCGGATGCGGTTCGCCGGAAAATGGCGGCAAATGCTGGAAGCGCACCCGAATATTGATTTCTGGCAGGAAATGGTGCGCGGCCTGATCGTGAAAGACGGGCGTATCGGCGGTGTGGTGACGGGCATGGGCCTGGAAATTGAAAGCCATGCGGTGGTGCTCACCAACGGTACTTTTTTGAACGGTATTATCCATATCGGGGAAAAACAATTCGGCGGCGGCCGGGCGGGTGAAAGCGCCTCCAAAGGTATTACCGAACAACTCGTCGAACTGGGCTTTGAATCGGGCCGTATGAAAACGGGTACACCGCCGCGCATCGACGGGCGCTCGCTCGATTATTCCAAAATGGAAGAGCAAAAAGGCGACGACCCAGCTGGTAGGTTTTCCTATACCGATACCCCTATTCTGGAAAAACAACTTTCCTGCTGGAGCACCTACACCAATCAAAAAGTACACGATATCCTGCGCACGGGTTTTGATAAATCACCCATGTTCAGCGGACGCATCCAGGGCCTCGGGCCGCGGTATTGCCCCAGTATCGAAGATAAAATCGACCGCTTTGCGGATAAAGACCGGCACCAGATGTTCATCGAGCCGGAAGGCTGGGATACGATCGAAATTTATATCAACGGATTTTCTTCTTCCCTGCCGGAAGATGTGCAGTACAAAGCGTTGAAAGCCATACCCGGATTGGAAAACGTAAAAATGTTTCGCCCGGGTTACGCCATCGAGTACGACTATTTTCCGCCCACCCAGCTGCAAACCACGCTGGAAACCAACCTGATAAAAAACCTCTATTTCGCGGGCCAGATCAACGGCACGACCGGCTACGAAGAGGCCGCCTGCCAGGGCCTGATGGCGGGTATGAACGCTGCGCTGTCCGTCAAGGGAGAAGCGCCGCTGGTGCTCAAACGCTCGGAAGCCTATATCGGCGTACTGATAGACGACCTCGTGAACAAAGGCACCCAGGAGCCCTACCGGATGTTCACCAGCCGGGCGGAATACCGCATCCTGCTCCGGCAGGACAATGCCGACCTGCGCCTGACGCCCATTGCCCATCGCCTCGGCGTGCAGGGTACGGATGAACGTATGGACAGGGTGCGCGCCAAAAAACAGGCTACCAGCGAGATCGAAGCGTTTTTCCGCAACGCCTCTGTCACGCCCGACGAGGTGAACGCTTACTTGCAAAGCGTTGATTCCGCCCCGATTCAGCAAAAAATAAAGCTGCATAATATCCTGCTTCGCCCGCAGGTGAACATCCACGGCATGGCAAAACACCTGCCGGAACTGGCGCAATTTCTCTCACCCTATGAGCAAGAGTTTCTTGAACTGGCCGAGATCGGCATGAAATACGCAGGTTATATCCAGAAAGAAGAGGAACTCGTGGCCAAAATGACGCGCCTGGAGGATTTACACCTACACGCCGATTTTGACTACAAATCCATCACGGGTCTGAGCATCGAAGCCCGCGACAAATTGTCGCGGATGAAACCCCGCACCATTGGGCAAGCCAGCCGTATTTCGGGTGTAAACCCGGCGGATGTGAGTGTGCTGCTGGTGCATTTGGGGAGGTGAACTTAACGCAGCAGCGCCACACTTCCGCTCACTTTTCGCCATTCCACCGGCCTCTGCACCGGCGCTAATTGCAGGTCTGCGTCGTACAAATACACGCCCGGCGGAAGCGTTTTTCCATTCAAACGGCCATCCCAGCCCGCGTTCAGGTCGCTGCTTTCAAACAGCAGGTTGCCCCAGCGATCGTATATACGCCAACGCCCTGCCAGGAGCGGGCAACTGGGGAACAATTGAAAGCGCCGGCCCTGCCCGGCGCTTTCCGGCGCAAATACATTGGGCGCATACACCCTGCATTCGCTGCAATCCGATGCCTGTACGAGAATAGTATCTGAAAAAACACAACCGAAAGTACTCAACTGCAGCGCGTACAGGCCCGGCGTCAGAACATCCAGTGTTGTACCGCTTGCTCCGGTACTCCAGGTCAATGTTTGCCCTGCCGCCGTTTCCGGCGCTGACAGGCGGATTGACGTTTCCGGGCACAAAATAGTGTCCGGCCCCAGAGAGACATCGGCTGCAGAAAAGAACCGGACATCGACGGCATCTGTGGTCGTACAGGAACCCGATTGTGTAAGTGTGACCGCATAAAAGCCGGGGACAGATACAGAAATCCAGGCGCTGCTGTCGCCGGTATTCCACAGAAAAGTGCCCGACGCCTGCATACCGGCATGAAAAAGTATGGTGTCGCCGGGGCAAAGCGTAGTGTCCGACCCCAGATCGAGTACGGGTGGCGGCGTGACGGTGATCCTTGCAAAAGCTGTGTCGCGGCAACCAGCCACTGTAAAAATATGTCGCACGGTATAAGTGCCGGCTTGATTAAAACGGATGTTGTAGGCTGTCGCGCCGGTAGCCCTGGCAGGCAGGCCACCCTCGAAAGACCATTCCGACACCCCGAAAACAGGCGGTGTGATACCTGCAAAGCGCTGAACGTCGATGCTTGCGCCGGTACAAATCAGCGTATCGCTTATATGAAAACCTGCATCAGTTGGACCGGTATCAACACAATAATCGGCGACGGTTAAAGCCATATCCGTACTGATAGCCGACTCATCCTCGAGGCAGGCGGCCGGATTACTCTGCCAGGTAATGGCTTCGGATTGCAAGGTGGTATCGCGCAATTGCAATCCGCAGGAAGTTGAAAAAAAACAATCTTCAAAAGCGGCGCCGTCAACATTGGAGCCAGTTATAACAAAGGCGTCTGTGCGGATGCCGGATGCCCGTACATATCCCTTTGCCTTCGCCCCAAAAGCCTGCTCCGCAAAGGGGCCGGAGAAATACACTTCCTCTTGTAGAAGATTGCCGTCAGTATCGAAAGCGAGTGCAATTTTTTCTCCACCGACCGTATAAAAAATACCGAATATCCGGCTCTCATCACTGGAAACAGCCAGTTCCTGACTGATAATGTTGGGTAAAAAAACGGTAACGCCCAGGCCTGCTTTTTTGAACCACAAGCAGTTAAATTGTTCGTCCATCAGCCCCATGCCTGTCCAGGTAACATCACTTGCGCTGCAACGAAAGGCAATGCGGCCATCCGAAAGGGGCGTTAGGGCCGCCAGGTGTACCACCGGAAAAAAGGCGACCTGTTGCACTGTTCCCGCCGGGTCGATGCGAAATAATACGGTCTGTTCCGGCCCGATCAGGGCGCCGTTCTCAAACTTAGAAACCAGTAAAGCCACGACTATATCGCCGTTTCCACAACGCACCAGCGACTCGACGGTATAAAAATCCATCGCGCCCGCTTCCAGCCATCGCTCCCAGAGTACCTGCCCTTCATTGCTGATTTTCCCGATATACGCTTTTCTGACGCCTTTACCCTCCGAAGCGTAATAAACGTGGCCTTCATCCGGGCAGACTTCGCTGTTTCGCCAGATGCATGGAGCGCTTTTAGACCATTCCAAATCGCCGGAAGCAGTGGTTTTTAGTAAAATACCACCCGTTACTATACCATTTTTTTCTTTTAAAGAACTAATAATCAGTCCATTATCGAATGTTGTTTTAATAGAAAGCCCTGTCTGGAAGTTATAATCTGTGTCCGCAGCCGTCCACTTTTTACTCCAGACAAGTTGCCCCTCCATATCCGTTTTAAAAACAAAGGTTTGCGGTTGGGCGCCCTGTATGCCGCCCGTGATATAATGTCCTTGCATGGTATCCGAACATATATCCTGCGCGGTAAAAAACGTACCTGTCGGATTGGTGTACAATTTCTGAAATGGTTGGGCGAAACCCTGAAATCCACTACCCAAAAACATCCAGAACATGGTAAGCGACACATAGTGCATCCGCCTTCCCGTATGAAGACGGAAGGACATAGCCCGCTGAACTTCTGTTGCGCACAGAAAAATCGTGCCGGGCAAGGCGCAAAAAAATCGTGTCGAGTCAGGCATGTTGTTGTATATTTAAATGCTTTCATGCATCTCACCTCTCACCTCTCACCTCTCACCCTCTCACCTCTCACATCTGACATGGAGCGTCCGGCTATCCACCCACCCGTCCAGGCGGCCTGAAAATTAAAACCTCCGGTGATTGCGTCAATATCCAGCACTTCACCTGCCAGGTACAGGTTGGGTTGCAGGCGGCTTTCGAAGGTTTTAAAGTCTACCTCTTTGAGTAAAACACCGCCGGCAGTGACAAATTCTTCCTTAAAGGTACTTTTTCCAGCAATTTGAAACGTAGCGGCGCCTGTTTGTTCCGACAATGCCTGCACAGTTTTTTTATCCAGATCGGCCCAGCGCAATTCCGGTCGGATACCGGCTGCCGCTGTGAGTTGTTGCCAGAAACGAAGCGGAATATCCTGGTAAGGATGGGCTGCCACTGTTTTTTTGCCCTGGGTAGTTTTAAGACGCAGCAGTTCCTCCTGTATTTCCGGGATTTTTTTATCTCCGGTAAAATTTATTTCTAGTGGAAAACGATAATTCAGGTCATACAATTGCCGTGCGCCCCAGGCTGAAATACGCAGGATGGCCGGTCCGCTCAAACCCCAATGCGTCACCAGCAGCGGCCCGCGCGCGCTGAGCGATGTGCCCGGTATTCGCAAGGCCGCGTCCGGCACCGAAACGCCCGATAAGTCGCGCAGCCGGGTGTCTTTCGTATTAAAAGTAAAAAGAGAGGGTACGGGTTCCACGATGCTGTGCCCAAGTCCGCGCAAAAGTTGCCAGATAGCCGGATTGCTGCCGGAAGCAATCATTAGTTTTTGAAAAATCCGGGGGCGTTCATCACCGTTGATCTGCAATTGCCACGCACCGGATGAAGCAGGCGCGATATGTTCTACCCTGGAAGAAGTCATCACCTGCACACCGGCCTGCTGGGCTGCCCGTTGCAGACAGGAGACAATGGTTCCGGAGTCATCCGTTGTTGGAAACATTCGGCCATCGGCCTCTGTTTTCAGTTGTACGCCACGCTGCTCAAACCACGCAATTGTTTCTGCCGGGCCAAACCGCAAAAACGGCCCAAGCAATTCCCTTTGACCACGCGGATAATATTGCACCAATGCGCGGGCATCGAAACATGCATGGGTAACATTGCAGCGACCGCCACCACTGATACGCACTTTTTCCAGTACGGATTTGCCGCGTTCAAAAATGGTAACGCGACAATCCGGATTGGCTTCGGCGCAGTTGATAGCCGCAAAAAAACCGGCAGCGCCGCCGCCGATAATGGCAATTTGCATGAGTGAGTAGTTATCCGTTATTAGTTATCGGTTATCAGTGTTGATAATCAAGCATTTGCAAAGAATTTAATCAAAACTAATTTTGTACACCTACTTAAGACCTGATTTATGGGTAAAGATAAGTAAAGTCCTAAGTCCGTTAAAGTGCGAAGTTGTTAGTGCGAAGTCCGTTAAAGTGCGAAGTCGTTAGTGCGAAGTCCGAAGTCCGTAGAGTGCACCGTAGCAAGTCCGAAGTCGTCAGTGCGAAGTCCGTAGAGTGCACCGGTGGCCAAAACATGCTACGGCGCACTCTACGGACTTCGGACTTCGCACTAACGACTGAAGACTTTTATACCTTTGCTGCCGGAAAACCCTAAAGGCCATAGCCTGATACATTTAAACAAGAACCACCTTTCAATCGTTCTCATCCCTCATTCCTCATTCCTCAACCCTCATCCCTCACTTATGTCCGCAACACTTGCTTCTGCCAGCCAACAATTGGATCGCGTCGGTTTTCTCGATCTGGAAGTGGACCCGACCCTCGACCTCGTGGCGGAGATCAATCGCCTCAAAAAAGAAAAAAATGCCATTATCCTGGCCCATTATTACCAGGAATCGGAGATACAGGATATTGCCGACTACATCGGCGATTCCCTCGGCCTTTCCCAAAAAGCGGCTGCTACCGATGCCGATATCATCGTTTTTGCCGGCGTACATTTTATGGCTGAAACGGCCAAAATATTAGCGCCGGAAAAAAAAAGTACTGTTACCCGACCTGAAAGCGGGCTGCTCGCTGGCTGACTCCTGTCCGCCAGCGCTGTTTCGCAAATTCAAGGAAAAATACCCCGACCATATTGTGGTCAGTTATATCAACTGTACAGCGGAACTCAAAACGCTGACGGATATTTGCTGCACCAGCACCAATGCAGTGCAGGTCATCGAAAGTATTCCGAAAGATCGCCCCATTATTTTTGCGCCGGATAAAAACCTGGGTGCTTACCTGATCAAAAAAACAGGCCGGGATATGGTGCTTTGGAATGGCGCCTGCATGGTTCATGAAATTTTCAGCCAGGAACGTATTGTCAAACTCCGGCAGCGGCACCCCAACGCCAAGTTTATTGCGCATCCCGAATGCGAAACGCATATCCTCGACATGGCGGACTACATCGGCAGCACGACGGGCCTGCTTAAGTTCACTATCAGCGATGCTTCACAGGAGTATATCGTGGCTACCGAGGCCGGTATTTTGCACCAGATGCAAAAAGCAAGTCCGCATAAAACCTTTATTCCGGCCCCGCCGGAAAACAACTGCGCCTGCAACGAATGCCCGCACATGAAACGCAATACGCTGGAAAAACTGTAC
Source organism: Lewinellaceae bacterium (assembly GCA_016711435.1). GTDB lineage: Bacteria > Bacteroidota > Bacteroidia > Chitinophagales > Saprospiraceae > M3007. The sequence continues at coordinate 27,846 of JADJSY010000040.1, forward strand.
CTCTGCATGAAGTACGAATTGCCGGAAATTGTGCTTGCCGACTGGGTCATCCGCGATGGCAGGGCCAGTATCGACCGCATGATGGAAATTTCTGAAAAAGCGGGGCTGATTTCAGGGTGATAACCATGAATATGGGAGCGCAAGTTCTACCGCTGATTTAAATCTGCCGAACAATATACCGGCAGATAAATCAGCCGGTACACACCATACCAACATAATTGACTCTTACCAATCACATAATGCTCAAACAACGGAGTTTCTTTCGCCTGCTTTTTGCAGGCGCCTTGTATTTGCTCGTTTTCGTCCGCGGAACAGCCCAAACCGATACCCTGCGCCTCATTTTTGCAGGTGACATCATGGGTCACTCGCCACAGATACAAAGCGCGGAAGTGGTGAAAAACAAAAAATACGACTACGCGCCCTGCTTTCAATACATCAAACCTGTGCTGGAAAGGGCCGACATTGCCATCGGCAACCTGGAACTGACCCTGCCCGGCAAAGCGCCCTATACCGGCTATCCGATGTTTCGCAGTCCCGACGACTTAGCCAAAGCCCTCAAGGGAGCGGGCTTCGATCTGCTGGTAACGGCTAACAACCACTCCAATGACGCGCATGGCCTGGGCGTTACCAACACTGTGCAAACCTTGCGCGATCTGGGCTTTTTACAAACCGGCACTTTCAAAAACCGGCGCGACCGCGATGCTTTTTACCCGCTCATGGTGTACAAAAACGGGTTTAAAATCGCCATTGTCAATTATACTTACGACACCAACGGCCTGAAGACAGAAGCGCCTACGGTGGTGAACCTGATCGATACGGTGCAAATGAAAGCCGATTTGCAGGAAGCCGTGGCCCGCAAACCGCATTTTATCATCGCCATTATGCACTGGGGGCTGGAGTACCAACTCAATGAAAACAAAGACCAGCAGCGCCTGGCGCGTTTCCTGATCCGCAACGGCGCCGATATGGTCATCGGTATGCACCCGCATGTGGTGCAACCCATTAAAAAGGAAAAGGTAAAAATGCCGGACGGCTCTACCAAAGAAGCCATTGTGGTGTATTCCCTCGGGAATTTTATTTCCAATCAAAAACAACCCAATACCGACGGCGGCATCTTGTTTCAGGTAGATTTATTGAAGAAAAAAGGTTCGCCGGAAGTAACCGTAGGCAAACAGGGCATCGTGCCTGTTTACCGCTATATCCATAAAACGGCATCCGGGAAATCGACTTATCACGTCCTGCCGGTCAGCCTGCTGGAGCGCAATCCCGATTATTTTAAAGGTATGAATGCCGCGAGTCGCACCGCCATGCTGAAATTTACGGAAGGGGTGCGCAAAAGGCTGGGATGGCCGGAAGTGCGGTGAGAAAATAGTTGATGAGGGTTGATAAAGGTTGATGAGAGTTGATAATAGCTACTCGAAAATGGAATATCTCTTTATAGAGTGGCTATTATCAACTCTCATCAACCTTTATCAACCCTCATCAACCCTCCTTCTACTCAACCACCAGGCGCTTCTCCACCACCCCTTCGTCTGTCTGAATGCGCAGCGTATAAACGCCTTGCGGCAGGTTTTGTACATCGACGCGGGCTGTTCCGCCTGCACTTTGCTGGGTACTGCACACCTGGCCCAATGTATTGATCACCTCGATCTGTTTCATGTACAGGTATTTGCTGTAGATCATGGCAAAATCATTGGTCGGATTGGGATAAACGGATACTAATTTTTCCCGGTCAGGGCTTTTAGTCGAAGAGGTGCCGGTTAATTTGATCCATAAAGTATCCTGCATGACGGACAACGGAATTTCATTACCCTGTGCATCGGTCGCCATTAATCCATTGATGGATATTTTGAAAGGAATAACATTCTGATCGGTACGGTCTACGACGTCGATAATAATGATAAAATCGGAACGGAAAGTGAGTTGTGCAAATCGGCCATAACCGCTTGCAGTTTGTCCGTTGGTACGGGTCAGGCCAATATCCAGTTGCCGGCGGCTGTGGATGTCCTGCGGGAGCCAGAGCAGGTGGTTGATGCCGAACATGGAAGCGCCGTCATAATTCGCCGACAGGTTGTGGCTGACAAATTCCGGATACCGCAAGGCAAATGCCAGGCCATACACACCCAACGCTGGTTGGGAAGCAGTGCCAAGCATCAGATCGGCGGTGATTTCCAATGGCTGCGGATTATCGGTATCCATATAGATCGTATCCATCGGAAACGATACCCAAATCGGTGGCGCAGCAGCATTATTGAAAACAGGCGTTGTGTCAATCGGAGCATAGTGTTGCACGATCACATCCGCATCGAGGGCATTTACCGTGCCATTGCCGTCGCTGTCCAAGTGTTTGTAGTTTACGGCATTTGCCACGGTATTCGGCCAGTCAGGCGCAAATTGCGGCGTCCAGGCAGTCGTTGCATTCGGACGCGGAGCACCCGCAACATAATGCCCGATACCAATATTCAGCAAATCGTACACATTCGCTTCGCGGTCGCCATTGGCATCGCCTGGCATCACATAATCCGTGCCGCCCGGCATATTCAGGACGTTCATGGTGAACGCATCGGTAAATACAAGTTCTGTGACGGAAGAAACACAGTTGTTGTTGATCCAGCCGCTCAGATTGGTTTTATAAATACCGCCGGTGGAATAGTGATGCACGATGGTGTCAAACTGCGTGCCTTCCCACAGTGGACTGCCGTCGCCATAATCCAATTGTATAAAGGCAAAATTATCGCTCGAAGTGCGCGTAAAACGCACCCAGTAACCATTTTCGGGATTGCCCGCTATGATGGAAGCCTCCATATCGAGGTGGCAACTTCCCATAGCCTCCGCACAGGTGCCCGCCCACCAGCCAGATAAACCTGCACCCTGGGCTTCACATTCATTGGCGTAAGTGATGCCGTCGCAACCGCAAACCGGTGCATAAACAGGCGGACAAATCGTGGCCACAGCATCCATGACTGGATTTTTACAGCCGGGTTCGGCAACGATCAGGGGCTGGCAACGGGTCGTGGTACAGGAGTCGCCCGTACTGGTGTCTTTTATTTTATACTGCGCACAAATCAGGTAATCGCCGTAACCCGGCAACTGCGCGGTTAACACAGGATCATACGATAAAACCTGGTTGGATTTACTGGTATACCATTCCACAGAACTGATAACCGCGTTCGGATTGGGTGTGAGCGGGGTTAATCGACCATATAACTCGGTGCGAACAGCCGTTACCGCGATTTCGTACCCGCAATCATTCGGGTTTTGAGCGCTGACGGAGATTTCCTTGCATATTTCGGCCTCACAACCGAAGGCGTCGCTCACCGTAAGACATACCGTATAGGCGCCTGCTGCCGAAAACTGGTGTTGCACACTGTTGCCTGCAGCAGTGTAGCCGTCTCCAAAATCCCAACTGCAATCCTGCGCCGAGGCATCGTACACATTCGCTTCAAAATGTAGCAAAAAGGCGCTCTGATTGCCGACAAAATAACCAAACTGGGCAGCGCAGGGGAGCGTGTCCGATAAACAACTCAATGCCACAACCGGGTAGCCTTCCGATGAACAGCCCTGGGGCAGCGTCCCGGGAACACTGGTAAAACGAATCGTCTGGCCGCCCGACAATGACTCCGCCCCATCATAAGCCCGCAGTATCTGTCCATTATCGAGGTCAATAATTTTTGCACCACAACCGGGCGTCACACTCGCTACCCAGCCCACCCGCGCACACTGCGCATGGAGGGTGTTGCCGACATACAAGGTTATCAGCAACATGAATAAGCCGTAGGTAACAAACCGGTTCTGTTTTGGATTGAGCATCAGCGCCATCATTTTTATCAAGACGGAAAAATATCCACTCGGCGTTGGTTTTTCACGGGTAGTTTTTCACCGTTACAAAGGTTCGTTATTTTTCGGCGATATTCAAATACATTTTCCATAACTTGTCGGAGAAAAAAAAGTTCTCTTTTTTGTCTAAAAAACTGATTTTCATCATTTTGTGTTGAATCGAGTTTGCAATTTTTATTCAGTTCAAAATGGCTTTAAACGAAAGTTCAACACAACAGTCTGCAAGCGAAACCGCTCTACCACCTCAACCGCTCTAACCTGACTATATGTAATCAAGCAAAATCAGATTCGATTAAACTCTTTGTAAATGCTTGATTATCAACACTGATAACCAATAACTAATAACAGATAACTACAGATATACGTATGTTCAGTGAAAAACTGATTACACTCCTCCAGACTTTTTCCAAACCTGAACTGAACCGGTTCCGAAAATACCTGCAATCGCCTTATCTCAACGATCTGCCCGAGGCAACCCGGCTGTTTGAAATCATCAACGAAACCCTCAGAAAAGGGCAGTCTTCACCGGCAGATTTTGAAAAACAACGGGTCTGGCAACAACTTTTTCCCGGGAAAAAACCGGATGATCTGCAACTGCGCCGGATAGCCTCCGACCTGACGCACCTGGCGCTGCAATTTATGGTGGCCGAAGCCCGGCAACAGGATCCACTGTCGGAAGCGCTGGAAATGCAACAATTGCTGGGCAAACAGGAACTGAAAAAACACCTGGCAGGCGCTGAACGCCAGATCGATAAATACATCAACGCATCGGTCGGGAAATCCTCGCAGTACTATTATGCCCAGTTTAAAAAGCACGTGCAGGCTTTTAACCAGGCCTCAAAAACGGTCTCTACTACCGGATATATGGACCGGCTGCTGCCGGCAGATCATTACCTGGAATGTTTTTACATCGTTCAAAAACTGAAATTTTACGTCGGCTGGCTGCACTATCGCGGTTTTCGGGTTACCGACGAGGTGCTGGAAGTGATCCCCGGTTTTTGGGAATACATCCGCAGCGGCAAATTCGCCGATGTGCCCATTATCAGCGTGTATCAAAAAGTGATCGCCTGTTTTACCGAACCCGAACAGGAGGAGCATTTCTGGAATCTGGTGGCCGACCTCGAACAATTTGCCAACGATTTGCCCGAAGAAGACCTGCGGGAATGTTATCAAACGGCGCAGAATTACTGCGCACTCAAAATCAACCAGGGACGCACCGAATACTACGCTGTCTTTTTTAACCTGATTAAAGATAGTATTCAATGGGGCATTTTGCTGGAAAACGGGCAGATTTCGGAAGGTGTATTCAAAAATACGGTGACCATTGCGTTGAGAATCAATGAATTCGACTGGGTAGAACAATTTATCCAGGAGTATGCGCCTTACCTTCCCACCAATATCCGCGAAAACGCCCGCACCTTCAACTTAGCCAACCTGTACTCCCACCAGAAAAAGTACGACAAAGTGATCGAACTGCTGCGGGATGTCGAATACAACGATATTGTGTACGCCCTCGGCTCCAAATTGATCCTGCTCCGCACCTATTACGAATCGGACGAGTACCTCGCCATGGATTCCCTGATCGACAGTTTTAAAATATTCCTGCGGCGTAATAAGGTGATTTCCAAAAACCTGAAACGCGATTACAGTAATTTCCTGGTCTTTTTAAAAAAACTCTCCACCCTCAACTCCTCCCATCCGCAGGCCATCGAAAAGTTGAAAAAACGCATTCTGGAAACACCCTACACCGGTTCGAAAAAATGGCTGCTGGAAAGGATAGAAGATATACAGAGGTGAGATACATCCCCTTTGGCAGAGGTTATGGTTTTGGGCTTGGGTGTTTCAGGCCGGTAATCGTGTTTGGTGTGTGGTGTTTAGTGTTTCGGGCGCTTCGCCTTTGGCATTTGTGAAAATTCGGGCAAAAAATCACGAGTTGTCACTCCGATTTTGTATTACTTTTGCGATCCGTAATCGCGAGTGACAACTCGTGAAATTTTGCCCGAATTTTCACAAATGCCAAAGGCGAAGGGCCCGAAACACTAAACACCACACACCAAACACGATTACCGGCCTGAAACACCCAAGCCCAAAACCATAACCTCTGCCAAAGGGGACGCCTCTCTCACCCTCTCACTTCTCACCTCTCACTTCTAAACATGACTCCGCGTACCGTCGCTTTTCACACCCTGGGTTGCAAACTCAACTACTCCGAAACCTCCGCCATCGCGCGGTTGTTCGAGGGCAGCGGCTACCTGCCGGTGAAATTTGAGGAAGGCGCGGATATTTACGTGCTGAACACCTGCTCGGTGACGGAGCAGGCGGACAAGGAGTGCAAAAAAATCGTGCGGCAGGCGCTGCGGCAGCAACCCGGCGCGTTTGTGATCGTCACAGGTTGTTACGCCCAACTCAAGCCCCATGAAATTGCCGATATTCCCGGCGTCGATCTGGTGCTGGGCGCAGGCGAGAAATTCCGCATCCTCGATTACGTCGACGATATCAGCAAAGCGCAGGGAAAAGGTATGGTTCACGCCGGAGAAGTGCGCGATGTCAATACTTTTACGGCTTCGTTTTCCTTCGGCGACCGCACCCGCTCTTTCCTGAAAGTGCAGGACGGCTGCGACTACAAATGTTCTTTTTGCACCATCCCGCAGGCGCGCGGGGCCAGCCGTTCCGACACCGTGGAAAGTGTGTTGCAAAACGCCCGGCAGATCGCTGCAAGCGGCGCCCAGGAAATTGTGCTGACCGGTGTGAACCTCGGCGATTTCGGCAACGGCACGGAAGTGATCGAGGGTGCCCGCATCCAGAAAGAGGCGATGTTCATCGACCTCATCCGGCAACTCGACCTGCTGGAGGAAGTGAGCCGCTTTCGCATCAGCAGCATTGAACCCAACCTGCTGACCGATGAAATTATTTCATTTGTGGCTGAAAGCCAGCGCTTTATGCCACATTTTCATATTCCACTCCAGTCCGGCAACGACAAACAACTGCGCGAAATGCGCCGCCGCTACCGCCGCGATTTATACGCCGAACGCGTGGCCCTGACCAAACGCCTGATGCCGCACGCCTGCATCGGCTGCGACGTGATCGTGGGGTTTCCCGGCGAAACGGAAGCCGATTTTCTGGAAACCTACCAGTTCCTGCAAAACCTGGACATCTCCTATCTGCACGTGTTCACCTACTCCGAACGCGCCAACACACCCGCCGCTGAAATGCCCGGCGCAGTGCCCGTGGAAGAGCGCCGCCGCCGCAACCAGGCCCTGCGCGGACTCTCGGAAATGAAACGCCGCGCGTTTTACAATGAACACATCGGCACGGAACGGCCGGTGCTTTTTGAACAGCACAAAGACCGCACGCTGCTGTCGGGTTTCACAGACAATTACGTAAAAATCGAAATGCCTTTCGAGGAAAACAGGCTGAATACCATCGCGCCAGTGTGGCTGGGGGAAATGAGTGGGGATGGGGAAGCGGTGGTGGCATGGGAGCACGACGTTATGTCAGCCGCAGCGCGGCGGTGATATTTGTAGAGATCGTTGCGATGCTATATTCAGAGGTGCAGCGCACCGGTGATATAATATTACCGGTGGCTTCTCGTGTTTACTACGGGCTACAAATATGACCGCCGCGCTGCGGCTATTCAATGACTAATGCGAATCATGGATCAGTTTTAATCCATGATTTGCATGACTAATTCTTTTCCTCCAACCATTCCCGCACCCGCGCAAAGTCAAAACCCTGTACACCTTGTTCTTCCATTTTTTTCAGGTCATCCAGAAAAGCGTCGCGGTAAGTGGCCAAGTTTTCCGCATTAAAAGGCAGGGGCGCCCACTTCTTGTATGCTTCTTCTGCTTCATTGGTTTTGCCCTGTAACAGCAGCGCCGGAGCCAGGTTCGTGTGCGTGAATTTATTCGCCGGATCGAGTTCGAGGGCGCGGCGAATACTGAATTCTGCTGCTTTCCCATCGGGGAGGAAAAGTTGATAAAAACCCAGGTTGTTGTATTCATTAGCAGTTTCGACACGAAGGTGGGCCGCAGTATCGAGTTTTATTAGTTTATCCCATAGCAACAAGGCATTTAGGTAGTCAGGAATCCGGTCTTTGAATTTTTCAAGTTGCCTTCCTTTCCGAATAAAAAAATTGGCACAATCATATAAATCTCGTGTATTTTCCAATGCCAAAAAACGTTGAAAATCAAATGATTCCCCAGTCTTTTCTGAAATCAGATACAGCTTTTGTAACGCAGCTGTCGAATATTGCTTACGCTGCGCTTTTTCATATAGTTGTCGCGCCTCTACCCATTGTTCTTTTTCAAAAAAATAGTCGCCGTAATCTTTTAGCTCATCTGCCCGCTCTGATGCTATAAATTGATCAAATTTAAAAGATGTACCTGTTTTTTGAGCATAAACGTCCCAAAGTTTTGGACATTGATATTTATCCACATACAGACGGCAAGTAAGATCGATGTACCAGGCTGCCGTATCGGGGCGATTGGACGCTAAAATATCCTCCGCCCAGCGCAGGTACAAATCGCCCAGTTTTACAAGCAAAGCAGAATCACCGCTGTTATCAAATGCATAGCCGTAAAGCCGGGCAGCGCGGCCAAAGTCAGTAGCGGTGCGGCGCAAATCCCGGCTGTTGCGGGTGTTTTGGGCGGATAGTTCAGCAAAGGCAGTTATTTGCCTCGAATCCTTGCTTTGTTTTAAAATCTGCTCGTTTTCCGGGCGGATATCCAGCAAGCCTGATAAATTGTAAGCGTCGAGTTGTTGGAAAATTAATCCTGCCAACTGGCTATTTCTATCGGCGCTGCTTATCCAACCTTCCGGAGTAAGTTCCCAAATTTTTGCAGTGTGGTCATCACAACCGGTAGCGAGTTTTTTCCCGTCCGGGGAAAAGGCGACAGTTTGCACGACAGATAAATGTGTACTATTGAGGGTCAGTATATCTTTTCCAGCGTTAAGGTCCCAGATTTTGGTCATTCCGTTGTCTGAACAGGTGGCGAGTTTTTTACCATCAGGGGAAAAAGCGATACTCAAAATACCGAGCCTCGTCCCACTTAGGGTCAGGATGTCTTTACCGGAGTTGAGGTCCCAAATTTTTGCGGTTCCATCTTTTGAGCCTGTGGCGAGTTTTTTACCGTCCGGAGAAAAGGCAATGCACATCACATAATTATTATGTCCCTGGAGCGTTTGGATGTTTTTACCGGAGCGGACATCCCAAATTGTTGCATTAATGTCTTCTGAACTGGTGGCAATATTTTTTCCGTCCGGAGAAAAAACGACGTTACTAATATAAGCATTCGTATAGAGGGTCAATATTGATTTCCCCGACTCGAGATCCCAAATTTTTGCACTCTTATCGTTCGCACTAGTGGCGAGTGTTTTACCATCCGGTGGAAAGGCCACGCTGCTGACGGATGCGGTATGAGCGCTTAGAGTCTGTATGTCCTTCCCAGACTCGAGGTTCCAAATTTTTGCAGTCTTGTCTTCTGAACCTGTCGCGAGTGTTTTCCCATCTGGAGAAAAAGCGACGCTCAAAACAGGGGAACCGATGTCCTTGAAGACTTTGTATATTTTTACCTGATTCGAGGTCCCAAATTTTGCAGGTGGTCGTACGAACCCGTGGCGAGTTTTTTCCGTCCGGGGAATAAGCGACGCTCGAGACACTGGAGCTGTGAGCATGAAGTAACTGTATATCATTACCCGGGTCGAGTTTCCAGATTTTCGCAGTCTTGTCTTCTGAGCCAGTGGCGATTTTTTTACCATCGGGGGAAAAAACGACGCTCATGACGGAAGAACTATGCCCGCGTAGGGTCAGCATGTCTTTACCCGAGTCGAGGTTCCAAATTTTTATACTCCTATCTTCTGAGCCGGTGAGGAGTTTCCCCCCGTCCGGCGAAAAGGCGACGCTATAGACGGTATTTGTATGGCCACTCAGGGTCAGGAGGTCTTTGCCCGACTCAATATCCCATATTTTTGCAGTCTTGTCATGAGAGCCTGTGGCGAGTTTCCTCCCATCCGGAGAAAAGGCGACGCTACTAAGGGTGGATGTATGCGCGTGGAGGGTCTGGATGTCTTTACCTGATTCGATATCCCAAATTCTTGCCGCGTCGGTTGAACAAGTGGCTAATTTTTTACCATCGGGGGAAAAAGCAATGCTCAAGATGGGAGATCTATATCCTTCGAGGGTCATTATTGATTTCCCCGACTCGAGGTCCCAAATTTTTGCAGTAAAGTCTTCTGAGCCAGTGGCGAGTTTTTTACCATCGGGGGAAAAAGCAATGCTCCTAATGGTAAAAGTATGGCCACTTAGGGTCAGCATATCTTTCCCAGTATCAATATCCCATATTTTAGCGGTCTGGTGGTCATATCCGGCTGCGAGTTTTTTTCCATCCGGGGAAAAGGCCACTGAAGTTTGGCCGCGAAGGGTCAGTATCTCTTTGCCCGATCCGATATCCCATATTTTTATGGATCTGTCTTGAGAGCCAGTGGCTAATTTTTTACCGTCCGGCGAAAACGCAACGCTCCTGACGGTGGATTTATGCCCTTCCAGGTTGGAAGCCCAGGGAAGAAAACTATGATTTGGGTCTTCGTTGTAATAAATCGCCTGCACCAGTGCATTGGTCACATTGAGATTATCATCATCCACATATCTATGGGCAAACTCCGCCAGCCGAAATGCAGATGTTCGGTCGCCGTCGCGCAGGGCGATGGTGCTTTTGTAGGCCAGGTCGTCGGCGTAAGCGCGGCGGGCGATGGAGTCGGAACGGGCGGCGTTTTTTTTGGCTAAATCGGTAGCATTTTTTGCGCGTTCTGCCTCCCGCTTCGCTTCCCGCGTTTTCACATCGGCTGTTTCGTATTTATTGGCAATGTCCCGAATAAAAATGGTGTATTGCTCATCCACTTCCGCTGCTTTGCTAGGACAGGCTTCGCGCGCAGCGGAGAGTTTGGCGAAGGCATCCTCGAATTTTTTTTGCGCCCACAGGGATTTGGCTTTGTCGAGCAGGGCGCTGAATTTGTCGCAGTGGTCGGTTTGGGCCTGCGCGAGGGGCGAGCAACAGAGGAGGAAGAGGAGGAGGGCGATGGGTTTCATTGTACAGGCGGATGTTGATATGATTGAGGGGTTGGAAGGGTTTTGGTTGCCTGGGTTGGGGGCTAGCGTCGGGGTGACTAGCTAAGCGGTTTCTTTTGGGTTTTTGTCGGCTCGGCTTAGCGTCGGGGTGACTTGGAGTCACCCCGACGCTGGGGTGCGGCTCGATTTCTTTTGAGTCGTTTGGCCGCTCGGGTAAGTGAGGGGATGACTTCAAGTCATCCCCCTCACTACGCCATGGCATCACTGTCCCGCATGATCATCAATCTGCCGTATCTGTACTTTTGCCGAGTCGCGCTGGGCGCTGCGCAGTTTCATTTGTGCCGTTTCCAGTTCCACGAGTTCCGGTTCTTTGGCTTTTTCGTAGGTCTCTATTTTCCGGCGGCTGGCATTTATTTCGAGGTCATATCGCTGTATTTTTTCCTGTAATGCCTGTCGAAGGGCGGTTTCTGCTTCGCGGGTAGCCGCTTGTGCCGCGCGTGTTTTTTGCAACGCAAAGATGGCCGCAGCAAAGGCCACTACTGCAAACAAGCCTGCCATCCAGGCCAGAAAAGCGGCGCGTTTTCTGCGGTTTTTTTCCACCAGGGCCTCCGACCTTGCTTGCTCCAGTTCTTCTTCGCGTATCCGCGCAAGCCGCGCTTCTTCTTCCCGCCGCTCTTCCTCCAGCCTTGCTTTTTTCGCTTTGAGCACCGGAGCCACCAACGTATCGTGGCTTAATTCGTAGGTGTAGCCACCCGAAAGGCTTGGTTCTGCCCGCAGCAGGTGCGCATCCACCAATTTGCGCAGGGTATCGGGCTTGATTTTGTAGGTTTTAAAAATCTGACCTTCGTATATACTCAGGCGCCGCTCTTCTTCCTCAAATACGAGCCCTTCTTCGATAAATCGCCGGGCGGGCAGTTGTTCGGCGGGATCCAGCAGGAGTATCTGATTGCTGTAATACTGTTCGATGATGCTGCCGAGATCGCCGAGGTCTGCCACCTGTACCATGCGCAGGCGCCTGGTTTGGGCGCGTTTTTCTATTTCTGCGAGGATGATTTGGAGCTGGGTGGCTTCGATTTTTGCCTACTTGGGGCGTAGTGACGGGGTGACTGTCAGTCACCCCGTCACTACGTTTGGCGTCCTCCACCTGCTTCCAGCGTCAAAAAAGTCTAAAATATGCTCGATCGCCGCCGGTTCGTACAAAAACGGCTCGGAATCAAACCAGTCCATTTTCGGCATGGCCGCAGGCTCCGTGATGGCCTGCCGGGCGGAATCCGGATGGAGCGCGTCGAGTTCGTAGAGATTTTTCAAGATGACGGGCAGTTGCTCGTCTAAGCGATTGAGCAGGTGGAGCCGGTCGGAACGGATGGACAGCACCACTTTCAGGGCAGGTTTGTGCTGCAACAGCGACAGCTCTTCGGGACTGATGGGGTGTTTGCCCTGCGCGTATTCGGTTTCCAGCACATCCCAGTAGCGCTGGGGCACGGTTTTAAACAGGGCTTCTGCCAGTTGCTCCGCGAAGGCCCGGACTTGATCGGCAGGGTAGGTGAACAATTCCTCGAACTGGTCGATCACCAGCAACAGGCCCTTTTGGCCTTTGTGCCGGATAAAATGTTCCTTCACATCGTGCCAGAGCGTGTTTTCCCCGGCAATCAGTTTGTCTAAAAAGGTTTGTATGCTTGCTACTCCCCCACGCACGGAAAGTCTTGCCGTTTCGGCAGGTGGGGCAAATGTATTACCCTCTTTATAGGCATTAAAACGTACGCGCACAGGCAGCATATCGGTCTCTGCTTTTATCTTCGGGATAACGCCCGCGTTGAGCAAAGATGATTTTCCAGTGCCCGATTTGCCGTAGAGTACGGTGAGGTTTTCTAATTGCACCAAACGGAAAACGGCTTCAGTTTCGGTCTGCCGGCCTTTGAAAATCAATTGCTGGTCGGTCTCGAACGGTCGGGCGCCCACGTAGCGGGATTGCAGTTTGCTCATGGTTGGCCGTTGGGGTTTTGTTGTTCAATCTGGTCAATCAGGTACAATATCCCGTTGACGATTTGGCTTTTCATGGCATTTTTGGCCATTTCTGTCTCGAAAACGGTGGAAGAAAAGCCATTCCACTGCATTTCCAGCATAATGCGGTGGTTGTTCCGGTCATTATTTTGTTCCGTGAAAGGTTTCATTTCCCGAAACATCTGGCGAATGGCGATGTCCTCGCCGGTTTTCACGAAATCGCGCCAGCGCTCATAAGTACCCTGGGCCTTGCCGTCTGTTTTTTCAGCCTGTGCGGCAGCCGATTTTATTTTTAACAAATCCGCGAAAGCCACGATGTCTTCCTGTACAAAGGTGAGGGTGTACTGTTCCTCGCTGAACGTTGCATTGGCGCTGTTGGCCGAGTAGGTCGCGGCAAAACGTTTGGTTTTGGTGGTGTCCTTGTGCATATTGAGCACCCGCATAAACAGGTGGAAATACCATTTGTCGAGTGGCATGCCGAGGAAAATAAAATGGGAAGCCTGTTCGAGTTTGTCCTTTACGTTTTTAGGCAGGCGTTTTTTATCAAAAATGGCTTCCATATAGCCGAACAGGTCGTCGTAGGTCATAATCAGCGATTCCTTTTCTTTGATTTCGCCCAGCATATTGAACAGCAGCGGCTTGGCAATGGTCGGCTCGACATCTGCCTTTTTACAGTTCTCCGTTTTATTCAGACAATCAAACTCAAAGGGTTTGCCCGAAGACAAAAATGCCTCGCGCAAGCGATAGTCGGGTGTGAAATTGAGGATCAGGTGAAAGGGCAGCGCGGCGATGCCTTGAAACAGGGTGTCTGAATCAGGTGGCAATTGCGTTTCATAAAACTGCTTGATACTGAACCAGGTAGCGAGTTCGTCGCGCTCTTTGAGGTAGTGAAACCAGCCGTCGTCGTACACGCGGATGCCGAGCGCATCACTTTTTTGGCGAAGGGTATCGGCGAGTTTTTGTTCCAGCCGGACGCCTTCGGCTTTGGAGTATACATCCGGGCCGACACAGAGAATGCATTTGCCGGATTCAAGTTCATGGAGTAAAATGTCCCAGTTGATCATAGAGCGGGGGCTTATGTTGCAACGCGAAAGATACGTTTCCGACTGGTATATTTACAAAATGGGGACGAAATTACATCTTCACCACCTTCACCCGGCCAACCACCACACCGCCATTGTACAACACCAGTTGATATACGCCCGGCGCAATATCCCTGAATTCAAGTACTTCCAGGTTTTCTCCCGATTGCACGGCCAGCGAACCGCTGCGTACAGAACCCGCCAGCATATCGAACATTTGGAAATTCAAACGTGCAGCAGCCACGCTTTGAATGCGCAATGTTAAATCTTCCGTAAAAGGATTGGGCGACACCGAAACGGCAAATTTCTCACTTGGCTCGACCGGAATGCCGATCGTCGGCGCCAGGGCTGCACCGAATTCGGAAAAACTGTCGAACGTCGCCTCCAGGTAAAAAATGCCGTTTTCACCCACCAAAGTAGCCTGCGCCGTGCTGACACTCAGGCCACCGGCAAGCGCATTGTTGGTCGGATCGCAGTCTTCTTCATTGCCGTCGTAGTGTGTCAGGCCCAGTTCGACGGGCGTGACGTACGACACCGGCGGCGTAATATTAAAAGCAGCCAGATCGGCGTCAGTAAAGAACAAACGCAGTGTGAGCGGATGTACCGGTTGAAATTCCGGCTCGATATTGAAATAACGCGGTAGTATTTTTTGACCGTTCGGCAAAACCGGCGCATCGGGCAATATTTCAGTCGATATAGTAATTGTCCCCAGATCGTCCACGGTTCGGATGGCGCCCAATAAAGCGCCGGTGACGTGTTCGCCACCGCCCGCATAAAGGTTGCGCCAGGCTTCGGAAGTCGTGAATCCCGTGGAAAATTGAACAAAATTCTGGCAAACACCCGGATTAACCCACATATCCGGCTCGTCGCGGATGGTCAGGCAGAAATGTCCGGTGCTGCCGTTGGCGCCGTCCACCAGAATGTAATACACCTGGCCGGGTATCAGTCCGGTATAGATCAGGATGGCGTCGGCGGGATTTGAACCCGCATTGTCTTCCCCGGTAGCCAGCAGCGCGAATGGTTGGCCCGCCATTGCGAGGGTATCAAATGTGAGCAAAGCCACCTGCGGATCGAAAGGCTGATTGGGATCGCTGGCCGCCGTAATCTGTACAGTGCCGCCGGGCGGAGCAATGAATTCGAACCAGACCGTATGCTCGGGTCCGTCGTACCAGTTTCCCGGCGCTTGCGAAGGATCAGGATCGGGTGAATTGGACGTAGCCGTCTGGTTGCTGAACAAATGGCAACTGTCGCCCACGGCAATGGAATAAGGAGCATTGGGTTCGCCTAAAAGTATGGAAGGGTTATCGTTGGCAAGGCTGCAATTCAACACCATTGTGTATGTTCCTGCCACAAAACCCCCCTGGTCCGCTACGAAGAAATACGTTTGTTCCGCTTCGAGGTAACCCAGGTTGTACACGCCGATGCCGCCGCCGTTGCCGAGGCAGGACACTTCGCTGTTCGGGTGTTCGCAGGAAGCCAGCAAACCAAGAAACAAACCCGTAGAAGGGGTCGGCGTGCTGATCACCTCCATCGTGTAAAGGCCTGAAAATTCCGGCGTCATTTGAAAAAACGCCTCGTCTCCAAAAGTAGAAGCGCCGCACATCTGGAAATTCACCAGGCCGATTCCACTTGTAAACTGCAAATCGAGTGTTTCACCACAGGTGAGCGTCGGCGTATTCGCGCAATCGACCAGCAACGTCACCGGGAAAATGTCGGACCACTCGCTTAAACCTGTGTCCCCACAGCGGTTTCTGACCCTGAAATGATAGGACAGACCAGGATTGAGTCCGCTCACCAGCAGCACAATGCTGTCGGCAAAATAATTCGGCGTTCCACTGAAAGGCATTCCAACCGGAACCAATTCCACTTCGCGGCCATTGGCATTATAGGTTTCATACCAGTCCAGCACGGCGCTGCCGTTGCCGTATAAAACGCCCTTGCCCTGTGGCGGTGGCGGGCAGGGGCAGAAAACTTCTATTCGAGGCGCAAACGCCAGGGTATCCGAAGTGGCTAATTGCACGAGGTGCAAACCGTTACCCAGATTGCCCAGACTCAGCAAGGTATCGCCTGTCAGGGTGCCGCAATCGTTCCAGATCGCCGGCGAACAACTGCTGCCCAAATCCTGGCTTACCGCCCATGGCACGGGCAGGCCGTTGTTAAAATCTATTTTTAACGAAAACGCGCCTTCCGGTTGTTGCGGCAGCCGATAAATATGTTGCTGGCCGATCCGGCTCTGGTTACTGCAAATGTCAAAATAATGATAACGATCAGCCGTGGCATTTGTGGTTATCAAAGTATCGTTGCAGGGCAAATCTATCGCGCCGGAGCACAGCGGCAGGCGGAAACGCGTGTAAGGCGTCCAGGCGCTGGTATCGCCGTTATCGCAGATCCTGCGCACCCGCCAGCCATAGATATGGCTGGTGTTGATCGGAAACCAATCCAGCAGACTATACCCTCCGCTCGACCAGCTCGGTTCATTGTGCAGGAGTTCGCTGCCGTCGGGTTTGCGCAGCCCGACCTGGTAGGTCCAGGGGCCGTTGCCGCCATCCCATTGCACATTGACGGCATAGGAAGGGCCGGGAAATCCTAAAATAGTCATTTGCGGATCACCCGGCACAGGGCATGGCAGAGAACAGTGAAAACTCAGCCGGAGGGAATCTGCCGGGAAATACCACTGTTTTTTACAAAGCAGATAATAAGTAGCGCCCGGCATCAGGTTATTCAATTCAATAAAACCCGAATTGAGATTATTACCCACACATTGCCAGCCGTTTACATCCTCGCAGGCACTGCTGCCCGCTTTTTTCAGGTAAAATCCGAAATAAGAAGATTGGCCGGGCAAGACAATATACCGCGTCGGTCCGTCCGTAGTAAATTGCAGGATATGTTCCTGGCCGAACATGCCATCGGTGCAGGCGGGCAGGTTGCTCCAGTAGCCCTGGCCTTCCGGGAAATGCAGGGTGATTTCCTGTTCGCAACCGAGCGCCGGATAGGCGTTGCAATTGGGAAGCGTAAGAAAATTTGCACCAGGTGTCCAGAAACTGGTACCCAGCGCTCCGCACACACCGCGAACGCGCCATTGGTACGGTGTTGAAGTCGCCAAGGTAGTGAGCAACAGGCTGTTCTGACTGCTGAAATAATTGGGCACGCCGGTAAAATTCGTTCCGACGGGCTGTATTTCAATTTCCCAACCCACCTGATTGGGCTGGCCGGTCCAGTTCAATTCAACGGAACCGCTCGTGAGTCCGGCGCTTAGATCCGTTGGTTCAGGACAGGCTGTCGGGCAAAGAATAACAAAAAAGACGTTCAAATCGGGATAGTCCGCATAATTGGGAAAATCCAGCACGATCAGATAGGTCTGGCCGCCCGTCAGCACGCCCATGGACGAAGTCGGCGAACCGTTGTTGATGCAGGTCCAGCCGGTATTGGCAGCGCAATCCGGCGTCCAGACTTTGAAGGCGCGGCCAACGAATTGGGATTCAAAAGATTGCAGCAGGTATTCGCCGGAAAATTCCGGGCGTGAACCGGTAAAAACGTTCGGTTCCCCCGTTATCGTTCGGGCATACGCTGAGCGAGCTGTAACTTTCAAAATTGATTGCCTGAACCGCCACGCCACAGGTGATTTCCGGCGCATCCGCACAATTTACAGGCGTATGGAAACTGCGCATATCCGACCATTCTCCCGCGCCGTTTCCGGGACAAATATTCCGAACCATCCAGTAATAAAAGGTATCGGCAAGCAAATTCGTCGCAGTAAATACATCGCCCGTACCGCCGAACTGCGGCGTTCCAGTGAAGGCAAACGGATCTGTTTGTAACTCTATTTGCCATTGGTCGGTGGCTTCGTTGTTGTGCCAATGCAAAGTGGCCGCGTTGGCGCCTGTCACCGTCGAGGTCAGGTTGCCCGGAGCCGGACAGGCGCTTGCACAGTGCCATTTTATGGTACCCGACATGGCATCCCTGGCAAATTTATCGGCATACAGGTAATACGTTTTACCTGCTTCCAGATAGCCGAGGTGAAGCGTGGCGGTATCGTTTCTGCAACAGAGATAAGTGGGCCAGGCATTCACGGTCCAGTTCGGATCAAAACAATCGCCCAGCGCCGAATCGCGCACTGCAAGCGTCATCGTGTATTGCGGGTCATCTGAAAACTGGTATGTGACCAATAATTCGTGGGAATAGATGGGCTTGTAACGAAACATTTTTTGTGTGCCCACGCCCGACAGGAAGCCGGGATATAAAGAATCGCAGCGCAGCAAGGGAATGCTGTCGCAGGCATACGGCGTTGTAAAAGCGGGGCCTTCCACCCATGGGCCGATATTTACTCCACAATTGTTCCGTCCGCGCCAGCGATAGCGAGCGCCGGACGTCAGGTTGTCAAACGTCACAAAGCCGCCGGCATTTGTAACGTCGGGAACGCCGCTGAACGTTTCCGTATCGGGAATCACTTCTATATCCGTTTGGGACGCAGCACTGTACAATCGTACGGAATTCGGCCGGATGGTATCTACTACCAATGCAAAATCGGGGAGCGTCGGGCAGGGGGTATAAGTCAGCCGCACTTTACGCACGGCGTTTCCACCTTGGGCGGCAGAAAATCCAACGATCAGCCGACTCCCGGCACTGACCCCGTAAAATTCGGTAAAAACACCCGCTTCACTGTTGGAACTCACGCAATTGAGCGATTCGCGGCAATAATCGCCCGATTCAATTTGCCTGGTACCCATTTGTACCGCGCCACCATCTGATTCCAGAATCGTCAGCCGGTAATTTCCCGGGAAAGGCGCCACGTAAGTGAACACGTAGCCGCTTCCGTTGGTCAATGCACCGCAATTGTAGT
The DNA here is from genome assembly GCA_016711435.1 of Lewinellaceae bacterium. Taxonomy (GTDB): domain Bacteria; phylum Bacteroidota; class Bacteroidia; order Chitinophagales; family Saprospiraceae; genus M3007. The sequence goes on from JADJSY010000040.1 coordinate 46,669, forward strand.
AACTGATATTCGGATTCGACGGAGCCGGGAATGTAAGCGTGATATCCGAATCGAAAGGCATCGCCGTTGTCGGCGGACAAGGCGGCGGCGTAGTGAACGTGTACACCGGCGTCCAGTCGCTCAGGCCGCCGCTCGTACAGTAGGAGCGGGCCCGCCAGGTATAAGTAGTAGCCGGCGTCAGCGACTGAAAATAGACACGGCTATCAAAAATCGCCATGGCAACAGCATTGTCGAAAGGCTGACCCTGGGGCACGATTTCCGCCAATCCGGAGGTAGCGCCGGAAAGGGTAAAAGAATAGTATGCCTCGTAGGGGAACACGTAAATGGCCTGAGGATTGGCAGGCGGCGGGCAATTTTGGGCCGCTATCGTTGTAATAAATAGAAACAGCGCAATGCCGGATGCAAAAAGGAAACGGAACATAAATCGATCGGGATAAAAGTTGTATTTCTTCCTCCCCATACAATGGAACTGTAAACAAAAAACCGACCAGATTTTCCGGTTTGGGTAAATTAGGCAATGAATTAACTTAGATTGAAAAAAATCCGTGTCTCATCCCTTCAATCCGTGTTCCATCTCACCCATCTCCGCGAGCACCCCCGCAAACGCCTGCCACACCACCTCCTCCGGTAAGGGCGCAACCACGGATAACGTTTCCCCGCTGTGCGGGTGTTCGAATGACAGTTTCCAGGAATGCAGCCCGATGGAGCGGTCTTTATTCGAGCGTTTGAAACCGTATTTTACATCGCCGCGAATGGGGCTGCCGATGGCGGCCAGTTGCGCGCGGATCTGGTGGTGTCGGCCTGTAAGTAATTGAATATGAAGCAGATGAAAGCGCTCGCTGCTGCCCAGCACGCGGTAGTGCAGTTCGGCGCGTTCGGTGCCGGGCTGTTCTTCGGGAAAAGCGACGGAAATGTTTTTGGCTTCGTTTTTTCGCAGGTAATGTACCAGCGTTCCTTCCGACTGCGGCGGCATCACTTGCACAATGGCTAAGTATTCCTTGTCGATGTGCCGGCTCCTGAACTGCTCTGTCAGGGCGGTCATCACCGCTTTTGTTTTGGCCAGCAGAATGGCGCCGCTCACCGGACGGTCCATGCGGTGTACCAGATGCAGCGTACGTTTGGCGTATTTTTCGGCTAATTCCAGCAGGGAAACGTCGCCGGTCTTGTCGGCCTGTACGGGCATACCGGGCGCTTTATTGTAAATGACGAGGGAGGGGTCGTCGTGTAGTTTTTTCATTTTTTTGGTTATCTGATATTAGTTATCCGTTATTAGTTATCTGTTATCAGTGGTGGTAGTGGGCCATCGGTACTAATGCTGGGCTACACAATAAAGAATGCCTGAGATTAGTACCGATGGCCCACTACCACCACTGATAACAGATAACTAATAACGGATAACTAAATCACTTAATTTCTTCATAATCAATGTAATCTCCGTCATTGTCATCAGATTTTTTCTCCTTTACAGGCGGCGGTGGCGGCGGGTAATAAGGGCGTTGTGGAGGAGGCGTCACGGAAAAGATAGACGCCAGCATGGGGCGCAATGCCTGATACAGCCAAATAATAGCCAGGAGTGTGAAAAGCCATTTGAGCAACATAGTTCAGGAAACCGGCACAGTAGCCGGCGCTTTTTTTTCAAATATTTTTTTCAAAAACGGATGGCCGAATACTGCCAGCAGGATAATGGCCATACCGATATAAAAGTGCGGCCCCAGGTCTTTGTCCTCGCGGAACAGCAGCGCTGCCAGTAGAACACCGTAAACCGGTTCAAGGTTGATGGTCAGGTTGGTGGCGAATGCCGTCAGGTACCGCATGGCCTGCAAAGTCAGGTAATACGGCAGCAAAGTACACACCAAAGACAGCACCAATATCCACAACCAGTCCCAACCCTGCAACAGAACGGGCATTTCCGGGTTATACCACAACATAGGGAGCATGACGACAGAGGTCACGGCCAATCCGCCGGAAAGTTCCACCAGGCTCATCGTGAGGGGTGGTGAAGGGTCGTTTTCCAGAATTCTTTTGTTCAATGCCGTAAACACTGCGGCGAGCAAAGCGCCCAGAATACCCAGTGCCAGTCCGGCGCGCATGGTCCAGTCGATAGACCCCGCGATCAGCAACATCCCTGGCAGGATCAGGATGCCCAGTGCGAGTTCGTACCATTTTATTTTTTGCTTCATAAAGACCGGTTCGGCAAGAGCGGCAAAAAAAGCGGTGGTCGCCATAGAGGCCACTCCGATAGAAGCATTGGCAATTTTAATGGCTCCGTAAAAACACAACCAATGGATGCCGACCAGAATACCCACACCGAACAGGCGTAGAAACTGGCGTTTGGAAACCCCTTTAATTTGTGCCCGGGGCATGAACAATACCAAAGCCACACAGCACAACAATACCCGCCACCACACCAGCGGCAGCGCCTGCAAAGAAATCAACTTACCCAGAATCGCCGTGAATCCCCAGATCAGTACACAAAAGTGTAGTGCAAAATAGGCCCGAAGTTTGTCCGTCATCATCCTGCAAAGGTAGCGGCTTTGATTAGACAGCTTCCAGATTTTTGTTCGTTTGTCGTTTGACAATGGTATGACAGTGGCGGGATGCCGGCGAATTACTTTCACCGAATTACTTTTGTGCCCGTCTGATATTAAAAGACACCCTCTTAAAGATACATTACGCCATGCTCGACGGCTATCATATTCTTACGCTTACCCACCGGAACGCAACCTTGGAAACCATTGGAAAACTGGTTCTGGAAGACCATGCTTTTTCACTTTTGAACGGTTTGAAGCATCGTTTTAATTGGGAGGACATGTTGTACCTGCCTACTTGCAACCGGGTTGTTTTCCTGTTTTACAGCCGGGAAACTGTTGCAGAAAACATTGCAAATGAGGTTGTTAGCAGTATTCGGCCAGATTTGTCAGCAGATGAAACAGAAATGATCGGCGGACAAATGCGCATGTTGCACGGCGCAGATGCGGTGCGCCACTGGCTGGAAGTGGCGGCCTCTATGGATAGCCTGGTGATCGGCGAACGCGAAATCATCCGTCAACTCCGGGAGGCTTACGACCGCAACCGCGAAGCCGGACTCACCGGCGATCACCTGCGGCTTCTGATGCGTTTTACCATCGAAACGGCCAAAGAAATTTACAGCCGGACGGCTATCGGCCAAAAAGCCGTTTCCGTGGTGGCTTTGGCATTCGCCGCGATGCAGCTTGCAGCGGCTGATCGAAACAACCGTATATTACTGGTGGGCGCAGGCCAGACCAATACTTTATTTGCCAAGTTTTTAGTTAAAAGCGGATATAAAAACTTTACCGTTTTCAATCGCAGCCTCAGAAACGCCCAAACGCTTGCCAATACGTTGCAAGGCAAGGCGCTACCCCTCGATGCATTGCGGCACTATTCGGAGGGTTTTGATTGCCTCGTGGTTTGCACAGGCGCTGCGAAGGCGGTGGTTACGCCCGACATTTATCAACAGTTACTACAGGGCGATACCTCCAAAAAGGTGGTGGTCGACCTCTCCGTTCCCAATAACGTGGACAAAAAGATTGTGACCGCCTTCCCTGTTCAATTTATTGAATTGGAAGGACTGAAAACGATTGCCGACGAAAACCTTGCATCCCGGGAAAAAGAACGCAAAAAAGCGGAAGCGATCATTACCGAACGGCTCTCTACTTTCCGCGGCCAATGGCAAGAACGCCAGGTGGAGCGCTCTATGTCGCATATTCCGGATGAAGTGCGCGCTGTCAAGGAAAAAGCCATTTACCATGTGTATGGCAAAGAATTTGCAGCACTCGACCCAAGTGCACAATCCCTGGTGCTCGAAATGATGGGCTACATGGAAAAAAAATGTATTGCTATCCCCATCAAAGCAGTCAAAAAATTAGTTCGAAGTGCGAAGTGCGAAGTGCGAAGTCCGTAGAGTACACTGTTTCATGTTTAGGAGAGCCAAACATGGAACGGTGTACTCTACGGACTTCACCTCGCACTTCGCGGACTTCAACAAATGGTAGCTCCTTCCTGGTTGATCGGCGACAGGAAAATCTCACTTTCCACTTTATGTGCCGCAAATGCCTGTTGCATGGCCAGCCCTGCGCTTTCGGCGGCGAGGCTGTTGGCGCAGAGGGCAAAAACCGAAGGCCCCGAACCCGAAATGCTGCATCCCAGCACCCCTTCGCGGGACAGGGCGGCAGATTTGACGTCGTAAAAACCTGGAATGAGCGCTGCACGCTGCGGTTCAATAATGTCGTCGCGCAGGCTGCGCCCGATCAGTGCAATATCGCTGTTGTACAAGCCTACAATGAAACCGCCCACATTAGCGCTCTGGGAAACGTATTGCTTCAGCGTCACCTCCGGCTTTAAAATAGCGCGGGCTTCTTTGGTCAGAATTTCTACTTTCGGATATACCACCACTACGTATAAACCCTTTGGAACGTGCAATCTGTGCACATCGAGCGTGGCGCTGTCGCGGATCAGTACGATGCCGCCGATGAGCGAGGGCGCTACATTGTCGGCATGGTAACTACCTGAAGCGACTTGTTCGCCCAGGCAGGCGAAGTGCAGCAGTTCGCGTTTGCTCAAACCCGTGCGGAGCAGTTCGCTGACGGCCACTACGGCCGCCACTGCGCTGGCCGCGCTACTACCCAGACCGCTGCCGAAAGGCATTTTTTTGTGTATTTCCAGTTCGATGCCGCGGCCCGATTCTCCGAGGTGTTCGAGCAGGCTGCGCGCTGCGACGCCGGCAGTATTTTTGTCGATGTCGCTGGAAAGCCGTCCGCCGTGGCCGGTTATTTTGGTGATGCGCAGTCCCGGCGTTTCACTTTTTCGGGCGACTACTTCGTCGCCGGGCCGTTCGAGGCACAAGCCCATAATGTCAAATCCCACGCCTACATTACCGATGCTGGCCGGCGCAAATGCTTTGATTCCCAATGTGTCAGATGTTGTTGGTGATGTGATGCTGTTTTGAAGCGGCGCAAAGATACAAGTCGGACGCGGCTTAAAAAGGGCGGCATAATTTCTTTACAATACAACATGAGTCACCCCGAATTTTGGCGCGAAAGACTGCGGAGCAGTCAAATTAACTCTACAACACCCATAGAGTAATTTAAACACATAGGCACATAGAAAACATAGCGAGAGTACTCTTAACTATGTTTTCTATGTGCCTATGTGTTTAAATTACAGATTTGACTGCTCCGCAGTCTTTGCGCCAAAATTCGGGATGACTCATGTTTTGCCTTTTTACTTCACGCCCAGTCGCGCCAGGGCCTCTTTTGCTTCTTTATAATCGGGCGACATACCGTTGGCCTGTTTGTAATCGGCCAGTGCGGCTTCCTTATTTCCTTTCATTTCGGAGCATAAACCGCGGTAATAATAGGCTTTTACAAATAAAGGATCCGTTTTGGTAGCAATATCAAAGTTGCTGTACGCTTGATCGAGGGAATCCAGTTCCAGATAAATGACCCCCAGATCGAAATAGGCGTTGGAATAATCCGGATTGCGGACAATGATGTCTTTGTACACGTCAAAAGCCTTGTCGAAGTCGCCCGTTCTTTTGTAAAATATACCTTTATACTCCCGGGCTTCCAGGTTGGTGGAGTCGAGGCGCAATACATTGTCGAAGTACTGAATAGCGGTGGGATTGTCGCGATTGACAAAGATGCGCCCCAAAAACATCCAGGCGTCGAGGTGGGCGGCGTCGAACTGGGTTGATTTTCGCAACGAAGCGATGGCGTTGGTCGTATCGCCTTTGTCCAGCGCCACCCTTCCAGCCATAAAAAAGGCTTCCGCATTTTGCGGGTCGCGCTGGAGGATGTGGTCGATCGTTTTCAGCGCATCACTGTGTTGACGGATGATGAGCTGGAATTCGCTGAGTTTCAACAGCGTCGCAAATCGTTCCGGAAAACGTTGTGCGGCCAGTTCCATGACATCAACGGCGCGTTTGGAATCTCCCGGACGGGCGTAATCGAGCAAAGCATCACCCAGCAAGTGGTAATAAGCGGGTTGCATGGAGTCAATCCGAATCGCCTCCGACAAATCCCGGATCGCTTCATCATAGGCATCGAGCTGGTAGTAGACCGCTGCGCGGCGATACAGCAGGGAATCATTTCCGGGGTCGTTCTCTACCAATGCGTTCAGTTTGACCAATTGAGGGTCCTGGCCTGCCTGGGAATCGACGACCAGCTTGGGTTCGTTTTTACAAGCCCATAAGAAGCAGCACAACAGCAGCAGCGCACAATAACGAAGTGTCATATTGGAAAGGTTGGATAGTTTGATGGTTGGAAGGTTTGATGGTTAGAAGTTTAACGTTTGGCTTAGGTTACCACTTCCAACCATCAAACCTTTCCAACCATCAAACCTTTCAAACCATTTAACCATTAAAAGTTTGCAAAAGTACCCTCTTTGTACGCTTTTTTTACCGTTTAATTAAAAAATGGCATATTCGCACAGAAAAATGAAACGCTATGCCCGAACCAATAACCCAACCGATCCGTATCGCCCTGGTGGATGACCAGGAATTATTTATCGAAAGCCTGAATGCCCTGCTGAGCAATGTCCGCGATATTGTTGAAGTCGTGTGGAGTGCGCGCAGCGGTGAAGAGGCACTGGAGCGCAGCCGTGACGAAGCGCCGGATGTCATGCTCTTAGACTATTTTTTCCGGGGAAAAACGCTGGACGGCGGTGAAACCTGCCGCCTGATTCGCGAAGAGTTTCCCTCCATCGGGGTACTCATGTTGAGCGTCAGTTGCGACATGTCTGTGATCCGCGAGTCGCTGCAAAAAGGCGCCCTGGGTTACGTTTCCAAAGAAATCAGCAAAAACGAACTGCTTCAGGCTATTCAGCAGGTGGCAAGCGGACATTATTACCTCGACCGGACGGCGCTGCACGAGATGATACAGGCGGTGGTGCAGCCTTCTCCCAAACTGCCGAAATCGGTGTTGACGCCCCGCGAAGTAGAAGTGGCGAGGCTATATGCCAAAGGCCCGGCTATTCGTGAAATCAGTGCCGGCCTTTTTATCAGCGAGGACACCGTAGAAAGCCATATCAAAAATATCAGGGCCAAAACCGGCGCTTCCAGCCGTTATGAAGTAGGCGAGTTTCTCAAGCAACATGATCTATGGATCGAGTAGCCTCCATCGGCACTTCGATGTTGATAAAGGTACCCCGACCGGGCTTGGATTCCAGGTGAAAAGTGCCACGCAGCACTTCTACCCGCGTGCGGACATTGGTCAGTCCGATGCCTTCCGACTGCTCGTTGGCGGCCGGATCGAACCCTTTGCCGTCATCTTCTACTGTAATCAGCAGATTTCCCCGGTCTTCCAACAATTGTACGTTGACCTGTTTCGCCTGAGCGTGTTTGAGCGTATTGCCCAGCAATTCCTGCATGATGCGGTACAGGTGAATTTTGGCCAATCCGCTCACTTCTTCCGGTCGGAACTGGGTATACAACTGAATGTCCAGACGTGGTTGCGCCTGCCTGCAACGCATCACCAGGTCCTCCAGCGCTACCTGGAGGTCCGTTTTTTCAAGGGCTTTCGACATCAGGTCGTGCGAAATGCCGCGTACTTCCCGGTAGGTTTGTTCAATATCGTCGGTAATATCCGCCAGTCTGGCCGACAACTCGGGTTGATCGGTCAGGTTTTCGCGCAGGGAATCCAATTGCATATTGACGGCGGCCAGGTGTACGCAGGCGCCGTCGTGCAGGTCGCGGGCGATGCGGCGGCGTTCGTTTTCCACGCCGAGAATCAGCGCATTTAACCCTTCTTCCCTGGCTTTCGCTATTTTTAGTTGTGCACGCTGGTCTTTTTCAAATAAACGGATGTATTTCCGCATGGAGAAATTGAATACCAGCAGTATTTCAAAAAAGAAAGCAGCCATGACCGGGACGGGAATATAGAAGGTCTGGGTGGTGAAAATCAACTTATTTTCATACAGGTAATCCGGCGACAAGTCCAATAAATTGTATCCCAGGTATTGCAGCGAGGTGGTGGCCAACCCCACAAAGTTGAGCGCTACCACGATGAAAAGCGCCGTCGAACGCGTACGCCGTTTGGAAAAAATTTCCCGAAGCGCCCAGGCAAGAATGACTAAGCTGAAAAACACCAGGTAGCTGCAAAAAAACAGATACCCGTAAAACATCAGGGTCTCATAAATTTCTGCTTTCGGGCGCCAAAGGGCATAAATCACCTGCAAAACAGGGGTCAGCAGGAAAAGCCCGATGGTGATATTCAGGAATAAATGAAAATGCCGGGCATACTTTGGAATCTCGAAATACAGGCGAAAAAACCAGATGCCGAAAATGAGCCGGAAAATATTGAGCGTAGCCGGTACGATAAATTGCAACCGGGGGTAATCGCGCCACAAATACTGAAACCCGTGTCCGAGATGTGTGGAAATAAAACAGGCCGTCAGCAGCACATAGCCGAAATAGTACCATTGAAAGCG